>UQST01000001.1 GCA_900543815.1 uncultured Prevotellaceae bacterium
TCTGCACCAAAACCTTGACTTTCTTCTGCTCGTCAGATGGTAATTTCTTTGTCCTTCGATAGGAAAGTGCATCATTGTCCCAATAGTCAAGCATAACCTCAATGTCGGAACGGACTTTGAGGTCAACATCCTTATCTCGGAGTCGAAAACAAAGATTGGCTTTTGCAGGAGCGTCTTTGTCTTTGGTCTTGCATTCCTTTGTGATGATGGTAATCTTCATGTTCCTATGTTTTTTATTTCAGCCACAAAGGTAATATCTTTCCCGTAAATGTTCCCACATATCCCCAATAAACTATGATTCGTTTAAATCTATTTATGATTTGGTTTTTGCACTTTCTTTCCTTATTATCAGTTATTTGCAGGTATTATCGTCAAAATTCATCAAGTCGAATCATTATTGTTTTAGTATATACAGTTTCCACGCTTTTTTTTATTGTTGTTACCTGAAACAAAAACCTGCTTGCTATGGAGAAGGCATGCGCACACCTTGTATGGGACGATGCAGATATTCTCATTGTTGCCTGTAGCTTTTGGCTGTATCATGTATGGCTTGCTCACCACAGTGGGCATTATGGTACTCATATATATTGCACTTCGCTGCCTCAGTGAGGACATTGTGAGGGGCGTGTCTTTTCTGGCCGCTGGTGTCCTGCTGTTTTTCCTCCTCAATTTCCAATTTTCTTTGATGTACGGTGCTTTCAAAGCACGTTCTTATGCGGGCGAACTGGAGGCGTTTGTGACGCAGATGCTCGGTGATGAGGGTATGTACGGCGCTGTGGATACCGACTGTGCGCAGGATGTCATAGAGAGCGTCGGTCATCGCTTCCCCATCCTGGGTGTCTATCTCGATGGCATAAACCTTCCGCATGGCAATGTGGCCGAGGTGGCATCCTGCCTCAGAATATCAGCACAGAAATCCCTTACCTATTATATATGGAGAAGATCACTCTGGAGCCTTGGCTTCATAGTGGCGGCTGTGCTTGCTGCTATGCTTTGCGAGAAGAAGCATGGCGGCAGCAAGAGAAGTTATGTGAGCAGTTCGTCGTCCTATTCGAGTCCTGATGACTTCTGAGTAATGAGTTTCCTATAACCTATCGAATATACAAACAATTAACAAGCAATAAGACAATGGCTAATCATCTGATTATCGGACTTGGCGGTACAGGAGGCGGTGTCCTTCGTGAATTCCGCAAGCGTGTGTTCCAGGAGTTCCGTTCTGAAGAGCCTGATAATGGCATACACCTCGAATATCTGTATGTGGATTCCAGTGACAACGACCTCAACTCGCGTGAGGGATGGAATATAATGGGCAAGAGCGTACACCTGAAGGAGGCACAGAAGGTGTCTATCCACGGGTTGGGCATGAGTATGTTCCAGAACCTGTCAATGTATCCTGGCATCAAGGCATTCCTCTCTGAGGGTGATGTGGATATGATGCAGACCAAGCTTGGTCCCCTTGTGACAGCAGGAATAGGAGGCCAGCGCCGTCGTCTTGGACGTACCCTCTTTGCCAACAACCTTGCTGCTGTGGATGGAACAGACTTCCTCACCCGCATCAAGGGTGCTGTAAATCATGTGACCCAGGGAAGCAATGACCAGAAGGTGACCTTCCATATCTGTGCGGGATTGGCTGGCGGAACCGGTTCCGGTTCTATCATTGATGCCATTTCGCAGATTCGTCAAGAGTACAAGCCCGTTGCTGGCGGCACAGCATACCAAATTTTCCTTTATCTCTATGTACCCGAAATCAATGTGGTAAATCCCAAGCATGACAGCGGATTCTATCAGGCCAATGGCTATGCCGCACTCTGTGAGCTGAATGCAATGAGTGTGGGCACATATCACCCCTATGATGTGACAGGCAAGCGCGACAACTTTACAGGTGATGTGCGTCGTCTGCTCGATGGCATCAACGCGTTTGATGCCGCTTATCTGTATAGCAATGTCAACCAGGCAGGCAAGGTACTTGACCTGAAATCCAATCTGCCCAGTGCTGTCGCTGATTTCCTCTTCCAGAAGACCGTTGGAAGTGAGGACTCACAGATGGAGCGTCTGGTGGGATGCGAGAATGACGGAGCTGGTCCAGAGTATGACAATAGCGGTAAAACCACACGTAGCCGCAAGTTCATAGCCTTTGGCATCAAGAGCGTGGAGTACCCCGAGGCAGAAGTGGAGGAGTGTGTGACTTACAGTTATGACCGTCAGGCTGTCCGCCAGATGCTGTACAACTTCTGGCAGGAGGGTATCGGATATGGAGTACGCTCCATTGACGAGATAGGCACAGGCTATCGCGATACCATCAAGTCGGTGAAGACACGCGAGCAGTTGCATTTGGCCAACTCTTACCTGATGCTTTCCAAGGCCATCATTGAGAACGAGAGCAGCAAACGCTGGAAGGATATCGACGATACATGGGAGAGCCGCACCCAGATGTTTGCCGATGATATCCAGAAGACGGATGACAAGAAGAGCTGGTTTGCAGCCTTCACCAGGATGGTGGACGAGTATTACGACAAGACCTATCGTTCGCATGGAGTGAGGAAGTTCTATGAGATACAGGCTGCCGAGATACGAGGTTATGCAGCGGCCATAAGGCGTCATATCGAGAAATATCTGTTTGACCAGTGGCATGCAGGCACCATGGGGCTGATAGAGGTAGAGAAGTATTCGGCTATTCTCATCGAGGACTGCAAAGACCGCATAGCAGCATTCAAGCAGCAGGCTGGAGTGCAAGAGGATGAAGCCACTAAGCAGACTTTGGCCATCAAGGCCATCAACGATGAGTGGGAGAATATCGGTTGGCTGCGTGATGCCATCACAGGCGCTTCAAAGAAGGTGTTTGCCAAGTACAAGACTGCCAAGTGCCGTCTTTGTGCTGCTAATACCCGTGTGGTGGCCTATGCTTATGCTGCCACCCTCATGCAGGAGGTGGTGGTCAACCTCGGACGCATGCTCGAGGGTATGCAGATATATGATGCTGTACTCACGGAGGTGCTCAGGGTAGCGGAAAGTCAGGCCGACAGCAAGTGCAACGAAAAGGCTTCGGGCGATAATACCATTGTGGAGAAGAAGTACGACCCTGCCAAGGTGCGTATATTCATCAAGGAAGAGCAGGCCAACAAGGAGAAGCAGGACAGCAACTGTGCCAACATCAGAAACAGAATGGCGGCTATGTTGGGCGAGGATGGCGATTGCTCTTTTGCCGGGCTTCTTGACAAGACCGATTTCAATACTGCCACCAACATTATCTTGGCGGTGTGTATGCCGGCAGCACGCAGTGCCATGGAGAATGCAGCTGCAAGTGATCCCCTCAACAAGATGCTTGGCGTGAATATTCTGGAGAAGTTGCGTAATGAGTACAGCACCGATGAGAAGCTGGAGACACTGGTTCGCGGATGGGTGCAGGAGGCTCAGTGCTACTTGCAGTTCAACTCCGAGGAGCAGAACAAGGCATTTGAGAACGCTGGAGGCGGACTGATGCCGATGATACAGTTGCGTCTGCCGCGTTTTGACGAGGATAAGACAGACTTCAGAGGCAAGCTCGTGAAGATGTTCACGCAGGTGAGTCCGGGTTTCAATCCTTCGGAGGATGTTTCTGAGTCTGCCAACCCCAACCAGATACAGATTATTGCAGCCGTAGCAGGCTTCCCGCTGAGGCATATCTCCAATGTAAAGGTGTTGAAGGAGAAGTATGACTACTTGCTCAGTAACCCCACCGAGGGAACACTCAACAAGATGGTGCTCCATACAGAGACATTCAAGAAGCCTCTACCATCACTTTTCGAGATGGATGGAGCGGATATCGAAGAGATGATGAGACCGCTTCTGCTGCTTGGTTATGCCATGGGACTCTTTGTCCAGAAGGAGAATCCCGAGACAGGAGAGCACTTTGATGCCATCAACTTCCCCAATGACTGGGGTGACAACTGGGAGCGTGTGGGCAAAGACTTCTTCGGTTCGCTGAAGTTTATCTCCAATGACTTCAAGCTTGCAATGAAGGTGAAGGAGAAGATAGAGCAGGAACTGGCGCAGGTTCGCACCAATGACCAGAAGGCCGCATTGCGCCGCAAACTCGGTGTAGAGGTGGTCAATGGCCTTATCAAGAACCATCCCTCGGTGGGCGGAAATGATTTCAGCCCCGTCTATAAGCAGTATCGCACCATTGCGCAGGAGATTATGGATACCACTTTGAAGGAATTATAATATAAACAAGACGCACAAAGATATGGCAAAGAAGAAAGGCGTATGCCACAATTACGACGATTGTGAGCTGGCGGAGATGAGAGCCGTGCAGGAAGTTGACGAGTTCGAATTCCGTTGCACCGAGTGTGGCAAGGAGCTGACACCCGTTGACGGCGATGATGGAGACCCTAATAAAAAGAAAAGACTCAAGATGATAGCCATCGCATCATGCGCTGCGGTGGCAGTAGGAGCTGCTGGTGCAGGCATCTGGTTTGCTTTGCCTGGTGACGAGGAGCCAGTTCAGGAGCCTGCCGTGGAGCACAACACACGGGTTGCAGCCGTGAATGTAGATGCCAATTGGGCAGTGGACAATGCACCCCTGGATAGTCTGAAGGATGGTGATACCATATGGGTGAAGGCCAATGAGAACATTGATGAGGCTGTGCAGAAAGCAGGCGTGCAGCCAGAGGTGGTGCTCGACGACTCTACCTCTGTGGCAGTGGTAACTCCCGAGGTTGTTACCGATGTAGCAAACATCCAGGTGAAGACGGCTGACGGACAGCAGAGTGCCACCTATGTGTTGGCTCTGGTAAAGAAGACATTCGAGAAAAAAGACCCAGATGGTGGTGTGAGGGTCGAAGATCCCCTGCCCGGCTCCGGGCCCAATGGCGCTCTCTACCGCGTTTCTTACGCTACCTTCGACGGCCGGACACTCAAGTTCAAGGTCGCACATGTCATTCCTGGCACAAGCCGGGTGGCACAGCCTGGTGACGAGGTGACTGGCGTGTGGAAGGATAACGAAGTTAATTCGGTGCGCTGGTATCATGCTGACGGCACTCCCAGCGAGCCTTTGAACCACGACTAAAAGAATCCTGATGCAAATGAACAGGCGCAGTCTGACAGCAAGCAGATACATCATCGTCATGGCGGTGTGGGCATTCTACTGCACCGCCATGCACGCTGGTGGCTTCACCACGATGAGGCTACAGCACATCGATGCTGTACTTGCCAGGCAGAGCCTGAAGCATGAGGTGTGCCGGCGAGTCAATTCCTATGGCGAGGTGGAGCATATCGGACTGAAACTCTTCTCTTCGGAATTGCGCGGGATGAAGCCTTCGCCCACGTATGATTTCCTAGAGAGGCAACTCCTGGAACTGAATATCTATTCGGGCGAGGAGAAGAGCAGGCTTGCCATGCAGTATTCGTTTACCTTCACCATTGGCTCCGAGACAACAGCCTTGAGCATTGACAGTACCTGCCAATACACTGAAGACGAACTGGAATACCATCGCTACAGGGCCACATGGGCCAAGAACGACAAGGAGATACTGCAAGTGGTCTTCCCCAAGAACTGGCAACTGATGAGCGGGTGCGATATGCCCGAACTGGAGGCATCCTTTGAACGTCGGCTCGTGAGGCATCATATGGCAGATCTCAGTCCCTTGCCCGTCAAGGGTTCGTGGATTGTGACACCGCAGATGTCCAGTAAGCTTTATCTTGCCGACGGCAAGGAAAGGCGGACAGACAAGCATTCTCGCTCCTACGTGTGCAGTTCGAGACAAATCACCCATTCTGTAAGAAACCTCATGCTGGCAGATGATATGGAGCACGAAGTGCAGATGGAAGTGCATATGGTACGCTATGGGTTTGCAACAGATACCCTTCGCCTGCCCTTGAAGAAGTTCCTCAACTACTGCCGTAAGGAAGAGGGTTGCTCCCCTTATTTCGGTATCAAGAGCCGCACAGCAGACTCCACTGAGGGACTCTTGCTGCTGGCCAATCCCCAGGGAGGCTTCATGCACATGTTGTCGGTCACTATCGACGACCAGGTGATAGCAGGCCGGAAGGGGATGGTGCGAGGTAAGCTGTACCCCTATATACCTATATATAATGTAAGAAAGGAATACCTTAATTTGACAGAATATGAAAACCCCGATTAACTGTAGATTTGTGCTCGCCTTGGCACTCTGCTTGGCAGCATGCGCAAGTTTGCACGCGCAAGGCAAATTCGACAAGGAGAAGGAAACTATCACCAAGGTGAAGCGCTCTCCCGAACAGTATGTGTATGCCGAGGCAACCTGTACAACTCCCGAGGAGGCTTTGGCTGTAGCACAGGAGCTGTTCTACTTGAACGTGAATGAATATGTGGCTGAACAGCGCAAGCTGCGGAAGTCTCCCGATATCGTAGTCAATGATTCCAAGACGCTCAAGAGCGAGATAACCATGCCGCGAGGCTCCAACATGCACCGCTGTTTTCTCTATGTGAGGAAAAAGGATATTATTGGCACCAAGAATACCCTTGTTCTCTCGGCCGATACAAAGGAATCCAGTGACGATACGGAACAGGTGGCTGGCGCTGGTGGTCAGTTGACCGAAGGAGAGGGACAGACCGAGGAAACTGTGGAAGTACCCCTTGTGCCTGTTTTCCCAGCAGCAGCCATGCAACTTGCCTCCTTGAAGACGGTGCAGGAGGTGAATGCTGCTCTCAAGAAGATGAAGCAGGATGGTAGCATCACCGCATTTGACAAGTATAAGAACATCACGGACAAGGCCGCATGGTTCCTTGTGCTTTATGACGCTCAGGGTAATGTGAACGCAGTGCTTTCGGATGGAGAGGAGCGTTTCAACGTTGCCACAGGCCAGAAGGACGAACTGGCCAAGTATCCCCAGAATGCTGCCCTGGGTGTTAAATTCAAGGAATAGACATCAGAAACACTATCATATGTTGAACATGACAAGAAAGATAATCATCTGCGCCCTTGTACTTTTGTGCTCGCTCAGCACTCGTGCCTTGGACGTGCAACTTAATCCCGACAAGGGAATCGCAAGTGACATTCCCGTGAATGTCATGGAGGCAAACCTCACAGCGTTGCTCTCCGAAATCAATTCGGCTTGTGAAGGCGACCGCCCACTTAATCTTGATGGCATTAAGATGAGCGCGGAAGCCAAGGCTACACTCCAGGATTTGTGGGTTGTGTCGCATTTCCATTGTGATGATGACCAGGTGACCGACCGTCTCTGGAACTTCAAGACAACCTTTATGGCACGCAACATCCCCCTGATTATCGTGCCTGATGCAGCCGACAGCTGGGCAAACGGAACCTTCCAGGAGGCTGTGGTGGAGTTTGACAGGCAAGGAAGCATCACCGACTTCTGCTTCTCATTCTCTTCCCGCGTGGGTGAGTCGCTCGAGAAATGCTCTGGCGGCAACGATATAGAGGATATCCAGCGCAAGGGCATCATAATGAGTTGGTGCGACAAGCTGGCTACAGCCTATAACAGGCACGATATGAACTTCATGCAGACCATCTTCTCTGACAAGGCTCTTATCATTACCGGTAAGGTGGTGATGCAGAGCAACAAGGAGTTTGGCACTGCCAATGCAAAGGTGGAATACACCAAGCAGACCAAGAAGCAGTATCTGACCAACCTGGCCAAGTGCTTTGCCAAGAACAAGTGGATAAATGTGGAGTTCACAGAAGTGGGCATCGGTGGTTGTGGAAGCGTTACCCGCTCGAAGGTCAACAAGAATTTCTACGGCGTACGCTTGCACCAGAAGTGGAAATCGACCAACTATAGCGATGAGGGATATGTGTTCTTGCTGTGGAACTTCACGTCAGAGGACAAACCTCAGATAGAGGTGCGCACCTGGCAGCCCGATATGGTGGGTAACCAGAAGGTGGCCGAGGATGATATCATCTCACTAGGCGATTTTGAGGATGATATTGTGGGGATGTGATGCCAGTAGTGCACATATATAATATATAATGTAGGTTAAGAATAGAAATGAAGAAGATAGCAATGGTATGTGCAGCGATGGTTGTTGTCTCGGCAACAACGCTGGCACAGGAAATCAGTTGCAGGAAACTCGATACTGTGACCACCAGCCAGGAACTCACAGACAAGAATATGGCCAGTGTCACATTTGAGTCGGGTGAAAGAGGATGGACTATTGAGTTCGTCAATAAGAATATTGAGGGCGATAAGAGGCAGGGGGAGTGCACGCTGCAGGCCGATGAGGCTGTGGGGGCAAAGACCAACACGGTTGCTTATACCTTCCTCTTCAATGTCTCTGAGGACAATGAACGTACCTTCGTAATATCCAAAATGGGTAGCCCGATGAGTGCCAAGTGTGTGGCCAAGGCGCTGAAGCCCGGCAGCCAGGTTACTTATCAGTTGGACGAACTGGATGATAAGCTCGCGAGAATAGAAGCGCAGAAGAATGAAACGATGGGCGTCTATCCCAAGGAAGGAATGGCATGCGTGGAGATAACCACTATGCTGAGCGAACTGAAGATTAGTACGGGCTGGGAAAGCACAGAGACTAAATCGGCCAGCGGTGCCCGCGTCATTACTATTGTGGTGGATATCAACCGCCTCAAAGCTCTTCTCCAGACTGTTCAGGAACTCAAGGCCAAGTCGAAGAGCCTGGAGGATGCGGGCGACTACCTTGCCCTGGGTGATGTGGACAAGGAACTGGAAACGCGAGAGAATGAGTATGTCCAGTTGTCCAATATCGTTGTGGGCGGCGATGGCATCAAGTCGCTCACTCTGTCGCTCAGCGATTTGGGCCAGAAGGAGAAGCGTAGATATGCCATTATAGCTTTGACCGAGACTTTTGAGTCATTGCTCACCCACGCCAGACAGCTTGCTGCCGAGAAGAATCACCATACTGACTATGGTTTCTATGAGTCAATGATCATCACCTACGACAAGGCCATCGGACACAAGGATGCTCCTCACGATTCCCTGGCTGCTTTACAGGCAGAGCGAAATGATATGGCTCTCCTGCGCAAGGAATTCTTCCTCATGGGCAGGGCGCTTGAACTGGCGGATAAAGCCAAGAGCGCTGGCAATGACTCTGTAGAGTATAAGAACCTGAGTGCTCGTTGTAAATTGGCCAAAGAGGTTATGCAGAACCATCCCGAGATAGAAGGAGTGGATGAGATATACCAAAGCTCTTACACCCGTATGAAGGGCCTTCCGCAGTTCCAGAACATAGACACAACGGTGGTGGTGAACAAGCATCAGGTAATCAGTGGCAAGGTGGAGAAGGGCGACTCTTATCTGCTTGACCCAAGAGGCATGAGGGTGTTTGCTGCCGGATGGTCTGGAAAGGTGAAGCCAAAGGAGAGAGGCAGGGTCTTGGGCAAGATAGGTCAAGACAAGACCTTCCGTATCGTGCTTGAGAAACCTGTTGACTATATCATCATCGAGGGAGAGAGCCGCTCGCGCAGCATAACGCGCGAAACTGGCGATATGGGTACGCTTGTGCTCGAGAGCCATTAGGCTTTGGAATGAAGTGAGACGTTTTATTCATTAAATACTAATTTATTTATCAACCATTATGAAACAAAATGTATTGAAGTTTGCACTGCTTTTCATCTGCATGCTTGTTGCAGTTCCATCTGTTTATGCTAAGGACAAGAAGGAGAAGAAGGAAAAGAAAGAGTTTGAGTGGACATGGGACAAGACGCTCAGTGGCAATGAGAGTATGGATAGCTATCTGCAGGCTGTCGATAGCATCTGGTACAAGATGCAGGATCTGAAGTCTATGGTGGAAACCTACACTTACAAGGAAGATACCATCTGCGTGGACGGCAAGTACTATCTGGCTGCACACATGGAGGATGCCGAGGGTCAGTATGTTACGCGTGGTACTGTGAACTGGCAGTTCTTTAATACTATCATGCTCAGCGCCGACATCGTGCTTGACGCTACTAACGTGGGACTTCAGACTGCCACTGCATCATTGGCTCTGCCCTCTTTGGGACTGAAGAGTCTCTCTTATGCCAAGTATCTGAAGGCAGGTCCAAAGGTGTTAGGTATGGCCACCACAGGCGTGAAGGATGTGTGGAAGAAGACTAAGGCTCAGTCTAAGCGCTGGTCTGGCATGAAGAAGGAAAGTGTGGATTTGGAGTCTGTAGGCTGGACTCTGAGTGACCAGCAGAAGGATGTCATCAACAAGTGTATCTATATCATTGAGATTAAGGACGTAGATGAGGAGTACACCACCATCAAGGAAATCTTCTCGAACAAGACTGAGGACCAGATCAAGGCAGAGCAGGAAAAGTATCTCAAGGACCTGGCTTCTGCTACTGTGCTTCCTGAGGACGAGAAGAAGAGCCTCGACAAACTCGACGAAGAAGAGCTCGACAAGTACGCTCTCTGATTTCGTTGCCCCTTGCCTGCTGGCAGCATAATCTGGCCATGACTTCCAGCGGCCCGCAGGAGGGGCTTTTTACAGGCCGGCAGCCTTGCTGTTGCACTTATGTCTTTATCTTTCGGAAATGATTCTGAAGGGCGTGAGAGTGGCAGGTGGGGCTGCTGGTCTGGCTTTGTGAGGGTGCTGTTGTACTCATCGATGTCTGTATCTTGGTGCTTTCGTTCAACTATTTGTATCTAAAGTGGTTCGATATGTAAGAGTGGGGGAGCGGTGTGAGGAAAATGTGGTACCTTTGTGAAAGGAGAGCAGGACGGAATTGGATATCTGGATGTGGATTCCTGAGCCGGGCAAAGCTCTCTGTTGATTGTTTAACCTCATAAAACTGCAATGTCATGAAAACAAACGCGAGAGAAGTTTATCGGTGCTCCATCTGCGGAGGTGTGGTGGAGGTACTGCATCAGGGCAATGTGATGCAATGCTGCGGACAGCCTATGACGCTGCTCCGGGAGAATGATACTGATGGTGCCCGAGAGAAGCATGTGCCTGTGGTGGAGCCTGTGGAGGGCGGCTACCGGGTGACGGTGGGAAGCGTCGAGCATCCTATGCTGGCCGAACATTATATAGAGTGGATCGAGCTGGTGACCGATTCGCATGTCTATCGCAAGGAACTCAAGCTCGGTGAGAAGCCTGTGGCTCTGTTCCTCACAGACGCCAAACAGGTGTTCGCGCGGGCTTATTGCAACCTGCACGGACTTTGGAGAAACTGAATTTGAAATCTTCTTTTGTGCCGCCTGACCCAGTGCATCCTTGTCCCGCAAGTGCGCTGTGGTCAGGCGGCTTTTCTGTTTGCTGAGGGGCGCGGGCGGATTAAATTCATGCGGTAGGTTTGTGAGGGTGGTGGCTCCTGCGCGTTCCTTTATATTATATATAGGTGTTTCGGGAATCCTTGGTTCGCCGTATTACATCTATTTGCGTATATGAGCCGGCTCATCAGATTCGTCAACCACAGCTTCAAGCACTTCTTCACTCATGGTGTTGAAGACTTTTGTGATGGCAGCAACCAGTACAAGGATGACTCTCTATATCCTTTCGGCTGATGGTGACTTCGATACTGCGTACAAGGGAAGCCGATTGGCGAACAAGGAGATGAAGGCTTCTCTGGCACTTCCTGTATGTCTTCAAACCAGGAAAGGTGTTGTGCGTGACCGTCCAACCCAAGGCTGGACGGTGGAAGAAGCAAGCTTACTTTGCAAAGCCAGTATATATTCTCCGACCGTCCAGCCTTGGGTTGGACGGTGGATGTATGTAATGCACCTGTCCTGAAGACCAAATGGATCCTGCACATGAGACGTCTTCTTTTCGCTCACAAACACAGTTGCCTCGCATTGCCAATACCGAGCATCCCCTTTTTCTTTCTCGAATCTTGAATTATATATAGTGTTTCGATTTCTTCTTCGTTTGTCTTGTTGGCAGCTTGATATGGGGCAGACGGAAATGTGGGAGAGAATGCTTTTTGCCGAAGAAGAAGTTTCTCCCTGTTTTCCATTCCGTTGACCCAAATCGGTGAGCGGGAAGCCTCTCCTTGGAAGCCTCGGCGTGTTTTGTCCGGGAGACGGCAGAAAGAGGCAAATGGAAAAGTTTTTGTGTTAAAATAGGGGCGGTATGGGAAAGTTTTCAATATTTTGTCGTAACTTTACCAACTATGAATTATGTTTGGGAATATAGTGCACCGTCAGAAGAACAAGGGGCTAAGGCCTCGGAGTTAGCCAAGTCTTTGGGTATCAGCCCCGTGCTTGGCAGACTCCTGCTTGAGCGTGGTATCACCACAGCAGAGGAAGCCCGTGCCTTCTTTCGCCCGCAACTCTCCGAATTGCTTGACCCTTTCCTGTTCAAGGATATGGACAAGGCAGTGGCCAGGCTCAATGCTGCTCTTGGCCGCAAGGAGCGCATACTGGTGTATGGAGACTATGATGTGGACGGATGCACAGCCGTTGCACTGGTGTATAGATTCCTGCAACAGTATTATTCCAATATCGACTATTACATCCCCGATCGCAATGAGGAGGGTTACGGAGTGTCGCGCAAGGGTGTGGATTATGCTGCCGAGACGGGCGTGGGACTGGTGATTGTGCTCGACTGCGGCATCAAGGCTGTGGAGGAGATAGCCTATGCACGTGAGCGCGGAATAGACTTCATCATCTGTGACCATCACGTGCCCGACGAGGTGCTGCCTCCTGCGGTGGCCATCCTGAATGCCAAGCGCGAGGATGACACCTATCCCTACAAGCATCTGAGCGGCTGTGGAGTGGGCTTCAAATTCATGCAGGCCTTTGCGCAGAACAACGGTATAGAGTTCTCGCAGCTGGTTCCTCTGCTGGACCTGTGCGCCATCAGCATCGCCTCCGACATTGTGCCCATCATGGGTGAGAACCGCATCCTGGCCTGTCATGGCTTGCGCCAGTTGAATTCAGCGCCCAGTACGGGCGTGAAGGCGCTGATGGAGGTGTGCGGGCTGGCCGACAGGGAGATTTCACTGAGCAATATCATCTTCAAGATAGGCCCGCGCATCAATGCCAGCGGACGTATGCAGAACGGCAAGGAAGCCGTGACGCTGCTGGTGGAGAAGAACTACAAGGCGGCCAGGCAGATGGCTGAGCGCATCAACGCATACAACGAGCAGCGCAAGGACTTGGACAAGGCCATGACGGAGCAGGCCAATCATATCGTGGAGACACTGGACCTGCAGCACAAGCACAAGTCCATCGTGCTCTACAGCGAAGAGTGGCACCGCGGCATCATCGGCATCGTGGCATCGCGACTGACAGAGATTTACCACCGCCCGTCGGTAGTGCTCACGCGCACCGATGATGTGGCTACAGGGTCGGCGCGGTCGGTTCCCGGATTCGATGTATATGGTGCTGTGGCGTATTGCAGAGACCTTCTGGAGAACTTCGGAGGCCATACCTATGCTGCCGGACTGAGCATGAAGGTGGAGAATGTGCCTGAGTTCCGCCGCCGCTTTGAGGCTTATGTGGAGTCGCACATACTGCCTGAACAGACGTGCGCAACGATTAACGTGGATGCTGTGATAAACTTCCGCGACATCAACCGCAAGTTCTTTGCCGACCTGAAGCGCTTTGCACCTTATGGTCCAGAGAATCCCAAGCCCGTGTTCTGCACCAAGCGCGTGTATGACTACGGCACCAGCAAGGTGGTGGGACGAGACCAGGAGCACATCAAGCTGGAGCTGGTGGACAGCAAGAGCAACAATGTGATGAACGGAATAGCCTTCGGACAGAGTTCGCAGGCCCGCTATATCAAGACGAAGCAAGCCTTTGACATCGTATATACAATAGAGGAGAACATCCACAAGCGTGGCGATGTGCAGCTGCAGATAGAGGATATCCGTCCCGTGGAACACGAATAGGCCTGCCCGCAGAGCCGGTTCCCATTAGTCTGCAAACGGGTTGCTCCACAGAGTGTAGGGTGAAGGCCCTTTCGGTGAAGGCGGCTCTTGTTCCCCCTAGAATCCGCCTCTATTCCTCAAATGTGCAGTTTGAAAACAAAGAGAAGGGCAGAAGAAGGACGTGAGGGAAGGATCCTTCCGCAGGAAGAGAAAAGCCAAGAAGCCTGTCGCTCACCGCTCCCAACTCATAGTTTATAATTCGAAATTCATAATCAAGTCAGGTAGGATGTCGTGTCAAGACCGCTATACCGAAATTCTCAACAAGTACTGGGGCTACACCGAGTTCCGTGGCATCCAGCGTGAGATTATTGAAAGTATAGGTTCCGGGCGCGATACCCTTGGGCTCATGCCCACTGGCGGCGGCAAGAGTATCACCTTCCAGGTGCCGGCACTGGCGATGAAAGGCGTGTGCATAGTGGTTACGCCGCTGGTGGCACTGATGAAGGACCAGGTGGCCAACCTGCGCAAGAGGCACATACGTGCTGCTGCTCTGCATGCCGGACTCTCCCATGAGGAACTGCTCACCGTGCTGGACAACTGTGTGTTCGGCTTTTACCGCTTCCTCTATGTGTCTCCCGAGCGCCTCTCTTCCGAACTCTTTGCGGCCAAACTGAAGCATATGGAGGTCAGCTTCATCACGGTGGATGAGGCTCATTGCATCAGTCAGTGGGGACATGATTTCCGCCCCTCCTATCTGCAGATAGCCGAGCTCAGGAAGTTGGTGCCTGCTGCGCCTGTGCTCGCACTTACCGCCACAGCCACTCCCGAGGTGGCAAAGGATATCCAGCGCATACTCTGCTTCCGCCAGGAGAACGAGTTCCGCATGAGTTTCCACAGAGACAACCTGGCCTATCAGGTGCTTCATGCCGACTACAGCATCGAGAGTCTGCGCCGTGTGTTGCAGGCTGAGGAGGGTTCGTGCATCATCTACCGCCGCAGCCGACAGCAATGCGAGGATCTGGCCGGGAAACTGAATGCGTGGGGCTTTACCGCCACCTTCTTCCATGCAGGTCTTTCGCATCCCGAGAAGGACAAGCGTCAGAAGCAATGGGTAAGCGATGAAGTGCGCATCATGGTGGCTACCAGTGCCTTCGGAATGGGTATCGACAAGGCCGATGTGCGGCTGGTGGTGCATCTGGACATCCCTGACAGCATCGAAGAATACTTCCAGGAGGCCGGTCGAGCCGGTCGTGATGGCAAGCCCGCACGCAGTATCATCATCCTGGACGGCCGCGAGCTGGAGTACTCCAAGCGTCGTCCGGCACAGCGTTATCCTGCCGAGAACTATATCCGTGATGCCTATGAGGACGTGTGCTGCTACTTTCAGGTGGCAGTGGGAGACGGCTATCACATGACGCGGGAGTTCAATGTGGGCCAGTTCTGCCGCTTCTTCCATTACCATCCCTTCATGCTCCACAGCGCCCTCAGCATATTGGACAATGCCGGCTACATCGCTTACCGCGATGCCGAAGACGGTCAGAGCCGTGTGCGCATCAATGCCACACGCAATGCTCTGTTCAATGCCCTTGATGCCCGCAGCGAACCGATATTCGTATCTCTGTTCCGTAACTATGGCGGCATATTCGTTGACTATGTGTTTATCGACGAGGACCTTGTGGCATCAGAGAGCGGACTGAGTGCCGATGATGTCTATCACTGCCTGGCCGAATACTCCAAGCGTGGTGCCATCAGCTACATTCCCCGCAAGCACGTGCCGCACATCACCTTCCTCACAAGGCGGCTGGAGCGCGAGGATATCACCTTTCCTGCCTCCTGCTATGCCGACCGCAAACGGGCTTTCGAGCATCGTCTGCATGCTATGCAGGAGTATGTGAGCGTCAACGACCAGTGCCGCAGCACCATGCTCCTGAACTATTTCGGCGAGAAGAGTGCGGCTCCCTGCGGCAAGTGTGATGTATGTCTGGAGGAGAGCCAGCGCCATCTCACCGACGAGGATTTCCATCGCATCCATCAGCTGATTGTATCCCGCCTGAAGGACGGCCCCATTCCCGCCGACCAGCTCTACTTCCCCCGCGAACCGGAAATCCAGGTGGAACAGGTGATGGACTATATGCGAGCCCGCGAAGAACTCCTCATGGACGGCACCCAGGTGCTGCTGGGTAAGGAGTGGAAATAGTTTGCTTGGGCACAGGCGGGTATTTTGGTCTTGTGGTATCTGCGTATATCATTCTTTGGTTTGGGGCCTTTTATAATGACGGCATTGCATCTACATCCGTCATCCCAAATACGTCCGAAAACATTGGCAAACGCCTTCTGTCGTCTCCTTAAGCCATATTCTTCACTGTGTCAGTGCTTTGAAGAGGATGTCGTCAGGCCAGTATCCTCCTCCAGAGTCGTTTCATGGCGGGATATTTGCCTAGGTGCGGGAAAAGGGCTATCTTTGTGGAAAACACATCTTGATTAACAGAAAGAACCGAGAATCATGGATTTGAAAGTGGAACCAAAGGAGGTGCTTGATGCTTACAGCACACCCATCGTGCAACAGACTGCCTTCTGGTCGAGGGTGAAAGAGCGGTTGGGCATGCACTCTTGCGCGTTTGAATATTCCGTGCGCAACAGTGACCTGTATGACGGAGTGGGCGGATTTGCACGCACCAATGCTGATTTCATCATGTTTTATCAGTATCTCAATGCTGAGGATTATGTGGCATATGTGCCTTACGGACCTGAGATAGAACCGTCGGAAGACCGTCAGGGGGAGTTCCTTGAGGAGTTGTCCGAGGTGCTGAGGTCGTTTTTGCCCAAGGGGTGTGTGGCTATCCGTTATGACCTCAACTGGGAGTCGCACTGGTGCAAACGTGAGGACTTTGACAGCGCAGGCAACTGGCTGGGTACGCCCAGGAAGGAGTATCAGGAGATACAGTTGAACTATGGAACAGTGAACCGCAATCTGTGGAAGAGCAATTCGAACATACTGCCTGCCAATACGGTGGTGGTTGACCTCTCACAGAGTGAAGATGAAATACTGGCACGCATGAGGCCCAAGACGAGGTACAATATCCGTCTTTCCCTTCGCAAGGGTGTGGAGGTGAGGTCAGTGGGCCGTGCGGGGCTGCTCACGTGGTATGATTTATATACAGAAACGGCTATGCGCAATGGACTCAACTTGAACGGTTTTGAGTATTTCCACTCTATGCTGGCCTCTCGGATGGAGTGCGTGAACCCGGATGTGAATGTGCAGCTGCTGGTGGCTTATTATGACAATATCCCACTGGCAGCCATGTTTCTGGTGATGTCGGCTCATCGTGCCACTTATCTGTATGGTGCTTCATCGTCGTTGATGCGCAGTCTGATGCCCACTTATGCCCTCCAGTGGAAGGCGATGCAGATGGCCAAGGCGTGTGGATGCATGGAGTATGACATGTTTGGTGTGGCGCCCAATGCCGATGAGTCGCATCCCATGTATGGACTTTATAAGTTCAAGCGTGGTTTTGGAGGAGCCATCTTCCATCAGCTTGGCTGTTGGGATTATCCCATCGACGAGGAGAAATACCAGTGTCTGGTGGCCAGCGAGATGAGCATGCAGGGGTATTATTCCTCCTGAATGCCGTTTCGGGTGGCATGTGTCCGTCATGGGTGAGAGGCGGTAAACGTATGTTGTAACAAAATGAGAAGCTTATGTCGGGAATATTAGAGATTTCGGTGCGCCTCCTTGTGGCATTGCTGTTGGGAGGTGTGATAGGTATTGAGCGTGAGTTTCGCGCAAAGGATGCCGGTTTCCGCACGCACTTCCTGGTGTGTGTGGGCAGTGCCTTGTTTTGTGTGGTTTCCCAGTATGGCTTTGGTGATGCGGTGAAGGATGCCTCCCGCGTGGCTGCTCAGGTGGTGTCGGGCATTGGCTTCCTGGGAGCAGGCACGATTATCTTCCAGAAGAATGTGATACGCGGACTCACCACAGCTGCCGGTCTGTGGGTGACAGCGGCTATCGGATTGGCTTGTGGTACGGGCATGTTGCTGGTGGCAGGCATTTCCACCCTGCTCGTACTGTTTGGTCTGGAGGTGCTCAATGAGTATGTGCCGCAGATAGGCACCACTTCCATTGCCCTCACATTCACCTCGCCCAGGAAGGAAAGCGTGAAGCGGGTGGTAGAAAAGCTGAAGGAGGACTGCATCGAACTGTACTCCTATGAGTTGCGCGACCGCCACACCTCCACGGGTATAGTGTATGAGGTGAGGATAGATATGAAGGTGCGAAGAGGCAACCACAACGAACGTCTCATCGACTATATGGATGAGTTTGATGATGTCACCATCTCAAGCATCGAATAGAAACCAGCCCGCCGGATTCTGACAGACCAATGCGAGCGTTGGTATAAAAGCAAGAAGGGATTGCCCACAGTTGGGCAATCCCTTCCTTATATATAGCTTTCTGAAGCGAATCTTCTGTATCTCCAATCAGTCAGAATGTCTTTCGGGTTCTGTAAGAACATCCTCCGTCTTTAGCCCAAACAACTTTCGTCTTTGGCTCAAACAGCTTCCGTCTTTAGCTCAAACAACTTTCGTCTTTGGCTCAAACAGCTTCCGTCTTTAGCTCAAACAACTTTCGTCTTCCTCCCGATCAGTTTCTCGGCTCAGGTCCGATGGCATAGGGGAGCGGAATGTCTGCTTGTGGAAAGCCGGTTCTCCGGACTTCCCGGCACGATTCGCTTTGCTGCCTGTGACCTATCAGATGCCCAACTTGGCACGGATGTCGGCAGGGATAGCGTTCTTGTTGATGACGATATTCATGGTCTTGTAGGCTGCGTAAGGCTTGCTCACGTACCAGAAGCCCTTGTAAGGACCGTACTCACCCCATGAGTTCTTCATCATGAAGTACTCCTTACCGTTCTGATCCTTGGCGATACCGTAGATCTGCATGCCGTGGTCGTCGGTTGTCTCCCAGTTGTCATAAGCCAGCTGGCGCATCTCCTGAGTGATGACCTTCTCGCCGGCGCCGTCAGCACCTGAGATTTTGGCCCCCTCCTTCTCACCGGTCCAGCGGCTCTGGTCGCTGCCTACGCCTGCTGCCTGCTTGGTGTCGGGCACTGTGGCCACACACTTGTTCTTGCCTGCGCGGCGGCTGAAGCCCTCTTCGCTCACGTCGGCACCCCATGCGAAGGTCCAACCATTCTTCACGCTCTCGTCCATCACGCGCACCAGTTCGTCAAGGGGAAGGTTGTAGCTGCTGGCCCAACGCCAGTTGTCCTGAATCTCCAGGGCAAATGTGGTGTAGAAGGGATGGTGGGTGTAGCTGGTGAGAGACACGTAGTCATTGGGGTCGAGGGTCAGATAATCCTTCACGAAAGACTGAGGAGTGTATTTCACACCCTTGTACTCAAACTCGGTGGGGCACTCTCCCATGTAGTTGGCAATCATGTGCTTCACGTCCTTCTTCCAGGCGGGATTGATCTTCTTGGCGTCTGTGGTGGCAATAGCTTTGAGGTAAGCCTCCATGGGAGGGAAGAAGCTGCCGAAGGAGTAGAGTGAATCGCCGTAGGCTGTGATGGGGTAGGGCATGATACCCTCGGGGATGAGGCCGTAGTGCTCCATGCAGTAGATGGCATCCTCGAAGCTGCCGCCCTGTGAGAAGCTGGCATCACCGTGGGTGCGCACATGCTTGTCGGCGCGGTCCATGTAAGTCTTGCTCACGAGGAATGACTCGCACAGGTCGATGTCCTTCATCTCGGGATGTTTCTTCAGAATCTCGCTCTCGAGGAAAGCCAGAGAGGAGTAGGCCCAGCAGGTACCCGAACTGTTCTGGTTCTTGATGCTGGTCACGGGGTTGGCGATAACGGTGGTGAAGATGAGGCTGTCCTTGTTGGGAGCCTCTTTCTTGGCCTTTGCCATAGCGGGAGAAGCCATGATGGCTGCCGCTGCCAGGATGATGAGTTTTCTCATTGTCAATGTTGTTGGATGTATTTAATAGTTTATGCTTTCTCGTCTCTGTGCTCTGCCACATACTGCTCCACATCGTCGATGTGGTAGGGGATGCGCTCCTTGCCCAGGAATCGGCAGCCGTCGGCTGTGATGAGGATATCGTCCTCGATGCGGATGCCTCCGAAGTCCTTGTAGGTCTCCAGCATGTCGAAGTTGAGGAACTCGGCACAGTGTCCGCTTGCCTTCCAATCATCGATGAGTGCAGGAATGAAGTAGATGCCCGGTTCGTCGGTCATCACCCAGCCCTCCTGCAGGCGTCGTCCGCAGCGCAGACAGTTGGTGCCGAACTGTTCCAGATTGGGCCGTACCTCATCGTCAAAGCCTACGTAGGTCTGTCCCAAGCCTTCCATGTCGTGCACATCCATGCCCATCATGTGGCCCAAGCCGTGTGGCATGAACATCGCATGCGCTCCGGCCCTCACAGCCTCGTCGGTGTCGCCCTTCATCAGGCCCAGTTCCTTCAGGCGGTCGGTCATCATGCGGCACACTTCCATGTGCACATCCCACCACTTCACACCGGGTGCTGCCACCTGCAGGACGTAGTCGTGACAGGCTTCCACTATGCTGTATATCTCGCGCTGGCGCTGTGTGAAGCGTCCGCTGATGGGCGTGGTGCGTGTGTTGTCGCTGCAGTAGTTCTCATTGGTCTCGGCTCCTGCGTCGCAGAGCATCAGTCTGCCAGTTTCCAGCGCTCTGGTGCTGGGGTAGCCGTGCATGATTTCGCCGTGCATGGTGACGATGGAGGGGAACGATACCATGCAGCCGCGTCCGCTGGCGATGCCGCCTATCACGCCCGATATGTACTGCTCGGTCACTCCGGGACGGCACAGCCGCATGGCTGTCGTGTGCATGTCGTAGCCTATGGCACATGCCCTCTCTATCTCCTCTATCTCGCCCTGGCTCTTCACCGCACGCAGGTCGATGACAGCCATGATGAGGTCGAGTGATGCCTGTGCACGCTGTTCGCGGGGATGGATGCCGGTGAGGTCCATCAACTGAATCATCAAGTCGTGGCGGTAGGGGGGCAGGAAGTGGATGCGCTGGCCCTTCTGACGGGCTTTGTCCACCATGGTCTGCAGCTCGCGCATGGGTGCACTGTGAGCCACTCCGCTCTGGCTGGCCATGTCGGCCACGCTATCTACCTGGCCAAACCATACGATGTCGTCGATGCTGATGTCGTCGCCCACGAGTGTCTCGCAGTCGGCATCTATGTCTATCACACCCACCAGTCCCTCGCGGTGCTGTCCGTAGAAATACAGGAATGAGCTGTCCTGACGGAAACGGTAACTGTTGGAGGGATAGTTGGATGGCGAGTCGTTGTTGCCGAAGAGCAGCACCAGTCCGCTGCCCAGACGCTTTTTCAGCGTCAGACGCCTCTCTATGTAGGTTTCTTTGTTGAATAGCATGATGTGAAATGCAATGGTTTTATATCGGATTGCAAAATTACTGAATTTTATTTGAATAAGCCCTGCGGTGGCGGTGAAACTTGTCACCAGCCCGTGGCAGACCATCCTGCGGCCTGGTACCAGGATGTTTTGTGAAAGGCTTCGTTCCAGCCATATGTCTCGTACTTTACGGATGGCACATACATTGAGAGGCAGCAATAGTACTCGGAATCCGTGATGTAGTCGTTGGTGTGATTACGCCAGGTGGGGGTGGCTTTGTGCCATATGACGGATCGTAGAAGTATTTGCTCCCACGATCGGAATGTGCTGTCAGGTAAGAGGGTATGCATTAGACTTCTTATGTCTTTTCCTTTGACTTCGGTTGCGTAATGTTGCGCGTTATCCGTGTGTATCTCTTTCCGGCCAGCCCATAAGCTGTCTATAAGTGGAGCTGTCGTTTGTGCTAAAATGTCCATCATGCTGCAATCTACAACCGAGAGCGCGACTCCTCTGCCGGACTCCCAGTCTTCCTCCCAGTGTTCGAAGTACTTGCTGGCGATGCCGATGGCGTCTCCTCTCATCATGGCAGGCATGATGAGGTCGTAGGGTGCTCCCTCGCCAGGAATCTCCGAGGGTGAACCGATTATGTAGTCGGTCACATGCCTTAGTTCGTGCGTAACCTCTATGTTCTGCATCATGCAGGCATCGAAGAGGATAAAGTCCATGTGGGGCAATTGCTCCAGCACTCCGCGCAGGGTGGAAATCTCCATCTCGGTGCCTCGGTTGGAGTATGGGCTGTTGCTGTTGTTGTCTATCCCAAAAGTCTTGCGGCGCGGTGTCCAGCCGGTGGCGTGCGATTCTAATACCAGTCCGTAGTGCTTGGCGGGAAATTCCTTGACTATCTTGCCCAGCGTGCGTAGCATGGTCAGCGAGTCTGCGCTGTCCTGGTCGTTCCTGTATCTGTGCCACAGTCTCACCCCCTCCTTTGCACTCATCCATGTGATAGTGGGTAGTGTGTTGCGGTCCATATACAGCACCAGGTTGCAGTTGTCTGGTATGCTTTCCACTGCACGTGCCATTTCTGCAGAGTCACTAGCGACGTTATTCCACAAACTGTTCTCTCCTGCCACATATACGATGACGGTGCGCTCGGCCTCTTGTGCCGGCTTGGGTAGATCCTCCTTGCGGTCATGGCATGACTGGCAGAGTAGCGCGCATATATATATAATGTGTAATGCAATCCTTTTCATGCCTGCAAAGATAAGAAGAAATTCCAATTTGCAAGGACGAATTGGTGGTTTTTAGGGCGGAAGGTGCCGTTTTGAGGGGAAGACCGCAGAGCGCTGCATGTGCCATCGCAGCGCGTTGCATCGGCCATCGCAATGCGCTGCATCAGCCATCGCAGCGCGCTGCGTTTCGGGAGGCAGGTGGCGGCCCTTTCCTTCTTGCCCCTTTCCTCTGGCCGGCAAACCGTTTTCCTTGGGCAAGTCTCTTTCGCTTTGCTGCAATAAAAAAGCCCCTTTCCGCGTTATTAAAGTACGATGCAGTGGATAGACAGAATGCGGCAGGTGAAGATCCTGCTCGTGGTGATGGCCGTGGTGATGAGCGTTGGGTCGCTCGTCATATCCCATTTTCTGGTGCGTGACCTCAAGCATGAGGAGCAGCGCAAGATGGAGATATGGGCCGAGGCGATGCGCTCGCTCAACAGTGCCGACGAATATACCGACCTCACTCTGGTGCTTACCGTGCTCAACAGCAACAGCACCATCCCCGTGGTGGTGCTCGATCGCGAGGGGGAGGTGCAGGACTATCGCAACATCCCCTTGCGCGAGGAAAGCACCGAGGAGCAGATGCGCGCGGTGAAGCGAAAGGCACAGTCCATGAAGGATGCCGGGCGTGTCATACGGGTCTATCTGTCTTCCACCGATTATATGGAGATATGCTATGCCGACAGTCTCCTGCTGCGCCGCCTGGCCTGGTGGCCCTATGTGCAGCTCGGACTGGTGTTCGTCTTTGTGGTGGTAGCCATCTTTGCCCTGTTGAGCAGCAAGAGGGCCGAGCAGAATAAGGTGTGGGTGGGACTGAGCAAGGAGACAGCCCACCAGTTGGGCACCCCCATCAGCAGTCTGATGGCCTGGCAGGAGATGCTGCGCGAGACTTATCCCGACGATGAGCTGCTGCCTGAGATGGGCAAGGATGTGGAGCGCCTGCAGCGCATCGCCGAGCGGTTCAGCAAGATAGGTTCGCTGCCCGAATTGCGTCCAGAGAGTCTCGACGAGGTGCTCTCTGCCGTGACGCAATACATAAGCCGTCGTGCCAGCAACCGTGTGCGCCTCACATGCACCGTACCCCAGCAGCCTCTCATAGTGCCCATGTGCTCCTCGCTCTTCGAATGGGTGGTGGAGAACCTCTGCAAGAATGCCATCGATGCCATGGACGGGCAGGGCAGCATCACCCTCACAGCCAGCACCGAGGGGGCGCTGGCCGTGGTGGAAGTGGCCGACACGGGCAAGGGTATTCCCAAGAACAAGTTTCGTACAGTATTCACACCCGGCTTCACCACCAAGAAGCGCGGCTGGGGACTGGGACTCTCGCTCGCCAAGCGCATTGTGGAGGAGTATCACCACGGCCGCATCTACGTGAAAAACTCCGAGGTGGGGCGCGGAACAACCTTCCGTATAGAGCTCAAAATGCACTAAGTCAGCAAAATTTAAGACCTTTTGTTAGCCTGTTCGACGAAAAATTAGTAATTTTGCAGCCCGATGGATAGACTGGACAGATACAAGGTGGACCTCAAAGAGGTGGCCAATGCCACGCTGGAGCGTGACTGGCATCTGGGTGATGACTTCTTTGGGGAAGTGCAGAGCTCTGATATCCAAGCGGGTACAGTAGATGTACATCTGAGCGTCAAGTCTGTGGGCGGGGCGCTGAAAATGCTGTTCAGCATCAGCGGAGAGGTGCAGGTGGCATGTGACCGTTGCCTTGAGCCAATGACTCTGCCCGTGTCGGTGGAAAGGGAACTGACCGCCAGATGGGGCGAGGAGTATGACGACGACGGCGAGACTCTTACCATCCCCGAGGGCACAGGAGAGGTGAACGTGGCGTGGAACATCTACGAGTTCATCTCGCTGGAGGTGCCCATGAGGCATGTACATCCCGAAGGGGAATGCCACGGCGAGGTGGAGGAACTGCTGGAGCAGTATGGCGCCGAGGAGCCTGGTGAGGAGCAGGAAGCACCCATCGACGAGCGCTGGAGCGAATTGAAGAAAATATTAGATAACAATAAATAAACAAAGAAATGGCACATCCAAAGAGAAGACAGTCCAAGACAAGGACCCTTAAAAGAAGAACCCACGACAAAGCAGTTGCGCCTGCACTGGCAGTATGCCCCAACTGCGGAGAGTTTCATATCTATCACACTGTATGCCCTGCCTGCGGATACTATCGTGGCAAGGTTGCTATCGAGAAAGAGGCATAACCCTCCCGTGAAAGAATTTGAGCCGCACCAGCCTCTACCTGTCATGCAGGAGGGGCTAATGCGGCTTTAACTTTATGGTAGCACGCGCGCCTGCAAGCATGCGGGCATGTGTGTGGAAAGAAAAATAGACACAACTGATAATGGAAAGATTGAATGCCGTAATAACAGGCGTTGGCGGATACGTGCCTGACTACATTCTGGACAACGAGGAGATGTCACGCATCGTGGATACCTCCGATGAGTGGATAATGGAGCGCATCGGTGTGAAGACACGCCACATCCTGAAGCCCGAACAGGGTTCCGGCACATCCTACATGATGACACGCGCCGTGCAGCAGCTGCTGCGCAAGACGGCCGTTGACCCCGATACAGTGGAGATGGTGCTCTGCGCCACCACCACTCCCGACTATCATTTCCCCTCCACCGCTTCGCTTGTGATAGGCAACTGCGGATTGAAGAACGCATTCGGCTTCGACATGGAGGCTGCATGCGCCGGTTTCCTCTATGCCATGGAGACTGCTGCCAGCTATCTGCGCTCGGGACGCTACAAGCGCATCATCGTGTGCGGAGGCGACCACATGTCCAGCATGACCAACTATCAGGACCGCAACACATGCCCCATCTTCGGTGACGGAGCTGCCTGCGTGATGATGGAAGCCACCACCGAGGAGGTGGGACTCATCGATGGCTACTACCGCGTAGATGGCAAGGGCTACCAGCACCTGCACATGGCGGCAGGCGGTTCGGCCTGCATGCCCAGCCATGAGACTGTGGATGCACGTGAGCACTTCGTGTATCAGGAGGGACGCTCAGTCTATAAGCACGCTGTGCTCGACATGAGTTCGGCCGTGAAGACAATAGCCGACCGCAACGGACTCAATGCCGACAATGTGGATTGGGTGGTGCCTCATCAGGCCAACATCAACATTGAGAAGTCGGTGGCAGGCCGCATCGGCATCAGTGAAGACCATGTGATGATCAACATCGACCATATGGCCAATACCTCAGGCGGCACACTCCCCCTGTGTCTGTGGGAGTATGAGCCCAGGCTCAAAAAGGGCGACAAGCTCATCTTCACAGCCTTCGGTGCCGGCTTCACATGGGGTGCCAGCTATATGATATGGGGCTACGACGGTGCCGCAGAGGCCGCCAAGGAGCCTGCTCAGTTCTACAAGGAGGGTCTTATGACCCGCGAGGAGTGGAACGCGCTGCGCCATCACGACGATAATGTATAATATATAAGGTATAGACACATGTTCAAGTCTGGATTCGTGAATATCGTTGGCAACCCCAACGTGGGCAAGAGCACGCTGATGAACCTGCTGGTGGGGGAGCGCATCTCCATCGCCACCTTCAAGGCACAAACCACGCGCCATCGCATATTGGGCATCCTCAACGAGCCCGACATGCAGATTTGCTTCTCCGACACACCGGGTGTACTCAAGCCCAACTACAAGCTTCAGGAGCAGATGCTGCAGTTCAGCGAGAGCGCCCTACAGGATGCCGATGTGCTCCTGTACGTCACCGATATGGTGGAGACACCAGACAAGAACGCCGACTTCATCGAGAAGGTGGGCCACATGAAGGTGCCTGTGCTGGTATTGGTCAACAAGATAGACCTCTCTGACCAGAAGGCTCTGGCAGCCAAGGTGGAGGAGTGGCACGCTGTGCTTCCCCAGGCGGAGATTATCCCCATCAGCGCTCTGCACCGCTTCAATGTGGATGTGGTGCTGCGCCGCATCAAGGAGCTTCTGCCCGAGAACCCCGCCTATTTCGACCAGGACCAGCTTACCGACAAGCCCGCACGCTTCTTCGTCACCGAAATCATACGCGAGAAGATTCTCCTCTATTATGATAAGGAGATACCTTACAGCGTGGAGGTGGTGGTGGAGAAGTTCCGCGAGGATGACAAGAAGATACACATCAACGCCGTCATCTACGTGGAGCGCGAGAGCCAGAAGGGCATCATCATCGGTCACCAGGGCGTGGCACTCAAGCGGGTGAGCACCGAAGCGAGGAAGAGCCTGGAGAAGTTCTTCGGAAAGACCATCTATCTGGAGGTCTTTGTCAAGGTCGATAAAGACTGGCGCAGTAGCGACCGCGCCATGAAGGCCTTTGGTTATAATTTGGATTAACACGATATAGAATGTCAAACATAGTAGCTATTGTGGGTCGCCCCAACGTGGGTAAATCGACCCTGTTCAACCGCCTGACGCAAACCCGTCACGCCATTGTGAGCGACGAGGCTGGCACGACACGTGACCGCCAGTACGGCAAGTGCGAGTGGGCAGGAAAGGAGTTCTCGGTCATCGATACCGGCGGATGGGTGGTAAACTCAGACGATATCTTTGAGGAGGAGATACGCAAGCAGGTGGCACTGGCCACCGATGAGGCCGACGTGATTCTCTTCTTGGTGGATGCCCACAATGGTGTGACCGACCTTGATGAGGCTGTTGCCAACATACTCCGACGCACAAAGAAACCGGTGGTGCTGGCATGTAACAAGACCGACAACAACGAGCAGTACCTGGCAGCGGAGTTCTATTCGCTGGGCCTGGGAGACCCTATCTGCATATCTGCAGCTACGGGAGGCGGCACGGGCGACCTGCTTGACTTGGTCATGGGACTCTTCCCCAAGGAGGCCACTGAGTTGCCTGACGAGAACATTCCACGCTTTGCCGTGGTGGGACGTCCCAATGCGGGCAAGTCGAGTCTCGTCAATGCCTTTATCGGAGAAGAGCGCAACATCGTGACCGACATAGCGGGCACCACGCGTGACAGCATCTATACGAGGTATGACAAATTCGGCTTCGACTTCTATCTCGTCGATACGGCAGGCATCCGACGCAAGAATAAGGTGAGCGAGGATCTGGAGTTCTACAGCGTGATGCGCTCTATCCGCAGCATCGAGAACAGCGATGTGTGCATCCTCATGATAGATGCCACACGCGGTATCGAGAGCCAGGACCTCAACATCTTCCAGCTTATCCAGCGCAACCAGAAGAGCCTGGTGGTGGTGGTCAACAAGTGGGATCTGGTGCCCGACAAGGATACCAAGGTGATGAAGACCATGGAGAACGCCATCCGCGAGCGCATGGCTCCATTCGATGACTTCCCTGTCATCTTCGGTTCGGCACTCACCAAGCAGCGCATCTTCCGTGTGCTTGAGACGGCGAGGGACGTTTACGAGAACCGGAGAAGGCGTGTCTCCACTGCTCGCTTGAACGAGGAAATGCTCCCGCTCATCGAAGCGTACCCGCCTCCATCGATGAAGGGCAAGTACATCAAGATAAAGTACTGTGCCCAGATACCCGATACACGTGTGCCCAGTTTCGTGTTCTATGCCAACTTGCCCCAGTATGTCAAGGAGCCTTATAAGCGCTTCCTCGAGAACAAGATACGCGAGCGCTGGAATTTCTGCGGCACTCCCATCAATATTTTTGTGAGACAGAAGTAGCAATTTTCCAGGCTCCACAGCGTGTGGTGGCCTGGACTTTGCTTTTGTGGAACAGTATGAAAATGAACTGTAAACATGTTTTCCGTCAGCTCCGTGGAGCCTCACTCGTGTGGGTCAGCGTGCTGGCGATGGGCGCCTTGCTTTGTGCATCGTGCCGCCGCAAGGTGGATGAGCATGAAGCGGTGCGTGCTGCAACCCAGCATTATTTCGGCTTGCTCTTGTCGGGCGATACGAAGGGCTTTGTTTCGGGAATGGCCAATGGTGACGATATGCCACCTCTCTACCGCCAGCAGATGGAGAATCTTGTGGCGCAATATGCCGCTTCCTTGGGTGAAAGAGGTGGTATGGTGAAGGCGGTAGCCACACATGACAGTATTATCGACAGTCTTGCTTACGTCTTCCTGGACGTTACCTTTGCCGACAGCACCACCGAGCGCATGAGGGTGCGTATGGTGCGCAAGGGCAAGGAATGGAAGATGATGTGATTGCCTCAATGTGCTTGTCAGCATCAGACAGTCGCTTGCGAATGGCAGTGTAAGCTTATAAGATAATTGTTTTAAGGATATACAAACAAGATGAAAAGACTTATTTTCGTTCTATGCTGTGCTCTGACGGTCCTCACCGGATTGCATGCACAGCAGGCCCAGGGCCAGCAGATTCCCTTGGACCCCGCAGTCAAGACAGGCGTTCTGCCCAATGGCTTGACCTATTACATCCGTCACAACCAGTGGCCTGAGAAGCGTGCCGACTTCTACATAGCGCAGAAGGTGGGCTCCATGCAGGAGGAGGAAGACCAGCGCGGACTGGCTCACTTCCTCGAGCACATGTGCTTCAATGGCACCACACACTTCCCCGGTGACGCCCTCAAGCAGTATCTGGAGCGCATAGGAGTGAAGTTCGGCGAGAACCTCAATGCCTACACTTCCTTTGACGAGACGGTGTATAACATCAACAACGTCAATGTGGAAATTCCCGGAGCACTGGATTCCTGTCTGCTCATCCTGCATGACTGGAGTCACGACCTGCTTCTTGAGGACAAGGAAATAGACAAGGAGCGCGGTGTCATCAATGAGGAGTGGCGCATGCGCCGCAGTGCCATGATGCGTATGCAGGAGCGTGCTTTCCATAAGCTCTATGCCGGAAGCAAGTATGCAGACCGCATGCCCATCGGCACCATGGACATCGTGATGAACTTCCCCTACGATGCCCTCCGCTCTTATTACCGCCGCTGGTACCGCCCCGACCTGCAGGGACTGGTCATTGTGGGCGACTTCGATGTCGATCAGATGGAACAGAAGATCAAGACCCTGTTTGCTGACGTGAAGCCTGCAGCGGCCGACGCATCGGTGCGCGAGTACTTCCCTGTGGCCGACAACAAGGCTCCGCTCATTGCTATAGAGAAGGACAAGGAGCAGTCTGCCGCAGTGGCCATGATGTTCTTCAAACTCCCCGCTGTCCCCAATGAGCAGAAGAATCAGCAGATGTACCTCGTTCAGAGATACCTGCAAACGGCCTTCGGTGAGATGCTCAACGCGCGTCTGCAGGAGATAGCACAGAAGCCCGACGCCCCCTTCAGCATGACGGCAGTTGATTTCGGCGACTATCTGGTGTCGAAGACCTGCGATGCCCTGGATGGTATAGTTGTCATGAAGGAAGGCCGCTACCTGGATGCAGTGTCGGCTCTCTATCGTGAATTGCTCCGTGCAAAGCGCGGCGGCTTCACCGTGAGCGAATATGAGCGCTTCAAGCAGGAGTATCTCTCCCGTGTGGATGCACAGTACGATGCACGTGACAAGGTGGAGAACAGCAGCTATGTAGATGAGTACGTGCGTCATTTCCTCGATGCGGAACCCGCTCCGGGCATCGAATGGGAGAAGCAGTTTGCGCACATGCTCGTGCCTCAGATTCCCCTGCAGGCTGTCAACCAGGTGGCTGCTCTCTTGCCCGAAGAGAACCGCGCGCTGGCTTTCTTCCTGCCTGAGAAGGAGGGGATGGAGTATCCCACCGAGCAGCAGGTGCTGGATGCCTTGGCTGCGGTGGATGATGAGCAGATAGATGCATACACCGAGGAGGTCAACAACGATCCGCTGGTGCCCGAACTCAACAGCAATGTGACCATCAAGAAGATGCAGGACGGAGTGTATGGCACCAAGCTCATCACCCTGAGCAATGGCATCAAGGTGCACGTGCTGCACACCGACTACAGCCCCAACAGCATTGCGATGCGTGCCATCAGTTGGGGTGGCTCCAGCCTCTATCCCAACAGCGAGTACAATCTCGTGGATAATGCCCACATGGTGCAAGTGGGTGGATGGGGTCAGTTCTCAGCCATCGACCTGCAGAAGAAGCTCTCTGGCAAGCAGGTTTCGGTGGAGCCCAGCATCGCCGACAGAACGGAGGCCTTGCACGGCAGTTGCGTCAAGAAGGACCTCGAGACCATGCTCCAGCTCACCTACCTCTGCTTCACTTCGCCCCGCCGCGACGATGATGCCTACAAGAGTCTGCTGGAGCGCACACGCAACAGCCTGAAGAACGAGGACATGAACCCCATTACAGCATTGCGTGACAGCATCGCCAGTGTGGTATATAACAATAATGTACGTGCTCTGAGAATGCGTACCGAGGACGTGGACGGCCTCGATTATGACCGTGTGATGGAGATTTACAAGGAGCGTTTTGCCAATGCGGCCGACTTTGAGTTCTTCTTTGTAGGCGACGTGGAAGCCGACTCCATCGCTCCTCTCCTCACCAAGTACCTGGGCTCGCTGCCCGTTGCCAAGAAGCACGAAAAGTGCAAGGTAGTGGATGAGCGCATGGCCAAGGGTGAGCGCACATGCATCTTCGACAAGGAACAGGACACCCCCAATGCCCTCAGCCTCTTCATTTACCACGCTCCCGTGGCCAATACCCTCAAGAACCGCATCATGGTGTCGATGCTCCAGCAGAGCATGCAGATGCTCTTCACCGAGACCGTGCGTGAGGACGAGGGCGGTGCTTATGGCGTGCCCGTAAGCGGCAGCCTGACCGATTACCCCGAGAAGCGTGCCACCATGCAGATACAGTTGCCCACCGCCCCCGACAAGTTGGAGCGTATGACACAGGTTGTCTATAATGGTGTGGAGAAGATGTGCCAGGAGGGTCCCAGCGAGGACTATCTGCAGAAGATAAAGGAATACATGATCCGTTCACACGCCGAGAACCTCAAGAACAACGGCTATTGGATGGGCGAGCTTATCCAGAGAGTCCGTTACGGAAAGAACAACGTGGATGGTTACGACGATGTGGTGCGCAGCATCAGCGCTGCCGACCTGAAGGCTCTTGCCTGCAAGATATTCCAGAGCGGCAACCGTCTGGTGGTGGGCATGAAGACTCCTGACAGCCAGACGAAGTAATCCCCTTGCGGCCGGTGTGCCGTGAACCGAACTCTATAAGGCGAAGAGTGAGAAGTGCTGCGTGCCGGATATGGCCGCGGCATACTTCTCACTCTTCGCTTTTTCTGTATTGTGGCGCCCCCTCCTGCGGTGTCCTGTGGCATCCTTATCCCCTCGGACTCCCAGATTGCCCGGCTGTATATGATGTATGGAAACGATGTCTGGAAATGTGCACTGTGCTGCATATGCCAACGCACCGCAGTGCGATGACCGGTGCAGCGTGCTGCGATGGTCTGTGCACTGCGGTGCGTTAGGCATACCGCTATGATGCAGGCAAGTGGGTAGGCTGTCTGGGTGGCTTTCTGAGCCGGCTGGCAGCCTCACTCCATATTGGCCTCTTTGACCTTGCGGAAGAGGTCGCTGGCAAAGATAAAGGAGTTGAGGCGCTCGTTGGTGCTCGTCATGATCTGGTCCTTGTTGCCTTGCCATTCCTCGTGACCCTTGTAGATGAAGATGATGTTCTCGCCTATGCCCATCACGGAGTTCATATCGTGGGTATTTACGATGGTGGTCATCTGGTACTCCTGCGTGATGTCGTGTATCAGTTCGTCTATCACGAGGCTCGTCTGAGGGTCGAGTCCGCTGTTTGGCTCGTCGCAGAACAGGTATTTGGGGTTCAGTGCGATGGCACGTGCAATAGCCACGCGCTTCTGCATACCTCCGCTTATCTCTCCGGGGAACTTCTCTTCGGCTCCTCTCAGATTGACGCGCTCCAGGCAGAACTTCGCCCTGCGCACGCGGTCGGTCTCGTTCATGTCCGAGAACATATCCAGCGGGAACATCACATTCTCCAGCACCGTCATCGAGTCGAAGAGTGCTGCGCTCTGGAATATCATGCCCATCTCGCGCCTGATCATCACCTTCTCCCGCTTGCTCATAGCCACAAAGTCGCGTCCGTCATAGAGCACCTGTCCGCTGGTAGGCAGCAGGAGTCCCACGATGTTCTTCATCAGCACGGTCTTTCCGCTGCCGCTCTGTCCGATGATGAGGTTGGTCTTTCCGTTCTCGAACACCGCATTGATGTCCTTCAGTACGTCCTTGTCCTCGAAGGACTTGCACAAGTGTTTCAGTTCTATCATGAGAGCAGGGGGGTTAGGAATATGTCGGCAAAGAGGATGAGCATGCTTGAGCGCACCACGGCATTGGTGCTCGCCTTGCCCACGTCGATGGAGCCTCCTTCCACGGTATAGCCACAGTAGGCGCTCACACTGGATATGATGAAGGCGAAGACGAAGCTCTTGATGATGGACATCCATATAAACCACTGGTTGAAATCGTGCAGCAGGCCCACTGTCAGGTCATCCACGGTGATGATGCCAGCCAGTGCGGTGGCGTAGGCACCGATGAAGCCTGCCGCTATACTGAAGATGACCAGGAAGGGCATCATGGTCAGCATGCCCATGATTTTGGGCAGGATGAGGAAGGATGCCGAGTTGACACCCATGATTTCCAGCGCATCTATCTGCTGTGTGACGCGCATGGTGCCCATCTCCGAGGCGATGTTGCTTCCCACCTTGCCCGACAGGATGAGACACATGATGCTGCTCGAGAACTCGAGCACCATTATCTCGCGTGTGGTGTAGCCTGTGGTGAATGCAGGCATCCACGGGCTCTGTATGTTCAGCTTAATCTGTATGCAGATGACAGCACCGATGAAGAATGATATGAGCAGCACGATGCCAATGGAATCCACACCCAGCTGGGCCATTTCCTTGACGTACTGTTTCAGGTACATTCTCCACTTTTCGGGCAGGCTGAAAACCTTGCCCATGAGCATCAGGTAGCGGCCGAATCCGGCCAGTCCTTTCGTTATCAACATGAAATAATGCGGCTTCGTTGTTCGTTGTAGCGGCAAAATTACGCATTTAATCCTAAAAGCGACGGCTGATGTATGCCGTTTTTACCTTTTTTCGTACTTTTGTGCATCAAACAGAGACATTATGAACAATGACACTATAGCGGCAGGGCCCGGCAGCGGCAACAGCATGGCTGTACCCCCGGCGGAGCATTTGGAGCTGCGCAGCGAAGGCCTGGTGAAGATTTACGGAAAGCGCACGGTGGTGAGCGATGTGAGTTTCAATGTGCATCAGGGCGAGATTGTGGGTCTGTTGGGTCCCAATGGAGCCGGCAAGACCACGTCGTTCTACATGACCACCGGGCTGGTCATCCCCAACGCGGGACACATCTATCTGGGCAACGAAGAGATTACCAAGTTGCCTGTATATAAGCGTGCCCGTCTGGGCATAGGCTACCTGGCGCAGGAGGCCAGCGTGTTTCGCAAGATGACGGTGGAGGACAATATCGCCAGCGTACTGGAGATGACGGGCAAGCCCCGCGACTATCAGAAGGAGAAGCTGGAGAGCCTCATTGAGGAGTTCCGCCTGCAGAAGGTGCGCAAGAACCTGGGTGACCGCCTCTCGGGAGGCGAGCGCCGACGCACCGAGATAGCACGCTGTCTGGCCATCGACCCCAAGTTCATCATGCTCGATGAGCCCTTCGCCGGAGTGGATCCCACGGCAGTGGAGGACATCCAGCTCATCGTGTGGAAACTCAAACAGCGCAACATAGGTGTACTCATCACCGACCACAATGTGCAGGAGACGCTCTGCATCACCGACCGCGCCTATCTGCTCTTCGAGGGTCAGATACTCTTTGAGGGCACTCCACAGGAGTTGGCTGTCAACCCCGTTGTGCTCGACAAGTACCTCACACGCAGTTTTGAGCTCCGCATGAAGGACTTCAAGAAGATGGAGGAGGAGCGTGCCCGCGAGTGACGATGCCGCCACGGCTTCCGTGGCCTGGCGCTTCTGTATGTGACCCACAGCAATCAAGGATAAAGAGATGATAGATCTGCCCACCCATTTTGCCCTGTCCATCACCTCCTCGGCCATCATCGGGACGGCCGCGCTGGTGCTTGCCTTCCTGCGCATTCCGCACGGCGGACAGTGGGACAAGTTGTCGCATGCCCGGTGGGTGCTCTTTGCCACCTTTGCCATCCTGTCCTTTTCGGGCTATTTCAAGGCATCCGACGAGGATGTGCAGCTCCTCTCCCTTGCCACCCTGGGCGTGGCTTCCTATCAGGCGCTGCTCTTTTCCTACACCTCATCGGTGCTCATCGCGCCCGGACAATTCCCGGCGCGCAGGTTTGCGCTCATCCTTGTGCTCATCAGTCTGGCATGCCTGCTGCTGGGCTGCTCCAAGGCTCTGTTCCCCTCGCTCTATTCTGTCCTGTGGCCCCTGGCGCTCTTGGCCTATACGGTCCAGCTGGTGGTGCATACCTATATGTTCCGCCGCCTTGCCCATCGTGCGCAGGCCAATCTGGAGGACTATTACGATGATGATGTCACCGCACACCTGACCCCCGTGCGTCGCATGTTCTACAGTGCGCTCGTGGTGGGCGTCATGGCGCTGGCTGTCAGCGTAATGCCCATGGACAATCTGCGCTATAATATCTTCGTGGCAGGCTATACCGTCTATTATCTGGGCGTGGCCATCACGGTGGTCAACTACGTCACCTATGGCACCTTCTTCGTGCAGGCGGCGGGCTATGAGGCTCCTGTGGAGTGCATGGACGAACCCTCCGAGACCGAGGCCGACGCCTTTGTGCCAGACCTGAAGGCGGCTCTCGGCCGCTGGGTGGAGCGGAAAGCCTATCTGGAGACCGATACCAGCACCGACCTCATAGCGGGCCAACTGGGTGTCACGCGCCAGCAGCTCTCCTCCTACATGCGCACCGAGTACGGCACCACGTTCCGCTCCTGGCGCATGCGTCTGCGCCTGCAGTATGCCCAGGAACTGATAGCCCAGAACCCCCACATGAAGCTCTCGCAGGTGTATGAGCGTGCCGGCTTCAATGACCGAAGCAATTTCTACAAGGAGTTCTGCAAGTTTGCCGGCATGACTCCTCAGGCCTATCGCGACAAGTTCATCGTGTGCGGATAGTCCCCCCACTGCACAGCTTCCGCTTCCGGCAAGGCCATAGCCCTCTTCCCGCCCTTCCTGCTTTTCGGTCCGATGGTGCAATGCGCCCCTGTGCATACTGCTTGCCAGTATGCTGCGGCTTGCCCCTCGGTTTCCCCATTTGCTGTAGCCCACCTGCGCGCACCGTGCTGCGATGGCCGATGCACCGCGCTGCGACAGCCAACGCAGCGTGCTGCGCAGCCACATGCAGCGTGCTGCGTTTTTCCGAGCAAAATTCTTGTGAAAACCGGGGAGCGTGCCGCTTGACCTCCTCCAGCATCCCTTTTTCATCATCTCAAGCGCCCGCAGGGTACAGGCCAGCCTTTTTCTCCATTTGCAGAAAAACCGTCCCATTGTCAAAGGAAAACTGTTGTTTTTCCGTCCCATTTTGTTGTTTTTGCGATGAAACCACGAAAAACAACACGAAAAACAACGCCCCTTGGCGCACGAAACGGTAGTTTTGCTATCATTTCAACCAAATTCTACACCTATGAAGAAAGCTATTACTCTCATCCGCCGCTCGCTCTGCCTGATGGCTGCAGCGGCACTGGCATTCCCCTCTGTGGCGCTCCGGGCCGAAGCCGGGCACCCTGTGTATAAGATTACATTCGCCGGACGTGGCGAAAGCAAGACCGTAGATGAAGTGCTGGTGGAGAATCTCTCCAACGGCCAGAGCGCCTCCCTGCGCGGGCAGGATACGCTCCTGCTCAAGGCCAAGGGCGACCTCACGGCCATCGGCAGCCTCCGCTCGGGCACTGCAGGCGACCTGCGCATAGCCGACGGGCGCGTACAGCTTGCCCTGCCCCAGCCCTCCAGTGTGCAGATAGCCGTATATACGATGGACGGACGGCTCGCCTGGCAGACACGCATGCAGGCCTCCTCGCGCTCGGCATCGGTGGCGCTTCCCCCGCTGGCCAAGGGTGTGTATGTGGTGCGCGCCACGGCTCCCGGACTGGAGCAGAGCGTGAAGTGGGCAGGAGGCAGCGCCCTGACGCTGGCCGCCGGGCACACCTGGGATGCAGCCGAGGCCGAGGAGCAGCCCCAGGCCGTTGACCTCATGCAGCCCCTCTTTGCAGCCGATGCCGAAGGGCAGGCGCGTGGCGTGGAGATGGAGTTTGCGCTGGGCGACATGCTGCGCCTCACCGGCACGTCGGGACAGATGCGCACCATCACCATGAACTCGCCGCGCAGCAGCCATCCCATCCACTTCGACTTCTTCCGCTGTGAGGATTCCGACGGCTACAACTACACCATCGTGCGCGTGGGCGACCAGCTGTGGATGGCCGAGGACCTGCATGCCAAGCGGGTCAAAGGCGTGACCAGGATAGAGAGCGTGAAGAAGTGGTACCGTGAGGTGGGAGGCCGTCCCTCCTGGATGCTCGTGCTGGCCGACGACAACGTGTATTATACCAAGGCTGCTGCAGAGCTGGCGCTGCCCGAGGGATGGAGCCTCCCCACCCAGGGCGAGGTGGATTACCTGGTAAAGAAGCTGGGCGGCTACAGCCAGGCAGGCCGTGCGCTCAAGAGCCGCGGCACGGAATGGCCCACCAGGGAGACCAGTCTGGATGCCAGTTCGGCCGGCTTTGTCCCCCATGGCGACCTCTACAGCGGCACCCTCAATGCCACCGACCAGGCGCGGTATGTGCTGCGCAGCACCCACAACCTGCTGCCTACCAGCCTGGTGCTGGAGGACGGAAAGGACCGGGCGAGAGTCATGCACCACGTGTGCCGTAGCGTAGGATTCCACGTGCGAGGCATGCGCAGCGCCCCATCGGCCTATACTGAGATGATGGAGAAGTTCAATCTCACACCCCGTAACATGCCGGCGCGTGTGAAGAGCGAGAGCAAAGGCCCCCTGGGCGACACCTACATCATGAAGGCCGGCATGCAGAGCGTGGCCTTCGACTTCGGCGGTGGACAGTATCGCTCGGCCAACATCGAGAAGCGCTCGGGCATCCTCTCCTGCCGCGACAAGTACGGCCGCGACCCCAGGGCTTTCGACTTCCACCACAATGCCTTTGCCGACCAGGACCGTGCCACTACGCTGCGCAAGATGACAGCCATGACCTCGCCCAGCGGGCGGCAGTATATCGTGGAGGGCAAGTGGAGCCGACACATGCGCCTGTGGACACAGGTCATCAATGGCAAATACAAGCGTACCGACACCCCCGATGTGTTTGGCGACGGCACTGTCACGCTGGAGTTCTATGGCGACTCAGCGCAGGACTACAGGCAACTCAGGAAGGTCACTCTGCCCGACACATACAATTATCCCAGTTTGCCCAAAGGCACCCTCAAGTATTTCCTCTACGATGACGAGAACCGCACAACGGAGTCGCGCATCGACTACGTGCAGAGGTATTTCCAGATACTGGCGGCTGACTTCAACGAGGATGGCGTGGACGATATCCTCATCAACGTGAACGGCGACGTGTATATCTACGATGGAGCCATGCTGCTGGACGGCAGGGCAGCACAGTCCAGGATGGCACACCGCAGTTTCCGCGCTTCTGCAGGCGACAACGCGCCGGTGCGTGTGGCACTGGGCGATGTGAACAGCGATGGCGTGCAGGACGTGCTCGTGATGCGGGCCAAGGCGAAGTGCATACTGACGGTGTGCAAGAACGGCGACCTGGACAATGTGCTGGCTTCGACGCAGTTGCCCAATGACGGGAAGAACACATGGTTTATCGACCTCAAGGTGGGGCGCGTGACCAACAGCACCTACCCCGAGATAGTGACCCTGATGCGCGACTTCAGCGGAACCACCATTGCCCACAACGCCACGATGAACATCTATCGCTACAGGCAGGGAGCGTCGGGCAATCTGGAGACGGTGCCTATGGACGGGAACAATGTGGGCAGTTTCAGGGGCAACGACGGCCACATGGGCAACTGCAACATCACGCTGCCTTACCTGCGCGGGCAGGCCAATCCCTGCGATATCATCGTTGGAGCCGACCTGTGGACGTGGGACGCTGCCCTGGGCAAGGTGAAGTTCGTGGAGCAGGTGCTCGGCTTCGTTGACAAAACGCAGTGGTCCATCCTGGCCGACCATATCATAGCAGCCGACGTGAAGGGCACCGGGCAGGACGGGCTCTACTACTTCGCCACCTGGAACAGCTACGACCGCAATGCCGAGCGATACAGTCTCACCTGCATGTGTGACGCGTGGTTTGAACCCAGGGCCGACTTTGACAAGGAACACAAGTACACTGTCACCCGCGTTACTGACTATGATGACAAGTACTTCCATTACGGTAAGAATGGCACCCGATGGGAGAACAGCGGGCAGCTCAACCAGGTGGAACTCATGTGGTGGTTCGGCAGCAGAGACGCCGAATGGGGCAACGCTGCCACCCTGTGTGCCGTGAACGACCGCACGCTGGGCAAGCGCCTGAAGTTCAAGAGCCGCCAGACAGCCTTCTCGGAGCCTCGTATCCATGCCATGCTGGCAGCGCCTCCCACCTTCACCTATGGCGAGGGCGAGCAGGATCCCGGCTATGACTTCGTCACCTCGTGGGGCTACTCGCGCAGCACCTCCACCGAGACCACCAAGTCGAGCAGCATCTCCTCGTCGGCCATCTTGGGCTTCGAACTGGAAATCAATGCTCCCATCACCGGGCAGAAGATAGCCGGCATGGACTTCACAACCAAGATCCAGCAGGAGTGCACCTCTTCCACCTCATCGGGCAAGACCGTCACCTATAGCCAGCAATACGAGGCGCGCGACGATGACCGCGTGGTGATACAGGTGACCCCCTACACCGTATATACCTACGTGATAGAGCAGGCCGAGAATCCCGACGAGATAGGAGGCGACTTCATCATCGCCATGCCCGGGCAGTCCAGGACTATCGGTCTGGCAGTACAGGACTTCCAGTATCTGATGGCAGACGCTCCCGGCACACCCGACATCAGCCAGGTGTTTGCCCACAACATCGGTGACCCTTATTCTTATCCCGCCTCCAGTGCCGAAATACGGTCGGTAGGAAACGTGATGTGGGGCAATGGCAAGGAGAACGATTGGGTGACCACGGGGTCGGGAGGCTCGGTCATCCGCGAGATAGCCCTCGATGAGACCACCTCGCATACGGCTGGCTTCACCTTCGGGGTGGAGACCGAACTGGTGGTCACCACGGGATGCGTGAAGGCTGGAGCAGGCTTTGGCTACAACGACACCAACGAGACCACACACAGCGAGGGCAAAGGCTTTGCCGTGTCGGCCTGTGTGCCAGGCCTGGCCTCGGGCGACCGCAACCCCGCGCGCAGCTTCTTCGACTGGAACCTGTGCTGGTACAAATACACGCTCGACGGACAGACATTCCCCGTGGTGAACTATATCGTGAAGCCCAAGGGTGCCTCGCGGGTGGCTGCCAAGCACACCAGGTGATGCCTGCGGGCAGGGTGGAAAGTCCTGCATGGTACTGACAAAGGGGCGCACAACGGTTCTGGCAAGGGGCCGATGTGCGCCCCTCATGTGTGCGGGCATGCGCGCAAACCAATAATTATATGCGTATAGTTGGCTGTCTGAGATATAATTAGTATCTTTGCACGCATTTTTGCAAAGACAGACAGAGTACATAAGATAATAACAAACATATAGCAACGATGAATATTTCATTCGAGAAAGTAAATGAAGTGAACGCCCTGCTGACCCTTTCGCTGGTGAAGGCAGACTACGAGGAGAACGTTAACAAGGCCCTGAAGGACTTCCGCAAGAAGGCCCAGATGCCTGGCTTCCGCCCCGGACAGGTGCCCATGGGCCTGCTGAAGAAGCGCTTTGGCACAGAAATCACCGCTGAGGAGGTTAACAAGATTCTGGGTAAAGAACTGACCAAATATATCCACGACGAGAAGATCAACGTGCTGGGCGAGCCTCTGCCCAACGAAGAGAAGACCCCTGCCATCGACTTCGATACACAGGAGGACTTCACTTTCGTGTTCGACGTGGCACTCGCTCCTGAGTTCGATGCCAAGGTGAGCGACAAGGACGAGCTCGACTACTACGACATCACAGTGGATGATGCCATGGTAGATAAGCAGGTGCAGGTGTATGCACAGCGCGCCGGCGAGTACAGCAAGGTAGATTCCTACGAGGAGCGCGATATGGTGAAGGGTATCCTCACACAGCTCGGCGAGGACGGACAGCCCGTGGAGGGCGGACTCCAGAAGGAGGATGCAGTGATGCTGCCCGGCTACATGAAGAACGATGAGGAGAAGGCCAAGTTCAATGGCTTGAAGGTCAATGACGTGATTGTCATCAATCTGGCAAAGGCCTATGACAACAATGACGTGGAGGTGTCAAGTCTGCTGGGCATCACCAAGGAGCAGGCTGCCGAGGCCAAGTCAGACTTCAGCTACCAGGTGACGGAAATCACTCGCTTCGTGCCTGCAGAGGTCAACCAGGAGCTCTTCGACAAGATTCTGGGCGAGGGCAAGGTGAATGGCGAGGAGGAGTTCCGCGCAAGCATCGCCGAGAGCATGAAGCAGGACTTTGCCGCTGATAGCGAGTTCAAGTTCGCCCGCGACCTGCGTGCTTACCTCACAAAGCGCATTGGCACACTGCAGTATCCCGAGGAGATGCTCAAGCGCATTATGAAGCTCAACAACAAGGACAAGGATGATGAGTACATCGAGCGCAACTTCAAGCCCAGCCTCGACGAGCTGACATGGCACCTCATCAAGGAACAGTTGTGCGACCAACTGGAGGTGAAGATCCAGCAGGAGGACGTGCTCGAGACTGCCAAGATGGCTACACGCATGCAGTTTGCGCAGTATGGCATGACCAACGTGCCCGAGGATGCACTCACACACTATGCCAACGAGATGCTCAAGAACGAGCAGCAGGCCGAGGCTCTCGTGACTCGCGCCGTGGAGAACAAGATTGTGGAGAAGGCCAAGGCTGTTGTCAAGCTCAACCACAAGCAGGTGACCATGGACGAGTTCAACAAGATGATGAGCGAGAAGGAGGCTTAAGCCACCTCGCGCACATGCGTGCGTGCGCGCACGCATAGTATATATAATGAGTAACATTGGGGACGATTCCGCCTGTGGAACCGTCCCCAATGCCCCAAATAAACCTATCAACCGCATTATGGACAACGATTTCAGAAAATATGCAACCCGCCATCTGGGCATGAGCGGGATGGTGCTGGACGATGTGGTGAGCATGCAGAACCAGTACATGAACCCCTATATCCTGGAGGAGAGGCAGCTCAATGTGACTCAGATGGACGTTTTCAGCCGTCTCATGATGGACCGCGTCATCTTCCTCGGCACGCAGATAGACGACTATACAGCCAATACACTGCAGGCCCAGCTGCTCTATCTCGACAGCGTTGACCCAGGAAAGGACATCAGCATCTACATCAACAGTCCCGGCGGAAGCGTCTATGCTGGTCTGGGCATCTACGATACCATGCAGTTCATCAGCAGTGATGTGAGCACCATATGCACAGGCATGGCAGCCAGCATGGCGGCGGTTCTGCTCGTGGCAGGCACTGAGGGCAAGCGTGCAGCGCTGCGCCACAGCCGTGTCATGATACACCAGCCCCTGGGTGGAGCGCAGGGACAGGCCAGTGACATCGAGATAACTGCCCGCGAGATACAGAAACTGAAGAAGGAGTTATACGCTATCATCTCCGAACACTCGCATACGGATTATGACAAGGTGTGGGCTGACAGTGACCGCGATTACTGGATGACATCGCAGGAGGCGCTGGAGTATGGCATGATAGACCGCATCTATAGCAAAAACGAGAAGGCATAAGATGGCAGGAGGAGCAAAAAGAACCGGACGCCACTGCTCGTTCTGTGGCCGTAAGGAGTCGGAAGTGGGACTCCTGTTGACAGGCGTGGATGGCAGTTGCATCTGCGATGAGTGCGTGCACCAGGCCAATGAGGTGCTGCTTGCCAACTTCCCGCAGGCTGGCAAGGGAAAGGCTGTGAATCTGAAGTTGGAGGAGCTGCCCAAGCCTCACGAGATAAAGGATTACCTCGACCAGTACGTCATAGGACAGGACGATGCCAAGCGATATCTCGCCGTATCGGTCTATAACCACTACAAGAGGCTGATGCAGGACACCACCGATGACGGTGTGGAGATTGAGAAGAGCAATATCGTGATGGTTGGTTCCACGGGAACCGGCAAGACGCTGCTGGCCCGCACAATCGCCAAACTGCTCAAGGTGCCCTTCACCATTGTGGATGCCACGGTCTTCACCGAGGCTGGCTACGTGGGCGAAGACGTGGAGAGCATCCTCAGCCGCCTGCTTCAGGTGGCCGACTATGACGTTGATGCAGCCCAGCGAGGCATTGTCTTCATCGACGAGATAGACAAGATAGCACGCAAGAGCGACAATCCCAGCATCACGCGCGACGTTAGCGGTGAAGGCGTACAGCAGGGACTGTTGAAGTTGCTCGAGGGTTCTATGGTCAATGTAACGCCCAAGGGAGGCCGTAAGCACCCCGACCAGGACTACATCCACGTGGATACACGCAACATCCTGTTCATCTGCGGCGGAGCCTTCGACGGCATCGAGCGCAAGATAGCCCAGCGTCTGAACACCCATGTGGTGGGCTTCGACAGCGTGCAGAACGTGCAGCGCATCGACACCAAGAACCTCATGAAGTACATCCAGCCGCAGGACCTCAAGAGTTTCGGCCTGATCCCCGAGATTATCGGTCGCCTGCCCGTGCTCACCTACCTCAATCCTCTGGACAAGCAGGCGCTGCGCAATATCCTCACAGAGCCCAAGAACTCTATCGTGAAGCAGCAGGTCAAACTCTTCAAAATGGATGGCATCGACCTTTCATTCGAGCCCGAGATGTTTGACTACGTGGTGGATAAGGCCGTGGAGTACAAACTGGGTGCCCGCGGACTGCGCAGCATCATGGAGGCCATTATGATAGACGCACAGTTTGATGCCCCTTCGTGCAAGAGCAAGAAGCTGGTCATCACTGCCGACTATGCCCGTAAGCAGTTGGAGAAATCGCAGCAGCTTCTGGCCTGAACAGCCATAGCCGGCAAGAGACAAAACCCTAAGAGGGGTGCCCGAATATGTTGCGGGCACCCCTCTTACGCTTTGTAAACCGCCTATTAACGCCCTTTTGCGAAAAAAACACCGTTATAAATTTGGAAAGCAACCAAATTGTCTTATCTTTGTAGGAGACTAATACTGCGTGATGGATATAGATAAGATCAATCTCACAGCCGAGTTGAAGCGTTATTTCGGCTTCGATGCATTCAAAGGCGACCAGGAAGCAATCATCAAGAATGTGCTTCGTGGGAAGGATACATTTGTGCTTATGCCTACGGGCGGCGGCAAGTCTCTCTGCTACCAGTTGCCTGCTCTGCTTATGGAGGGCACGGCCATTGTCATCTCCCCCCTCATCGCATTGATGAAGAATCAGGTTGATGCGGTGCGCATGGTGAGTGACAATGACGATGTGGCGCATTTCCTCAACTCCTCGCTCAGCAAGGCGCAGGTGGATGCGGTACGGCAGGGAGTGATGTCGGGCCGCACGAAGTTGTTGTATGTAGCCCCCGAATCGCTGACCAAGGAGGAGAACGTGGAGTTCCTCTCGGGCGTGAAAATCAGTTTCTACGCCGTGGATGAGGCGCATTGCATCTCTGAGTGGGGCCATGACTTCCGTCCCGAGTACCGTCGCATACGTCCGCTGGTCAACCAGATAGGCGTGGCGCCCGTCATTGCACTCACGGCCACTGCCACCGACAAGGTGCGCGGTGACATCAAGAAGAGCCTGGGCATCATGGATGCGGTGGAGTTCAAGAGCTCATTCAACCGCCCCAACCTCTATTACGAAGTGCGTCCCAAGACCGCCAATGTGGAGAAGGACATCATACGCTTCATCCTCCAGCACAAGGGCAAGAGCGGTATCATCTACTGCCTGAGCCGCAAGAAGGTGGAGGAGCTGGCCGAGGTGCTGCGTGCCAACAACATCAATGCGCGCGCCTACCACGCCGGTATGGATTCCCAGGTGAGGAGCCAGACCCAGGACGACTTCATCATGGAGCGCCTGGATGTCATCGTGGCCACCATCGCATTCGGCATGGGCATTGACAAGCCCGACGTGCGTTTCGTCATACATTACGATATACCCAAGAGCCTCGAGGGCTACTACCAGGAGACCGGGCGTGCCGGCCGCGATGGGGGAGAGGGCATCTGCCTCACCTTCTACTCGCCCAAGGACGTGCGCAAGCTGGAGAAGTTCATGGAAGGAAAGCCCGTGTCGGAGCAGGACATAGGCCGGCAGCTCATCCAGGAGACAGCCGCCTATGCCGAGACATCGGTGTGCCGACGCAAGTTCCTGCTCCATTACTTTGGCGAGGAGTACGGGCGCGACAATTGTGACAACTGCGACAACTGCCGCCATCCCCACAATCGGGTGGAGGCCACAGAGTACCTGCGCCACCTGCTCACCGTGCTGGCTGCCCTCAAGGATAAGTTCAAGGCCAATTATGTGACCGATGTGCTCACCGGCCGCGAGACCGATGAGGTGCAGGCCCACAGGCACGGCGAACTGGAGTGCTTCGGCTGTGGCGACAACCACGAAGCGCACTTCTGGAACTCCCTCATACGTCAGGCCATGATAGCCGGCTATGTGGAAAAGGAAGTGGAGAACTATGGACTGCTCCGTCTGACCGCAGCAGGAAAGGAGTTCCTCAAGCATCCTACACCCTTCCAGATGCTTGAGGATGTGGAGTTTGACGCAGGCGATGACTCTGCCGACGGCGAGACTTCGGTGCTCAATGAAGCTCTGCTCTCCATGCTGCGCGGCTTGCGCAGCGACATTGCCAAGGAGAAGGAGGTGCCGCCCTACGTTATCTTCCAGGACGTATCGCTTGAGGATATGGCCACCTTCTGTCCTACCACGCTCGAGGAACTGCAGAACGTGCGCGGAGTGGGCGAGGGAAAGGTGCTCCGCTACGGCAAGAAGTTCTGCCAGCTCATACAGGACTATTGCGAGGAGAACGACATCCAACCCGTGGATGACCTGCGTGTGCGCACACTGGTAAACAAGAGCAAGCGCAAGGTGGATATCATACAGGCCATCGACCGCCGCGTGATGCTCGATGACCTGGCGCATGCCCAGGGGCTCAGCATGGAGGAGCTGCTCGATGAGATAGAGGCTATCGTGTATAGCGGTACCAAACTGAATATCAAGTATTACCTGGATGAGGCGCTCGACGAGGACCACGTGGAGGACATCTACGACTACTTCCTCGAGGACTCCGAGACCGATGACCTCGATGAGGCACTGGATGAGCTGGGCGGTGAATACACCGAGGAGGAGGTGCGCCTGGTGCGTGTCCAGTTCCTCTCCGACTATGCCAACTGACCCGCCTGCCGGCTTACGGAATATCACACCTGCCGCCCCGCTGGATATTCCAGCGGGGCGGCAGTCTTTTTCAGCGCATCTCTGGAAATTTGGGAGAAGGGGCGCCTGGTGGGCATGAGCATGTGGAAACGTATGGCTCACAGCCCCCATGGGCATGGCCTGTCGTGCAGAGGGATTGACCCCGGATGGTTGCTCCAGAAACCGCAGCGCGCTGCAATGGCGGATGCAGCGCGCTGCGATGCCCGTCGAAGCACGCTGCGTTGCCACATGCACCGCTATGCATAATCCCGTCCAAAATCATCCCCGGATTCCTTCAATCCATCCTTGTGGGGGAGGTCATGCTTCTGCCCCGGTCCCTCCATCGGATCGGGTGACATTCAGGAGCGTTCTTCACCCTCTTTTTCAAAAAAAAGCATAAAAAGGAGGAGTGCGCAAAATCAAGTGGCGCAAACAATTCCCGCCCTCAATAAATTTTCATATCTTTGCACGCAATATAAACTAAAGGTTATGGCATCATTTATTGCAGACAAGATTGTAATGGACGGTCTTACCTATGACGACGTCCTGCTGATTCCCGCTTATTCAGAAGTGCTGCCCCGCACAGTGGAGTTGACCACGCGCTTCTCGCGCAACATCGAACTCAAGATTCCGTTTGTGACAGCCGCTATGGACACTGTCACCGAATCGACCATGGCTATTGCCATCGCCCGTGAAGGCGGTATCGGTGTGATCCATAAGAATATGAGCATCGAGGAACAGGCTCGTCAGGTGGCCATCGTGAAGCGTGCCGAGAATGGTATGATCTACGACCCCGTGACCATCCGTCGCGATGGGACAGTAGAGGATGCGCTTGCCCTCATGGCCGAGTACCATATCGGTGGCATACCTGTAGTGGATGGCGAGCGTCATCTGGTGGGTATCGTGACCAACCGTGACCTGCGCTTCGAGCAGAACATGAAGCGTCCCATCGTGGAGGTGATGACCAGCGAGAACCTGGTGACCACGCATGCCAAGACTGACCTGGCCGCTGCAGCCATGATTCTGCAGGAGAACAAGATTGAGAAGTTGCCTGTGGTGGATGAGGACAACAAGCTTGTGGGCCTCATTACATACAAGGACATTACCAAGGCCAAGGACAAGCCCATGGCCTGCAAGGACAATCTGGGACGCCTTCGTGTGGCTGCCGGTGTGGGTGTGACCACCGATACCCTGGAGCGCATGCAGGCTCTGGTGGATGCCGGAGTGGATGCCATCGTGATCGACACCGCCCACGGACACAGCAAGTACGTGATAGAGAAGCTCAAGGAAGCCAAGCAGAATTTCCCCAACGTGGATATCGTGGTGGGCAACGTGGCCACTGGCGAGGCTGCACGCATGCTGGCAGAGGCCGGTGCCGACGGTGTCAAGGTGGGTATCGGTCCGGGCAGCATCTGCACCACACGTGTAGTGGCAGGTGTGGGTGTACCCCAGTTGAGCGCCATCTACGATGTGGCAAGTGCCCTGCAGGGTACTGGTGTGCCCCTCATTGCCGACGGTGGTCTGCGCTACAGCGGTGACGTGGTCAAGGCTCTGGCAGCAGGTGGCTACTGCGTGATGATTGGCTCGCTGGTGGCCGGCACCGAGGAGAGTCCCGGCGATACCATCATTTACAACGGCCGTAAATTCAAGAGCTATCGCGGCATGGGTTCGCTGGAGGCCATGGAGTGCGGCAGCAAGGACCGCTACTTCCAGGCTGGCGTGAAGGATGCCAAGAAGCTGGTACCCGAAGGCATCGCCGGTCGTGTGCCCTACAAGGGCTCTGTGCAGGAGGTCATCTACCAGCTCATCGGCGGCCTGCGCAGTGGTATGGGCTATTGCGGAGCCAACACCATCGAGGCTCTGCACGATGCCAAGTTTGTGCGTATAACCAATGCCGGCGTGCTGGAGAGCCATCCCCACGATGTGACTATCACCAGTGAGGCTCCCAACTACAGCCGTCCTCAGTAACCAACCCATACAGACAAATGAAGAAGACCCTGCTGCTTCTGTTCTCACTGGTGTGCGGTGCAAGCCTTCATGCGCAGGATGACCCCGTGGTGATGCGCGTGAATGGGCAGCCCGTGCTCCGCAGTGAGTTTGAGTACAATTACAATAAGAACAACTCCGAAGGCGTAGTAGATAAGAAGAGTGTGGAGGAATACGCACAGCTCTATGCCGACTACAAGCTGAAGGTGATGGCGGCCAAGGATGCCCGCCTGGACACTCTGAGCAGTTTCCAGAAGGAGTTCCGCCTCTATCGCGACCAGCAGATACGCCCCATGCTCATCCCTGCCGGGGCTGTAGATGTGGAGTGCCGCGCCTATTACGACCATATTCTGGCCAGTCTGGGCGGCAAAGAGCTGGTTCAGCCGGCCCACATATTCCTGCGTGTACCGCAGAACGCCAGCCAGCAGGAGCAGGAGGCTGTCAAGGTGCGCATCGATTCTGTCTATGCCGCATTGCAGTCGGGAGCCGACTTCGGCGAGTTGGCCAAGCAGGTGTCGCAGGATCCGCAGACTGCCGTACACGGCGGCATGCTCCCCTGGATCGGCCCCAACCAGACTCTGAAGGAGTTTGAAGACGTGGTCTATTCGCTTGAGGTGGGCAAGTACTCCGAGCCGTTCCTCTCCACGGTGGGCTATCATGTGGTCAAGCTCATGGGCAAGAAGCCTCTCGAGACCTACGAGCAGCTCAAGCCCAACATACAGCGTTACCTGGAGAGCCAGGGTCTGGAGAACCAGCTGTCGGCCAACGTGCTCGATTCGCTGGTGGAGCAGTCAGGTTCCCAGAAGACTGTGGAACAGATTCTGGACGAGGAGACCGAGCGCCTCTGTGCCCAGGATGCCAGCCTGAAGTACCTCGTGCAGGAATACTATGAGGGCCTGCTCCTCTTCGAAGAATGCTCGCGCGAGGTGTGGGAGCCAGCCAAGACCGACACCGCAGGCATGAAGAAGTTCTTCAAGGCCAATAAGAAAAAGTATGCGTGGAGCGAACCGCATTTCCGCGGAGTGCTCTATTATTGCCAGAACGCCCGGGATGTGAAGGCCGTGAAGAAGGCTCTGAAGAAGGTGGATGAGAGCCACTGGACAGACAGCATCCGCCATCAGTTCAACAAGGACAGCGTGACCGTGCGTATGGAACACCGCATGTTTGTCAAGGGCGAGAACGGTCAGGTTGATCGTCTGGCATTCAAGGACAAGAAGGCCGAAGTGAAGGAGATGACCGGATTCCCCTATGTGGCCGTTGTGGGAAAGGTGCTCAAGAAGGGCCCCAAGGAGTGGACCGACGTGAGCAACCAGCTTGTAGGCGACTACCAGCGCCACCGCGAGGAGGCTTTCGTCAAGGAGCTCCGCCAGCGCTACACTGTGGAGATAGACTCCGAGGCACTCAAGACAGTGAACAAACATTGATTAGACTTTTATGAGAAAAGGCAATAAGTATATTCTGCTCCTTGCCGCGTTCCTCTCTGCAGTCACATCGCTCGCACAGAAGAATGTGGTGGATGAAATCGTTTGGGTGGTGGGCGACGAGCCCATACTGCGCTCCGACGTGGAGAAGCGGCGCAATGAGTATGGCAGTTCAATAAGCGGCAACCCCTACTGCGTCATCCCTGAGCAGCTGGCCGTACAGAAACTCTTCCTCCATCAGGCCGCCATCGACAGCATCGAGGTGACCGATGCTGAGGTGAACCCATACGTGGAGCAGGACATCAACGAGAAGGTGCTCATGGCAGGGTCAAAGGAGAAGCTCGAAGAGTACATGCAGATGAACATGAAGCAGATACGCGAGGAACTCTTTGACCAATACAAGAGCGAGCTCACGGCACGCAAGATGCGTGACCAGCTGACCTCCGATATCAAGGTCACCCCTGCCGAGGTGCGCCGCTTCTTCAAGGACGTTCCCGAGGACAGCCTGCCCCTCATCCCCACTCAGGTGGAGGTGCAGGTGCTGGTGCTCCAGCCTCGCATCAAGCAGGAGGAGATAGACCGCGTGAAGGACATCTTGCGTAGCTATGCCGAGAGGGTGAGCAATGGCTCCACCTCCTTTGGCACCTTGGCACGGCTCTATAGCGAGGACCCCGGAAGCGCCAGGCAGGGTGGCGAGCTCCCCTTTATGGGCCGTGGCGAGTTGGACCCCGCATTTGCCAATGTGGCTTTCTCCCTTACCGACCCCTCCAAAGTGAGCAAGATAGTGAAAAGTGACTTCGGCTATCACATCATACAGCTCATTGAGAAGCGTGGCGATAAGCTCAAGTGCCGCCATATCCTCAAGCGTCCCGAGGTGGCGCAGGCCGATATCGATACTGCCATGGCGCATCTCGACTCCATTGCCGAAGATATCCGCACCCAGAAGATAAGCTTTGAGAATGCTGTGCTCTTTGCCTCTGATGACAAGGACTCGCGCAACAACCATGGCATCCTGACCAATACCAAGGAGAACGGAGACCGCACCACCCGCTTTGAGATGAGCGAGTTGTCGGCTGTCTCCAGTGATCTGGCGCGTGTGGTAGAGGGTATGCAGACGGGCGAAATCTCCAAGCCCTTCACCATGGTCAACTCTAAAGGAAGCACTGTATGCGCCCTTGTCCGCCTGAAGAGCCGCATCAAGTCGCATCGGGCCAACATTGCCGAGGACTTCCAAGTGCTCAAGGACGTGGTGGAGAACCAGCGAAGTCAGGAGCGCATCCTCAGTTGGATCAAGGAGAAACAGAAGAGCACCTACATACGCATCAATCCTGACTGGCGCGACTGCGAGTTTCAGTATCCTGGATGGGTGAAGTGAGATGAACCGTAGAGTAAGTCTCGTATGTCTGATAGCACTGTTTGGCGTATGTCTGCTTGGAGCCATGCCTCCCGTCAAACGGGCTTCCACCGACAGCCGGAGCAAGGAGAACTCCAGCAGTCAGGTGTACTTGCTGCATGCCGATAAACTGTATTTCGATGACCATATAAGGCCTGACGCGCAGTTCCTGGTGGGCAATGTGCAGTTCCGGCACGATGATGTGCTCATGTACTGCGACAGTGCGTTGTTCTTCAAAGCCACCAACTCCTTTGATGCCTACGGCCATGTAAGGATGGTGCAGGGCGATACCCTTTCGCTCACAGGCGAGATACTCTATTATAACGGCCTTGACCAGATAGCCCGGGTGCGCCGTAATGTGGTGCTGCGACACCGCGAGAGCACCCTCTACACCGATAGTCTCGACTATGACAAGCTCTATGGCATGGGCTACTTCTTCGAGGGCGGACGCCTGCTCGACCAGGAGAATGAGCTCACGAGCGACTGGGGAGAATACACTCCAGCCACACGCGAGGCAGTGTTCAACTATAATGTGAAGCTGGTGAACCCTGCTCCGCCACGCAGCGCACAGACCACCTTGGTATCTGACACCCTGCATTATAATACCGGCACAGGCATTGCCCACATCGTTGGACCCTCCAACATCGAGCATGGAAGCAGCCACATCTACTCCGAGCTCGGCTATTACGACTCGAAGGCAAACCTTTCGTATCTGCTCAACAGGAGCATCCTCACCAATGAGGGCAAGCGTCTGGTGGGCGACAGTGTGGTGTGGGATGGCGAGCACAAGGTGGGAAAAGCCTTCGGCAACATCGTTTATACCGATGCCGCAAACAAGAACATGTTCACGGGCAACTATTGTCTATACAATGACAGCACGGGTTACTCCGAGGCCGCAGACAGTGCCGTTGCCATCGACTTCTCGCAGAAAGATACCCTCTATGCGCATGCCGACACCTTCAAGGTGTTCACCTATAACATCCGCACCGACAGTGTCTATCGCGTGATGCACGCTTACAGGCACATGAGAGCGTACCGCCGCGACATCCAGGCCGTGTGTGATTCATTGGTATTCAACGGTCAGGACTCCGTGATGACCATGTACCACGACCCCATCTTGTGGCAGGAAGGACAACAGCTGCTGGGTGAGGAGATCAAGGCATTCTTCAACGACAGCACCATCGACAGCGTGCAGGTACTCCGCCAGGCCCTTTCGGTGGAGCGGTTGGACAGCATCCATTACAATCAGATAACGGGCAATGAGATGCATACGTACTTTAGGGATGGCGAGGTATATCTCTCTACGTCCATCGGCAATGTGTATGTAAACTATTTCCACATGGGTGAGGACAGCATCCTGGCAGACATGAACCGTACAGAGACCACATTCCTCAAGATATTCCTCAAGGATCGCAAGGTGGACAAGATATGGATGCCGGCCGCTACGGGTAGCTTCTATCCCATCCCGCTCATCCCTGCCGACATGCTCTATGTGGAGAACTTCGCATGGTTTGACTATGTGCGACCAGTGGACAAGCACGATATCTTTGAATGGAGACCCAAGAAGGCGGGCTCTGAATTGAAGAAGATAACCCGCAGGGAGGCTCCTAAGCAGAAACTTTCAAACATCAAAAAGAAATAGGTTATGGGAATGTTCAATACAAGAAAGCCGCGTAAGTTCCGTTCCGTACATATCTATACCGACGAGAGCCGCGAGAAGCTTGAGAAGTTGGTGCGTGATGTGAAGCGCGAACAAGGCATGCTCGAGGAGGAGAATAAGCCCTATGACCCAGCCAAGTTCAAGGGTAAGTTCGGGCAATATACACCTCGCGTCCAGCGTCACAAGGAATCGTCTTTCCGCATGGGATGGCCTGTGGTGATAGTGCTCCTGCTGGCGCTGATGCTTGTGTGGCGCTTCCTGCTCAGCGGTACCACCTATTAAATGATGTGAGGTAGCCCCTTGGAACCAATAGCCCCACCTGTCTCGAAATGTGAGGTAGCCCCTTGGGAACAACGGCCTCGCCTTTTGAAAGACATGAGGCAGTCCCTTGGAGGCAATAACTCCACCTGTTGAGAGATGTGGTGCAGCCCTTTGGACATACATAATATATAATAGTAGAGAAACAGACACAAAAGAGTAGCCGATGGATATCATTCATCTTCTTCCCGACTCGGTGGCCAATCAGATAGCGGCCGGAGAGGTAGTACAGCGTCCGTCCTCCGTCATCAAGGAACTGATGGAGAACGCAGTGGATGCTGGGGCTTCCCATATAGATGTGGTGATAACAGACGCCGGGCGCACCTCCATACAGGTCATCGATGACGGCAAGGGCATGACGCAGACTGATGCGCGGCTTGCTTTTGAGCGTCACGCAACCTCTAAGATCCGTCGGGTGGAGGACCTCTTCACCCTGCACACAATGGGTTTCCGTGGCGAGGCGCTGCCATCCATAGCCGCAGTGTCGCAGGTGAGGCTCAAGACGCGTGTGGCTGACAGCGAACTGGGAATCTCGCTCAGCATCGACGGTTCCGAGGTGGTGTCGCAGGAGATGTGCTCTTGCCCTGTGGGCTGCAACTTCGAGGTGCGCAATCTCTTCTACAATGTACCTGCACGAAGAAAGTTCCTCAAGTCCAACCAGACTGAGATGAACAATATCGTGCAGGAGTATGAGCGTGTGGCTCTGGTCAACCCCGACATCTCATTCTCCCTCACTCATGGCGATACGCTCCTCTCTAAACTCGAGCGCGGAACGCAGCGAAGCAGGGTGGTGTCGGTCTTTGGCAAGAGGCTCGACAGCCAACTGCTTGATGTGCATGTGGAGACCTCGTTGGCCAACATAAAGGGCTTCGTGGGCAAGCCTGAGGCCGCCAGAAAGAAGAACGCAGCGCAGTACTTCTTTGTCAACGGCCGCTACATGCGCCATCCCTACTTCCATAAGGCGGTCATGGAAGCCTTCAATCATCTCATTCCCGAAGGCGAGCAGATACCATACTTCCTGTTCTTTGACATCGATCCCGCCAATGTGGATGTCAACATACACCCCACCAAGACAGAGGTCAAATTCGAGAACGAGTCGGCCATCTGGCAGATAATAGTGGCTGCGGTGCGTGATACGCTGGGTCGCTTCAACGCTATCCCCACCATCGACTTCGACGTGGAGGGCAGGCCCGACATTCCTGTGTTTGACACAGAAGGACTCTCCTCGGTGCAGGCACCCCAGGTGCAGGTGGATGTGACCTACAATCCCTTCCACAGCCAGCCGCGCCAGCAGGCACCTGTTGACTGGCAGGCTCTCTACGAAGGGCTCGACCAGGCCCATGCCGCACCTGCCCCCGAGATTCCGGACGAGCAGCCGCAGGACAACCTTTTCGACGACGAGGAACTTGATACGGCCGACCGCAGCGTGGAGCACTTCCAGTTTCGCGGTCAGTATATCCTCACTGCCGTGCAGTCGGGACTGATGATTGTAGATCAGCACAGAGCACACGTGAGGGTGCTCTATGACAAATATATGCGCCAGATGGAGAGCAAGAACACCACGGGGCAGAGGCTCCTCTTCCCCGAGATGATCACTGTGTCGCCATCCGACAGCGTCATCCTGCAGCACATCACCGATGACCTCATGCTCATGGGCTTCGATATCAGCGATCTCGGTGGCGGCTCCTACTCCATCCAGGCGGTGCCAGCCGACCTGGGCGAGATGAATCCGGTGCCTGTGCTGACGCTGATGATAGAGACGGCCAAGGAAAAGGATACAGGCATGGAGCACGAGATGCGCCACCGCCTGGCGCTGGTGATGGCACGCAGCACTGCTGTGGTGACAGGCCAGTTGCTGTCGGTACACGAGATGGACAGCCTGATCAATGACCTCTTCCAGTGCACCAACCCCAATATGACGCCTACCGGCAAGACCATCGTCTCCATAGTGCAGCAGGCGCAGATAGACAAACTATTCGGTTGAACAGACAGATACAAGAATACAATAAACATATATGGAAACAAAACAGAAAATCATCCTGACGGGAGATCGCCCTACCGGCAAGTTGCATATAGGCCATTATGTGGGCTCGCTCCGTCGTCGTGTGGAGTTGCAGAACAGTGGTGAGTATGACAAGATTTACATCTTCGAGGCCGATGCTCAGGCTTTGACCGACAATATAGATAACCCCGAGAAGGTGCGCCAGAACGTAATCGAGGTGGCACTGGACTACCTGGCGGCCGGTCTCGATCCCAATCGCAGCACCCTTTTCATACAGAGTCAGATACCTGAGCTGTGCGAACTCTCGTTCTACTTTATGGACATGGTGAGCGTGAGCCGCCTGCAGCGTAACCCTACGGTGAAGACTGAGGTGAAGATGCGAGGCTTCTCCGGCGACAGCATCCCCGTGGGTTTCTTCACCTATCCTATCAGCCAGGCTGCCGACATCGCCCTCTTCAAGGCCACCACGGTACCTGCCGGTGAAGACCAGGAACCCATGTTGGAGCAGTGCCGCGAGATAGTGCGCCGCTTCAACAATATCTATGGCCCCACCCTGGTGGAACCTGAGATTCTGCTGCCCAACAATGCCGCCTGCCTGCGTCTGCCCGGTACGGACGGCAAGGCCAAGATGAGCAAGAGCCTGGGCAACTGCATCTACCTGAGTGACTCGGCCGATGAGGTGTGCCGCAAGGTGAAGAGCATGTACACCGACCCCACGCATCTGCAGGTGAGCGACCCCGGTCACCTTGAAGGTAATGCCGTGTTCACCTACCTCGATGCGTTCGCTACCGACGAAATGGTGCATTGCTGCATGAAGGACTATGAAACGTTGCAGGAGATGAAGGACCACTATACACGTGGCGGTCTGGGCGACATGAAATGCAAGAAGTTGCTGATGAACATCCTGCAGGACACCTTGGAGCCCATCCGTCAGCGCCGTGCAGAGTTCGAAAGTGACATCCCCGCCGTATATGACATCCTCAAGCAGGGCTGTGAGAAGGCCCGCGAGGCTGCCGTGGAGACCATGGACGAGGTGCGCCGCGCCATGAAGCTCAACTACTTCGAGGACGCCGCCCTCATCAGTTCACAGTCAGAGCGTTTCGGTACCAAGTAAATTCTTTTACTCTCCCTGCCTGTTGCTTTTGCAGATGGATTCCGTCTGGCGGGGTGGGGGAGGATAGCAATAAGCCGGTGGCAAACCCATTCAAGATAGGGCAGGCCACCGGCTTTTCCTGCTTCCAATGGCTTCGCTTTGACGGACAAGAAAATTGTTAGGGGCGATGAAGCGGAACGCGCAGACTGTTAGTAGAACTTCTTTGGACAAAGGGGATGGGGCTTGGCGGCATTTTGGAGAGTCTTTCTTTGAGCAAAGGGACGTCCTTTGTTGGTGATTTGGAGATTTTTCTTTGGACAAAGGACTGGGTCTTGTCAGCGATTTGGAGAGCTTTCTTTGGACAATGGAGAGGAATGCGCGGAAACGTCTGTTGTGTTCTTTGCCCCGATGAAACAGAATATGCAGGATGCATGAGCAGGATTGTAGGGTCGGTGTCCCAGGTCGAGTTGAACCGTAGGGTCCGCTCTGCGAACAGACGGAAAACGTTGGCCCGGAAAACGAAACGCGGTGCATGCGCCGACTCAGTGCGCTGCGATGGTCATCGCAGCACGCTGCATCAAGCATCGCAGCGCAATGCGCTTTTTGAAGCAAAATGCTGCCCCCTTGGTTGGAGAATCGTGGTCGGCACACCCGAAGGCGGTGGGGCAGTGCTGCAACTGACCCGTGTTGCCTTGTTGTGACACCTGAAGAAGACCAACGAATCCCTTTCCCTGCCCATAGCCAAGGCTCCGTGCTGGTTTCGCATGGCCAAGCCTTTGTACCCCAGCTGTTTTCCTTCTTCTTGTACTGGCCTTTGCCCAGTCTGTCATACAGTTCAGAACAGCGGCGACTGCCCCGATTCTCGGTGTCCGACTCTCGCATCGGTATTCCTTCTGATGGCATCCGGCATTTTCCGCCATAGTGCCAAGTGGGTCTTAAGAGAGGTTAATCTCTCCTCTTCTGCTCTATTTCTTTGCTCTTATGTGTGTTGTGAAACGAAAAAGCCGTATCTTTGCGGCGTAATACGTAAGAACATAAAAGTTAGTCTGTCTTATATGGAGTTGGATTTGTTGACAGCGATATCGCCCGTTGATGGCCGCTATCGCGGAAAGACCGAGCCGCTGGCCGCCTATTTCTCAGAGTATGCCTTGATACGTTATCGCGTGCGGGTTGAAGTGGAGTACTTCATTGCCCTGTGCGAGTTGCCGCTTCCCCAGCTGGCATCCTTCCCTCAGGAGCTCTTCCCGAAGCTGCGTGCCATCTATCAGGCATTCAGCGAAGAGGGTGCTGCCAGAGTGAAGTCTATCGAGCAGGTGACCAATCACGACGTGAAGGCAGTGGAGTACTTCCTCAAGGAGCAGTTCGATGCCATCGGTGGCCTCGATGCATTCAAGGAGTTCATCCATTTCGGTCTCACCTCCCAGGATATCAACAACACCAGCGTGCCCATGAGCGTCAAGGAGGCTCTGGCAGAAGTCTATCTCCCCATGATGGAGGAACTGGTAGGCCAGCTGGAGCAGTATGCCCAGGAGTGGGACAATGTGCCCATGTTGGCCAAGACACACGGCCAGCCCGCCAGCCCTACACGCTTGGGCAAGGAGGTGATGGTCTTTGCATACCGTCTCCGCAGGCAGATTGACATGTTGCGCCAGTGCCCTTTGACTGCCAAGTTCGGCGGTGCCACCGGCAATTTCAATGCCCACCACGTGGCCTACCCCCAGTATGACTGGCGCCAGTTTGCCAACAGCTTCGTGGCCGACAAACTGGGTCTCGAGCGCGAGCAATATACCACACAGATCAGCAATTACGACTGCCTGGCCGCTGTCTTCGATGCTCTGAAGCGCATCAACACCATCATCATCGACCTCGACCGCGATTTCTGGCAGTACGTATCCATGGAATATTTCCGGCAGAAGGTGAAGGCCGGTGAGGTGGGCTCCAGTGCGATGCCCCACAAGGTCAACCCCATCGACTTCGAAAACAGCGAGGGCAACCTGGGCGTGGCCAATGCCCTGCTCACACATCTGGCAGGCAAGCTGCCCGTGAGCCGCCTGCAGCGCGACCTGACAGACAGTACGGTGCTCCGCAATATAGGTGTACCCATGGGTCACATGCTCATCAGCATACAGAGCACACTCAAAGGCTTGCGCAAGCTGGTGCTCAATGCCGATGCCATCAACCGCGACCTGGACAACTGCTGGGCTGTTGTGGCCGAGGCCATACAGACCATCTTGCGCCGCGAAGCCTACCCCCATCCCTATGAGGCGCTCAAGGCACTCACCCGCACAGGCAAGGGCATCAGCCACGAGACCATACAGAACTTCATTGAGGAGCTGAATGTGAGCGAGTCCGTAAAGGATGAACTCCGTGCCATCACGCCCCACACTTACACAGGAATATAAGATAGACAAGAGAGATAATAGTATTTTTAGAGAAACGCTAAAGCACTGAAAACACAATGAGTACTGAAGACGAAAGCTGGAAGGAGAAGTTCTCCGAAGGCACAGAGGGTAAAGCCCGTGAGGGCTATCGCCCTTCAAATGGTGACAACAACACAGACGAGAAGAAGATGGGTGCCAATGGACGCGTGCTGCGCCCCCGTATCGCCCGTCCTGCATACAGCAGCAATGCTTCCCGCGATACACAGACAAGGAGTTATCAGCCTGGCGCAACCCGTGAGGGAGGCTATCAGCCCCGCCAGCAGGGTGAGGGTGGCTACCAGCAGCGCCCCCGCTTCCAGCGCGAGGGCGGCTACCAGCCAGGCCAGACCGGTGAGGGTGGCTACCAGCAGCGTCCCCGCTTCCAGCGTGAGGGCGGCTACCAGCCCCGCCAGCAGGGTGAGGGTGGCTACCAGCAGCGTCCCCGCTTCCAGCGTGAGGGAGGCTATCAGCCCCGCCAGCAGGGTGAGGGTGGCTATCAGCAGCGTCCCCGCTTCCAGCGTGAGGGCGGCTACCAGCCCCGCCAGCAGGGCGAGGGTGGCTATCAGCAGCGTCCCCGCTTCCAGCGTGAGGGCGGCTTCCAGTCCCGCCAGCAGGGCGAGGGTGGCTATCAGCCCCGAGCACGCCAGCCTCGTGAGGGCGGCTACCAGCCCCGTCAGCAGGGAGGCTATCAGCAGAACCGCTTCAATGGTGGCGGCAACCGCCGTCAGCGCACTGCCGACTACAATCCTCATGCCAAGTACAGCATGAAGAAACAGATAGAGTACAAGGAGACACACGTTGATCCCGATGAGCCAATCCGCCTCAACAAGTATCTCGCCAATGCAGGGGTGTGCAGCCGACGCGAGGCTGACGAGTTCATAGCAGCAGGCGTAGTGAAGGTCAATGGCGAGATAGTGACCGAGCTGGGCACTAAGGTGAAGCGCTCAGACGTGGTGCACTTCCATGACCAGCAGATAAGCATCGAGAAGAAGGTGTATGTGCTGCTCAACAAACCCAAGGACTATGTGACCACCAGCGATGATCCCCAGAACCGCAAGACCGTCATGGACCTGGTCAAGGATGCATGCCGCGAGCGCATCTATCCTGTGGGCCGCCTCGACAGGAACACTACGGGTGTGCTGCTGCTGACCAACGATGGCGAACTGGCCAGCAAGCTCACGCATCCCCAGTACCTCAAGAAGAAGGTATATCACGTATGGCTTGACAAGAACGTCACGGCAGCCGACATGCGCCTTATCGCTGACGGCGTGACTCTGGACGATGGCGAGATACGTGCCGATGCAATAGAGTATGCCAGCGAGACTGATCGCAAGCAGGTGGGCATCGAGATCCACTCTGGCCGCAACCGCATCGTGCGCCGCATCTTTGAGAGCCTCGGCTACAAGGTGCTCAAGCTTGACCGCGTGTTCTTTGCCGGTCTGACCAAGAAGAATGTGCGTCGCGGAGACTGGAGATTCCTCACAGAGCAGGAGGTGAACATGCTTCGCATGGGTGCATTTGAATAATAACATTAGGGTTTGAGGTTTTAAGGATAGAGGTCACTTCGCTCTTCGGGGAATGCCCCAGAGCGTTGGCCGTGGTCCTTGAAACCTCAGAACCTTTAATACCAAACAATCCTAAGATGAAAAGGACAAGGATAGCCGACGCACTGAAGCGCACTGACTTCGGTGCCGAGATTAACGTGAAGGGATGGGTGCGCAGCAAGCGCGGCAGCAAGGGAATCTTCTTTGTGGCCATGAACGACGGCAGCACCATCAAGAATGTGCAGGTTGTGGGCGACGATGCAAAGTTTTCCGAGGACACACTGCGCCGCATCACTACGGGTGCCTGCCTGAGTGTGACAGGCACTTTAGTAGAGAGCCCTGCTGCAGGTCAGGCCAGTGAGATACAGGCCACAGCCATCGAGGTGCTGGGAGACTGCGACAACACTTACCCCTTGCAGAAGAAAGGAGCCAGCTGGGAATACCTCCGCACGGTGGCACACTTGCGTCCCCGCACCAACACCTTTGGCGCTGTGTTCCGTATCCGACACAATATGGCCATGGCCATTCACAGCTATTTCCACCAGCACGGATTCTACTACTTCCACACTCCTCTCATTACAGCCAGCGACTGTGAGGGGGCCGGACAGATGTTCCAAGTGACCACCAAGAACCTCTACGACCTTAAGAAGGACGAGAACGGAAGCATTATCTACAGCGATGATTTCTTTGGCAAGCAGGCTTCTCTCACTGTGAGCGGACAGCTTGAGGGCGAACTGGCAGCCACGGCACTGGGCTCCATCTACACCTTCGGCCCCACCTTCCGTGCCGAGAACAGCAATACTCCCCGTCACCTGGCCGAGTTCTGGATGGTAGAGCCCGAGGTGGCTTTCATTGACCTGCCCGAACTGATGGACCTCGAAGAGGACTTCATCAAGTTCTGCGTTAGGTGGGCATTGGACAATTGCCGCGAAGACCTGGAGTTCCTAAACAAGATGGTTGACAAGGGTCTTATCGCGCGTCTTGAGAGTGTGCTCTCTACGGAGTTCGTCCGACTGGACTATACCGAGGGTATCAAGATACTCCAGGAGGCCATCGAGGCAGGCCATAAGTTCGAGTTCCCCTGTGCGTGGGGCGACGATCTGGCCAGCGAGCACGAGCGCTACCTGGTGGAGGAGCACTTCAAGCGCCCTGTCATCATGACCCACTACCCTAAGAAGATCAAGGCGTTCTATATGAAGATAGACGACCAGAAGCCCGTGCTCAACGGTGTGGAGCAGGAAGAGACCGTACAGGGTACCGATGTTCTCTTCCCCCAGATAGGCGAGATCATCGGCGGCTCAGTTCGTGAGGAGAGCTATAGCAAACTGATGCACGAGATAGAGGACCGCAACATCCCCATGAAGGATATGTGGTGGTACCTCGACACGCGCAAGTACGGAAGCTGCCCCCACGGCGGTTTCGGTCTCGGTTTCGAGCGCCTGATTCTCTTCGTGACAGGCATGCAGAACATCCGCGACGTGATTCCCTTCCCCCGCACACCCAAGAACTGCGAATTCTAAGAACAGCATCTGTTCCCGCCCACTTCCTCGCGAGGGAAGCCTTAGGGAACTGGCACCAGTGGCATGACAGCCAGTTTGGTGAAGCAAAGAATATTCCCTCTCCCATCCACCTTCCTTCAAGGAGGCCTGGGAGAGGGCTTCTTTGTTTTTCCCGCCAGTCTCCACCGCTTTGCCCAAGGGGCTAAAGTGTTTCATCCCAACGTGTTCCAATGTTTTGTCCAAAGGTTTCCAGATTTCCGTTCAAAAGCCTTCTCTGCTTCGTCCAAAGCCCCGAATTGTTTCGCCCAAAGTCCTTCTGAGTTTTGTCTAATGGTCTTCGTCCTTTCGGCAGAAAGCTTCCTTCGCATCGTCTGGTAGTCTAAGGCGTGTTGTTCAAAAACCGTCCTCCGCTTTGCCTGATAGTCTAAGGCGTTCTGTCTAAAAGCCTATGGTGTCTCGTCCAAGAGCCTTCTTCGCTTCGTCAAAGGCTTGAAATGCGTGAACTCAATGTCTTTGCTCGTTTTCGCCAAAATCTTTCCTGGGGGGCAGAGGCTCTTTGGGGGAGGGAAGCCGGCGGGGCGGATATCCTTGTGCAGGCGATGGACGTGGTAATGGCAGTATGGCCGTATGAAAAATGCAGTGCCGTGCGAAGGCCAACGCAGCACGCTGCGATGACGTATGCAGCACGCTGTGATGGCTGATGCAGTGCGCTGCGCCAATTCACCATAAATATTGCTGTGAAGTGAGGAGCACAGAAAAGCGACTCTCGCACCCGTACTCAGGTTGGCAAGAGCCGCCTTTCATTTGTCTGCCCGATGTGGTCGGCATCTCAGTTCTTATCTCTGCGGGCTATCTGTCGGGCTGTTTCTCCGCTCAGCCCAAAGTCTTCCCAAGCATTGCTCGTACTCCTTCCGGACTTCCTCCAGATCGCTTCCTTGTTCTGTCCAAGCGCAGAAACGTGTTGGCTTAGAGCGCTTCTGAACTTTTTCTTATAGTTCAAATCCTGATGCCCAATGCATAAGAGTTTTCTGCGAAGAAGCCTTGAGCAGCATTGGGTTCCTATTGCTTCACCATCTGTACCACCACGGGACGTGGCATCTCGATACGCTTCCCGGTGTCGGTAAGCAGTCCGGTATCGGTATCGCGCTCGTATATCTCTATGCAGTCAGCATCCCTGCACGCCACGAGCAGGAACTTTCCGTTGGGTGTGATGGCGAAGTTGCGAGGGTGTGCTGCCGTGTTCTGATAGCCGATGTGAGTAAGCTGCCCCGATGCGGCATCTACCCTGAAGATGGCTATGCCGTCGGCCTGTAGGCGGTTGGAGGCATACAGGAACTGTCCGTCGGGCGACATGTGTATGTCGGCACTGCCCCTTGCCCCCACGCTGTCGGCCTGTATGCTCTGGGTCTGCTTCAGCGCTCCGTTGGCATATTCCCACACTACCACGTCGCCCTTCAGCTCATTGATGACATACAGATGCAGTCCCTTGTGGTCGAAGACAGCATGCCGCGGGCCCGAACCAGCCGCCAGCTTGACCTCACGGGCTGCGGTGGTATCGATGCCCAAGGCCGTTTGCGGCGCCAGGGGAAACATGCGTATGCAGTCGCTGCCCAGGTCGTCGGCCATCAGCCATTTGCCTTCGGGCGAGAAATATACGTAGTGCAGGTGGGCACACTCTTGTCTGGTGCTGTCGGGGCCGCTGCCTGTGAACTGCAACACTTGCCCCTCGTCCATCTCCCCATCAGCCTTGAGCGGGAAGATGGTGATGCTTCCGCCTGAGTAGTTGGCCGTTATGAGATGCGTGCTGTCGGGGCTGACGGCCAGGTGGCAAGGGTCTGCACCATGCACATGCTTCGTGTCGGCCAGGGTGAGCGAGCCCGTCTGCCTGTCCAGCAGAATCAGGTTGGCAGTGGCCTCCTCTGCATTGTTCTCCCCCACGGCATACACCCGCTTGCCGTCATCGGTGACGGTGAGGAACGAGGGGTTGCTTATGCCCCGCAGTCCGCATAGCGCCGTGCATTCGCCCGTAATCTGGTCGAAGGTGAAGGTGCGTATGCCTTCGTCGGCGGCGGAGGCATAACTGCCCACCACCAGAGTGAGCTTCCTGTCATTCTCGGCCTGTGTGGCCTGTCTGTTGCAGGCTGTCATGCACGAAGCCGCAGCCAGCAGTCCGCACATCCATAAACTTCTTTTTCCCATACTTTATTCTCTTATGTGTTGGCAGGACGGCCTGCTGCCATCCTTGCTACAAAGTTACTGCTTTTTTGTTTCATGCTGCACCTTGGACGGCAGAAGTTGGCTTGCCCGTTTGTGCCAGTTTCATGCTTTCTGGTGGGAACAAAGAAGAGTGGCACCCCGTGATGGAGTGCCACTCGATAGTCATTCGGTTGGTTTCTGCCCGTGAGGACAGAGAGTGCCGTTTACTTCACCAGTACCTTGCGGCCACCAATGATGTAGATGCCCTTTGCAGGACGATGTACCCTGCGGCCGGTGAGGTCGAAGATGGAGCCTGCAGCCTTCTCGTTGCTGCCCTCTACGGTGCTGATGCCGTCGGGCAACTCGTTGTAGTAGCCCTTATCTTCGCTATAGAGCACCTTCAGATGGTCGCTCAGCAGCAGCGGAGTGCTGTCTGTCTTCAATGTCTGACGCCATGCGGGAGCCTCTGTCTCGCCTGCGTTGAGCAGATGGCAAACCTTACCGGAAGCCAGATCGTCGTCGCTCACCTCCAGGATGACATCGGTAAGGAACTCACCCCACCACAGAGGAGTACCCGATACCAGCACGCTGGGGTCGCTGGTCTTGAGGTAATACATGTTGCCTCCTTCTACATAGCATCCTGCATCACCTGCGGTGCCCACGGTGCCGTTGCACTTCACGCGGAAGAAGTAGGCACACTGCTCACCCTCGACTTCGCCGATGCTCAGGCAGTTGTCGGCATATATCCTGTTGGTGGAAGACCATCCCACGTAACCGCCACCGCCATTGTTACTTGCTTTCACCTTGCCTGAGAAGAGGCAGTTATTGAAGCGCTGGGGACCATTGAAAGCCGCGCCGGCAAAGCCGCCTACGTCTTGGTAGCCTTCGATGTTGAGGTTGCTCTCCACATTCTCGATGCTCGTCTTGCCGTCGATACGTCCTATCAGACCCGTGTTATTCTTGCCGATGATGGTTCCGGTGAACTTGGTGTTGCGGATAGTGGCGTTGCCTGTGTGGCCGAACACACCTGTCATGGCGTGGTCGGGCAGTTCGATGGTCACGTTCAGCGTGTGTCCCTGGCCGTCGAAGATGCCATTGTAGAGGCGGTCGGTGCCCAGCATATCGCCACCTATCATGATGAAACTCTCGTTGGCAGTGACATCATTGGTCAGGGCAGCGTTCAGTTCGGTCATTCCTGCCGAAACCATTGCTCCGAATACAGCCAGTGACTTGGCATCGCCAATCTGCATGAAGCCGTCCTCGTTCATGGTGGGGTAGAAGCTGATGTTCTTCAGATCGCCGCCGTTGGCAGCCTCTTCGTTGGAATAAGTGCCGTCGAGATATCCGCCCTGCGTCTTGCTGATGAGTGTGAAGGCTTCATCGGCCTCCTTTTCAGTGATGGTCTCGGATGTTTGCAGTGTCTCGCAAGCCGCAGCCATAGCATCTGCACTGCTCACCAGAATGGCATAGTTGGACTGGCATACGTATATCTGTTCGAAGGTTTCACCCATTTCGCCCACCCAGTCATACTTCTCCTGGGCGCTTGCCAGTGTGGCGGCCTTGGCCACCAGGTCGGCCAGCTTCTGCTTCAGAGCCTTGCTGTAGTTGGGATAGATGCGGCAGTCGTTCTCGTTGAAGGAAGTGTTGATGATGCTGTTGGCCCTCTCGCACATGTTGGTGATAGTGCCGTCCATACGCTCGGCAGCTTCCTCCATGGTGCCCAGATAGGTGAGCTTGAGGTTGCCTATGCACGCCCACTCATAGTCGTTATATATAGCGTGAGCGTTGCGCACACCCAGTGTGAGGGTTCCGTCAGTCACGTTCACCAGCAGCTTGTTGGTGTATCTTCCCGAAGCGAAGGCGCATGCGGCACCCTGGGTACTGTTGGTGATATAGCCAGTCAGTTCGCCGTCCTTCATGATGGGCGTATCTGCAGCACCGCCGGTAATCCAGCAGTTCTCGCCATCCACAGCCTCGTCGGCAGCGATGAACCCTTCCATAGCGCTGGCCAGGAACGTCTTGTGTCCGTTCAGATAGAGCATAGCGGCGTGCATGTTAGATGACTTGGCATCGCCATTCTGGTGGTAGATGCCGCCCAGTGAAAGCTCATAGATACCGTTCTCGGGCAGTGTGATGGTCTGGTGCATGTCAAATGCAGCCTTGGTCCAGCTCTCTGCCACTCTCATGCCATTCTTCTCGCCTACGGCTCTTCCGTTCATCTTCACGCCTTCCCAGCCGTTGAACTCATCGCTGAAATCGGCGTTGACAATGAATGATGTAGCGTCTGCTCCGGGGTTCAGACCCTCGTTGAGGGCGTCTGCCAGCATCTGGCTGATGAAGGCTATCTCGGCTTCTATGCCAGCCTCGTCCAGCTGCAGGTGCTCGGCATCCATGATGTAGGTGTATGAGCCATTGGGGAACTCCTCCTCATCAGGGTCGGTCATGTCATCGCTCAGGTAGCTCTCCAACTTCTGGAAGGCCGGTCCGCCCTTGAAGTCGTCGGCATTGTTGGCGATGTAGTCGCGGGTTTCGTTCACCTTGCTGGTGAGTTTTGCATAGGCCTTCATGCTGTTGGTCACTGCTACGCGCTTCTCTGCGATGGCGGGGTAGTAGGCTGCCACCAGTTCGTCAAAGGAATTGGCACCAGTGAGAGACTCCAGTGCCTGTTTGAAGTCATCCACCAGACTCTTCTGTGCAGGCTGCTTTGTGGGGTCGGTATATTCGTTGCCCTCTTCGATGAGGTCGTTTGCTATCTCGGCATATTCGTCCTTGCTGTGCGAGGTAAAGCCCTCGGTGTTGCGATATACCACGTTGTGTGTGGCGTTGAGCACGGGATAGTCATCGGAGCCGATGCTCTGATACCACACGGGATGCTCGAAGCTGAAGCCGTTGGCAGCATAGCACAGCGAACCGTCAGATGCGTTCTCGCATGCCACGGGGCTGTTGTCCATCTCGGCATTAGAGCCGTTGATGTAATTGATACCCTCTATGGGAACGTAGGCGCAGTTCTCTGTCTTCACGCTGCAAGTAGAGCGCACACGCAGCATCATGCCGGGTGTGGTGCCGGTACCCAGGTCTATCTGGCCGGCCATGATGCAGTTCTTCAGTTCAAACTTGGTGTCGTAAGCCCAACCGCAGAAACCTCCGATTCCGTTCTTGTTGGCTGGACCCACATACTTCACCTTGCCTGCAAACATCACGTTGTTCATTCTGCAGATGCCGGCATTGTTGTTGCCATTGCCCAGAATGCCGCCCACGTTGATGTTTCCTTCTATATCCAGGTTCACTATAATGTTCTCCAGGAGGGTGTTTGCTCCGCTAAGGTTACCGATGAAACCAGCCTGTGCAGCATTGCGTACAGTGCCTTCGATGGTCATGTTCTTGATTGTAGCGCTGCCCACATTGGCGAACATGCCGCCGTCGATGCCATTGGCATCTACACCCAGGTTCAGTGTGTGGCCCTGTCCGTCGATTGTGCCGTTGAAGGGGATGGTGATGCCTATCATCGGGCAGTCGCTTCCCTTGCCTCCCATATTGGCGCTCACATCCTCGGTCAGTATGGCAGAGATGGTGTTCTCACCGTTGTTCACAGCCTTGGCAAATGCGCCCAATGTACGCTCGTCATTGATTTCGAACACGCCGTCAGCGTTCATCTTCAGCTTTCCACAGTAGTCGCACACCCCATTGACGTAGTCGTGTTCGTCTATTGTAGTGGTTCCTTCGGTGTTGGAATAGGTCACTCCATCGTAGTCAGAGCCGTCGCAGTGCTTGTGCCCATTGGCATACACCTGTCCGTGAGTGCTGTCGGGCACCGGCATCTTGTCTTTGCCGATGGTCTGGAAGAGTGATATCTTGGTCTGGTCACCGTTGAGCAGATAGCAGAGAGCACCGCTTTCCACGGCAGAGCGGTCTATTTCTGTTGCTATGACAGCCATCTCCACGCCGTTACCTGACAGTATGGTAGGTGTGCAGGGAACGTAGTAGCAGTTGGTCATGGTCACTTTGCAGTCGGTGTGTCGTATGCGCAGGAACAGCGCGGAGTTGCCTGTGTTGATGGTCACATCGCCTATCATTGCACAGTTCTCCATGTCGATGGTCTGTGCGGCAGCCCATCCTACGAATCCTCCAGCATCCTTGCCTGCCTTTACTGTAGCGGCAGAGATGCAGTTGCGCAGTGTCAGGACGTTGCCCACTTGGCCTATTAAGCCTGCACAGTTGCCGTTGTTCGTGTTGGTCTGCGTGACTGTCACCTTCGAGATGACGTTCTCCACGAGCACGGGCTGGTTGGTGATGCTGGCCAGGGGAGCTGTATTGCCTTCGCCCCAAACCTCGCCCTCGAGCACGAGGTTGCGGATGGTAGCGCCATAGATAGAGCCCAGGAGAGAATGTCTGCCGGTTTCTGCACCTATGTGCATAGTGATGGTATGTCCCTGTCCGTCCAGTGTACCGCAGTAGCCATCGGCCAGCCCTTCGTTCTGCTCCACGTCGCAGAACAGGCGCACATTTATATTAGGTGTGCCCGCATTGTGCTTCTTTACGAAATAGTCCCAGCTCTTCTGGCTCTTGATAAGCAGATATCCGTCGGCCTCTTCGGGGCTACCGCAGTAGGAGCACAGCCCATCCACATAGTCGTGGCTGTCTTGTGTGCTTGTTCCACTCTCGTTGTTGTAGCTCACGCCCTCGTAGTCAGTGCCGTCGCAATGCTTTCTGCCCGAGCAGAACACTTGCTTGTGGGTGCTGTCAAGTGTGGGAGCAGCGTCGCTGTTCAGTGTCTGGTAGAAGCCGATAGAGCTTTGGTCTCCGTTCAGACTATAGCAGAGAGCGCCCGAGGAGAGGCTTTCGCTGCTTGCCATATTGAACCCGCTCATGTTGTTCACCGTGAGTTCCGTGGTCGGGGTCAGGTAACAGTTGGTGGTCGAAGTGTTGCTGCCCATCGTTTTCCATGTGCCGCAACCCATGATGATACAGTTTTCCTGCGTTATCCACACGTGCTCCTGGTTGCTCTTCCACCGCTTGCAGGTACCGTTCATGAGGCATCCTCTCATTATATAAGAGCTTTTGTCCGTGTTGGGACTGCCTATGAAACCGCCCACGCGCTCCGATCCGTTCTCCTGGGAGATGCTTCCCGACATCTCGCAAAAGTTCATCTCGCAGTCGGCCACCATGGTGGAGGTGTTTGTGCTGACGAATGCGCCGGCTCTCCAACCGGCCAGAATCTCTATTCCACCTGTGAAGGCACAGCGGTCGAACTTGAATGAACTCTCGCCCGACATGCTGCTGATGAAGCCGGAGATATCCACCGAAGCGTTGGAGGTGCTCTTTATGTGACCGCTGAAAGTGCAGTCTTTCATGCTGAGCTGCGACTTGTTATATACCACAAAGCCGCTCAGGGGATATCCGCTGGCATTGATGTCGGTGCTTACCTGCACGTTTTCGATGGTGGTGGGGCCGTTTACCTCCACTGCCACAGCGGCAAAGGGCTGTGTGCTTGTCACCTTGCCGCTGACTGTAAAGTTGCGTATCACTGCACCTTCACCTGTGCTGCTGAAGAGCGCAAACTTGCTCTTGGCGGCCAGTCCGTCCATACTGATTACGTGTCCTTGGCCGTCGAAGGTGCCGGTGAAGGCCGCTGGGAAGGCTTTGTCAACACTGATGTCGGCATCCAGGGTGATGCTGCCATTGGCATACGCATCGGGACTGGAGCAGAACGTTGCCCAGTCTTCTGCCGACTTGATAGCCAGATCGTCGGCCCATGCAGTGCCGAACAATGCCATCAGAACCATTGAGAGGAAATACTTCTTCATCGTTGATGCTTGTTGTTTAGTTAATTGTTTTTGTTTAATGATAATTCTCGGTTTGATGTCACAACGCGCTTGTTGTTTCCTACAAATTTAGTAATAAAAAGGAATAAGTCTGTTACATTTGGATGAAAAATCGTCTTCGGGAACAAATTTGATGTTTTTTCTGGCATCCCGCATGCTTGTTCTTCTGTAAATCCTTAACTTTGTAAGACATCTGTAACAAACCCTTGTATGAATTGCTATTATTTCAAGAGAACAATTGCTGCCTGCTTCTTGCTGGCGGCAAGTGCCGTGTGTGCGCTGGCGCAGCAGTGGCTTACGGCAGGACCATATCTGCAGGAACTCACCAGCGACGGTGTGACGGTGGTCTTCGAGCACGGCATCCCATCCCTGTCATGGATAGAGGTCAGGGAGGCGGGAAGCACCGAGACCACCAATTATTACCAGACCGTAGATGGGCAGATACAGGTGCAGAGGCAGATACTGGACGCCAACTCTGTGGCTCCAGTGCAGAACTTCGCCATCAGAGCCGAGGGGCTGAAGCCTAACACCACTTATCAGTACCGTGTGCGTGGGCGTAAGATAAACAATCTGAATGCCAATGGTGCTACGATGAGCGTGGGTGTGGCCGACAACTACAGCTCTGGCTGGAACGACTTCACCACCATCGACCCCAACAGGAGCGAGCATCACCTGTTCATCACAAGCGACATGCACAACCGGCCCGACACGCTGGCTGCCCTGCTGCGGCATCTTGACTATAAGACCATAGACCATTTCTTCTACAATGGAGACATGACCAATTATGTGCAGGTGGGTGCCAACGCCGAAGACCCATACCGTGGCTACATCAACACCAGCGTGGAGCTCTTTGCACGGCACAAGCCTTTTGAGATGGTGCGAGGCAACCACGATACCCGTGGCAATATCTCCCGCCACTTCAAGGACTATTTTCCCCGAAGGAACGGAAAGATATACAGCGCCTCACGCTGGGGTGATCTGGAGGTCATCATGCTTGATTGCGGAGAGGACAAAGTGGATGACCACGCCGAGTACTTCGGGCTGGCTGCCTTCTACAAGTATCGTGAGGAACAGGCCGAATGGCTCAAACAGGTCATCAAGAGCGAAGAGTTCCGCACAGCCAAGTACCGCATCGTCATCTGCCACTTCCCCATTCTGGTGGGCAACAAGCGTAATGACGAGTTCGACGGACAACCCCACCTGAGCAGCCTCATTCTGCCTCTGCTCAAGCAGTGCGACATAGACCTCTACGTCTCTGGCCACTATCATCCTGCCACTTACCAGTATTTCGGGGAGAACTATAACGGTCAGGGCAACAAGTTCGACGAGTACATTGTGGGTGCGCATACTGCTATGCGCATCGACATAGAGGGCGGCAACATCCGCCTCAGAGTGGTAGATCATCAGGGTAACGTGCTTTTGGACAAAGGTGTGAAGGACCCCAAGGCCGACCAGAAGACAGTCTTCATCACCACTAAAGAGTAAGAGAGAACCAAGCCTCCTTCCTGCCTCGCTCCGATGAGGGGAATGAGCGACATCGCAGAGAAGCCCTTGTGCTTCAGCCGGAGGCGCTTCAGCGGGTGGGGAGGAAAACTTAAAAGACAGTAGGAGAAAGTTGCCCGAATCATTCCTCTCCCCTTGAAGAACCGGACAAGAATTCTCCCTTCAACCAAACAAACGATTATGAAAACCAAATATCTCCTGTGGGCATTGCCCTTCATGGCATCCTCTCTGTGCGCCCAGCGTGCGGTGGAGATTGCCGAGGGCTATTACACGATGTCTCCATTTGAGAAGAGTAGCCAGAGCTATGTGTATAGTTATGATACCGATGCTCTGCGTGCACCCTATGGCAACGCTGCCGACTATGACCACCCCTGCGGTCGCAACGGTGAGGTGGCCTACCTCTACTGTGTGCCCACCACCAGTGTGGCTCTCGCCAACAGTGCTTACTATTTCAAGCCATTGGCCAGTGGTGGCTATTCGGTGCAGAGTCTGTCGGGCCAGGCATATTCCTATCTGGGTATGGCAGGCTATGACCGGCATCTGATTATCCACACTCCTATGCCCCCCCGCCCCTTCTATACCCGCATGAGCGGTGATGATGGAGGTGCCGGATGGCCTGCTGACGAACGTGTGGTACAGCCGTTCCGCGATGCAGCTCTGTGTGATTCCATGATAGCGGCAGCCCACAGCCTGTCGTCTATGATAGTGCTCACACGGGTGGATTCATCGCGCATCACCCCTGCCATGAGCCTGCGTCGAGCTTTGAGTGATGCCCGTGGGGCAATGGCAGTCTATAGGGTGGGCGACAATCCGGGCGAGGTATCCCCGCTGGTGGCACATGCATTGCAGCAGGCGGTGGATGAGGCTCTGGTGATGGTGGAAGACAAGAACACCACCCAGCCTCAGGCCGATGCGATGACAGCCACACTGCAGGAGGCCACTGCATCCTATCTGCAGTCGGCTCCATCGGTGCAGACTCCACTGAGTGACGGCTACTATTTCGTGGTCAATGCCTACCGCGCTTTCATGGCCAGGCAGAACAAGGAGAAAGGCCTCACAGCCAGCCCTGCCGACGATGGGCGCACGCTCACTTGGGGCGACATCAATGTCAACAGCGGTTCGGTGGCCTTCCATCTCACCGCTGTCAATGGCAATCTCTGTCAGATGAAGAGCTATGACCAGAGTCTGGATATGGGCGAAGTGAAGGTGCAGTATGACTCCGAGGGTACTTGGACACTGGCCCGCTCATCGGCTCCAGAGGCTCTGATGACCGCAGCCAACCACTCAACAGGCACCAACGGACTCTATGCCAAGAACACCACGGGCAGCATCACCTTCGACCCTCAGGGGCATCTCTATTCTGGCTATACGGCATCGTGGTACTTGCGAAGAGCCTATCACCAGCTCACGGTTCCTTCTTCGGGATGGGCTGTGCTGGGCTGCTCCTTCCCCGTAGAACTGCCCGAGGGGGTGGAGGCTTATTCTGTGGTGAGCCGCGAGGGCAATCTCTACTTGCGTCCTTATGCAGCGGCTGTGATACCCGCTTGTACTGCGGTGGTGCTGCGAGCCGCACGTGGCACCTACACCTTCCCCAGTGTGGCACAAGATGCACCTGCCATCCCCGACAATGTATTGGTGCCGGTATGTGAAGCCCGCAAGGGAATCCAGTCCGGCAGTATGCGCACCTTGAAGGTGAAGAATGGCGTGGCAGGTTTTGCGCGCGTTTCTTCCACCTCGGCCAATGCAGGTTCGGCCTACGTACCTTGCGTGGAGGGTGAACCGGACTTCCTGCCTCTGTCCGACCTGGAAGATGCCATACAGTCGCTTCCCGCTGCACAGCAGAGCACAGGCGATGCCTATGACCTGCAGGGCCGAAAGGCTCCCGCCGACCATCAGAGGGCGGGTGATATATACATTATAAATAATAAGAAGATTCTGAAAAGATGATGAGAACACTATCCATAGCCACTATGGTGGCACTCGCACTCTCCCTGACGGGCAGTACAACCTATGCGCAGGACTGGCTCAAGGCTGGTCCCTATCTGCAGGAACTCTCCTCCGACGGAGTGACCGTAGTCTTTGAAAACAGCATCCCTTCCTTTTCGTGGGTGGAGGTAAGGCTCAAGGGCGGTGCTCCTACGGGCATTCCGTACTACGAGGACCGTGACGGACAGCACCAGATATACAGCGAGGTGCAGGCTCCCAAGGTGGCTGCACCGGTGCAGAACTTCGCTGTGCGGGTGGATGGACTGCGGTCGGATGTGGAGTACGAATACCGCGTGTGCACCCAGCAGGTGATTTCATTTAAGTCATACAGCTGTGTGCGCGGTGAAACCCAGACCGGCGACTGGCACACTTTCCGCACCTCCAGTCCCGATGCCACCGAGCATCACCTGGTGGTGGTGAGCGACATGCACCGCCGTCCCGAGGTGCTGGAGCAGACGCTCAAGGCACTTGACTACCAGAGTGCAGACCGCATCATCTATGCGGGCGATATGATGAACAACATGCAGCTGACGGCCAACACGGTCATGCCTGTTGAGGAGCCTTACGCATCCTTCCTCAATAAGAGCGTGGAGCTGTTTGCCAGCGAGAATCCTTTCTACATGCTGCGCGGTGAGGGCGAAACGCGTGGCGACATCTCACGACACTTCCGCGACTACTTCCCCACCCAGTCGGGCCGGCTGTACAATGCCTATCGCTGGGGCGATCTGATGGTGGTGATGCTCGATGGAGGCGAGTCGAAGGCTGACGGCAGCCCTACGGCACGTGTCACCAATCTGGGCATGTTTGACCAGTACAGAGAGCAGGAGGCGCGCTGGCTGGAGGCTTTGATAAAGACCGAAGAGTACCAGACGGCCAAGTACCGCATCGTCTTCAGCCACTTCCCAGTGACCAACGAGACCCTTGATGATGCCGAAGCCGGTGCAGCACATTTCGCTCAGGTGATGCTCCCGGTGCTCAACCGCGGCAATGTGGATTTGCTTGTGGCTGGCCATCGCCATCCTGAGAGCCATACCATGATAGCCAAGGGCAGCCGGGGCAATGAATTCCCCGTGCTGGTGCAGGGCTACAACTTTGGTGCCCGAGTGGATATCGTGGATGGAAACATCTCGGTGAAGACGGCAGGCGAGGGTGTCAAGACGAAAGTGAAGAAGTTGAAGCGCTGACCTCGTAGCAGACTGCTTCCGAAAGCGCAGTGCGGTGCATGCGCCAATGCAGCGCGCTCCGATGGCCGATGCACTGCATTGCGTTGGCCATCGCAGCGCGCTGCGTTTTTCTGCCCGCATTGTTGCCCTGTTCCTTCCTTTCCTATTCGGCAGGGGCAGGGGAGTGCTTCTTCGTGTCTTTCGGTACTCTCACGGAAAGCCGGGAGGCGGCTGGACTGCAGTCTCAAGTGAACTGGGGGCATCAAGGCAGAAAAGTGCCCCGAAAAAGTATCCAATGATACTTTGCAATGTATCCAAGGATAAATCGCCAAGTATCCAGTATTACTTTGCCAAGTAACCTTGCTTCATCTTTTCTTGCATCCAGCCCCTGTCTTTTCCAGAGCCCGTCAGACCAGTTTTCTCTTTACAGACTGAAACGGTAGTCAGTATGGTGAAAAGCCGTACTGAATCTGTAGTCACTTGTGTGGCCATCGTGCTGCTTGCGTTGACGCTCCCGTCTGTGATGGGCGGTGCTGGTGGGCGGATGAACTAATCCTCGCCGTCGGGGATGAGCCTGAAGATAAGTTCGGGCTCGAAGCCATGCGAGTAGGCATGGCGCAGGAGTTTCTGCCGCAGCGTGTAGGAGTCGGCCTCGTGCAGCGACTTGGCCTTGCGCGCTATGACATCGGCCAGCACTTGTTCGTACTCCTGCTGGTCTATCGAGTTGAGCCCTTGCTCTATGTCGTCCCCGTCCAGCCCCAACATGCGCAGCGCCTGCCGTATCTTGATGCGCCCCCAATGGTTGTAGCGCATCTTGTCGGCGCAGTAGGCGCGGCAGAAGCGGCTGTCATCGATGAACTTCTCGGCCTGCAGACGCTGGATGATGTGCTCGCTCTGTGCGGTGTCCATACTCCATGCGGCCAGTTTGGTGAGTATCTGTCCTGTACATTTCTCCGAACTGCTGCACAGTGCGGCAGCCTTTGCCAGAGCCTGTTCTTCGGTGAGTTCCTTCATGGTCGTGTGGCTTTGACGAAACGGTAATTGTCGTAGAAGTCCTTTCGGGCCTCTATGCCGGTGAACCCGAAGCCTTCGAGCAGCTGGCACGTTTCCCTGTGGAACTCCCTGTTGATTTCGAACCACAGTTTGCCTTGACTGCCCAGATGCTCCCAGGCATACTGCCCGATGGCGCGGTAGAAGAGCAAGGGATCGCTGTCGGGGACGAACAGAGCCGTGTGCGGTTCGTGCTCCAGCACAGTGGCCTCCATATCTCCCGCCTCCATGTGGCGTATATAGGGCGGGTTGCTCACGATGATATCCCACTGCCGCTCGCGCCTGGCGGGGTGCAGGATATCCTCTTGCACCAGTTCCACATCGGCCTGGAGCATGCTGGCATTGCCCCCGGCTATCCGCAGCGCATCGGCTGAGATGTCCATGGCAGTCACCTGCAGCCCTTCCAGCGCCAGGCTGACGGCTATGCAGCCCGAGCCTGTGCCTATGTCCAGTGCGCTCTGTCCGGGCAGTGCCTCCTGCAGGATGAGGCTTACCAGTTCGGCTGTCTCGGGTCGCGGAATGAGCACCCCCGGCTCCACATGGAAGGTGCGTCCGAGGAATTCACACGCTCCCAGCACATACTGCACGGGTTCGCCCATGACGATGCGCTCGGTAATATTGTCGAGTATGCCGAGGTCGTGTGCCGATAATTTCCTATCTTTGCCCAGCAGAACCTGCGTGGTGGTGAGGCCGAAGCGCTGCTCCATGATGAGCATATAGATGGCCCTGCCCTCGCGGGAGCCGTAGCGGGCGGTGAGTCGTTGTAGATGGTTCATGCGGCAAATGTAATAAAAAAGCGTGAGATGACACTTCAGGAACAGGATATAATGTACATGCGGCGGTGCATTCAGTTGGCTCGCTGCGGCAGTGAAGGTGCAGCCCCCAACCCCATGGTGGGCGCTGTGGTGGTGTGTGAGGGACGTATCATAGGCGAAGGCTACCACAGGCGTTGTGGCGGACCGCATGCTGAGGTGAACGCCATCAGCAGTGTGCGCGAGCCGGACAAACTGCCCCACAGCACCATCTACGTCAGTCTGGAACCCTGTGCACACTATGGAAAGACTCCACCCTGTGCCGACCTCATCATCGAGAAGCGCATCCCCCGTGTGGTGGTAGGCTGTATGGACCCCTTTGCCAAGGTGAATGGGCTGGGTGTGAAGAAGCTACGTGATGCAGGGGTGGAAGTCTGCGTGGGCGTGCTCGAGCAGGAGTGCATTCATCTCAACCGCCGCTTTATGACCTTTCATCGCCATCACCGCCCCTGGATAACGCTCAAGTGGGCGCAGAGTGCCGATGGGTATATCGACAGGAAGCGCACGCCGCAGGAACCGGCAGCCTGCTTCTCCACCCCCTATACACAGGTGCTGGTGCACAGGTTGAGGGCACAGAATATGGCCATCATGGTGGGTACCGACACGGTGCTGTGCGATAACCCCACCCTGACAAACCGCCTCTGGCCGGGCGGCAACCCGCTGCGAGTGACCATCGACCGCCATGGACGCATCCCCGCAGATGTGCATCTGCTGGATGGAAGCGTGCCAACACAAGTGTATCACAATGAGACGCTTGTCGAGATAGTGGCTGATCTGCATCAGCGCGGAGTGCAGTCGCTCCTGGTGGAGGGCGGCAGCCGTCTGCTGCAAAGCTTCATCGACGAGGGACTCTGGGACGAAGCACGTGTGGAGGAGGCTCCTTGCCTGCTTGCAGAGGGAGTAAAGGCACCTGTACTGAGCGGAATGAGGCTGATGGAGCGGCAGCAAGTAGATGGCCGCTGGATATCGTCCTATGAGCGGGCAGGGCAGTAAAAAGGGCCAAATAGGTGCTCCCTGTCAAGCACTTTTCCTAATTTTACTTAATTAGAGAGGAGAATGTGTCCCTAAGTCAAATATTAAGCGTATTTTTGTACACTCAATAAAATAAAGTACAAATGCGCGCCTTGAGTGCGCACGGATTTTGCATAATGAACAAGAAGACCATACTACTGCTGGCTATGCTATGCGGGTTGCTTGCATCGTGCTTCAAGGATGATGAGGTGACCCTGAATAATTATTGTTACATCAAGAACGTATCCCTGGGCAACATCAAGCGCTGGAAGTGGACTACCGACAGCCTGGGCAAGCCCGTGAGATACCAGACTACCTATACGGGCAGCTCGTTCCAGATGACCATCGACCAGCGTACGGAGACCATCGAAAACCGCGATTCGCTGCTCTTTAATACCGACCTGAGTGCACTGCTGGTGACCATCGGCTTCGATGGAGCCACTGTGGTGTATCGTGCGGCCGATGATTCCACAGCCGAGTGGCAGGCCTACAACAGCAAGGACAGTATGGACCTGCGCAAGCCGGTGCACCTCATGGTGGTAGCCAATGACGGGTCGAGCACACGTCGCTATACGATGAAGGTGAATGTGCACCAGCAGGAGGGCGATTCGCTCTACTGGAACCGCACCGACAGCGCGGTGGTGGCACTCGAGAATATGAGCGATCATCGTGCTGTGGTACAGGCTGGCAAGCTGTGCGTGCTGGGGCATGTGGGCGAGAATGTGTGCGTGGCATTGCGCAGCACAACCGTCAAGGAGGGCCAGTGGGAGCAGAAGGTGACCGACCTTCCTCAGACTGCCCTGGTGGAGACAGTCTGCCAGATGGGTGGAAACATCTATGTGGGAACCGCAGATGGCGACCTCTACCGTTCGGCTGATGCACAGAGCTGGAGCCGCGTGGGCTCTATGGGACAGAATGTGCGGCTGGCTGGTGCCGGCAAGTCATTCCTCTATGCACTGGCAGGACAGAACTTGATGCGCTCCGGCGACGGACTGATATGGGAGCAGGAGACCATCGACGAGGATGCTTCTTACCTGCCCGACACCTGCGTGAACCTGATAGCCTTTGACGAGGAGGATGGCGACAGCCGTGTGGTGATGGTGGGCTACCGCTCGCAGGAGAACGATACAACGGCCATGGTATGGAACAAAACCTGGTCGGCGAGGGAGAAGGAAGACCGCGTGGAGTGGATTTTCTTCAATCACACAGTGGAGAACAAGTGGTTGTGCCCGCGCCTGAAGAGCCTCAATGTGATGCCCTACGACGGCAAGTGCCTTGCCTTCGGCGGCGCATCTGACTACGAGGGAGGCAAGTACAAGGCATTAGGCGCCATGTTCTTCAGCCGCGACTGCGGCATCACCTGGAAGCCTGATTACGAACTTCATCTTCCCAAGGCACTGCTTGGAGTCAGCGGACCCATCGCCAGTGCAGTGGATAGCGATAAGTACATCTGGATAATAGCCAATCGCGAGGTATGGCGTGGACGTCTCAACAGACTCGGCTTCTTGCGGCAGTAATCCTGCTTGGCCTGCTCTCCACACTTGGCCTGCACGCGCAGGACAATGACGAACTGGAGTACAGGATGGAGCTGGGCGGAGGTGCAGGAGCATGCTTCTATCTGGGAGATGCCAACAAGACTCCGTTTGCCGGCCTCAGTGGGATGGGCGGTGTGATAGTGCGCCGCATCTTCAACCCCCGCATGTGTATCAAGGGCAACCTGGCCATGGGACACATCAGAGGCAACTCCAATGGCTATTTCATCCCTACCGACCCCGACAGCGGAACTCCAGAGGGAGGCATCCCATGCGAGGTGTCGTTCTCGAGAGAAGTGATAGACCTGGGAGCGCAGTTTGAGATGAACTTCTGGGGCTACGGCATGAGTGGGGGTTACAAGGGGCATAGCCGCATCACCCCCTATGCGCTGCTGGGAGCAGGCATAACCATCGGAATGGGCGGAGGAGGCAGCACCTGTGGTGCTCTTAACCTGCCTGTGGGAGTGGGAGTGAAGTATAAGATGAGGCCAAGACTGAACATAGGGCTGGAGTGGACCATGAGGTTCAGCACCAGTGATAACCTTGACGACCCTGGGGGCAACACGAAACTGTCACATCCCTACGGCGTCAAGAGCGTGGGACTGAAGAACAAGGACTGTTACAGTTTCACCATGGTGTATGTGACCTACGACATTTCGCCCAAGTACAGAAAGTGTAACAACGAATAGAACAAAGTATGGAAAATCATATAGAACTGGACATGAGCCGCATACCAGAGTCGATAGCCATCATCATGGACGGCAATGGAAGATGGGCCAAGGAGAAAGGCTTGCCAAGGTCAGCCGGGCATGTGGAGGGCGTGGAGACCGTCAACCGCATCACCACAGAGTGTGCAAGGCTGGGAGTCAAGTTTCTGACCCTTTACACTTTCTCCACTGAGAACTGGAGCCGACCCGAGAGCGAGGTGGCTTCATTGATGAACCTTGTGGCTACGAAGCTGGAAGACGAGATATTCATGAAGAATAACATCCGCTTCCGCATGATAGGAGATATGGACAGGCTGCCCCAGAACGTGAGGCAGAGACTGCACGAGTGCACCGAGCGGACAGCTAAGAATGACCGCATGACAGTGGTGACAGCACTCAACTACAGCAGCCGCTGGGAGCTCACCAAGGCAATGAAGGAGGCTGCTGCAGAGGTTGCTGCGGGCCGTCTCAGGCAGGAGGATATCAGTGAGGAGTGGGTTTCCAGACACCTGGAGACCAACTTCATGACCGACCCCGACTTGCTCATCCGCACCGGAGGCGAAGTTCGCATAAGCAACTATCTGCTCTGGCAGTGTGCCTACAGCGAACTCTACTTCTGTGACACATACTGGCCCGACTTCAGCAATGAAGACTTGCACAGGGCTATCGCCGACTATCAGCACAGGCAGCGACGGTTTGGAAAGACCGGCGAACAGGTAAAGGAAGAAGGTATTTGAACTCTCAACATACGAACTCAGTGAAAAGGATACACCTTATTATATATATATGGTTGGCCTTGTCGGCACTCGTCGGCGCACAGGTGAAACGAGTGATAAACCCTACCATTGACTACAGCAGGTCGCCACAGCGCTATTACATCGGTGGCATCACTGTGAGCGGTGTGGACAACTATGACGAATACTTGCTGGTGGGACTCAGCGGACTCTCTGTGGGCCAGGCTATTGACATCCCTGGCGAAGAAATCTCAATGGCTGTGAAGAGGTACTGGAAGAACGGTCTCTTCAGCAATGTGGCCATCAGCGTAGATAGCCTCGTGGCTGATTCTGCCTATCTGCACATCGAACTGACCAAGCGTCCGCGCATCTCGCAAATCAACTATATCGGCATCAAGAAGAGTGAGCGTGAAGACCTGGAGCAGCGCATCGGACTGGTGAAGGACAATCAGGTGACGCCCAACATGATAGACCGTGCCAAGATTCTGGGTGCCAGGTATTATGAGGACAAGGGCTACAAGAATGCTGTGATAAACATCACCCAGCGTGAGGATGCCGGTGCACCCGACAAGGTCATACTGGATATCGATGTGGAGAAGAAGGATAAGGTGAAGATTCATCATATCTACATCAGCGGAAACGACAACCTGACAGAGAAGAAGATAAAGGGTGGTCTCATCAAGAAAGGCGTGCTCAAGAAGGTGCACGAGAAGAAGAACATCGGCAGCTGGTTCCGTAGCAAGAAGTTCATAGAGAGCAAGTACAAGGAAGCCAAGGAGAATCTGGTGAACAAATATGCCGAACTGGGTTATCGTGATGCGGTCATCGTGACGGACAGCGTAGTGCCTTTCGGCGAGAACGATGTGGATATCCATCTCGAAGTAGAGGAGGGACAGAAGTACTACGTGCGCAACATCGAATGGGTGGGCAACACTCTCTATCCCACTGATGTGCTGAGCGCCATCCTCAACATGAAGAAGGGAGACGTGTATAATCAGAAGAAACTCAACGAGAGAATATCGACTGATGACGATGCCGTGGGCAACCTCTACTATAACAACGGTTATGTATTCTACCACCTTGACCCGGTGGAGGTGAACATCGTGGGTGACTCTGTGGATCTGGAGATGCGTATCTTCGAGGGAACACAGGCACATATCAGCCGTGTGAAGATATCTGGCAACGACCGCGTATATGAGAATGTGGTGCGTCGTGAGTTGCGTAACAAGCCCGGTGACCTCTTCTCAAAGGCAGCCCTGGAGCGCTCCTACCGAGAGATAGCCTCGCTGGGACACTTTGATGCAGAGCATATCGACTATGACATCAAGCAGGACCAGGCCAACGGTACAGTGGATTTGTCGTGGGGATTGACACCAAAGAGCAACGACCAGGTGGAGTTCTCACTGGGTTACGGACAGACTGGTGTGATAGGAAAGATTGGTTTGAAGTTCAGTAACTTCTGCATGGCCAATCTGTTCAAGAAGAATGGCATCCGCCGAGGAATTCTCCCACAAGGTAATGGTGAGACGTTCAGTATCAGCGGTCAGACCAATGGACGCTACTATCAGGCCTATAGCGTGAGCTACATGAACCCATGGTTTGGCGGCAAGCGTCCCAATACACTGAGCGTGAGTGCATTCTTCAGTAAGCAGACCAACGTGAGTGACAACTACTACAACTCGGCTGCATACAACAGCTATTACAACAGTTATCTCTATGGCTACGGCAACAATGGCTATAACTACTATGAGAACTATTACGACCCAGACAAGTTCGTGAAGATCTTTGGCGTGAGTGTGGGATGGGGTAAGCGCCTCCGCTGGCCCGATGACTACTTCACACTGAGCGCCGATTTGGGCTATACCCGATACATGCTTAAGGATTGGAGATACTTCCTGATAGCTAACGGTAACTGTAACAACATCAGTCTGAACCTCAATCTGAGCCGTAACAGTACCGACAATCAGATTTATCCCCGTAAGGGCTCTGATGTGTCATTCACAGTGTCGCTCACTCCTCCCTTCAGTTTGTTTGACAAGAAGGACTATGCCCACCTGGCTACCAATCCCGGCGCAAGCAACTATGCCAACCAGCTTCAAGACAAGTATCGCTGGATTGAATACCACAAGTGGAAGTTCAAGAGCCGCACCTACACCGCACTCTCGGGCGGTAACAAGTGCTTTGTGCTGATGACCCGTGTGGAGTTTGGTGTGCTGGGAGCCTACAACAAGCACAAGAAGTCACCCTTCGAGACCTTCTATGTGGGCGGTGACGGTACCAGCGGATACACCAGCACCTATGCAACCGAGACCATCGGACTGCGTGGATATGACAACGGTTCACTCACTCCCAACGGCTACAATGGCTATGCCTATGACCGTTTCACTGTGGAGGTGCGCTATCCCTTTATGCTGAACAACAGCACCAACATCTATGGACTGGTGTTTGCAGAAGGTGGAAATGCCTGGAACAATGTGAAGAAGTTCAATCCCTTCGATATGAAGCGCTCTGTGGGTGCCGGCGTGAGAATCTTCCTGCCTATGGTTGGCCTGCTCGGTATAGACTGGGCCTATGGCTTCGATGATGTATTCGGACGCAAAACCTATAGCGGTAGCCACTTCCACTTCATCCTTGGACAGGAATTCTGATACACATTATATATATGTAAGGAGAACGCAGAGAGTTTAACATAAATGCAGAACAATATGAAAAGAGTATGGATGGCACTGATGGCTGTGATAGTTGCAGCTACAGTGAATGCGCAGAAGTTCGCTCTGGTCGATATGGACTATATTCTCAAGAATATTCCTGCTTATGAGCGCGCAAACGAGCAACTCAACCAGGTGAGCAAGAAGTGGCAGGCCGAGGTGGATGCCTTGACCTCTGAGGCTCAGACACTCTATAAGAACTATCAGTCTGAAGCAGTCTTCCTCAGTGAGGAGCAGAAGACCAAGCGAGAAGAGGCTGTAGTGGCCAAGGAGAAGGAAGCAGCCGAACTGAAAAGAAAGTATTTCGGTCCGGAAGGCGAACTCTACAAGAAGCGCGAGAGCCTTATGACGCCCATTCAGGATGAGATTTACAATGCTGTCAAGGACATCTCTGAGCAGAAGGGCTACAGTCTGATACTGGACAGAGCCAGCAACGCTGGCATCATCTTTGCCAGTCCCAAGGTGGATATCAGCAATGAGGTGCTCACCAAACTGGGTTATAACTGATGATATAAACTTAAACAAATAATACAACAACTACAATGAAGAAGTTTCTCGTAGCCATCCTGATGATGGCACCCCTGGCTTTGAACGCTCAGAAGTTCGCACATTTCAATAGTGCAGACATTATTCCCAACATGACGGAATATACTACAGCGCAGACTGAAATCCAGAACATGGCCAAGCAGTTTGACGATGACCTGAAGCTGATGCAGGATGAACTGCAGAAGAAGACCGAGGAGTATCAGAAGGAGCAGGCCAATCTGCTGGAGAACGTACGTACTCGCCGCGAGCAGGAGCTCAACGATCTGTACCAGCGCATGCAGCAGTCTTACCAGGACAACCAGCAGTCACTCCAGAAGGCACAGCAGGACAAGATGGGTGCCATCCAGCAGCAGGTGCTCGATGCAGTGAAGAAGATCGGCGAGGCTGGCGGCTATGTGTATGTCATCGACACAAATGCAGGCGCCATTCCATTCGTCAATACAACACTCAGCACTGATATCACAGCAGAAATCAAGAAGAGTCTGGGTGTGCAGTAATCAGTCACAACCCCTTAAATGAAGATGCTTATGAAACGACTATTCACCGTACTCATGCTCGTTCTGCCCCTGTCGCTACAGGCACAGATGCAGTTCGGCTACATGAGTTACAAGACTGTCATGGCAGAGATGCCAGAGTACGCACAGGCCAAGCAAAGCATGGCAGAGCTGAAGGCCAAGTATGATGCTGAGGCAACACGCGGGGAAGAGGAGTTTCAGAAGAAATTCGTTGATTTCCTGCAAGGGCAAAAGGACTTTCCCCAAACCATCATGCAGAAGAGGCAGGCCGAACTGCAGTCGCTGATGGAGAATGGAATAGCCTTCAGGATGAAGTCGCAGCAGACACTGGAACAGGCCGAAAAGGACTTGATGGAGGAAGTGAAGAAGAAACTCAACAACATCATCCTCGAGGTGGGAGTTGAGTATGGGTATGCGTTCGTTCTCAATACCGATGACGATGCCTGCCCATTCATCAACCCTGTGATAGGTGTCAATGTGACCGACCTGGTACGCTGGAAGCTGGGACTCTTGGCCGAACCTCCTGTTGGGGCCAATCCTGTGGTGCAGCCGCAGGAAGGCCAACAGGCTCCGGCAGGAGCGCCTGCAGGCCAACCCATGCAGCAACCGGCCGAGCAGCAGGTTCAGCAGCAGGCTCAGCCAGTGCAGCAACCTGTGCAACAAGAACAGCATCCCGCACAACAGGAACAGCAACCCGTGCAGGAACAAGTGCAACCCTAAATTGACAGACATGGCCTCACAGGCACAGTCTTTAGGCATGAAAGGGCCCATAGGAGTTTTTGACTCTGGCTATGGAGGCCTTACTATACTGCGGCAGATAAGGAATTTGATGCCGCAGTATGATTATGTGTATCTGGGTGATAATGCCCGTGCACCCTATGGCACCAGGTCTTTCGAACTCGTGTATGAGTTTACCTTGCAGGCAGTGAAGCATCTCTTTGCCCAAGGTTGCCCGCTTGTCATATTGGGTTGTAACACGGCTTCGGCCAAGGCATTGCGTACTATCCAGCAGAAGGATTTGCCTGAGTTGGATGCTGCACGCAGGGTGCTCGGTGTCATCAGGCCTACTGCCGAGAGCGTGGGAGCACTCACCCAGAGCCGTCATGTGGGTGTTGTGGCTACTCCGGGAACCATCAAAAGCCATACCTATGAGCTCGAGATAGCCAAACTCTATCCCGATGTGGTGGTGACAGGAGAAGCCTGCCCGATGTGGGTTCCTCTGGTGGAGAACTACGAGTACGATGGTCCGGGAGCAGACTATTTCGTCAAGAAGAGTCTGGATCACTTGATGTCCCGCGATCCGCAGATTGATTGCCTCATATTGGGATGCACCCATTATCCGCTCCTCATGGATAAGATAAAGAAGTATATCCCCAGTGGAGTGCGCATCATGCCGCAGGGAGATTACGTGGCCTCCAGCCTCAAGTGCTACCTCGAGCGGCATCCCGAGATGCAGGAAAGGCTCTCTCAGGGTGGTAAGATTCTGTATCATACTACCGAGCAGGCCGATGTGTTCCAACTCTCGGCAAGTGTCTTCATGGGACAGGAAGTGACAGCCGAACGCGTGCTGCTGCAATAAAACAACGTCATCACCATGTGCGTCGTCGGTCGTAGAATGATGTGGAGTCTCTTGCTTCTCCCTTTGTGTCTCATCGCATGTGACCATAAGGAGAAGCCTATCGTGCTTCCTCATTCAAAGGGACTGCCCAGCGAAGTGCTTTTGGTTACGGATGATGCAGTGGGGCAGAGTGATGTGATGGACTCGCTGAATGCGCTCACCCAGCAGTGTCTGCCTGAGATAATGCAGCCCGAAACTATGTTCCGCGTGCTGAGGGTCTCGCAGCGCAACTATACCCAGCGGTATATCACCATGCACACAAAACTCTTCGTCAATATCGACAAGAGCCTTTCTGCTCCCATGATGGGGATTTCGAGGGATGTGGAAGCCACTCCGCAGACCGAAGTGACCGTCTCGGCACCCAGTCTGAACGAACTTCGCCTGTTCCTCTCACGCCATCAGCAGCAGGTGACAGATGCACTGCTCGACGGACAACTGCTGGTCAGGATGACAGATTTGCGCAAGCATCACAACGCCCACGTGGCCAATGAAGTGCGTCGGCATATGGGTTACTCCATCTGTGTACCCAAGAATGTGTGTGCTGTCAAGAAGGGGAAACACTTCCTGTGGGCTGGTTCCAACCTCCAGGAACGTGATTTGAACATCGTCCTCTATGAGTTCCCTTGGGATGGCAAGCCGATGGATAATGCCGAACAGCTGGTCTCCAAACGCGATTCAGTGATGAAGTGCAACATCCCTGGTGAGAAGGAAGGGCAGTGGATGCAGACTTCACGGGTGGATGGAAATGCCTTGGTGATGTGCCGCAGAAGGAACTTACAGGGTCGTGAATTCGTGGAGATGCGCGGTATGTGGGATGTGAGAAAGGCTCCAATAGGCGGTCCGTTCGTATCAACCTTCACTGTCGATACCGCCCGGCAAACCGTACTGGCAGCCGAAGGATTCGTCTATTCGCCATCTACCGAGAAGCGGGATTTGCTGCGACTGCTTGAAGCGTCGCTGCTAACAATAAGAAAACAAAGATGAAACATATATATATAATGATAAGCGCACTGTGCGGCATGATGCTTTTCCCTGCCTCACAGAGTCTTGCTCAGGCAAGGTTTGAACCCGATGCAGAGATTCAGAAGGTGGGTGATGTGGCTTTCCAGTCGCCCAAGAGGATTGTGCTTGGCTTCCGCAACAGAGGCAACAAGCCGCTCCGCCTTCTCAAGGTGCATCCCTCATGCGGCTGTATCGACGTGAAATACCCCACAGAGGCCATTTCCGCCGATGCTCATGCCGAGATTGTGCTCACTTTCACAGCCGATCAGTTGGGCTCTTTCTACAAGGATGTAGAGATTCTTACCGATGCTTCAGACCAGCCCGTGTATATGGCCATACAGGGAAATGTGGTGACGGGAGTTGCTGACTTCGGTGATGAATTCCCCATCGACCTGGGCAATGTGCGCCTGCAGAGCAACTATGTGGAGTTTGACGATGTCAACAAGGGCGACAATCCCACCATGGAGATTGCTGTGGCCAACCTGGAGCGCACCGCTTATCGCCCCATCCTCATGCACTTGCCTCCCTATCTCACTGCCGAGTCTGTTCCCGCTGATATACCTGGCGGCAGAACCGGAGTGATAAGACTCACGCTCAACAGCAGGAAGCTCCCGCAGATGGGACTCAATCAGACCAGCGTCTATCTGGCTCGCTACGTGGGCGACAAGGTGAGCGAAACCAACGAGATATTTGTCAATGCCGTCCTCTTGCCCGACTTCTCGCGCCTGACAGAGCAGCAGAAGAACAATCCCCCCGAACTTCAGATAGAGACCAATGAGATTGACTTGGGACAGATGGGCATGAAGGAGAAACTGTCGCAGACCATTGTGCTCCGCAACGTGGGCAAATCCCCCTTGCGCTTCAGGCAGGTGCAGGTGTTCAGCAAGGCCGTCTCTGTGAGTCTGGGCAACAGAATCCTGAAGCCGGGAAAGAGTACCAAACTCAAGGTGACAGTGTTGGCCCGCTATCTCAAGAAGGCCAAGAGCCGTCCGCGTGTGCTGCTCATCACCGACGATCCCAAGCATTCCAAGGAAGTGATAAACATTAAAGTTCAGCCCTGAGGCTACATTAAATAATAAGGAGAAAAGTAATGGAACATCCAGAGAACAGTTCAGAGTTTGCCGGACTGACCGTCAACAAAGGCATTGGCCCTGTGTCTATTGTCAATCCTTATCTCAAGAAAGGACGGTTCGCACGGCGCAAGTTGACCGCAGCCGATTATGTGGAAGGTATCCTGAAGGGAAATGTGACGATATTGGGACAGGCTGTCACACTGGTTGAGAGCACAGTGCCCGAGCACCAGGCTATAGCCCAGGAGGTGATAGAGAAGTGTCTGCCTTATTCGGGCAACAGTGTGCGAGTGGGCATCAGTGGTGTGCCAGGTGCCGGAAAGAGCACCAGCATCGACGAGTTTGGCATACATGTATTGAAGGAGAAAGGCGGCAAACTGGCCGTTCTGGCCATTGACCCCAGCAGCGAACGCTCCAAGGGAAGCATCCTGGGCGATAAGACCCGTATGGAGAAGCTCTCTGTGCATCCCGACTCATTCATCCGTCCCAGCCCATCGGCTGGCAGTCTGGGTGGTGTTGCACGCAAGACTCGTGAGACTATCATCCTGTGTGAGGCAGCCGGTTTTGACAAGATCTTCGTGGAGACCGTAGGCGTGGGACAGAGCGAGACAGCCTGTCACTCCATGGTCGATTTCTTCTTGCTTATCCAGTTGGCGGGTACTGGTGACGAACTTCAAGGCATCAAGCGCGGTATCATGGAGATGGCCGACGGCATTGTCATCAACAAGTGTGATGGTGACAACGTGGAAAGATGCCAGCTGGCAGCCACCCAGTTCCGCAATGCCTTACATCTCTTCCCCATGCCCGAAAGCGGTTGGACGCCGCAGGTACTCACCTACAGCGGCTTCTACGCCTATGGTATCAAGGAAGTGTGGGATATGATATATCAGTACATCGACTTTGTGAAGGCCAATGGCTACTTCGATCATCGCCGTGCCGAACAGGCCAAGTACTGGATGTATGAAACCATCAACGAGCATCTGCACAACAGTTTCTACCAGAACAAGACCATTGCAGATATGATTCCCGGAGTGGAAGCAAACGTCCTGAATGGGCAATGCACGTCATTTGTTGCCGCCAAGCAACTGGTCGATGCGTACTTTGCACTCCTCCATTAACCACTTAGGAGTGCTGGTGGCACCGCATATGCCGATGCTCTGGCACTCCTTCAGCCATTCGGGGGAAATCTCCTGGGCTGAGTCAATAAGATAAGAGCGCGGGTTGGCCTGAAGACATTGTTCAAACAAGGCACGCCCGTTGCTGCTTTTCTTGCCCGATACAAACAGCACCGCATCATGCCTTGCCGCAAACTCGCGGATGTGTGGCATGCGGTTGGCCACCTGCCTGCAGATGGTGTCGTAGGAGATGAAGGTGGCATCCGGGGATATATGCTCCTTGATGTATTCCACTATCTCACGGAATTCGTCAAGCGGTTTGGTGGTCTGTGAATACAGGCAAATGTCGCGGCTGAAGTCGAGTGCTTCCACGTCGGCAAGCGTCTCCACCACTATCGCTTTCCCCTCTGTCTGGCCCACCAGACCCAGCACTTCGGCATGTCCGTTCTTGCCGAAGATTACTATCTGCTTCTTATGCCCGCTGTCGGCATTGTATTCCTCCTTGATGCGCTTCTGCAGGTGTAGCACCACGGGGCAGGTGGCATCAATGATTTCTATGTGGTTCTTTTCGGCTGTCAGATAGGTCGATGGCGGTTCGCCGTGTGCACGCAGCAGCACCTTGGAGTGATCTATCGACTGCAGCTTCTGGTGGTCTATCGTCTCCAGACCCATTCGCTGCAGGCGGTCACACTCCCTGCCGTTGTGCACGATATCGCCCAGGCAGAAGAGGTGCCCCTCTTTGCCCAGCTCCTCTTCAGCCTTACCGATGGCGCGTGTTACGCCAAAGCAGAAGCCCGAACCGCCGTCTATCTCTATCCTCATTCCTCTTCGGTCCTTTTCTTGTATTCCTCCATGAGCCAGTTCTCCTGCTCGGGGATGGTCATGTGCGTGTTGTCCAGCACGATGGCATCTTCTGCCTGCCTCAGCGGACTGGTCTCGCGTGTGGAGTCGATGCGGTCTCTCTCCTTCACGTTTTCCAGTATCTCCTCGTAGTTGCACTTCTCCCCCTTGGCAGTCAGTTCGTCGTAGCGCCTCTGGGCACGCACTTCGGCGCTGGCTGTGACGAATATCTTCAGTTCAGCATGCGGGAATACCACTGTGCCGATGTCTCTTCCGTCCATCACCACACCTTTCTCCTTGCCCATCTCACGCTGCATCTCCACCATCGCCGAGCGCACAAAGGGCAGCGCGGCTATCAGGCTCACGTGGCGGGAAACCTCCATGGTGCGAATCTCCCTCTCCACACATTCGCCGTTGAGATATGTGTCGGGCCGCTGCGTTTCGGGATTGAGACGAAGCGAGATGTGTATATTGCCCATCTCCTCTTGCAGTTTCGCAGCATCCACCCGCCCGTTGGCAATGAGGTTGTGACGCATGGCAAACAGGGTGACAGCCCTGTACATCGCGCCTGTATCTATATATACATATCCTATTCTGCGTGCCAAGTCTTTGGCCATAGTGCTTTTTCCACACGACGAATGACCGTCGATGGCTATCGTAATCTTCTTCATGACTTCAGTCCTTTAGAAAGTTGTATGCAATGTTGAATGACAGTGTGGGTGCTCCCACATGATATTTTGCGTAGCCCAGTCCTGCGCTGAACTTCTTCAGCTGCACTCCTGCTCCGAACGAGAGTCCGGCTGCGTGCGATGATCCGGCAGCCTTCATCTCATAGGCACGCCTGAAGTTGTAGGCTGCCGATACGTAGAGGAACTTGGCTGGCTTGACATCCACGCCCAGGTTGAAGTGGTTGGTCAGCATACGTCCACCGCTTATCTTGTCGGCTGTGGAGTAGAAGTACTTCTTGTTCCAGCGTGTGAGGTCGATGAGAGTCACCGAGATACTGATGGGCGCATGGCCCAGTTCCTTGGTGAAACCCACTTCCAGGTCAAAGGGCAGCCGCTCGTGGTGGTCGCCGAAGGCTTTCACCTGTCCGCCGATGTTCCTTGCCGCTGCCGACAGAGAGAACTCCTGGTCGGGCAGGAAGTAGTTGACACCCAAATCCACGGCCAGTGCGCAGGAGGTGAAATCCCCATAATGCGAGTAGATGACCTTTCCTGTGGCACCTCCCGACCAGTTGTCGCTCAGCAGATAGGCGTATGTTCCGCTCACGCAGATGTCCTGAGCGTGCATCTTGCCTATCACTTCTCCCGACGGGAGCGTCTCGTTCATTGAGCCGTAGCCCACAAACTGTGAACTCACACCCCATGTTCCTCTCTCGCCGACTGCCTGTGCATAGGCTACGCTTCCCGCTTTTGAGCCTTTCATATAAGTAAGGAAGTTGAAGCCTACCGTCTTGCTGCTCACGCTGGAGAGCAATGAGGGATTCTGGGTGACTAGTGTGATGTCGTCCTCGATGACCGAGATGTTGTGCCCGCCCAGTCCTGTGACGTGGGCCGAATAGGGCAGATTCAGGAAGTTGAATACTGAGGTGCTTTCCTGGCATGACACTCTGGTGGCAGCGCACAATGCTGCCACAAGAAGTAGGGGGAAGCGTTTCTTCTTCATCGACGTCCTGTTTTCTGTTTCCAACCCCCAAAGATAGGGCAAAAAGTTGCATTCTTGCCTCCCATATAGTAAAAATGTGAGTGTAAGGGCAAAAAATAAAGGGACTACATGTTGCGTATTAAAAAAATGTGGTAAATTTGCCCAAGTGCTCGGACAAGCACGTTGCTGAAGAATAAATAAAAACATAACAAGATATGAGTGCTTACATGACCGCAAACGATGAGTTGAGAAGCCAGAAGTCAACCAACATACTGATTGGCTTTGTGTTGGCTTTTGCTGCGCTGTTCGTTGCCTTTGAGTTCACACAGCGTGAGGTGAAGGTGGTAGAGGACAACGACAAGATTTACGATTTCAAGATTGAGGAGGATATGATTCCCATCACCCAGCAACAGGAAATGATGGCTCCTCCTCCAGCCGCCGCTCCCACTGTGATGGAGATCATCAACGAGGTGGACGACGATACAGAGCTTCCTGAGGAGGAAGTGGAGACCACTGAGGAGGTCAACCAGGCCATCACCGCTGTGGTGGGTACCGGTGCTCCCAGCGCTGTGGTTGCTTCTGGCCCTGTGGGTCCTGTAGTCGAGGTGGACGATGATGACCGCATCTACGAGGTGGTAGAGGAGAATGCACAGTTCCCCGGAGGTGATGAGGCTTGCATGAAGTGGCTTGCCGAGCACCTGAAGTATCCCGCTATCTGTCAGGAGCAGGGCGTGCAGGGTCGTGTGTTCGTATCATTCGTGGTGAACAAGGACGGTTCTATCGTTGACGTGGAAATCAAGCGTTCTCCCGACAACAACCTCTCTAAGGAGGCTGAGCGCGTGGTGAAGTCAATGCCTAAGTGGAAGCCTGCACGTCAGGGTAACCGCACTGTGCGTTCTCGCTTCAACCTGCCCGTGATGTTCCGTCTGAACAACTAATAGCAGTTAACTTATAGTAATGATATCAGCAAGAGGCTGTCCCGTTCTCGGGGCAGCCTCTTCTGCTTTTTGCACCTTGCCTGCTTCGCGTATATCCATGTCTGGCAGGATGGTGTAGGGGAGCGCATTTGCTGTCCTGGATGATTTCGTCCCTTTGCATCACGAAACAGCTTGGGGCGATTTGCTCCGCTGGTTTTCCTCGCCGGATGTGGCGGGGAAGGCAAAAAACGAAGCAAGGATACTTGGCAAAGTAATACTGGATACTTGGCGATTTATCCTTGGATACATTGCAAAGTATCCTTGGATACTTTTTCAAGGCAGTTTTCTGCCGCCCGTCCGTTTTCTCCCTGACAGACTCCCATGGGATGCTTTCAATCGCCTTTTTGACCCTTCACGCAGACGCACTCTTCTCCTTGACTGGCTCCAGATGGATGCTGACGAGGGTGTCAGGACCGAAATGCTCCTTGAGTCGATGCTCGATGGCAGTGGCATGCAGGTGTGCTTCGACAAGCGGTGTGGAACCCAGCATGCGGGCGTGCATCTCTATGGCTATGCGGTTGCCCACACGTCGTGTGCGCAGATTGTGCACCTCGCTCACACCAGGCTCACTGGCTGCGATGTGCATGATGACAGCCTCATCCTCGTCGGACAGACTGGCTTCGGTGAGTTCCTTCATGCTCTCCATCATCAGTTGCCATGCAGCTCTCACTATGAAGACACTTACCACGATGGAGGCCAAGGGGTCAAGCACCGTCCAGCGGTTGCCCAAGAGGATGGCGCCACCTATGCCTATCATGGTACCCACCGAGGAGAGAGCATCGCTGCGATGATGCCAGGCGTTGGCCACCACCGCCTCTGACTGGCATCGCTTGCCCACCTTCACGGTGAAGCGATAAGCCCACTCCTTGAGCACGATACTTGCCACAGCAGCCACCAGAGCCACCTTGCCCGGGCTGGGCAGCATCTCACCCTGGATTACGCGCCACGTCTTGCCGGCACCCGAACAGAATATCAGCACGCCTACAGCCAGCAACGAGGTGCCGATGATGGCCGTTGCAAGGGTTTCATATTTACCGTGCCCATAGTCATGATCGCGGTCTGCAGGCTTGTTGCCAAGGTGTACGAAGATAAGCACCACCACATCTGTGGCAAAGTCAGTAAGCGAATGTACGGCATCAGCTATCATGGCAGCCGAATGGCCGAAGACACCTGCGACGAACTTCACAACGAGCAGCACCACATTGACGATGCCGCCCCAGATGGTGACTCTGAAGATTTCCTTTTCCCTTTCCATATTATACTGAGTTTAGTAATAGCGCCTTCTTCTGCCTGCAAAGCGCTTTGGTACATCATGAGGAGCAGTTGTCATGCCGCTCCGTTTTACTCTATATGACTGGCGGCACTGCCCGCTCTCCCGTGGGAGAACATGGGCAGTGCCGCCGGTAAATGGTCCTGCGAGCCTGGACTGGCGCTTAGAGTTTGCGCACCCAGATGTTGCGGAAGCTCAAGGGAGCACTAGGGTCGCCATGAGACTGCAGGCGGATGGGGCCGTCGCCGTGCTTCACGACACGAGGCCAACCGATATACTCAGTGGTACCCCATATCTCGGTATGGTTCTGCAGCACCACTCCGTTCTGTATCACAGTCACATAGGGGTGATAGAGATAAGTGCCATCCTCCTTGAAGACAGGAGCTGTGTAGATGATGTCGAACACGTTCCACTCGCCGGGCTTACGCATCACGTTGGCCATTGGAGGTGTCTGCTTGTAGATACTTCCCACCATACCATTGACATAAGTCTCGTTCTGATAGTTGTCCAGAATCTGCACCTCGTACTTGTCCTGCAGGAATACACCGCTGTTGCCACGTGCCTGGCTCTCGCCTGTGATACCCTCGGGCACGCGCCACTCAAGGTGAAGCTGGAAGCTGCCGAACTTCTCCTTGGTCTTGATATCGCCCTTGCTCTTATCCACAGTCATTATGCCCTTCTTCACGGTCCATCCTGCCTCTTCCTTGCCATTGCCGTTGGTCCAGGCCGAGAGGTCCTTGCCATCAAAGAGGACGATGGCATCATCGGGTGCCGAAGAAGTCTTCTCGTCACCGGGAGTCACAATCTTGGGCTGTGGAGTCCAGTACTCCGACATGCCGGGCTTCATTTCCTCCTGCTTGGGATACTCCTTCTTCTGTGCATTTGCACCGATAGCCACTGCCATTACAGCAGCCATCATAAGCATTTTCTTCATATTGTCTTAGTTGTTTGGTTGTTGTTCCACTGTTCGGTCACGTCCGTACCATTGGCCGGTCACTCCATCACGTCCTTGGTTCCACCTGTGTTCTGGAAGAAGGTCACCTTGGTATTGGTCTTCTTGTCAAAGAGGAGGTTGGAGAGAATCTCCACGCTGCCAAACTGCCCCATAGGCGTCTCCAGCGTGCAGTACTCCTTGTCTGCATCAAAGACGCGGAGCTTTCCGCGTGCGGGTACATTATAATATACCCCCTTCTCCATCTTGGCTTTCTTCTTGGCCACTTGCTCGTCCACCACAGTGGCGGGCAGTGTTTCGGTGCGCTTCACACTGATGTAGATGGGGTCGCCTGCCAGGTCATCCTGCCCCAGAACACCCAGCTTGTGGGAGAAGCGGAACAGAATGTCGCGTGCTGTCTCCTGCGTGGGGTCGTAGGTCATGGAGAACACCTCGTGGGTGGTATGTGTGGTGCCTGCAAAGAGCGAGGTGAGTGCCTGGTCCTGCTGAGCCAACTGGCTGAGCATGAGCTGCAGCTGTGCACCGTCCTTGGGAGTATTGTCGGCCTCGCCACGCACCAGGGCGTTTCGGCTCTCGCGTATATCATAGATTTCCTGCGCACAGAGTTCCGCCATCTTGGCCACACTGCCAGCCGCCAGTATCTCCTGCGTCATATAGGCACGGGGATCAGCGGGTGCAGGGTCTTGGGATGCCTGTGGCAGAGCGGGCAAAGTGCTCTCATCGGCATCAGTATTGATGCTGAGCAGGAGTCCGTCGCGGCTCAATCCCACCAGGGGAGCCACTGTCTTGCTGCGGAGCTTGATGCTGTAGGCCTTGGTCTTGTCGGGTACACCATAGGGTTCCAGCGTGATGCTCTTTATCTCCCAGCGCACACTCTCGGTGGTGGGAACACGGTTGAGGTGCAGGTAACGCTCGGCGTACTTGTGGAAGTCACCGGGCTTGGTCACTGTCTTGTCTGCCTTTATGGTCACCCGGAAAGCAGTGCGTGGGAGGAAGTAGGATATTCCCTCCAGTGTGCTGCCAGGCACAAAGGTTGTCACCTCCGTCTGAGCCTGTACGCCCAAGCCTGCTGCCAGGAGCATGGCCAGGGCAATGTTTCTTCTGATGTTCATATCTTGCATTGTCTTTTATCTCGTCTGTAGGCACTCGTGCAGTTCGCTCCACGCCTCGCCCAAGTGCACCGTGATATCCCTTGCCAGCATGGCTTCCTGCCCCATCTGCCGGGCTGCCAGGTCGCCTGCAGTGGCATGCAGCCACACACCCAGGCAGGCTGCCTCGTCGGGGCCATAGCCCTGCGCCAGCAGCCCTGTGATGATGCCCGTAAGCACGTCACCCGCTCCGGCAGTGGCCATTCCGGCATTGCCGCGCGGACAGAGTGTGATGCGGCCGTCGGGATGGCACACATGGGTGGGATGTCCTTTGAGCACCACGCACACCCGGAACTCTGTGGTCAACCGCCCGGCGGCTGCCAGCAGCATGCTGTCAGTGTGCAGCGGCGCATCGGCATGCAGTATGCCGCTCGCAAGAGCCTGCATCTCACCGCCATGAGGAGTGAGCACCACACGGCCGCGCAGCATAGGCATCCATTCGGGATGAACCGCCAGGATGCGCAGCGCATCGGCATCCACCACCATGGGCAAGCCTGCTGAGCGTTCCGCCACATCGTGCAGCAACCCCACGGCAAGCAAGCCTATTCCGGGGCCGATGCCCACAGCCTGCCACCGGGCAAACTCCTCAGCCTCCCATGATGCTCCGTCATCTCCCCCATGGGGAAGCAGCCGGAGCACTGCCTCAGGCACGGAAAGCTGGAGCAGCAGCCTGTTGCACTCGGGGGTGCAAACCGTCAGTTTGCCCACACCAGAGCGCAAGCACGACTCGGCGCCCAGTACTGCACATCCGCCCACACCCGCACTGCCTGCCACCAGCAGAGCATGACCCATAGTGCCCTTGTGGGCTGTTTCGGGTCGGAGACGCAGCATCCGGGCCACGTCCAGGGGTGTCATTCGGCTTGTCATACTGCAAAGGTACTGCTTTCCATCGTACATGATAGCACTCCACAGCAAGAATTTCGTCCCTTTGCACCCCTCTGTGGAGTTTTTTTGTTAATTTTGCGCAACAATACACATATGTCATGAGCAACAGACAAACCATTCAGGTAAAGGACAAGAACTTTGCCATATCAATCCCCGAAGCAGAAATCCTGCAGCGGGTGAAGGCCGTAGCGGCACGTATCAACGAGGATTACAAGGGCCAGAAGCCCATATTCCTGGCAGTACTGAACGGCTCTTTCATCTTCGCCGCAGACCTCTTGAGGGAGGTGGATCTGCCCTGTGAAATCTCATTCGTGAAGCTTGCCTCCTACGAGGGAACACAGACCACCGGCGCCATCAGGGAACTTATCGGACTCAACGTAGATATTACCGGCAGGCCCGTCATCGTGGTGGAAGACATCGTGGATACAGGTGTCACCATGGTACACATGCTGGAGACACTCAAGAAGCAGAACCCCAGCAGCATCGACGTGTGCACCCTGCTGCTCAAGCCCGGCAAGCTGCAGGCACAGCTGGACATACGCTACTGCTGCCTGGAGATACCCAACGACTTCATCGTGGGATATGGTCTGGACTACGACGGATTCGGCCGCAACACACGCGACATCTACACGCTTGTGTGACTCAAGAAGCATACAACCAGCCGCAAAGGCGAAAGACAGGATATACAAACACATATTACATACAGGTAAAAAGATTATGAAGAACATCATCATCTTCGGTGCTCCCGGATCAGGAAAGGGCACCTACAGCGACATGATTGTAGAGAAGTACGGCATGGGACACATCAGCACAGGCGATGTACTGCGTGCACAAATCAAGGCAGAGACCGAACTGGGCAAGATGGCACAGGGCTACATCAACAACGGACAGCTCATCCCCGATGCCCTCATGATAGACATCCTGGCCAAGACATACGATGAGATGCCCGCCGGCAAGGGAGTGATATTCGACGGTTTCCCCCGTACCATCGCACAGGCTGAGGCACTGAAGCAGATGCTGGCAGAGCGTGGACACGAGATGGGAGTGATGATCGAGCTCATCGTGAGCGAGGACATTCTGATGGCACGACTGCTCAACCGCGCCAAGGAACAGGGCCGCGCCGACGACAATGAGGAGACTATACGCAAGCGCTTCGAGGTATATCACAACCAGACTGCCCCCCTGGCAGAGTGGTTTGAGAAGGAAGGCATGCGCCACACATTCCGCTGGGCCGACCACCCCTCAAAGGAGGAGATGATAGGCAGCATCTTTGCATTCCTTGACCAACAGAACTGATGGCGGAGTCGAACTTCGTTGACTATGTGAAGATATGCTGCCGCTCGGGCAAGGGCGGCAGAGGCTCCATGCACATGCACCGCGCCAAGTACATCCCCAACGGCGGGCCCGACGGAGGAGACGGTGGCAGAGGCGGACACGTGTATCTGCGTGGCAACCACAACTACTGGACTCTGCTGCACCTGCGCTACGAGCGTCATGTGTTTGCCGGACATGGTGGCAACGGCGGTCAAAGCCGCAGTACCGGAGCCAAGGGAGAAGACAGATACATCGACGTACCCTGCGGTACAGTGGCATACAACGCCGAGACAGGAGAATATCTGTGTGATGTGACCGAGGACGGACAGGTGGTGATGCTGCTGCGAGGCGGCAGAGGAGGACTGGGCAACTGGAACTTCCGCACCTCCACCAACCAGGCTCCACGCTTTGCACAGCCTGGCGAACCCATGCAGGAGATGACCGTGGTGCTGGAGCTGAAGCTGCTGGCCGACGTGGGTCTGGTGGGCTTCCCCAATGCGGGCAAGAGCACTCTGCTGAGCGCCCTGTCAAGTGCACGGCCCAAGATAGCCAACTATCCCTTCACCACCATGGAGCCGTCGCTGGGCATCGTATCCTATCGCGACAACCAGTCATTCGTCATGGCCGACATCCCCGGCATCATCGAAGGGGCATCCGAAGGACGCGGACTGGGCCTGAGATTCCTGCGCCACATCGAGCGCAACTCGCTGCTGCTCTTCATGGTGCCCGGTGACACCGACTCCATAGCCAAGGAATACGACATCCTGCTGCGCGAGGTGAGCACCTTCAACCCCGAACTGCTGGACAAGCAGCGCGTACTGGCCATCACCAAATGCGACCTGCTGGACCAGGAGCTCATGGATATGCTGGCCGAGGAACTGCCCAAGGACGTACCGCACGTGTTCATCAGTGCCGTGGCGGGACTGGGTATCCAGGAGCTGAAAGACCTCCTGTGGAAGGAGCTCAACAGCGAGAGCAACAAGCTGCAGGCCATTGCACAGAGCGAGACGCTGGTTCACCGCAACAAAGATCCCGAATGGTTCCGCACCGAGATGCAGGACGAAGGCGAGGACGAGGACATCGAGATACTCGACGGAGACGAACTCATAGAGGACATCGACGACCTGGAGGACTACGAGTACGAAGATGAGTAGTCCCATCATCTACCCCACCCCACAGTGGGTAACGGCCTTCACCACCGGACGCGGATGCAGTGTAGAGGATTTGGGGTTGCATCCCGAGGAACTTGCACTGCCCCGACAGACACACTCGAGCCACATCCTGAGGGTGAGCCAGGCTGGCCGCCCCGAGGATACAGACGCTGTCTTCACCGACCGTCCCGGCTTGTGTGTGTGCGTCAAGACAGCCGACTGCATCCCCGTATTGCTCTATGATGACCGCACGCACATGGTAGCAGCCGTCCACGCAGGCTGGCGCGGTACGGTGGCAAGCATTGCCGCCCACACCGTGAGCCTGATGACCGACCGCCCCCGGCACATGCACGCCATCATCGGACCAGGCATCTCGCTGCAGCGCTTCGAGGTGGGCGACGAGGTGTATGACGCTTTCCGGCAGGCTGGATTTCCCATGGAACTCATTGCCCGCCGCTTTCCCTGCAACGGCGGAGGCGAGAAGTGGCACATAGACCTGTGGGAGGCCAACCGCTGGCAACTGCGTGAGGCAGGTGTGGAGGACATCTTCGTCCAGGGCATCTGCACCATGAGCAGCCCAGAGCTGTACAGTGCACGGCGTGAAACCATCAACACCGGGCGAAACATGAACGGCATATTCATCAACCAATGACAAGACTCATCAGCACCACCCTACTGCTCATGTCCCTCGCGGCAACCTGCTTTGCGCAGCAACACCACGAGGCGCACGAGGATAACGTGGATATTGACGAATGGCAGGTGATGAGGGTGGCGGCTGCCAAGGACCCCTTTGAGAAGTCGAGGCAGTTCACCATCAACTTCGCCAACTATGCCGACGAGGAGTGGTGCTACCCGCTCCCGGGAGGCAAGGTAATAAGCCACTTCGGCGGTGCACGCAGGCATGGCGGTACCGACATCAAGACCAAGGCGGGCGACACAATACGTGCCGCCTTCCCGGGCGAAGTGATTCTGAGCGGCCCCTATTACGCTTATGGCAACTTCGTAGTGCTCCGTCATGCCAACGGACTGGAGACTGCCTACAGCCACAACGTGCGCAACCTGGTGAAGAAAGGTACGTGGGTGCAGGCCGGACAGCCTATTGCGCTCACCGGACGGACTGGCCGAGCCACCACCGAGCACCTGCATTTCGAAACCCGCGTGCGCGGCAAGGCTTTCGACTCCTCCAAGATCTACGACCACGCCAAGCACTCCATCAAGCGCGAGGTGATGGTCTTCACCAAGCAGAAGAACGGACAGATACACATCACCGTGGCCGACAAGGAGAAGCACCACGAACTGCTCAAGGAGCACGAGAAGGAGCATTCGGTACACCCCCAAGAGCACAAGCACGAGGCAGACAAGCATTCTGCCGAGGCCAGATAAAGTGCAGCGGCAACCGGTCATCCTCCCCGCACGGCCAAATCCAGTTCACAGAACCAGGCTGGCCAAGCCACTATGTTGAGCAAAGCAAAATACGACAGCAGCCCTGCCAGACCCATCCATCGGTCACGGCAGGGCTGCCGTCGTATTCCTGCAACCCACCCTCCATACCCCTTACGGCAGGAAAACCAGGTTCCCCCACCGCACCCACTTCCACCCATCTGCGTTCTAATGGGAACAAGCAGGCAAGGCAAATCTCCTCAAGCAGGCATGCACACCGAACAAGGAAGAAAAATCACATCCCCACTGCAGCACGCTGCGATGACCAACGCACGGCACTGCAAAGCCCAACGCAGCGTGCTGCGACGGCCAATGCACCGCACTCCCCCAAAAACATGAAACCAAATTGATGACCACAGAATCGGACTAAAGTCCAGACTGCAACACACCTAGCACCACCCGCGCAGCACTTTTCACTTTGCACTTTTCACACTTCACTTCCCGAAGGGACCACTTTTCACTTTTCACTTTTCACTTTTCACTTCCCACAGGGATGCTCTTCACTTCCCGCAGGAACCAAGCAGGGGCGACACATTTGCGGTGCCGCCCCTGCCGGGTATCTGTGATGTGTGAAATGGTCAATGCTTGTGCCTGTTGGCACGCTTAGTGCGAATGTCGGCCTTCTTCTTGGCCGAACCGCTTCCGTGTGCGCCCGTGATATACTGCTTGCGCTTGGCCTTGGTGCGCACCTTTCCTTCATCCTTGCCCGCAGGCTTCTCTTTGCCTCCGGCCTTGAAGGTGATACCACCACCCTGGATGATGGCATCTATATCGTCTCCACCGTACTGGTTGCTCATCTGAATAGTGTTTATGCAGCCCGCAGAGGCGGGTGCCGATTAGTGATGAAAGAGTCTCACGCCCGTGAATGCCATGGCGATGCCATACTTGTCACAAGTGTCAATCACATGGTCATCGCGCACGCTGCCGCCAGCCTGTGCGATGTACTGCACGCCGCTCTTGTGTGCACGCTCCACATTATCGCCGAAGGGGAAGAAGGCATCGCTGCCCAGTGACACTCCGGTGTTCTTTGCTATCCACTCGCGCTTCTCCTCACGTGTGAGAGGAGCAGGCTTCTCGGTGAAGAACTTCTGCCATTCTCCCTCGGCCAGAACGTCCATATAGTCCTCGCCAATGAAGAGGTCGATGGTGTTGTCGCGGTCGGCACGGCGAATGCCAGGCACAAAGGGGAGGTTCATCACGCGCGGATGCTGGCGCAGCCACCATGTATCGGCCTTGGTGCCAGCCAGGCGGGTGCAGTGGATACGGCTCTGCTGTCCGGCTCCTATGCCGATAGCCTGACCACCCTTCACGTAGCACACGCTGTTGCTCTGTGTGTATTTCAGAGTGATGAGAGCCACCATGAGGTCGCGCTTGGCCTCCTCGGGAAACGACTTGTTTTGTGTGGGGATGTTCTCGAAGAGTGCAGGATCGTCCAGTCGCACCTCGTTGCGTCCCTGCTCGAAGGTGATGCCGAACACCTGCTTGTGCTCTATGGGGGCAGGACGATAGGCGGGATCTATCTTGATGACATTATAGGTACCCTTACGCTTGTCGCGCAGCACCTGCAGAGCCTCCTCGGTGTAGTCGGGTGCTATGACGCCGTCGCTCACCTCACGCTTGATGAGTGTGGCGGTGGCGAGGTCGCATGTGTCGCTCAGCGCAATGAAGTCGCCATAGGAACTCATACGGTCGGCTCCGCGTGCACGGGCATAAGCACAGGCAATGGGAGTGAGGGGAATCTTCACATCATCCACGAAGTAGATGTGGGCAAGAGTGTCATCGAGCGGCAGACCCACTGCAGCTCCTGCGGGTGACACATGCTTGAAACTTGCTGCTGCAGGCAGGCCAGTGGCTTCCTTCAGCTCGCGCACCAGCTGCCAGCTGTTGAGTGCGTCCAGGAAGTTGATGTAGCCGGGACGGCCGTTGAGAACCTCGATGGGGAGTTCGCCTTCCTCCATATAGATGCGCGAAGGCTTTTGGTTGGGGTTGCAACCGTACTTGAGTTGTAATTCTTTCATAATGCTCCGTAAAAGGCGGTCTATAAGAAGTGGAGCTGGAGGGGATTGAACCCTCGTCCAAACAGGGACGCACTGTGCTTTCTACACGCTTATTCCGGTCTTCATTTTCGTGTGCAGACAAGACCCGGACCACCAATCTGCACCTTATCCTCTAAGCTTCATCAGCAGCACGAGGCTACTGCCGACTATCCCCGAATTTGCTGTGCCACTGTACCAATGCGCTTCGGAGCAAGAGCTCATTGAGTGACATCTCGTCCCGACACCTGGTGTCAGGATAAAGCCAGTAACCTACTGTACTTCAGTTAGGCAGCGAGAGCGTAATTGTTTTCGCCAGATAAATCTTCGAAAGCCATGTATTATAGAGAGCGACTCACGACTCTCTGCGTGCTTACACAACACCTCATCCTGCTGTCAAATCCATGTCAGCCCCTTGGTATGATGCGTGTCGCATTATGCGCACAAAGGTACAGCATTTCTCGCTAACAGCCAAAAGGTGCAGCCCACAACTTTCATCCAGGGCTGTCAGACGGGGTGCGAAACGCCCTTCAGAGCGCAACAATAATAATAGGAACGCGCACACGCGAGGGACGAAAGGCAAAAACTTGGCCAGGGGAACAATAAAAGAAGGGCGCGAGACGTTATTTAACAGGTAATTCCTATCAATCAGAAAACAAAAGCAAGAGAGAAGGGAAGAATGATTCAAGAGATAAGCGTGGACCACGCAGTGAGAGACAGGATGGGCATCATCGAGCGAGGACTGAAAAGAGGGTTCGATGTGGTGGTGTCGCTGCTGGCTCTCGTGATTCTGTCACCCGCACTGGCCACCATCGCCATACTGATAGCCAGAGAGAAGTCTGGCCCGGTACTCTTCAGGCAGGAACGCATCGGACGAGGGGGAAAACCCTTTCGCATACTGAAGTTCCGCACGATGCCCGTGGACTATGAGTCCGACGGGCCGCACCTGTCTGCATGCTGCTCACAAGCCTCATCGCCACTGGCCACCACACTGCGCGACCATCACCTGGACGAGTTGCCACAGTTGTGGAACATCCTCGTGGGCGACATGTCGTTTGTAGGGCCGCGTCCGGAGCGCGAATGTTACATCCGCGAGATCATGGCCAACAACCCGGACTATGAGTACATCTACCTCATGCGGCCCGGGCTGACCTCGTGGGCCACCATCTACAACGGATACACCGACACCATGGAGAAGATGCTCATACGCCTGCAAATGGACCTCAACTATCTGCAGAAGCGCTCTCTGTGGACAGATATCAAGATTATATTCACCACTGCAAACTACATCATCAATGGAAAGAAAATATAGCACACTGTGGCGCCGCACACTGCTGGCACTGGCCTTGGGCTTCTGCGTTCTGGGAGCCAGCGCACAGAGCATGTCGGACAGCCAGGTTATCGACTTCGTGAAAAAAGAGCAGGCCAAAGGCACCAACCAGCAGTCCATCGTGACGAAACTGCTGCAGAAGGGTGTGACCACCGACCAGCTGCGCCGCATCAGACGCAAATACGAGGCTGAACAGAGCCAGATGGGAGCCGTAGATCTGAACTCCGACAACCGTGCAGGGCAGCAGGCCAATGGTGCCAGCCGTCAACGCACCAACAAGGAAAAGGCGCTCATGCAGATGCAGAAGCAGAACGGACGTCTGGTGAAAGGACAAGACGAGGGCCGTGGAATGACGCGTGACGAACGCCTGGAGGAGATGAACAATGCCATCGGATTCATGGACATCGACTCACTCATCTACTATCAGAACTACTTCAAGGACGAAAGCCAGGTGTTCGGACGCAACATCTTCAACAACAAGAACCTGACCTTCGAGCCAAGCCAGAACATAGCCACTCCCGCCAATTACCGTCTGGGAGCCGGTGACAACATCATCATCGATGTGTGGGGAGCCAGCCAGGAGACTTTCGAAAGCACCATCTCGCCCGACGGAGTGGTGGTCATCGAAGGTGTAGGCCCAATCAAACTGGCAGGCCAAACGGTACAGCAGGCTACAGCCACCCTGCGCAACAAGTTGGGACAACACTATTCCGACTGCCAGTTTGCCCTCTCACTGGCCGACACACGCAGCATACAGGTGCAGGTGGCAGGTGAAGTGGTGATGCCCGGAACCTACACGCTGAGCAGTCTGAGCACCGCCTTCAACGCACTCTATGCGGCTGGCGGCATCAACGAGACAGGTACGCTGCGTGACATCAAGGTGTATCGCAACGGACGACAGATAGGCACCATCGACGTATATGACTTCCTGATGCACGGAAGCAATGCGGGCGATGTGCGGCTGGAGGACAACGACGTCATCGTAGTGGGTCCCTATGACTGCCTGGTGAACGTGCGTGGAAAGGTGAAGCGACCCATGTTCTACGAGATGAAATCGACCGAGAGCGTGAAGCAGCTGCTGGCCTACGCAGGCGGTATGGCAGGCAATGCCTACACCAAGAACGTACGTCTGATGCGCAAGGCAGGCGAGGAATACAGCATCCACACCATTGATGAGTTCCAGATGTCGGCATTCTGCGTGAAGGACGGCGACTCACTCTATGTGGATAGCATCATCCCTCGCTACAGCAACCTGGTGGAGGTGCGCGGAGCAGTGAAGCACCCCGGACAGTTCCAGCTGGGCGGCAACATACAGAGCGTAAAGGACTTGCTCAAGGCTGTTGACGGACTTGCCGAGGATGCTTTTCAGTCTCGCGCCGTGATGCACAGGCAGAAGGAAGACCTCACACTGGAGATGGTGTCGGTGGATATAGAAGGCATCATAGCAGGCACCAGCCCCGACATCGCGCTGCGCAAGGGTGATGTACTTTTCATCCCCAGTGTGGTGGATATGAAGGGCGAACAGACTCTGACCATCAATGGAGAGGTGCTCTATCCCGGAGTATATCAGTTTGCAGAGAACACCTCAGTAGAAGACCTCATCCTGCAGGCAGGCGGACTGACAGATGCCGCCTCGCTGGCCAAGGTGGATGTGTTCCGTCGCGTGAACGATGCAAACTCCACCGAGGACAACGGCAAGATGGCAGAAGCATTCAGCATATCCATTGACAAGAACCTGGCAAAGGGTGACAGCACCTTCCGCCTGCAGCCCTATGATGTGGTGATGGTGCGCAAGAGCCCATCCTACAGCGAGCAGCGCAACGTGATGGTGAGCGGATGCGTCAACTTCGTAGGCCAGTACTCGATGACAAGCACCAACTACCGACTGAGCGACCTGGTGAAAGCGGCAGGCGGGTTGACGGAGATAGGTTACAGCAAGGGCGCACGTCTCAACCGCGTGATGACCCCTGACGAACGTCTGCAGCGCGAGAGCGCACTGCGTGCAGCACAGATAGCCATGTACGAGGAAGCCATGCAGGACGAAAAGGGATACAACATGAGTCAGGCCGACTCACTGCTCGACATGAAGATGAACCTGGGCAGCACCTATCCCGTAGCCGTCAATCTGGAGAAGGCTCTGGCAGAACCCGGTGGCCAGTATGACCTTGTGCTGCGCGAGGGAGACCACTTGGTAGTGCCACAATTCAGCAGTACCGTGAAGGTGAGCGGTGAAGTGAGCTACCCCATAAGCATGAACTACAAGAAAGGTGAGTCACTGGGCTACTACATCAAACGTGCCGGCGGCTATGGCAACAGAGCGAAGAAGAAGGGTGTATATGCCATCTACATGAACGGTGCAGTAGAGAAAATCAACAAGCGCAGCTCCAAGGACATACAGCCTGGAACAGAAATCGTGGTGCCCACCAAGCAGAAGTCAAAGCGCATGACCACCGGTGAAGTGATGGCCATAGCCAGCGGCAGTGCCTCACTGGCCAGCGTGGTAGTGGCTCTGATAAGCATTCTCAAGTAAAGAGGAGGAAGAAGAATCATGGAACAGAACAAGAATCCCGAACTGGAGGTCATCGATCTTCGCCTCATGGTAAAAAAGCTCTGGAGCAAGCGCGGGCTTTTCCTGCGCGTGTGGATAGTGACCTTCATACTGGCCTGTGCGTGGATACTGCCCCAGCCTCGCTATTATAAGAGTACCGTTGTGCTGGCTCCCGAAGCTGGCGGACAGAGTGCCGGTGGCGGACTTGCCTCCATAGCATCCAGCTTCGGCGTGGATATCGGCGGCATGCAATCAGAGGATGCCATCTATCCCAGCATTTATCCCGACCTCTTTGACTCCAAAGACTTCATTGTAGGACTGTTTGACATCCGTGTGCAGACACTGGATGGTGAGGTGGATACCACCTACTACCGCTACCTGGACAGATACGAGAAGAAGAATCCCGTAACCCAACCCTTCAAAAAGGCATCGAGCTGGGTGAAGGGGCTCTTCGAGGACAAAAGCAAGGCAAAGGCGAATAACGACATCGTCAATCCTTCGAGACTGACCAAGCGCCAGGAGGCTATCTGCAACAAGATAAAGAAGAACATCAGCTGCGATGTGGACATCAAGACCGATGTCATCACCATCACCGTTACGGCCAAGGATGCACAGGTATGCGCTACACTGGCAGACTCCATCTCGAGCCGCCTGCAACAGTTCATCACAGATTACCGCACGAGCAAGGCAAGAAGAGACCTGGCCTACTATCAGCAACTGACCGACGAGGCCAAAGCAAGCTATGACTCTACGCTGAACGCCTATAGCCGTTACTGCGACCAGCACAGCAACATCATCCTGCAAAGTGCCATCTCGGAAAGAGACAAGATGGAGAACGAGATGTCGATATGCCAGAGCACCTATACTGCCATGAGCACACAGTTACAGGCTTGCAAGGCCAGAGTGCAGGAGCGCACACCCGCTTTCACCATGCTGCAGTCTGCTTCGGTGCCCAACAAACCCGCTGGACCCAAGCGCATGATTTTCGTGGCATTCATGCTGGTGCTGGCCACCATTGGCTGTGCATGCTACATCTACAAGCAAAACATACAGGAACTCTTGCTCGCAAAGTAAGGTCTTATCCCCATAGCTCATGGAACCGTCAAAGCGAATACTGCTTAACACGCTGGCACAATACACCCGTGCAGTGCTCACCACATGTATGAGCCTGTACTCGGTGCGTCTGGTGCTTAAGGCTCTGGGGGAGACCGACTACGGCATCTATACACTGGTAGCAGGAGTAGTGGCTATGCTTGGATTTGTCACCAATGCCATGGTCATCACTACCCAACGGCACTTGTCATACTCTTTCGGGCAACATGACGAGGTACAATCACGCAAGACCTTCTCTTGCAGCGCCATGATGCACTTGGGTATAGGCACTCTTCTTGTCCTTATCCTTATAGCCACCAAGGGGCTTTTGTTCAGCCATGTGCTCTCCATCCCCACCGCCAGAATTGATGTTGCATCGTGGATATATACGACCACCATCGGCATGACATTCTTCAGTTTCATCGAAGCACCATTCAAGGCATTGTTCATCGCCAGAGAGAACATCGTGTACATATCCGTCGTGGAAGTGACCGACGGTATCATGCGATTGCTGCTTGTGGTACTTCTTCTCGATGGAGCAGCCGACGCGCTCTACACATACGGAAGCCTCATGCTGGGCATTTGGGCTGTCAGATTTCTGCTGTTCTCCGTATGGCCAGTGCTCCACTACCCCGAATGCAGCCCCAGACATTTCCTCCACGACCTTGACAAGAAAGTGATAGGAGCCCTTTCCGGCTTCGCCGGCTGGACTACCTACAGCATGGGATGCGTCATTACCAGAAACCAAGGAATAAATGTAGTATTCAGCAGAAGCAGCATGGGTATGATGCTGTGCGCCTCCTATGGCATCGCACAGCAAGTCGTTGGAGGAGCGCAGATAGTGAGCACCTCTATCCTGAATGCGATGAATCCGCAAATCATGCAGGCAGAAGGAGCCGGGAACCGAGCACTGATGCTGCACAGAGCCGAACAGGAAAGCCGAATTTCCTCGGCTATGCTGGCAACTGTATTCATCCCTCTTGTCGTGTTTATGGAGCCTATTTTGCACATCTGGCTGGATACAGTGCCTGCCAAAGCCACGTTCCTGTGCCAATGCCTCCTTCTTGCCCAAATCATTGACCAAAGCACCTATGGGCTTCACACTGCCAACCAGGCCATTGGGCATATACGCAACTACACACTGCTCATGTACACACCCAAACTGCTCATCCTGCCTCTGGCATGGATCATACAGGCATGGGGAGGAGGAGCAGAGGCCATCATGCTGCTGTTCCTGTGCATGGAAGCACTGGTGGCAGGCATGCGCATTCCCTATCTGCACAGGCACGGAGGACTCGACATGAAAGCATTCTCCTGCAGCGTTTTTCCCCGCATCGCATTCGTCATCTGCCTTCAGGGAGCCGTCTCACTGGGATTGCACGCCATCGGCACACAGCCTTTACTCACGATGGCATTCATATGCATCTCCATGCTATGCGGCATGACCCTCATGTGGGCTGTGGTGCTCAACGCCCAAGAACGCGCCAGAATGATGCAAATAATAACAAGGAAGAAAGCATGAGCACAAGCAGGCGCTGGTATCAGATACACAAGTCAACTATAGAGAAAATGTTCACCGTCAGGAAAGACATCTTCTCACGCTTGCTGACACTTAAATACCACGATGTGGTCAAGTGGTGTCTGTACATAGGAATAATGGTCTGCTACATCGGTTCATTGAACCCTTGGTTCATGTGGGGGATAAACAGCACCTACTTTGTGATTGTGCTGCCCTTGTTCCTGCTTGTCCTTGCCCTGAACCGCAAGATGCGCTGCCCATTGCTGCGAAGGAATACTGCCTGGAGTTCCATTGTTATTTTCATTGCCACTGCCTTCTGTATGTCTGCCTTGGGAAACTACAACATCTTCGGCATGGTTGCCATGCTGCTCCAGGCTCCCATATTCTATTGCATTCTCCGACTTGACAGGGACGAACTCATGCGTCTGTCCGATTTCCTGTCCAAAGGAATGGCCTGCCTCATGTGTATCAGCATTCCCGTATTCGTCTATCACTTGGCAGGAGGAAGCATACCACACCAGTTTGCTTACAACGAGAAGTTGCAATACACATTTATCAACTACTATTTCTTCATGCTCAATGACAGCAACGAGCAAATCATCCCTCGCTTCCACGCATTCTTTCTTGAGCCTGGGCACTTGGGAACAGCTTGCACCTTCCTGCTGCTCACGCAAATCGGGAAATGGAAGAGATGGTATAATATCGTTCTGTTATTCACCACCCTCATCACACTCTCGCTGGCTGCCTACGTGCTGCTGGTCATGGCTTTCTTCCTGAGCACATGGATACGAAAGCGGTCTGTCGCCGGCAAACTTCTGATTATATCTGCATTGGTAGGGATATTCATTGTGGGAGCGATGAACTACAACAAGGGTGTCAATGTGGTGAATATGCTCATCGTCGAACGTCTCTCTATCGGTGACGATGGCAATATGAAAGGAGACAACCGCGTAAGCAATGAATTCAAGAAGGAATTTGACAGATATATTGCCTCTGGAGAAATACTCACGGGTGGTCCCAAATCCATGGACAAATTTGCCTGGGGAAACGCCGGCTACCGTGTTTTCGTGTATTCCTATGGTATGGTCACCACATTGCTTGTCATCTTCTTTGCCTTATCCATTACCCAAGGGGCGCACTCACGCCCCAGATGGGGAATGCTGATTATAGCCGTAGCCTCTTTTTGGGTACGAGCCACACCTTTCTTTTACTATTACTTCATTCCACTATTCATGATGGCACAGATAGGATGGAGAAATGATCCAGACTACCCCACCGCCATAATGGATGCAGAAGATGAAACAACAAACGCCAACACACCATGCCAAAAGTAAGCATCATCATACCCTGTTATAATCAGGCAGAATTTCTGCTGCAGGCTCTTGAAGCTCTGCAAAAGCAAACCCTTAAGGACTTCGAGTGCATCATCGTAGATGACGGAAGCACCGACTCATCGGCACAGATAGCTGACGAGTTTATCAAGCAGGACAACAGATTCCGCCTGATAAGGAAACCCAACGGCGGTACTGCAACAGCACGAAACATGGGACTGCGTACTGCCACTGGCAAATATATACAGTTTCTGGATGCTGACGACGAACTGGACACGAAGAAGCTGGAGCTTCAATCGGCCAAGATGGATGCAGAGGAGCTGGACATGAGCTTCACCGACTACCGGCATTTCCACCTTGATGCAACAGGCAAGCGCATCTTGCGCTCCCATCCTGCCTACACCATGCAGCCCACGGGCGGCCTTCACCTGAGTCTGCTTACCCGTTGGGGAGTGGATTTCTCCATACCCATCCACTGCATCATGTATCGTCTGGACTTCATCCGTAAGCACAATCTGGAGTTTTCCGAATCACTTCGCTATCGTGAGGACTGGGATTTCCATCTCAAGGCATCTGCCCAGCCTGGTTTCCGCTATGGGCGCATGCCTCAGTATGTGGCTGCTTTCTATCGCGAAAATCCCAAGAGCAAGACAAGTAGCGCGCAGAAACTCAGCAGCGGCAACCTCACCTATCTGTCCTACGCAATACGTCATGGCAGACTGGCAGACTTGCTCCCATTGGCATTTCGCCTGTCCTGCGAAAACCTTCTCATAGCCGGACGTGCACTCAAGCACCGCAAACCAGGCGAACTCAGTCCGCTCAAGATTCTGACGCACAACCTCAGTCTGCGCAACGTGTTGGGAATCGTGCTTTCTGTTCTGATGCTCCCCTTGAGTGTGCTGTATATCATCATCCGTTCCATAATCGTATATCTATGAGCACGAACAATCCTCTGCCCCACATAATGGTTTTCTGCGTGAACTACAGCAGTTATGACTACCTGCACACCTTCATGGAGTCAGTGGAGCGTGCAGCTGCCCAGGCCAACGGACTATGCCGCATTACCTTGTGTGTGGGCGACAATACTGCCACCGATTGGCAAGGTATTCCCGAGAACCTGACACCGCACTGCACACTCAAGAGCTTCCCCTACCATCTCAACATAGGGTATCTGGGCTGTGCACTCAGGATGATGGCAGAAGTGGGATGGCAAGAGGTGAGTCAGGCTTCATACTGCATCATCAGCAACGTAGATCTCACCTTGCGCGAAGATTTCTTCAGTGTGCTGGCTACCACAGAATGGCCTGCCGATACAGGATGGCTGGCTCCCGACATCTTCACCGAACGGCTCAACCATCACGACAATCCCTTCCAGACGCATCGTCCGCGCAAGCGTGATTTCATTCGCTGGCAGCTGCTCTACTGCAACCACATTATATATAAATGGCTGGAGAAGCTCTACCACCTGCGAGGCAAACACCAGAACATACCCGACAAGCAGACAACCATCTACGCCGGACACGGCTCGCTCATGGTCATCAGCGGACAGTTCCTGGCCAAGCACCCCTATCTGAAATTCCCCACATTCATGTATGGCGAGGAACTCTTCTTTGCCGAACTGATATATCAGGACAAACTGAAGACCTACTATTGCCCGTCACTGTATGTCAGCAACGTGGGACGGGTGTCAACAGGCAAGTACAACTATAAGTGGCTCTGCCGCCAGAACAGGAAGAGCCTGCGTATTCTGAAAGGCTACTGCTTCCGCTACCCTATTCTGAAAAACAGCGAATATTGAACCCCAAAAGGTCATTAGAAACTGTAGCTCTCCCTTTACACCAATAAATGATTAAGATAAAACAATAAAAAACTGAACTGAGAATCCTGGGACAGCCGGCATTTGACAACAATATCATATCTAATGATAACGCAGTACTGTTGCAACGCCATAAGTGAGACAGATTAGCATATCAATCACAATGGATTTACTATACAAGACTATTATGGCAGACAAATACATAAATTATAAAGGAGCATGGATTTTTGCTCACGATGCCCACAAAGAGCATAAACTTTCCGATACAGACGTTGCCGCTTTGCTGAACAAAGGAGGCTTGATGGTGCGTAATGTTTATGATTTCGACTGAGGAGATGAAACATCCTTCTGGTATGTCATCAAGGATTCTTTTGGCGGGATGGAAGAATTGTCATCCAAGATGCGCAATCAAGTAAAGAAGTGTTTCAAGACTATGCACGTTGAGAGAATCACAGCCGATTATCTTGCCAATAATGGTTATGAAGTATTTGTAGCGGCCGTTGACAACTATAGAATCAAGGCTACCGCACCAACCAAAGAGGAATTTGAAGACCGCATCAGTAAAGGAACCGAAAACGAATACTGGGGTGTAATAGACAACGAGACAGAGAAATTGGTCGCATTCTGCATGAATGCCGTAACCGATGAATGCTGTGAATACCGCACTATGAAGGCGATTCCTAAGTACCAGAAGCTATATGCATACTATGGTCTGATTTACGAGATGAACCGCTACTACCTGGAGGAACGAAAGATGAAATATGTAAACGATGGCGCCCGATCGATAACAAACCACTCAAACATACAACCTTTTTTGATTGACAAGTTCAGGTTTCGCAAAGCTTATTGCCACATATCCATAAAATACAAGTGGTGGTTTGGCATAGCCGTTGCTATATCATATCCGTTCCGCAGACTTATCCCCTTACGGCAAGTCAAGGCACTGCTGGATATGGAAGAGATAGCAAGAGGAAGTTTGTGAAATCCAAAATCTTTTATACACACAGCCAACCCCCATTCCTCTTAGATTATTATGTCAAAGCGCCCTATAGGATATCTCCAAGAAGAGACATATCAATCATAACGAATAGCTGCAATTCAGTTTACTGTGCCAAACGTGCTATGCAACACCCTACGCGTCGCACATGATTTGTAGGTAAGTTTCTTGTTACACATTCTTACAGACATGGGCTTACCCTTACGGAATATATTTACGTTCTCAAGATTGACTGTCGTATGATAATCCACTGTATCCTTATATACATCTTCATCCTTCTGATTGTTGAAATGAAACAGAAAATAGGAAAGGCCTTTCGTTTCATCGGACACATGAAGGGAACAATCTCGCATATACAGGTTAGGTAAGCACCGTGACTTTTCTACATTATCAAACCGTAGCCCCTCCACCAGATAAGGATATGTGTCCACATCAAAATAGCAATCCTGATAAGATAATTCAAAACCGCTGAACGCGCCAGAATAGGAACATTCAATAACCAAAGGACGCGCATCCACGAAACGACAATGCATAAAATGAATGTAGCCGTAAGCACAGGCTACCTGGCACATACAATTACAAGAGGAATACTGTGACGTATCGGTCTGAAAGGTACAGTGGCGGTATGTGAAGTCCGCACAATAGCAATGGTAGTCAAATCTGTTGAGTACGCAATCATCCAGAGTAACTGTGTTCAAATAGAAACCGCAAGTTACACCCCATGAAGCATCGCCATGAACATTACGAAGCGTCGTGTTTGCAAGGTTTATAAGACGCATTCCATATCCATGCTTGTATATGGTTGAATACGTGCCGTCAATGTTAACATCCTCTATCAGTGTGTTCACCGAATGACGAATATACAAACATCGATCATTCTCATATTTAGGTTTCAGAGGACTTACCGTATCTTCCTTAGGAGTAACGATGCTTATATTACACACATGAAGTCCCACTTGTCCACAAGTTCTCAGCAAATAGACACGTCGAGAAGATTCGGCAGAACGACAAAAAGTAAGGTTCTCAAAACAAGAAGTATTTTGCTCCTGTACATCATCGTAGAAGCACATCAAGCCAGAGCAATTAACATAAGGCTGTACTGGCAGGTTTTGCGCTTTTCCATCCACAATATAGACAACATCTCTTCTATATATATCCAGACTATTGCCGCGTTTACTCCACACTTTTGGGTCATACACATACAGAAGTTTACATCCCTGGGCAAGAGATGGCACCATAGAGAAATCTCCACTGTCTATCATACTTCCACTCACATCCACCCGCCTTGAAGCCCGTGCAAGTGCATTTAAATCAACAGTCTCGTTATCCTGCAAATCAGTGCGGCGCTCTAAAGAAAAGAGAAAAAGTTCATCTTCCTGCATATTCTTCACAGAAAATGTACACCCACCAAAATCTGTGTGACTAGTAAGAGGAATGGATTTTGCTCCCGAGGGGATGGCAATATTAACCTTTACCCTATATGGATATACCACCCACGTGTCTGGACCAAGCGACAAAGCAGAAGCGTGTATCTCTCTGAGCCGTTGATACACAGTCTGGCCATCACCATGCAAATCAGCAAGACTCACACGCACGACATTACGGATACCAGCATTGGCAATGCTCAGAAACCCGCACATAAGCATGCACAACAGCGTTGAGTAAATTCTCTGTATGCTCTTTTCTAACCTTCTCATCGAACCGAATTGTTTGTTGCAAAGATATAGATTATTGAAGAGAAAGACACAGGAAAGCCACCTCAAAAAGGCAAGTTAACACTGCAGAATGCTCATAGAAGAACAGGCAGAAGCCAGAAGGAACTTTTCCACAGCCCTTCATAATTCATCCCCACACTATAAAAAATCTTCGAGAAGTAGTATTAAAATCTCCGTTTGCAGCCTTTGGATGCACATACGCAGGCTTCTGATGGCCATCAGAAGGCTTTGTACGGCCATCAGAAGCCTGCAAACGGAGATTTCTGTGTAACTGCAAATACTATTTCTACTTATTGCACAGACATTATAAGCTTACTGAAGATGGAGGTGAAACCGAGGTTTGCCGGCATGCCTGGCTGCGTCGGGCAAGAAGCCAGCGGGATGAAGTGTGGGAATATAACAAGGGCGGCTCCCTCGTGATGAGGAAGCCGCCCTGAATGTTATGCCTTAGGCAGGGATTACAGCTGAGGACCAGCAGCAACCAGAGCCTTACCAGCCTCGTTGTTGGTGTACTTGCCGAAGTTCTTGATGAAGCGAGCAGCCAGATCCTTAGCCTTCTCATTCCACTGAGCAGCGTCAGCATATGTGTCGCGGGGATCGAGAATCTTGGTATCTACTCCGGGCAGCTCTGTGGGAACCTGGAAGTTGAACATGGGGATAGTCTTGGTAGGAGCCTCGTTGATAGCGCCGCTCAGGATAGCATCGATGATGCCACGAGTGTCGCGGATAGAGATACGCTTGCCAGTACCGTTCCAACCTGTGTTCACCAGATAAGCCTTTGCACCGCTCATGTTCATCTTCTTCACCAGCTCCTGAGCGTACTTTGTGGGATGCAGCTCGAGGAATGCCTGGCCGAAGCAAGCAGAGAAGGTGGGAGTGGGCTCTGTGATGCCACGCTCTGTACCAGCCAGCTTAGCTGTGAAGCCAGAGAGGAAGTAGTACTGAGTCTGCTCGGGTGTGAGGATGCTCACGGGAGGCAGCACGCCGAATGCATCGGCAGACAGGAAGATAACCTGCTTGGCTGCGGGAGCGCTTGAACCGGGCTGGATGTTGTTGATGTGGTTGATGGGGTAGCTCACACGAGTGTTCTCTGTCACGCTCTTGTCGGCGAAGTCAATCTTGCCATTAGCATCAACAGTCACGTTCTCGAGCAGAGCGTTACGCTTGATAGCGTTGTAGATGTCGGGCTCAGACTCCTTGTCCAGGTTGATAACCTTGGCATAGCAGCCACCCTCGAGGTTGAACACGCCCTCGTCGTCCCATCCGTGCTCGTCGTCACCAATCAGTCTGCGCTTGGGATCGGTAGAGAGAGTGGTCTTACCTGTGCCAGAGAGGCCGAAGAAGATAGCTGTGTTCTCACCGTTCATATCGCAGTTGGCAGAGCAGTGCATAGAAGCGATACCCTGCAGGGGCAGGAAGTAGTTCTGCATAGAGAACATACCCTTCTTCATCTCACCACCGTACCATGTGTTGATGATAACCTGCTCACGAGATGTAGTATTGAATGCTACGCAAGTCTCGCTGTGCAGACCGAGCTCCTTGTAGTTCTCTACCTTTGCCTTAGAAGCGTTGTAGATGACAAAGTTGGGCTCGAAGTTCTCCAGCTCCTCTGCTGTGGGACGGATGAACATGTTGGTCACGAAGTGTGCCTGCCAAGCTACCTCCACGATGAAACGCACTGACAGACGGGTAGCCTTGTTGGCACCGCAGAATGCGTCAACCACATACAGGTTCTTGTTTGACAGCTCCTTCTTGGCGATGTCCTTCACTGTAGCCCAAACCTCCTCGCTCATGGGGTGGTTGTCATTCTTGTACTCCTCAGTTGTCCACCATACGTTGTTGTGGCTCTGAGCGTCATCTACGATGTACTTGTCCTTGGGAGAACGACCGGTGAAGATACCTGTCATCACGTTCACAGCACCAAGCTCAGTTACCTGACCAACCTCGAAACCCTCAAGTCCGGGCTTTGTCTCCTCCTCAAACAACTGCTCGTAAGAGGGGTTGTGGGCAATCACAGTAGAGCCGGTGATGCCATACTTTGTCAAATCTAATGTTGCCATTGTCTTATATGTATTAAATGGTTCGATATTCTGATTTCCTTTCACAACGTGCCCTTTTAAGGCACGGCAAAGATACATCAATCTTTCGAAGTGACATAATTCCCTACGCGTTTTTTGACGAAGTGCGGTGGCCTTTTCAATCTTTTTAGCATTTTTGCGATGTGGACTTTGCAATTGGGAGAATATGAACTATCTTTGCACGTAGGTTTAACCCTTTAGCAAAAACAGATAAGAATGGAAACTATAGACATGGGAAACTCGTGCAGTGTGGTGAACACCTACGTTGCCGAGCTGAGAGACGTGAATGTGCAGACCGACCGCATGCGCTTCCGCCGCAATCTGGAGCGCATTGGTGAAGCACAGGCTTACGAGCTGAGCCGCATGCTCAACTACTCTGAGAAGAAGGTGCAGACTCCTCTGGGAGTGGCTGCAGCCAACACCTTTGACGACCAGGTGGTGGTGGCCACTGTGTTCCGCGCAGGACTGCCTATGCACCAGGGCTTTCTGAATGTATTTGACAAGGCCGAGAATGCCTTTGTGAGCGCATACCGCTATTACAAGGACAAGGAGTGCCGCCAGGTGGATGTGCACATTGAGTATATCGCTGCTCCCGACCTCACTGGCAAGACTCTCATGCTGGTGGACCCCATGCTGGCCACTGGCGAGAGCATGGAACTGGCTCTGAAGGCTTTCGAGACCAAGGGAAAGCCTGCCCGCATCTTCATTGCCTGTGCCATTGCAAGCCATCAGGGTGTGGAGCACATGCAGAAGCTGTATGGCGACCGCGAGGATGTGACACTCATCTGTGCTGCCATCGACGAGGAGCTCAACGAGCATTCCTACATCGTGCCTGGCCTTGGCGATGCCGGCGACCTGGCTTTCGGCGGCAAGATCTGACAGCCTGCCGTACTGCCCTACCCCATTTATCCCAAAAGCGCACCCGGCTGCACAATCACATGCAGCCGGGTGCGCTTCTTTCTTAAATGCTCTGCGAGCGGTCCTTTACTTCTCTACAATAGACTCACAGGGGTTTCTCAAGCCTCGGGCATCGCTCAAGTAAGCCTTTGCCACTCCGAACTTCAGGTTCATGTCGAGCCGTACGGGCATGTGGTTATCATCGTCGGTGATGTAGAAGGTGATGATTTCCTTCTCCTTCTTGCCCTTATACTCCACAAACGAGAAGATGAGACAACGGTAAGTGACGCCGGTGTTGCGCATGCGGAAATTCTTCTTGCCCCGATAGACCAGCGTGATATCCTCCACCCTGCGGCCGTCTGCCATGGGATAGACCAGTTTGTCGCCCTTCTTGAGCTTGCTGCCATCCTGGGAGCGCGCACAGAGCATGATGCTCATCATATCGTAGATGCAGTCGGAACTGCTGTAGGCCGTATCGCTGGTGGTACCCTTGCGGCTCAGATACCGCTGGCGGATGCTCACCTTTCCGCTGGGCGCATACTTGTACCACACTTGGTCCATATAGTACTTGCCACCCTCGTTGGCCGCCTTCTTATAATATAATGGGCGCATATCCCTGGATATCGTGCTGTGCAGGGTATCACGCATCTGGAAGTAATGGTCGAGCTTCTTGTTGGTGTGCGTGATAAGTTCGCTCTTGTAGGCGCTCTGCCCTTCCCAGTGGGCATCATAGGTGGAGAGACGTGCCGAACCGGCCTTCATCCACACAAACTTCCAGTTGAAGTAGAGCGAATACTCCAGCACCTCACCTCCCTGGAAGGCGGTGTTGGGCTGGGTGCACTGTGCACGCATTGTGCCGGAGGCCACTGCAAACATCGCGCAGGCAAGCAAGAGAGTGCCTCGCACTCCCGCCAGCGACGGCTTCTGATACCATTTCATAGCGTTTCTCTGATTTGCGGTTTGAATTGTTCATACTCCTGCGTGCACCGGGCAAACGTGGCGGCCGCGCCGCTCATCATCCCCTGATGCTCACGGCAGACTATCTTCGGGTGCTCTGCTTCCGCCCTCGCTGCATCTCGCGGTCACGTTCTGCATTGCGGTTCTTGAACTTCTTTTCCTTGTCGGGCTTCTGCTTGGTGATGGCCATAGGCTTCTGGCGGGCTACATCTACAGCCCGTATATCCCAGTCCTGACGCAAATCCCATTGCGACTTGAGCGGGAGCGGCTTGCCGAAGTAATAGACGCGCTCGGGCTGCAGGCCAGATGCATAATCGCCCGTATCCCACTGGCCATTGCCATTGGCATCCACATAGCAACGCATGTAGTACTCTCCGGGCTTCATGAAGAAGAAGTCGGCATTGCCTTCCTTGTCGGTGCGCTGCTGCGCCTCCACCTTATCGTTCTTGCTCAGAAGCTGTACCACCACGCCTGTATCGGGACTTATCACATGGATGAAGATGGATCCGTACTCCTCCACAGCCCGCACGTGGAACTCCTGACGCACGCTCTTCGACTCATGCTCGAGCACACTCACCACGGCTGCAGTGTCCATCACGAAGCGGTACTTCTGGCCGGGTTCCCATTCGGCATAGAGCATATAGGATTTGGCACTTCGCTCCTCGGGCATGAACAGGAAGGGAGCCGGCAGCCAGTCAGTGTCCTTCTTCACGTAGAAATGAATCTTCGTGGTATCCACCTCCAGTATGGGTTCCTTGGCCAGATAGCGCACATTCTGGTTGGGAGCCAGTGAGCCCGACGGTTTGAAACCGGCCTCAAGCCAAGTGCGCTCGTATGGATTCTCCTCGTAAGGCAACGGCTTCTTGGCCTTCTTCTGCCTGCGCTCGCGGTCTTTCTCCCATGCCTCTATCTGCTTGCTGCGCTCGGCGGCTATCTTGGCATAAGTGGTCTTAGGCGAGAGGTCGAGTGTATCGTTGGTGACCACCAGTTGGCCAAGCGTATCTGTCTCCATGTAACTCAGTATCATCGAGAGTGTATCCTGCCGATGAATGAGTGCCGTGTCGGTCACCCAGAAGGTGACGGTATCATTCTTGAGCGATGCATCGGCCACCAGACAACGCTCATCGAAGTTGAGTCCCTTGATGCGAGGGGTACTGTCTGACGGTGCGGTGAAATAGAAAGTGAAGTTGGTGGGCTCGGGATAAACGGTCTTGAGCAGATGACGCTCCTGTCCGTCCTCGAGGAAAGCCAGCAGCAGCACATCATCGGGTGTGTAGTGGGTGTAAGGTACCACGCGTATGGAGTCGTACCAAAGGCTGTCACGCCAAACAGTATCCATACGTACATCGGGAAAACTGCCTGTCACATAAACCGTTGTATCAAAGGCCACCCGCTCGTTCTTCTGGCTGAAGACGAAATCACCGTCCTTATCCTCGAGCGCACGAACCCGGTAGGCACCGTCCTTCACACCCTTGATGGTGAAGCGTCCCTCGCCATTGGTGCGCGATACACGCAGGAAGGGTCGGGTGCGGAAGAGGGTGTCGTTCCAGGTGCTGTCGGCTGGATAAAGGCCCACCATGATGCCCTTGATTGGTTCCAGGTCGGCAGCATTGAGCACACGGCCCGACACCTGCATGGTGTCAATCACGTCGCCGGTGCTGAACGAGAAGGTGTATTGTCCCATGGGATTGCCTTCGTTGTTGTCCTCGATGGCATCGCTGAAGTCGATGGTATAGGTGGTGTTGGCACGCAGGGAGTCATAGAAATCCACCTTTACGCGCTTGCCGTCGGCACGCACGTTGGCCGGTTCTATCTGTGGAGGGGATATGACCACCTTCTCACTGGCTTTCTCCAGCTTGATATACTCGTCAAAGAGTATCTGCACCTTCCTCTTGCTCACGTTCACAGCACCATCGGCGGGACTGCTGCCCACCACACGTGGGGGCGTCTCGTCGAATCGACCGCCATCGGGATTGCCTATGCTGGCGCAGGCTGCCGTGAGAAGCAGAGCCAGGAGGCAGAGCAGAAGGTTCTTCCTCTCCATCAGTCTTCGTTCATTTTGAGTATTTCCTCTATAGTATCACGCTTGTTGCTCAGACGTGGCACCTTGTGCTGTCCGCCCAGCTTGCCCTTTGACTTGAGCCAGTCATGGAACACACCCGGGCGGGCTTTCACTATCTGCAGGGGCTGCAGGGTGATATCCTTGTAGCGCTTGGCCTCATAGTCGGAGTTGATGCGCTGCAAGGCTTCATCGAGCAGGCGTGCAAACTCCTGCAGGTCAGCAGGCTCCTGGCTGAACTCCACCAGCCACTGGTGGCGGCACTTGCCAGCTGCATCCATATACACAGGAGCAGCGGTATATTCCAGCACCTGGGCACCCGTGGCGGCACATGCCTCTGCCAGCCCCTTCTCGGCATTGTCCACGATGAGTTCCTCACCGAAGGCATTGATAAAGAAGCGTGTTCGGCCGGTGATGACAAACTTGTAAGGGTCGCGGGAAGTGAAGCGCACGGTGTCGCCTATCATGTATCTCCACAGACCGCTGCTGGTGGTGATGAGCATGGCATAGTTGCGTCCGGTCTCCACCTCCCAGATGGGAAGCACGTCGGGCGACGGACTTTCGAGTTGGTCCATAGGGATGAACTCATAGAACACGCCGTAATCGAGCATCAGACTCATGCTTGGGTCGGCCGGATCATCCTGCAGACCGAAGAATCCCTCTGAGGCGTTGTAGGTCTCCATATAGTTCATACCAGGCTTGGTTATCAGCCTCTTGTACTGCTCACGATAGGGTGTGAAAGCCACTCCACCATGGAAGAAGACTTCCAGATTGGGCCATACCTGCTCAAGGGTGCTCACTCCGGCCTCCTCCAGAACACGCAGCAGAACCGACAGCATCCACGAGGGTACACCGCTCAGGTTGGTCACGTTGGCATGCAGAGCCTCCCGGGCAATGCGCTCACGCTTCTCCTCGAAGTCGGAAAGCAGAGCTGTCTGCTTGCGGGGAACACGCACAAGGTTGACCAGAGGGTTGATATTCTCGATGAGAATGGCGCTGAGGTCACCCACCAGACTGTGTGGCAGGTTGTAGTTGGGCGCATGGCTGCCGCCCAGGATGAGCGCCTTGCCGTCGAAGATACGGCTTTCGGGATGACGCGAGAGGTACCACACCACAGCATCACGACCGCCTGCATAGTGCGTATCATGCAGTCCGTCGTGGCTCACAGGGATGAACTTGCTCTTGTCGCTGGTGGTTCCGCTCGACTTGGCATAGAACTTCACACGTCCGGGCCACAGGATATCACGCTCGCCATGACGCATACGGTCGATAAAGCCTTTGAGCTCCTCATACGAACTCACAGGCGTATTGGCGGCAAACTCACTGTAACTCATGCGCTCCGAATAGCCGTGCGCATGTCCCCATTCCGTATCTGAAGCCTTCGTGAGAAGGTGTTTCAGAACACGCAGCTGCAGTTCCTGTGCCCGTGTGGAGTACAGGTCGAGCTGCTTCAGACGAGGGTTGAAAAATGGACGTATGATGCTTGTCAGACTCATTTCTATGCTTCCTTTCTTTTCTTCTGCATCAATGTAGCATGCAGTTTCTTGTCTCTCTTGATATGACTGAGTGCGCTGCGGCTGGCCACCTGATGGCTTTCCTTCTTGGAGTAACCGGTGCCTCTGCCACACTCGATGCCGCTGATGACAGCACGGGTACGGAATACGGGCGAACCCGTATCATCGCGGTCTTCCGACAGGAGTTCGTACTCCAGCGTGAGCCTGTGCTTCTGGGTCCACTCCAGAAGCCTGCTCTTGAAGTTCACCTCCTGGTAAGCTATCTTGTCGATGTCTATCAGATGTTCCAGTATGCGCCGCTCTACAAACCGCCGGCACGCATTGTATCCGCGGTCGAGATAGACTGCACCCACCAGCGCTTCGAAGGCATTGCCGGCCACATAACTGTTGTGCGGCTGCATGCTACCCTGATACTGCACCAGTTTGTCGAGCCCTATCTGCACGGCCAGTTTGCCAAGCGTATCGCGCTTGACTATCTTGCTGCGTGCTGTAGTGAGGAAACCTTCCCTCTTGCCTGGGAAGTGACGGAATACTATCTCGCCTACAACAGAGTCCAGAACGGCATCGCCCAGAAACTCCAGCCTCTCGTTGTTGACGGGTCGCTCGCCTTCGACGTTCATACCCATGCTCTTGTGCATGAGCGCCTGGCGGTAATACTGTATATGCCTGGGGTAGAAGCCCAGCATATGATAAAAAGAGCGATAAAGCTCCCTGTCCTTTCGGAAGGGGAGCCTTATCGCATCAATGAGGTCACTTGTGTACACTACGCAAGTGTATTACTCGGCATACTTCTTGAAGATGACGCATGCGTTGTGGCCACCGAAGCCAAACGTATTGCTCAGTGCAGCACGCACGGTGCGCTTCTGAGCCTTGTTGAAGGTGAAATTCAACTTGTAGTCGATTTCGGGATCATCGTCTCCCTCCTCATGGTTGATGGTGGGAGGCACCACATCGTTCTGTACAGAAAGCACACTTACCATAGCCTCCAATGCGCCGGCAGCGCCGAGCAGATGGCCGGTCATAGACTTTGTGCTGCTGATGTTGAGCTCATAGGCATGCTCTCCGAAGACGGCCTGGATGGCCTTCACCTCAGATATGTCACCCACAGGAGTGGATGTGCCATGAACATTGATGTAGTCGATATCCTCTGGCTTCAACTCTGCATCTTCCAGAGCATTCTCCATCACGAGCTTTGCGCCCAGTCCCTCGGGATGAGAGGCTGTGATGTGATGGGCGTCGGCACTCATGCCGGCACCTGCCATTTCAGCATAAATCTTCGCGCCACGTGCCTTTGCGTGCTCAAGCTCCTCCAGTATGAGGCAGGCAGCACCCTCGCCCATGATGAATCCGTCGCGGCTTGCGCTGAAGGGACGGCTTGCATGCTCGGGGTCGTCATTGCGTGTGCTCAGTGCGTGCATAGCATTGAAACCGCCCACTCCGCAAGGAATGATGGCAGCCTCAGCACCTCCGCTCACAATGACATTTGCCTTGCCCAGACGAATGAGGTTGAATGCGTCGGCCAGTGCATTGGTCGAAGAGGCGCAAGCACTGGAGGTGATATAGTTGGGACCGTGGAATCCGTACTTGATGCTAATCTGTCCGGCACAAATGTCGGCAATCATCTTAGGCACGAAGAAGGGGCTGAACTTGGGGCCCACAGTGTCCTTATGCAGTGCATAATTGACAATCTCGTCCTCAAAGGTCTGCATTCCGCCGATTCCCACACCGAACACCACGCCCACACGGTTCTTGTCGATAGCTTCCAGATCAATGGCGCTATCGTCCATAGCCATGCTTGCTGCAGCCATTGCATAATGGCAGTAGGGGTCCATCTTGCGGGCTTCCTTACGGTCGATATAGTTCTCGGCCTTGAAACCCTTCAGCTCACAAGCAAACTGGGTCTTGAATTGGGTGGCATCGAAATGCGTGATAGGCGCAGCACCGCTCACGCCGTCGAGCAACTTCTGCCACGTTTCCGCAGCGGAGTTGCCCAGCGGGCTCACAGCGCCTATGCCAGTCACTACTACTCTCTTCAACTCCATATATAAGGAATTAAGTGGTAAAGAGGAAGAGGGGATTACTTACCCGTGTTCTCCTCGATGTAGGCAATTGCGTCGGCAACGGTAGAGATCTTCTCAGCCTTGTCGTCGGGAATGTTGATGTCAAAAGCCTTCTCGAACTCCATGATCAGCTCTACTGTGTCCAGAGAGTCTGCACCGAGGTCGTTTGTGAAAGATGCCTCAGGAGTTACATCAGCGGCGTCAACGCCCAACTTATCAACAATGATCTCTTTTACTTTTGCTTCAATTTCAGACATGAATGTATTGATTTAGTTTGATGAATAAATTTTCTTGTCTCTCGTTACGGCTTGCAAAGTAACTACAAATTACCCAACCTTGCAACAAAAAGAGCCAAAAAGTTGACGTTTTCTGCACAGCAGTACCTGTTTTGTGCAGCTTTTCGGGGTCGGAGAGCCGATTTCAAGGGGCTATGAGAGGCTATGGAGGCAAAAATCAGCACGTTGCTGCATCTAATTCAGCCTACACGTGCAAGTGCCTTACGACGCATACCCCTCAGAACCAGCACGAAGGTGGGAACCAGGAAAAGGTCTGCTGCCATCCACGCAGCAGGGTCACCCCAGCACACGCCGGCGAAACCGAAGGCCGGCACCAGAAAGACACTCACCAGCGTGCGTGCCAACAGCTCGTTCACTCCGCTCATCATGGCCACTTTGGTGAAGCCGATGCTCTGGAGCGAGTAGCGGAAGATGACCAGCACACCCAGCACGGGATAGCACAATGAAGTGACGCGCATGAAATGCTGGCTGTGTGCCAGGATATCCGTCTGCCCATACCCCACAAACCATGCTGTGATATCCCACGAGAAGGGCCACAGGACAGCCACACAAAAAGCGCAATAGACAAGCAGCATGCCCAGCGAGGAGAGGATTCCGTAACGTATGCGGTCGAGGAAATGAATGGCCTGCAAGGGGTCGGCAGCTGCACGTGCTGCCCCTCGGTTCTGCCCACAATAGGTGGCAAGAGCTACACCCATGTTCTCGAACACGCAGATGAAGCAGGCCTTGATGCGCATAGCGGTGGTGAAAGCAGCCACGCATACGGTGCCCAAACCGTTGTTGGAACTTTGCAGCATGATGCTTCCGATGGCGGTGATGCTGAACTGCAGCCCCATGGGGATGCCGCTTCCCAGCAGTGTGTCCATATGCCGCACATTGGCCCTGCAAGTCATTACTCCCTGGAGTTCGCAGGTATGCAACAGGCTGCGGGCGGCTATCACACAGCCCACCACCATGGAGAGTGCTGTGGCGATGGCAGCTCCCGCAACTCCCCAACCCAGCACCAGTATGGCAACCAAGTCGCCGCCCACATTGAGTACAGCGGTAGAGAGGAGGATGACAAAGGGAGTGCGGCTGTCACCCAATGCACGCAGGATGCTGAGCAGAACATTGAGCAGCAGCATGACAGGGATGCTCAGGAAGGTGCAGAGCAGATAGGCATAGGCAGGGGACATTATCTCCTCAGGGGTCTGCATCCAACCCAGAATGGGCCGGCAGAGCAATGCGCTGGCCACCATGAGCAATATGGAGATGCCCACCGAGAGCAGCACGCTATTATACACATAGGAGCGCATGCGGTCGTACTCCTTGGCACCAAAAGCCTGCGCAACGGGTATGCCCATTCCTCCGGCCAGTCCCGTGCAGAAGCCCAGTATGAGAAACAGCACCGAACTGCTGGCTCCCACGCCTGCCAGAGCATTGGTACCCAGAAAACGTCCCACGATGGCGGCATCCACCAAGGAGTAAAACTGCTGCAAGAGATTGCCGCCCAACAGGGGCAGCGCAAAGGCAAGTATCAAGGGGGCAGGCCGCCCCACGGTCATATCCTTCGTCATAGTTATCTGACTTCTGCAAAATGTCTTCATCGGCCAGCGGCTTTCCTTCCGCCCGCCTTTCGCTTTTCGGCTGCAAAGTTACGGGTTTGTGAGAAAACAAGCTCCACGCTTGGGGGAATTATGAATTAGGAATTAAGAATTTTGAATTAGGGCTGCGCGATGGGGGACTTCGGTGATTGAGCACACATCCTACCTGCTTGGGGGAATTATGAATTGAGAATTTTGGATTTTGAATTAGGGCTGCGCGGGGAGGGACTTCAGCGCTTGAGCACACATCCAACACGCTTGGGGGAATTTTGAATTAGGAATTAAGAATTTTGAATTAGGGCTGCGCGGGGAGGCACTTCGGCATTTGAGCTGCGGCTCTGTGCTTTTCTCTGCCCTTTCCTCCATTCTCCTCTGAATGACGCAGTGCGCTGCGATGACCGATGCAACGCGATGCAACGGGCTACGGAGCGCACTGCAATGGCACATGCACCGCTCTGTCCCTTTCCGCCCAGAAGTGTACGCTTGACACTCTGCACTTTTCATTTTGCACTTTTCGCTTCATAAGGCCGTCAAGCCATTTGGCTCCGTTCTTTCCCTCACGCGCGTGCGCACGCAATATATATATAATGAGAAGGGGGACGATGAGGGGCTTTGCGGATGGAGAAAAGAAATCCCCTTCGGCTCGACATATGCTGCAATGCACGAAGCAGCGTGAGCGCGAAGGGGATGATGAGTATCAGGGGAGGACAGTCTAACGGCGACGGCGGCCAAAGAGGTCCTTCATTCCATCGAGGTCAAAGCCGAGCGTGAAGCGCATCGTCTGGTCGAGAGGGTTGGTCTGGCTGGTACTGAACACGTAGGCAGCATCCACCGTGAACACGCTCATATGGAATCCTGCACCCACGGTAAAGTACTTGCGGTTGCCCTTGTTGGCGGATTCGTGATGGTAGCCACCACGCAGCATGAAGCGGTCATTGTAGGTATATTCGCATCCCGCACTCCACTGTATCTCCTGCATCTCCTCCTTGAACCCATTGGGGGCATCATGGAAACTCTTGAAGATACCTGCTATGGGCGACACGTCGTAGTATTCCTTCTGCACGCGGTCGGTGTAGTCCGACTCCGTTTCACCGTTCTCGGTATCCTGCTTGGGGAAGGTGGGCACGAGGAGTTTGTTGGCATCCACTGCCACGCTGAACTTGTTGTATTCGTTGAAGGGAACGGTCATGTTCATACCCAGACGCAGGTTGGTGGGGATAAACTCCGCGTTGTCATCGCCTCCGTAGGCTATCTTGCTGCCTATATTATTGATGTTCAAACCCCAGCCGAAGCTGCATTCGCGGTTGCCCATCATGAAGTAGCCCAGGCGGTAGAGGGCGATGTCGGCGGCAAAAGCCTTGCCTGCCTTGCTCTCGGCAGTATAGTCGTAGCGGATATCCGAGAAGATGAAGCGCATGTTGACAGCCATCGAGAAGCGCTCGCTAAGCATGCGGCTGTAGCCGGCATCCACAGCGAACTCATAAGGATTGAGGGTCATATCCTCCATATCAGAGAGGAACACCTCGCCCAGACTGAAGAAGCGCAGCGAAGCACTCACCGCTGAATAGTCGCCGATACGGTAGAAGCCGGCCATATTGGCCAGGTTGATGTCATTGACCAACTTGCGCAACCAGGGCGTATAGCTCACTGACACGCCCGCACGAGCGATATTGAAGGGGTACTTTGCAGGGTTCCAATACTGGGAGTTGGCATCTGCCTCGGTGGCTACACCCACATCACCCATAGCTCCTGCTCGCGCATCGGGGGCGATGGAGAGGGAAGTGACGCTGGTGCGTACGGGGTTGAACATGTTCTTCTTATAGCTGCTCCCGCTGTCGGAAAGGGCCGGGAGGGCCACTGCGGCACACAGGCACAGCATGCTTAATCTATATGGCAACTTCACTTTCATACACTTATATAAACCTCCGAATGGGCTTATTTATTGTTTATGACCACTATTTTTTGCGTCTTCGACACGTAACTGCTGCTTCCGCTGCGCAGTCGGCAACGGTAGAAATACACTCCCGTGGAGAGGGGACCGCCGCTGCCGCTCACCAGATTCCAGGGTATGGAGTAGAGACCAGTGGCGCTGCTGCCCGTCTGGGTGGTGCTCCACAGGCGGTGGCCGGCAAAGTCATAGACGTCGATAGTGAACTGGCACTCGGCTCCGGGAAGGTCGTAGGAGACGAGGAAGTTGGTACTGGTGACGGCCGGATTCTGGCTGGCGGTGAGCGTGAGCATCTCGGGCTTGAGCGAGGGGTTGACTCTGAAGCGGAGGGTGGCCGAACCCATATTGTTGAGCATATCCCATGCACGGAAGGTGAGGCTGTGTTCGCCGGCCTCGAGAGCTGGCAGCGTGAAGCCCACAGAACCGCGTGTGAAGTCGCCGAACTCGCGCACGTAGTAGTCGTTGAGGTTATAGGTCATGTCGGCACGCCCGTCGATGACCAGCGAGAGGTTGTGTCCGACTCCTGCCCCACTGACATTCACTCCGCTCTCATCCTCTATCTGAGCCACGAAATAGGGGGTGGCATTGACCACATCTCCATCCTGGAAACTCTCTGCATTGAGCCTGGCAGTCACCTTCGGCCCTATGCTGTCGGCCTCCAGACCGTCTTCCACACCACCCAAGGTGAACTGCTCGCAGTATCCATTGGCCTCCCTCTGTCCGGCATCGTCGATGGCATAGAACACGAGGCGGCCTGTGGCGTCGCTGTAGCTGATGTCGATGGGCACCACAAAGTCCATGCTGAAGGTGCCGCTGCACACACTGTCCTGCAACTCACAGAGCACCGATGTGCGGTCGGTATATTTGAAAGGAGACTTGGAACCTGCATTGTTGCGGCAGGTGATAGTCACCCGGCTGTCGAAGAGGCGGGCATTGAGCACTCCACGGAAGTCTGTGAGCGGACTTCCTGCGGCATCCTGCACATGGCCGACCAGTCTGACACGCTGTCCGGCACGCAGTTGCACATCAGTCGAAGCCTTCAGTTCTGTACCCGCTATGCTGTCGAGCACCACACGGTGGGCAGGCAGCGAGATGGTGAGCGCAGGGTCGCCCAGGAGCACGAAGTGCACCTTATTCTCCAGATAAGGACTCTTGGGACCCTCATTGGCCACGATGCTTCCCTTGGACAGGCGCACTGCATCGCCCACACGCAGGGGATTGCCTTGGGCATCACGGGCAAACAGGTTGCGCATGAAATGCTTGTTCATCAACTCGTTCTGCGAGGAGAACACGGTGCGAGTAGTGCCATAGAAGGCAAGCGCTCCACCATTGGGATTGAGCACTGCCTGCTCTCCTATATTGGCCACAAGGCCATCGAAGGGCATCACATCACAGGCGGCAGTGACCCACAAGGGCAGATTCCGGCTGCGCACACTGGCAAAATCCTCGGTCTGGAGCACATACTCGTGACTGAGGGTATAGGGTGCCCCATGGCCGGTATAGTTCATCACGAGTGCTCCATTCTGCATCTGCTGGCGCAGGAGGGCGGTAACCTCGGGATAGGTGTTGCTCTTGATGGTGCTCACACGCTGGTAGGCATCCCAATAGACCTTGTGCAGTTCCACCGAGGGGTTGGCCACACGCACCTGCTCGGCCACCTGGTCGGCACCGCTCATGTGGCTGTTGTCGTCGCCGTCATCGCCCAGCATATAGATGAGATTCTTCCACGGACCGGCATTGGTGCGGGTCATAAAGGCGATGCTCTTATCCACCATCACCTTGGCTTCCTGCTGGCTGGTGACGGGGAAGCGGCCCACACCCACATCCACCTTCTCTACGAGCGGATTGGCACCCTCGCCGTCGTCGAGCAGACCGAAGTAGTCCTCCATCACATAGCAGAGTATGTCGCTGAAACTGTTGTCGCTCTCATAGCAGAGCAGATAGTCGTCGGGCGAATAGGACTTCCATCCATTGGAAATCATACGGTTGTCCCAGGCGCAATCACCCATGAGAAGCAGATAGCGGGGAGCTTCTGCATCGGTGCGTGCACGGTCGTAGAGCATCTTCAGGAAGCGGCGGTAAGCCGTAGCGTCAGGTGTTCCACTCGAGAACTCATTGTATATCTGGTCGGCACGGAAGATGCCCACTCGCAGTCCGTCGTGTTCTGCATGGGCATCGGCCAGGCGCTGAGCCTCCCCCAGGAGCTTGCCGCTGGAGGGGATGATGATGACCATATCCAGGCTGTCGGCAGCATGCAGATCCTGGTTCTCTACCTCTCCCAGGTAGGTGGGTTCGGGGTAGGAATGGCGCACATCGAAGGCAACATAGCGTGCGGTAGGGTCTGACACCACTGCCTTGGCTGTCTCGCCGTCAGACTGGGTGAGGCTGACCAGAGCGGCACTGCTGCGTGCGGCATCTATCCTGAGCAGCCGTGTGCTGGCAGGCGAGCATTTGACCACAAAGGTGGAAGGCACTTTCTTGCCCTCAGAAGAACTGAAGGCCACGAAACCCGACGAGGCAGGAACGCTGATGCGGCGCTTGTAATGAAGGGCCAGATAGTCGAGACGGGCATCATGGCCAGCCGTACTGGTGAGGCGTACAGACCAGTTGGCACCCCTGGAGAGCGAACTGACATCGTAGGTGCCTTCGTCTCCAGTGGCATATACATACTGCGAAGTGGTGCCCATGGAAAGGGTAGCCACATTCTGCCCATTGACCTGTGCCTGCATAGTGGTAGTGCCTTTATAACCGGCGGTAAAGGCTACGCTCAGGCGCTCATCGCCCTCGCTGTCGGTTGTCAGCAGGGTGTAGGTGTGGCTGTTGTTGTTTGCATAGTTGGTACCATCGTATAAGTTGCGGCCACCCGAGAACCATGCAAACTCGTCGCGTTCATAGAGCGTGTGGTCGGTAAAGGTGCTGATTTCGCCCTTGGAGAGGCTTGCCGCCACCTCGGGAAGCGTCTGCAGGGTGGCAGTGCTGTCGCCTTCGGTGAGGAAATAGCATGACTGGGTGGCATAGGGATTGAAGATGCGGGTGTTGCCGCTCCAGTATAGAAGTCCGTTTGCCCAGAACAGCCAAGTGTTGTCATCCTGCTTGAAGAGGGGAATCTCCTGCAGATCGTCGTAGTCGGAATCAGCCTGTATGAGTTCCTTCTGCCTGTAGCCGCCATAGCCGAAGAGGCGCACGCGGGAAGGGTCAGCGAATCCCATGCGGCGCAGCTTGGCCTTTGTGAGCGCATAGATGCCGTCTTCGGTCACACTTATCTTCACCCATCTGCCGGTGCGCAACACCGAATGGTCGGCATAGCGGGCTGTCTGTGCAGCTGCTGCCATTGCCTTGCGGGCGCCGGAGGATTTGGGTGTAGGGGTGATAGTGATGCGTGCGGAGATGAGTTTCAGATACTTGCCATCCTTGCGGATAATGGGCAGGAACGATATATCCAGCATGCCCACCTTGCGCTGCACGCCCACAAAGGTGCTCACCCAGATATCCTCACTCACCAGAGAATCATACTTCTCGGCCACCAGACATTCGGCTGGTGTAAGGGGTGCATACTCAGGATATTCCAGAGTCACCGCATAGTCATAGTTCCTATAGTCGGATTCCAAGGGAATCACTTCGGTATATGTGGGCAAGACAGAGTCGATGCGCAATGCGTTCCAGTCCAGACGGGTAAAGTCGGCACTGATGTTTCCAGCCTCCCCCATTGCGGAAGAAGCCACCACCCTACCCGTTCCTGCCAACATGAGCAGGAGCATCAGGCACATTCTGTATAAGTGTCTATTCATTATCCTTCTATTCTTCTATAAGCACCAAAGCCCATCGGCTCTGACCGAGAACCATCCTTCGACCGACCGCCCATGCCGTCATCTCCGACCGAGAAAGCGTCCACAATCAATCGCTCAAATCTTCTTCTCTGAACGAGAAGCCGTCAATGGAAAGCCCGCCAAGCCATTAGCCCTATCCGAGAATGCGTCAACGACAAGCCAGGCAAGACATCTGCCCTATCCGGGAAAGCGTCAACGGCAAACCGTTCCAGTTCATCAACTCCGAGCTATAACCATCTGACGATTGGCCGCTCACGGAATTCCAGCCACCAACCAACAATCTCCTGACAGCCAAGCTACCTCACATGGAAATCCAGCACAGGCTTGTCCTCGAGGTAGCCCTGCAGGTGGTCATCGATGTGGACCGGGCCTACACCCACCGGCGTACCAGTGAAGATGATGTCGCCCGTCTTGATGGTGAAGTACTGGCTAATGAAGCTGATGACCTTGTCAACAGAGTGAATCATGTCGCCCGAATAACCTTTCTGCACCGTCTGGCCGTTTATATCGAGGTGGAAATGCAAATCCTGCACCCCACCCAGCGAAGTCAGAGGCACCCAAGTGCCTACTACAGCACTCCCGTCGAAGCCCTTGCACAAGTCCCAGGGCAGGCCAGAAGAGCGAAGTTGGTTCTGCAAGTCACGTGCCGTAAAGTCAATACCCACCGACACCTCGTCGTAATAGCGGTGAGCAAAGCGCTCCGGTATGCTGCGCCCAAGATGATTGATGCGCACCACCAGTTCGGTTTCATACTCACACTGCTGTGTATAGGCAGGTATGAAAAACGGCTTTCCACCCGTCAGCAGCGCAGAGTCAGCCTTGGTGAAGACCACTGGTTCCTTATATAATAACGTATCATGGAGCTCTTTATTGTGCTCCGCATAGTTCATTCCTATTCCGAATATCTTCATTTTCTGTAGAGATGCTTTGCCGCCTTAGCGTATTGCCCCTGCATACAAGAGCACAACAAAGTTAAAAAGAAAAGTGGAATCCCCGAATGGGAATCCCACTTTTTATCATGTTTCTGCTGGTTGAGCGATATTACTCAGCGCGCAGAGTGAAACGCTTGAAGTCGGTCACAGTCAGACCCTTCTTCACTGAATCGAGGTAAGAAGCCACTGTGAAGTTCTTGTCCCAGATGTACTCCTGGCTCAGGAGGCAGTTCTCCTTGAGGAACTTATTGAGGCGACCCTTGGCGATGTTCTGAATCATAGCCTCGGGCAGGTTGTGTGCCTTCTCCTCAGAAACCTGTGCGATGATGCCCTTGGCGCGCTCCACCTCCTCGGCTGTAATCCAGCCCTTGGTGATGTTGCTCTCCATGTGCTCCTCGCTGTTCACCAGAGCGGGGTTGATGCCAGCCTTCTTGAGGGCAGCCTCAACAGCCTTCTGGATCTGCTCAGCCTTTGTCTTGTCGATAGCAACGGCAATCTCGTTGTCCTTCACTGCCTGAGGAACACCGGTCTCGTCGATAGCTACAGGAGCAGCACTGGCTACCTGCATGGCCACATTCTTGCCCACCTCAGCCTCTACAGGGGCGTTGAAAGCCACCATAGCGCACAGACCGTTGCGGTTCATGTGGTTGTAAGTGCAGATGTTGTCACCCTCGATATAGCTGTAACCGTCCAGCTCCATCTTCTCACCAGTGATACCACTGCGAGCGGTAACGGCATCGGCCACTGTGCCATCGCCCATGGGGAGAGCGTTCACCTCCTCGAGGCTCTTGCACTTGTTGGCTACAGCCGCATCCAGAATCTGCTGTGCGAGTGCCACGAAGTCGGCGTTGTTAGCCACGAAGTCGGTCTCGCACTTGAGGGCAATGATAGCACCGAAGCCATCAGCAACCTTCACGAGCACGCAACCCTCGGCAGCCTCACGATCGCTACGCTTTGCAGCCACAGCCTGACCTTTCTTGCGCAGGTAAGCTACAGCACCGTCCATGTCGTCAGACTCTGCCAGTGCCTTCTTACAGTCAGAGAGGCCAGCTCCGGTCATCTCGCGAAGCTTCTTGATATCGGTCATTGTAACATTCATAGTTCTTCTCTTTTTTTGTTTGTGACAAATGTTGGGAATTCACCTTTATGCCTCAGTAGCCTCAGCCTCCTCCTCACGAGCCTTGCCGCTGTGACGGCCCTTCTTCACGGGCTGGTCGTCCTGCTGTGCAGCAGCCTCAGAGTCGGCCTTCTCTACCTTGCGCTCCTCAAGACCCTCTGCAATAGCAGCGCAGCAAGCCTCCAGGATCACCTCGATGCTCTTGCTTGCATCGTCGTTGGCAGGGATTACGAAATCCACATTGTCGGGGTTAGAGTTGGTATCAACAATAGCGAACACGGGGATACCCAGACGGTTAGCCTCGCGCACTGCGATGTTCTCCTTCATCACGTCAACCACGAAGAGGGCAGCGGGCAGACGGTTGAGGTCGGCGATAGAACCGAGGTTCTTCTCCAACTTGGCACGCTGACGGCTGATCTGCAGAATCTCGCGCTTGCTGAGGTTGCTGTATGTACCGTCAGCTGTGAGCTTGTCGATGTTGGCCATCTTCTTCACTGCCTTGCGGATAGTGGGGAAGTTGGTGAGCATACCACCGGGCCAGCGCTCGATGACGTAAGGCATGTTCACAGATGCTGCCTTCTCAGCCACGCACTGCTTAGCCTGCTTCTTAGTAGCTACAAACAGAATCTTCTTGCCGCTCTTGGCCACCTGCTTCAGTGCCTCGGCAGCGTCATCGATCTTGGCCACAGTCTTGTGGAGGTCGATGATATGAATGCCGTTGCGCTCCATGAAGATGTAGGGAGCCATGGCGGGGTTCCACTTTCTCTTGAGGTGACCAAAGTGACAGCCAGCCTCCAGCAGTGTATCAAAATTTGTTCTAGACATTTTTGTTGTGTGTTTGATTTGTTGTTTACTTTCTTCTTAATTCTTCCGGACTTAGTCCGAGCCTCTCCCCTGCCGCGCCACAGCGTTGTGACAGGGTCGGGGGAGTGGCCTTATGGCCTGGTTGGGGAACCAATCTGCGAGTAGTCCACCGCTCTATACATTATATATTATATATAGGAGCCTGTGGAGTCAGGCAGATTTAGATGCTAAACACGAGTGCCAGCCGCAGCATTGCATCACGCAACGTCTGCCAGAGCGGCACTCTCCTGCCAGAGAGGGATATTAACGCTTGCTGAACTGGAAGCGACGACGTGCCTTGGGACGTCCGGGCTTCTTACGCTCGACAGCACGGCTATCACGTGTCATGAAGCCTTCTGCACGCAGAGTCTTCTTGTCCTCAGCGTTGATCTTCACCAGTGCACGGGCGATAGCCAGGCGCAGAGCCTGTGACTGGCCAGTGTAACCGCCACCGAAGAGGTTAACCTTGATGTCATACTTCTCAGCTACCTCAAGCAGGTTCAGAGGCTGCTTAACCACGAACTGCAGGATTGTGCTGGGGAAATACTGCTCCAGTGTACGCTTGTTGATGGTGATGTTGCCAGAACCCTCTGCCACATACACACGAGCCACCGCGCTCTTGCGACGGCCTACTGCATTTGCTATATACTTGTTTTCCATTGCTCTGTCTTACTTATAGAGGTTAATATCAATGGCCTTGGGGCTCTGTGCCTCGTGCTTGTGCTCTGCACCGCCATAGACATAGAGGTTGCCCAGCAGCTGGTCTGCAAGCTTGTTCTTGGGCAGCATACCCTTCACCACCTTGTGGATCAGCTTATCAGCACCGTTGGGCTTAGCCAGGATGCTGGCGGGTGTAGCCTTGCGCTGACCGCCGGGATAACCAGTGTAAGAGAGATATACGCGGTCGGTCATCTTGTTGCCGGTGATACGGATCTTGTCGGCATTCACGATGATCACATTGTCGCCGCAGTCCACATTGGGTGTGAACTCGGGCTTGTACTTGCCTCTGAGAAGCTTAGCCACCTTTGTGCAAAGACGTCCGAGAACCTGGTCGGTAGCATCCACTACCACCCACTCCTTCTTGGCAGCCGCCTTGTTGATAGAGATGGTCTTGTAACTTAAAGTATTCATTCTAACTTGATTTTACTCTTGATTCTGTTTGTTACTTTACTCTCACTCGACACGATTCACGGACCGTCTTCCTGGCCAAAGGATAGGCTATCCACACGAGTCGCGAAGGCACATTTGTGCCCTCTTGATAATAATCGGCGTGCAAAGGTATGACTTTTTCACAGAACAGCAAACCCCTGCCGCGACTTTTTTACTGGTTTTTCCATTGAACCTCATATTCTTACCCATCACATCCTGCTTTCTGTCCCGAAAGTGCCATTTGCGCCCATCACCCCACCATCCTGACCTTTACGAAACGCCCGAATGGAGCCAAGGTTGAATTTCACAAGACCGACAACTGCATCAGTATATGAAGTCAAAAGGTGTACAATGGAATCGGGTGAAAAGCGAACCAAGGGGAAGGCTTCTTCAAGGAAGGGAAAGGGGGTGCTCGGTATTGGCAATGCAGGCCAACCCTATTTGCGAGCGAGAAGAAGAAGCCTGATGTGCAGGATTCATCTTGCCTCCTGGGCGGGTGCATTGCACACCTCCACCGTCCAACCCAAGGCTGGACGGTCAGAGAATATATACTGACTTGGCAAAGTAAGCTTGCTTCATCCACCGTCCAGCCTTGGGTTGGACGGTGGAGAACGACTCCTCTCCTGATTTGAAGGCATGCAGGAAGTGCCGAAGAAGCCTTCATCTCTTTGTTCGTCAATCGGCTTCCCTCGCATAATAACGATATTGCCATCAGCGGAAGGATATGGTGGAGTCACCCCTGGACTGGCCGGTGCAAGAAGAGAAAGGACCATCAGCTGCCATGCACATAACGCCCGGGCAACGGAGTACTGCCTCTGCCCTGCAGGCAACGGCATTCTCTATGGCCTCCGGGAAAAGAAAAGGAGTGGCACTCCAGTATGGAATGCCACTCCTGATAGTCGGTTGCGAGAAACCGGTTACTTCACCAGCACCTTGCGGCCATTCTGGATGTAGATGCCCTTCTGCATCTTCATCACACGCTGGCCATTGAGGTTGTAGATGGCAGTGTTGCCGCTTGTGAAGCCGTTGCCAGCCACTGCATTGATGCCGTCAGCCAGTCCGATGAGTACGGGATAAGCGCCCTCCTCCATGGTGCAAGACCAGCGCTTGCTGTCCCATCCTACCACTGTCTGCTGCAGTTCAGCAAAGTTGGTTCCGTCGTAATAGCTGATGCCATTGGTCACGTCATTGTCTGCCAGAGCACCGAAAGTCTTGTCGGTGTTGTTCCACACCACCACATTGGTGTAGGAGGCCACTGCATCATCGGCCTTTCCTGCCGTGGTGCCCACGAGGCCCTTACCCTCTGGCACAATGCCTGCACCATAGAAGTTGGTCACGGTGAAGGGAGCTGTAACACGTGCTGCCAGTACACCGGTAGCATCCACAGTACTGGTCATCTCGATGTTGGCATAGCAGTTCTTGACCACTGTAGGACCATATACACGACCGATGAGACCGCCTGTATAAGACTTTGTACCCGTGATATCACCTGTCACCCACACGTTCTCGATGACGGTGGTACGCATGTTGCCGTCGGCATCGGTGAAGTTGGGATGTGAAGCATGACTGCAGAGCAAGCCTGTGCCAGTGCCTGTGCTGGTGACGCTGAAGTTCTCGAAGCCCACGTTGCGCACCGTTCCGCAAAGCACTCCGAAGAAGCTCGGGTAGGTATTGGCTGAGCTTGAGAAGTTCTTGATGACATGTCCGCGACCATCAAGATGAATGTAGTTGCGGTAAGCCAGACCTTCATAAACGTCACTGGCACTATTCAGAATCTCCCAGTTCTGCACGCTGGACATATCGATATCCTGTGTCAGAACGAAATAGGTCATCTGTCCGGGAACCATGCACCTGCGCATAGCCTGCAGTTCTGATGCGTTGGACAGAGGATAGGGGTCGTCTGCAGTACCCTTGTGCTTGGCCATCTCAGAGAGAACCTCATTGCTGTAGGTACCGTCCTCGGCCTTTCCTACCACCTTGTGAGTGGGATCGAGCACGGGAGTAGCATCCTCCTTCAGAGTCTGGTACCACGAAGGATTCAGGTCGAGACCATTGTTGAGTGCATAGCAAACCTCACCGCTGGCGAGCTGTTCCTGGCTCACCTTGCCGGCAGGAGCATCGCCATGAGCATTCAGATAGAAGCTGTTGGTGACAATCACAGCGCCCATGTTGCGGCTGAAAGTGCATCCGCCACTGGGGTCGGTCTCCATGGAGCCCACCTGCAGACAGTTGTCGATGCGGCAGGTAGCAGAACTCCAGCCCACCAGACCACCGCAGCTATTGGTAGAAGAACCTACGATGCGACCTCCGAAGAGGCAGTCCTTCATATTGACAGCCGAATTGACAACGCCCACGATACCGCCATGGGTACCGTCGCCCACTACGCCAGTCTCGATGGTGATGTAGCTTGCCACATTGGAGATAGTGGTTGTACCTCCCGCTGCAGTGCCGATTACGGCAGCTGCATACTTGTTTGCAGTGGCAATCTTACCCAGGATGGTGAGGTTCTTCACCGTTCCGCCATCACTTTCCTTGGCCAAACCGGCGTTGTCGGAGGTGGCGTTGATGTTGAAGGTGATGCTGTGGTGGTTACCGTCGAAGACATTATAGAGCTTGTTCATCATCTGGTTCTCGGTGAAGTACTTGATGTCTGTGAGCAACTTGGCATTCAGTCTCTCGCCCTTGTTGATGAGAGTGGTATAGAAAACCATCTGCGCATCGCTGGCAATCATGCAGGTTCCATCTACGATTTCAGGACGCAGGCTCACGTTCTTCAGTTCGGTCATAGCCTTGGCTTCCTCGGTTGAGAAAGAGCCCTTGAGGTATCCGCCCCAGAAGTTGTCTATCACAGCCTGCACCTTCTTGTCCTCTGCTTCCTCTATCATTTGAGCTGCTCTGAGCTCGTTGAGCACAGTGCTGACCATCTCGGCCTCTTTCACCATAGCCAAATAAGCGGCACGGCCCTCGATGAACTGGTCGAAGCAAGCGGAGAAGGACTGCACCAGAGCATACTTCTGCTGCATGTCGCTGGCAGTAGCCACAGCCTCTATGTTCTTCTTGAGAGCGTCCTTGATGCTCTGGGGGCAGTTGGGCTTCTTCGACGGATCAGTATCATCAGCCTCGAAGTCGATGATGGTCTGGGCCCGTGCAGAGAGCGATGCGAGCACCTTATCCATATACCCGGCAGCCTCATCCATAGTGGCGAAGTAATAGAGATGGATGTTGCTCAAGCCTGCCCAGTCGTTTCCTGTGACTGCAGCAAGCTTGCGGAAGCCCACTGTGAGGGTGCCGTCGGTCACCTGGGTAAGCAGATAGTTCTGTGCACGTCCGGCGCTGGCTGCATTGGCCATACTTGTGCGACCATGAATGGCATAAGCCACCAGGTTGCCGTCGATATCCGTCACCTCAAGGTCGTTAGCGTGGTCGGCCTCATTGGCTACAATATAGCAGTTGACTCCATCAACAGCCTCATCGACAGGCAGACGTGTCTCATAGGCGGTAGGCACGAAGGTGTTGTCCTGATTGAGATACAGGCTCGTGTTGTAGTAATTGGAATATACGTCGTTGAATGCACGGCATGCGGCATTGGCTGCCAGCACATACACTCCGTTCTTCACACCCTCTATCTTCTGGTACATATCCACTGTGCCCGAACCGTAATACTCGGCTGCAGTGAAGCCGGTGGTAGAGCTCTTGATGGTACCATTGGCCTTGCTGCTACCGCTCCAGCCGTTCACACCATCCTCAAAGTTGGCGTTGGTCAGCAAGTTGGTCACCTCTGAGCCTGTCTTATAACCGTACTTGATGGCATCGGCCAGCATCTGGTCTATGCTGGCAATCTCTGCCTTCACATCGTCGGTATAGAGCTCGTGGGTGTTGTAGATATAATCGGCACCTCCATTGGGATACACATCGTTGGGCTCGTCACCTGACAGCAGGAAGTCGCTCAGCTCATCGCGGTTCTCACCCTCGAAGTCTGTGTTGTCCTCCAGATAGGCGATGGTCTCCTCCACCTTTGCCTTGAAGGCTGCATAGGCAGCGGCTGATGCTTCCAATTCCTTGCGCAGGCGCTCATACTCCGGCAGCTCGACCAGCACATCGTCTATGCTTGTCAGACCCTCGAAGATGTTCAGCTCCTCCTCATACTCAGTGATGAGGTCGGTGGTGGCAACCAACTCCTGGATATATGCACGTCCATCGGCCACCATCTTCTCCTTGAATGCGGCCAGTGAGGCAGCATCGTGAATGTCGCCATACTCATCGCCTGCCTTATAGACCATACCGTGTGTATTGTCGAACACAGGATGGTTGTCATCAGTCAGTGTCTGGTACCAAACGGCGTCGGCCACCAGCCCGCCATTGAGCATATAGGTCAGTTTGCCGCTGACTGCATCGTCCTGTGTGATGGCTGTACACTGCCCGTGAGTGGAATAGCAGTTCACTGCACTGGCATCACCACGGAACATGGAGGTACCTTCATTGTCAACTCCTACAACGGTGGCAGTTGACCAGCAGTTCTGGATAGATGCTCCATGAGCCCAACCAGAGAGTGCTCCACCCTCCCTGCCGCTCGTGATATTGCCGGTCACATAGCAGTTACGCATGGTGATGAGTGCGCAGCTGCCGTCGTTGCATCCGAAGATACCGCCGCCGTTCTGCTCTGCCACAGTCACATTACCCTCATTGCCCACGCAGGAGATAGTCAAGTTGGCACTGGTCTTGGCGCAACCGATTACACCGCCATACGACTTACCCGTGATGGAGCAAGTGGCATCGAGAATCACGTTCTTGACCACCACACCGCCTGTCACTGTGCCAAAGAGGCCAACACCCTGCTGTTCGGAAAGATTGACAGTAAGGTTGCTGATGCGGTGGAACTGTCCGTCGAAAGAGCCTGTAAACCTCTTGTCGGGAGTTCCGATAGGCTCGAATTCGATGCCTGCCATGTCGATATCGGCAGTCAGGACAGCATCTGCCTTGTTGCCCATGGCCACATACTTGCTCAGCCAGTTGAGCTGCTTGCCGTTTCCAATCTGCAGCACGCCGTCAATCTGCGGCACAAAGTTCATATCCACATTGCCACAAACGGTGCAGAAACCGTCCTCATACTGATGAGGAGGCAGGGCAGCAGGATCATTGGTAAAGGAGTAGTTTTCGCCATTAGGAGTGCCGTCGCAGCGCACATCACCCTTGGCATACACCACCTTGTGGGTATCAAAAGGCACCGGGAAAGCATCCTCGCCCAGATTCTGGTAGAATGCAGTTGTGCCCATATAGGCATTTGCCCTGAATGCCAGTTCGCCGCTCTTCAGCCCGTCACCGGTCAGAGTCAGCAGCTTGGCACCATCATTCTTGTGGGCTGTTTCCTTGGTATATACACAGTTGTTCAGTGTAGCCTCACTCGGATGACGTACGAAGTTGTAGCAGTCGCCGCCGCCCACCTCCAGGTCAGCCGCCATGATACAGTTGTTCATCGTGGTGCGTCCGTCGGTCCAGCCCACCATACCTGCGATATTTTCAGCATTGGGAGCAGAGATCTTACCCGTGAAGATACAGTTGTTGAGATATACGTAGGCTGACAGATGCGCGCCGATGAAGCCACCGTAAGTGACATCTCCCGTGCGTTCTGTAGTCAGATTCACCTCACACACGCAGTTGTTGATGGTGCCGCTGGAGGTTCCTCCCAACACACAGCCCAGATGGGTGGTTTCACCAACGATATCTCCCTTCACCACCAGGTTCTTGAGCGTTCCTCCGAAGTAGGAAAACAGACACTGGTATTTTTCCTTGGCAGTATATCCCAGCGTGATGCTGTGGCCCTGGCCATCGAACGAAGCGGTATAGTGACGTGCGCTGGTACCCATAAACTCGGTGTGTCCGCGATAGTCGATATCGTTCATCAACTTTGCGCTCAGCAGTATGCCCTTGTTCACATAGCCCGCATAGGTTGCCAGATCCTCGGCGGTGGAGAGCAGACAGGTGCCGTTCTCATCCTGCTTCAGATCGTCTATCACAGGAGGCTCATAGGCACCGATACGAAGGTTGCGGATTTGAATGGTGCCCGATCCAGGGTCACCAAAGTCGAAGCGCAACTGGTCGCCGGCTTTTCCCCAGTTGAAACTGTTCATTGAGCCAGAGATGTCTATCTGGGCCAGCGTCCATGAATCGGCGGGCTCCAGAGAGAACTGCTGCTCACGTCCGCCAGCGATGGGTGAGAAGAAGAACTCCACTCCATTGCCCAGGCTACGGCTGAGCTTGTACTCAAACTTCACTGTGTTTTGGCCTTCCTTAAGGTCGGCTTCCAATGGGCTCAACAGTGCGTAGGGGTCTCCACCAGTCACACTGACCAGCCACATGTTGTTCCCCAAACCGGAGATAGTCACATTATTCTGTCCTCTATCCAGGAACGTAAAGTATCCAGTGTCCTCAGCACTCATACTAAACGCTGCCAACAGAGTTGCCAGAAATAGTAGAAACTTTTGTTTCATTACGGTTAAATGTTAGTTAAACGAATATTTTAATTAGTTCTCAATAGCGCAAATTTACTCATTTTGAGTCTTATAAGCAAAACTTCAGCCCGTTTTTTTGTCTTACCTGCCACTTTTTGCTGTTTTCTGAAGCATACTGAGCCTCAGCGACCTTGCCTATGCAGAATACATATATAATATATGTACGCGCGCGTAGGAAAGTGCTTCGGGAGGCATTCCCCTATACCAAAAAGGGTTTCTCCACGCTAAAAGAAGGGAAACTCTCTATGCCACACCGCACGAATAACCTACTTTTGCAATACAATCAAGCGGAAAGGAAGCCACAGGCCAACCGACCGCAAGTGTCGAACCACTAAAATGAAAGAATTATGAGACGCCTTTTCCTCACACTTTCAGTCCTCTGCATCACGATAGGAGCAGCGGCTATGAGCAAGTCGAAAATACGCACGAGTGCGCGTTTCCTTACCGACCGTATGGCCTACGAACTGGACCTCACACCACGGCAGTACGACGACTTCTATGAGATAAACTACGATTTCCTGTATGAGGCAAACCTGGTGATGGACGATGTGATGCGCGGTTACCGCGATGCCATCTACTATTACTACGAGCTGCTGGACCGTCGCAACGAGGATGCCAGCTATGTGCTCAACTACTACCAGTACAGCCGCTTCATGGACGCCGACTACTTCTATCGCCCCATCTTCAACGCAGGAGGACGATGGAACCTGCGCATCTATGCCACCTATAGCAACCACAAGTTCTATTACTACGATGCACCACGCCACTACAAGACCTATCGCGGAGAGCACGGACGCCGATACTACAGCAAGGGCTACTACTCAGGGCGTTACAAGAAGCAGGACCGATACACAGGACGGATGCGCATCAGCGGTTCGAGGGACTTCGGAAGGAGCCTCAAGAATGACTTCGGGGTGAACGTGAGAGACCGAGGGAGGGACAACCGCTACAATAACTACAGCAACCCCAACCAGTCCAACCGCACTCAGGATGAGCGCTACAGGGATGTGAGCGGCAACCGCTACTCGCCAGAGATAAACAACAGAAACAACGGCACACGTCCCAACGGCAACGTGAACAGCAACCGAGGCAACTCGCGCCAGCCGCAGACATCACCCCAGACAAGTACACGTCCCGGACGTGGAAACCGTACTGAAGGTACAGGCTCAACCCGCAGGAATGACAGCAGCACCCGTACTGAGAGCACCACTTCATCCCGCAGGAATGACAGCAGCACCCGTACTGAGAGCACCACTCCATCCCGCAGGAATGACGATGGAACACGTACTGAGAGCACACGCAACAGCGGTGGCTCTGTAACCAGAACCGGTCGCAGATAGCCCCTCAGCCATCTGTAAAGCCCAGGCAAGCGGCAAGGCAGATGCACAGAACGACAAAGCCCCAGCCACAGGAGGTTTCTCCTGAAGCTGGGGCTTATAAGTTTTCTTCCTCAAGAAGTTTAGAGAGCGACGGCGGCAAGCAGTTCGTCGGGAGTGAGCTGCTGCTGTTCGCCCGTCTGCATATTCTTCAGCGTCACCTTTCCCTCTGCCATTTCGGTCTCACCCACAATGGCCACGAAGGGAATCTGCTTCTGGTTGGCATAGCTCATCTGCTTCTTCATCTTCACCGAGTCGGGGAAGATCTCTGCACAGATACCCGCACTGCGCACCTTGGCGAGGACAGGCAGACAGTACTCGGCTTCTGCCTCGCCGAAGTTCACGAAGAGCAGCCGTGTGCCATTGACAGCCTCCTTGGGATAGAGGTCCAGCTGGTTGAGCACATCGAAGATACGGTCGGCACCAAACGAGATACCCACGCCGCTCAGTCCGGGCATGCCGAATATGCCGGTGAGGTTATCGTAGCGTCCGCCGCCGGTGATGGAACCTATCTGCACATCGAGAGCCTTCACCTCGAAGATGGCACCCGTGTAGTAGTTCAGTCCGCGAGCCAGTGTGAGGTCCAGCTCCACCTGGTTCTGCAGGCCGGTCAGATGATTGAGGATATACTCGCACTCATCCACACCGCGCAGTCCAACCTCGCTCCCGGCCAGCACCTCGCGCATGGTCTGCAGTTTCTGGGCGTTAGAGCCGCTCAGGTTGATGATGGGCTGCAGCTTCTCGATAGCGTCGGCAGGAATGCCGTCGGCTGCCAGCTCGGCGTTCACGGCATCGAGCCCTATCTTGTCCAGCTTGTCGATGGCCACTGTGATATCCACTATCTTGTCGGCCTGACCTATCATCTCGGCTATTCCAGTGAGTATCTTGCGGTTGTTTATCTTGATGCATACACGTATGCCAAAGCGGCTGAACACGGTATCCACTATCTGCATGAGCTCCACCTCATTGAGCAGCGAGTCGCTGCCCACCACATCGGCATCGCACTGATAGAACTCCCTGTAGCGTCCCTTCTGCGGGCGGTCGGCTCTCCACACGGGCTGAATCTGATAGCGCTTGAAGGGCAGAGCCAGTTCGTCACGGTGCTGCACCACATAGCGGGCAAAGGGCACTGTGAGGTCATAGCGCAATCCCTTTTCGCAGAAATGCGCTGCCAGCCGCTGCGTGCTGGTATGAGCCACCTCGTCAGCCGTCATGCCATGCATGAAGTCGCCAGAGTTGAGAATCTTGAAGAGCAGTTTGTCACCCTCCTCACCGTACTTGCCCATCAGTGTGGAGAGGTTCTCCATGGCCGGTGTCTCTATCTGCTGGAAGCCATAGAGTGCATACACCTGGCGGATGGTGTCGAAGATATAGTTGCGCTTAGCCATCTCCACAGGGGAGAAGTCGCGCGTCCCTTTGGGGATGCTTGGTTTCTGTGCCATAAAAGAAGTTGGTTGTAAATCCGCCTGCAAAGTTAAGGGATAATGAGAAGATAACAAAAAAAAACCTCTACCTTTGCATTCACATCTCATTATATATATTATGAACCAGGATACAGACACAAGCATACCACAGGACGAGAGGCATCCCGCACCCGCCCCCACCAATCCTCAGAGGCAGATGAACAGCGCCCAACTGCAGAGGCTGAAGGAGAGCCGCAGGCTGGCCGAGACCAAGCTGAGGCATGTGGAAGAGAGCCTGCAGAGGCTGCAGAAGCAGCAGGAATGGTTGCGCCGGCACAAGGAGCTGCAGCTCGAACTGCACCAGCAGAAGGAACGACTCTTCCTGTGCAACAAGCGCCAGACCACTCTCGACAACGAGGCTGCACTGCTCTCACGCCACGAACAGGTGGAGAGCATACTCAAGAAGGTGCTCCGCCTGAGCATCCTGGAGCACATGAGCCAGCAGAACAGAAGCGAGCAGAACCTGCTGGAGCAGGAGACCGAGAGGCTCACACGCCGCCAGGACGAACTGGTGAAGCAGAAGCGGCAGGCAGCCGAGGAGCACAAGCAGGCCGAGGAGCGCTTCACATCGGTGCACGACAGCACATTCCTGGCTTGCCGCATGGAGGGTGCCAAGGAGAATGCAGAAGCCGAGATACAGTATCTGCACGAGACCAGAGAGAACGTGATGCGCACCGCCGAGGCGGTGGCAGAGGAGATACAGAAGCACCGCAGCGAACTGGAGATGGTGACGCAGGAGCTGGAGCGGCACCGCGCAGGCCGCCAGAGCATGGAGATGCACGAGCATATGCTGGTGCACGCCGAGGCCATCCTGCTCAGACTGGACCAGCTGCTCGAGAGCAAGGAGCACCAGGAAGCGCTGCTGGCACACCAGCAGGAAGTGGCACGCGCGCAACAGGAGGAGAACCAGACACTGGCCAGACTCTACACCCAATACCGCGAGATCGTGTCGCAGACCGAGACGCTGGAGGCCGAGCTGCAGATGCACCGCAACAGTACAAAGGGCCAGGACAGTTTCCTCATGCAGGAGCGTGCCATGAGCCTCAAGGCCAAAGGGCAGATGCTGCTCAGTGCCGAATCGCTGTGGAGGCGCATCTCGGCAGGCTACAACGCAATAGAAGAGAAGGAAATCCGCCTCAACGAACTGCGCCTGCACATTGAGCACACCGAGGCCAACGTCAAGACTCTGGAGACGGAGACCGGCAAGGCACAGCGCATAAGCCGCGAGAAGGAATACACCTACCTGCTGAGCAAGGGACAGAATGTGGTGCAGCTGCGTGCGGGACTGCATGAGGGAACCGCCTGTTCGGTATGCGGAGCCAAACATCACCCCTACCATTGCGACACGATGCTCGAACAGAGCAAGCTCATAAGCGACTTCAAGACCGACTACGAACTGCTGGAGGCCGAAGCGCAGGGCAAACAGAAGCAGCTGGAGGAGCTCCGGCTCGACCTGGCAGAGAGCAAGGGAGAGCGGAAAGCGCTGGAAGCAGCACTCGAGAGGCTGCGAAGCAGGCAGAACGAGGACGTAAGGGAGTGGGCCATCTTTGCACCGCTCGACCGCTCGTTCAGCGATTGCACGCCCAGCACAAACCAGGAGGCACGGCAGGCCATGATACGCCAGCTGAAGGAGAACGTGAGCCGAGACGGCGAACTGGCGCAGAAGGAACTCGACACCTTCACCTTCCACCACACCCAGATAGCCGCCCTGAGCGAGAAGCTGCAGCAGCTGGAGCAGCGCAAGAGCGAACTGAGCACACGCCTGGAGGAGGTCAACACCGCCTGCCAAGTGATGGCCGGCCGCGTGGAGAGGATGCAGACCCGCATCGACAAGGAGCGCAAGCGCTACAGCCGGATATACGAGCAGACCGACAAGGACATCACCATCACCGACTGGCTGCGCGAATGGCGCGAGAGCCACGAGGGGCTCAAGGGACGCATACAGCAGATGGCTGCCGCCTGGAACACCGTCAACAAGCAGATAGAGGACGAGTCACAGGAGCAGCGCACCGAGCAGGCTCTGCTCGAGGAACTGGCCCTGCGCCAGGCTGCAGTAAGCCAGTGGGCCGACACGCTGCAGAAGCGCATCGAAGCCTGCCGAACACAGGCCGACGAATACAGCACCGGCATAGAGCGCCTGGCAGGCTCGGGCGACCCCAGAACTCCCTTCCGCGAGAGCTATAAGCAGTTTCTGCAGGCCATCGCAGAGGAAAGCGAGGTGGCACAGGAAGCCGAACAGGTGCAGAGCCAGGCCAGCAGGGCAAGGGGCAAAAGCGACTTCCGCGCCCAGCTGGAGCACAGCCAGGCCGAGATGCTGGCCGAAGGAAGGGCCGAGGTGGATGTGTGGATACACAACTTCAACGCACAGAACTCTCCCATCCAGTATGCCGAACTGGAGCGCATGATGCAGGACGACCGCGACTGGCACGAACTGCGCACCCGCATCCAGTCCTCCACCCTCGAGACAGCACTCTGCCAGGAGCGCGTTGACAACCTCAACAGCCGCATCGTGTGCCTGCAAGCCGAGGGCGGGAAAGCCAGCGGAGACGAGGAGGAGATGCTGGCATCACTGGCCAGCCAGCAGGAGACGCTCGAGCAGCAGCGGCGCGACATCATGCTCCAGATAGCGCGTGCCGACATCACGCTGGAGAGTCAGGAGCACAGCACAGCCCAATCTGCCGGATAAGCCAGCACGCTGCACCAGCCAACGCAGCGCGCTGCAACGGCCAACGCAATGCGCTGCACCAGCCAACGCACCGCACTGCACCAGGCCAGGCATCCTGAAGCACTGCCCCCCGTGGCGCTATCCCCCGGCAAGCGCAAGGCAAAGCGGAGAAAGGCGAGATGTAAAGTTTCAGCCGACCAAGCACAGAGCCTCATGCCGCGCAAGGTGGCGCTTCAGGGGAGAAGAGGAACTGCCCCTGGCAACAAAGTGCATAATTCCAAGTAAGGAAACGAAGAGTTTTGAATTAAGAATTATGAATTTTGAATTAAGAATTATGGATTGTAGGATGCGCGGGAGAAACGGGGTGAATCAAGAGTTTTGAGTTCTTGGGGATGGACCATCAAGTGGAGGTAGAAGAGGTGAGATGACTTGAGTCTGTAACACCAGGAGTGGGTGGTGATGGAAAAAGAGGGCGATGGAGTACCGCGAAAGGATTATTTAGCTAATTTTGTGAGTGAATTGTATATTCAAAGAAAGCAAACTATGGCCCATCTGTCTCAAACTTTACAAGGGGAACCGCACACTGCTGCATCACGCAAGCATTCCTTCTCAGCCAAAACTCCATTGCTCTTCCTGGCTCTGCTGCTGGCGGCTGCATCGGCTCTGGCTGCTGATATCACAGGCACCATCACCTGCAAGGGAAAGGGTGTGCAAGGAGTGGTGGTATCTGACGGACATTCCTTTGCCACCACCGACAAACAGGGAGTTTACCGGCTGCAGTCGGACAAAAGGAACGGCTATGTGTTCTACGTCATCCCATCGGGCTATATGCCGTTGACCGAGAAGGGCAACTGGGAGGAGAAACTCTTTGGGGGATTCTGGAGAACATTGTCCTTTCCCGATGACAGCAACATGGACGAGCAGCACGACTTCATGCTGCAGAAGGAGAAGAACGACAAGCATATCATGGTGTTTGAAGCCGATCCGCAGTTGGCCAACAGAAAGGATACCAAGGACATGAAACTCTATGAGAGCCTCTTCCTGCCCCGCATCAAGAAGGAATGCAAGCTGGCTGGCAGCACGCCGATATACTCCACGGTGCTGGGCGACCTGTCGTGGGATGTGTACTGGTATAGCAACAAGTTTACCATTGCAGACTACAAGGCTCTGATAGTGAAGAACCACAAATCATACGGCATGAGGCACTTCTGTGTGACGGGCAACCATGACAACAACCCCTCTACACCACACTCCGAACAGACTGACCACAAAGCTTCGGAGACATTCAGACAGACTGTGGGCCCGAACTATTACTCATATAATATAGGTAAGGTGCATTATGTGGTGCTGGACGATGTGGTGTATGAGAACACCCCCAGCAAGGACGGCAAGTACAAGAAAGGCGTTGTGGGCATGAGGGACTACAAGAACGGATTCACCGACGAGCAGCTGGACTGGCTGCAGAAGGACCTCAGCTATGTGGATGAGCACACGCCGGTCTTTGTGAGCATGCACGTTCCGGCATGGTATGAGAACGGAAAGCTTGAGGTGCTGGAGCGTATGCCATGGAACCACAGCACGCAGCGCCTGTGCCAGATACTGAAGAGGTTCGACACTGTACACATCATGTCGGGCCACCGACACCAGTGCTACAACATGCAGCCCAAGCAATACCCCAACATCATGGAGCATTCGGTGGGTGCTGTGGGAGGCAACCTATGGGCATCGGGAGGATATACCGGGCATCCCACATGTGTGGATGGAACACCCGGAGGCTACCAGGTGTTTACCATCAACAAGAAGGATATCTCGTGGCAACTGCGCACACTGGAAGGTACAGGCAACGAACAGTTCCGCATCATCGACACCAACCAAGTGAGGGAATACCAGCGCACCAGCAGCATCTGGCAGGCCATCATGAAGAAGTATCCCGGCAGACAGGATTTCTCCAGACTGCCAGCCAACACGGTGCTGGTGAATGTGTTCAACTATGACCGCCAGTGGAAGGTGAAGGTGACCGAAGACGGACGGGAGCTGGATGTGAAGCAGATCAAGTGTGAAGACCCATACGCCGTACTGTCCTACGACATCAATATGTACAAGCACAAGAAAGCGGTGGGCGAGGGAAACGGCACCAAGTACAACACTCACACCTTTATGGCAGTGGCAAGCAGGCCTGATGCAGAAATCACAGTGGAAGTGACCGACAGGTTTGGACGCACATACCGTGCCAGCCGCCAGCTGCCCATTGCCTGCACAATAGATGCCATGGCACCCACAGGCATCTGACCCACAAGACGAAAGTTCCTTATCCCTCCCCCGGAAAACAAGAAAAGAGAGGATTGCTCCTCTCTTTTCTTATATAGTCAGCCGGCTGCTTACTTCTGACAGGCAGTGCAGGGAGCCCAAGGCTTGAGCTGCTTGAAGAAGTCGTTGCCCTTGTCATCCACCAGGATAAAGGCGGGGAAATCCTCAACGGTTATCTTCCAGATGGCCTCCATACCCAGCTCGGGATACTCCACACACTCGATGCTCTTGATGCTGCTCTGTGACAGAACGGCAGCCACACCGCCGATGGTACCCAGATAGAATCCACCGTGCTTCTGGCAGGCATCTGTCACCATCTGGCTGCGATTACCCTTGGCTATCATCACCAGGCTGGCTCCATGATCCTGGAACTCATCCACATAGGGATCCATACGATTGGCCGTTGTGGGGCCCATGCTACCACAGGGGTAGCCGGCAGGAGTCTTGGCCGGTCCGGCATACAGGATGGGATGGTTCTTGAAGTAGTCGGGCATCTCCTCACCAGCGTCCAGACGGGCTTTCAGCTTGGCATGTGCAATGTCACGAGCCACAATGATGGTACCCTTGAGGTTCACTCGTGTGCTCACAGGATACTTGGTCAGTTCGGCACGCACAGCGTCGATACCCTTGTCCAGGTCTATCTCGATGCCAGTAGTACCCTCACCGGGATTGCGCAGCTCGGCAGGTATCAGCTCTGTAGGATTGGCGTCCATCTTCTCCAGCCAGATACCGTCCTGATTGATCTTTGCCTTTATGTTACGGTCGGCAGAGCAGCTCACACCCATGCCGATGGGGCAGCTGGCGCCGTGACGAGGCAGACGAACCACACGGATATCGTGTGCCAAATACTTGCCACCGAACTGTGCACCCAGTCCTATCTTCTGTGCCTCTACCAGGAGCTTGTTCTCCAGATCGATGTCACGGAATGCACGACCGGTCTCATCGCCAGTGGTGGGCAGGTTGTCATAGTACTTGATAGATGCCAGCTTCACGGTGAGCAGGTTCTTCTCGGCGCTTGTACCACCGATGACAAATGCGATGTGGTAAGGAGGACAAGCCGCTGTACCCAGGCTCTTCATCTTCTCCACCAGGAAAGGCAGCAGTGTACCCTCATTCTGGATGGTAGCCTTGGTCATGGGATAGAAGTAAGTCTTGTTGGCCGAACCACCACCCTTGGCCACCATCACGAAGCGATATTCATCGCCCTCGGTAGCCTCAATGTCAATCTGTGCGGGCAGGTTGCAGCGGGTGTTCACCTCATCATACATGTTCAGAGGAGCATTCTGCGAGTAGCGCAGATTGTCCTGTGTGAAGGTATTGAAAACGCCCAGGCTCAGTGCCTCTTCGTCCTCGAAGTCGGTCCACACACGCTGTCCCTTCTCGCCGTGGATGATAGCGGTGCCCGTATCCTGGCAGAACGGGAGGATACCCTTGGCGGCTGTCTCGGCGTTGCGAAGGAACTGCAAAGCCACATACTTGTCGTTTTCTGAAGCCTCGGGATCGGTGAGAATCTTGGCCACCTGCTCGTTGTGCTCACGGCGGAGCATGAACTCCACATCATGGAAAGCCTGCTGTGCGAGCATGGTCAAAGCCTCCTTTGACACCTTGAGGATGGTTTTACCCTCAAACTCAGCCGTGCTTATACCCTCCTTGGACAGGAGGCGATACTCTGTCTTGTCTTCCCCCAACTGAAACATGGGGGCATACTTGAAATCAGCCATAATATATAATGTGTTGGTTACTCGTAGTGTTGGAACAGGAAATCATTGTAGGGATACTTCTGCACATGCAGTTCGCGCACGCGGTCATAGAGCACCTGCTTGAGAGTGTCTATATTGGTACGCTCACGTGCAGAGATGAAGAGGCAGTTGTCACCCAGTCTGGCCATCCAGGTACGGATAAGTTCATCGATGGAGACATTGCGCCGGGTGGCAGGAGTGAGGTCGTCAGCATCCTTTTCTTCCCACGTATAGGCATCCACTTTGTTGAAGATGACCATAGAGGGTTTTTCGGCACAACCCAGGTCGGCCAGCGTCTTTTCCACCACCCCTATCTGCTCTTCGAAGTCGGGATGAGAGATATCCACCACATGCAGAAGCAGGTCGGCCTCACGCACCTCGTCCAGTGTGCTCTTGAAGGAATCCACCAGATCGGTGGGCAGCTTGCGTATGAATCCCACTGTGTCAGAGAGCAGGAAGGGCAGATTGTCCACAATGACCTTGCGCACCGTGGTGTCGAGTGTGGCAAAGAGCTTGTTTTCGGCAAACACCTCACTCTTGGCCAGGAGGTTCATGAGCGTACTCTTGCCCACATTGGTATAGCCCACGAGTGCCACACGAATCATGCGTCCGCGGTTGCTTCGCTGTGTAGTCTTCTGCCGGTCAATATCGGCCAGTCGCTGCTTGAGCAGACTCATGCGATTGAGGATGATGCGCCGGTCCATCTCGAGCTGCGTCTCTCCAGGACCACGCAAGCCCACCGAACCCTTGCCTCCACCCGAGCCGCTTCCGCCTCCTTGTCTCTCAAGATGGGTCCACATGCGCTGCAGGCGAGGTAGCATATAGCGGTATTGTGCCAGTTCCACCTGCGTCTTGGCGTTGGCAGTCTGCGCACGCATCGCAAAGATGTCCAGTATGAGGCTGGTGCGGTCAAGCACTTTGATGTGGAGTTCATTCTCAATGTTGCGCAACTGCTTGGCGCTCAACTCGTCGTCAAAGATAGCCATCGACACCTCCCGTTCGGCATCCTCCTCGGCCTGAATATAGGCTCTTATCTCCTGCAACTTGCCTATTCCCAGATAGGTGACAGCGCTGGGGCCGTTCATCTTCTGCGTGAATCGCTTCACCGTGTGTGCTCCTGCCGTCTCGGCAAGAAACTCCAGTTCGTCGAGATACTCCTGCGTCTTGCGCTCACCCTGCTGTGGAGTGACGAGTCCGACCAATATGGCGGTCTCCTGCACATCACCTTCGGCTGCCACCGACTGCACTGTGCTCACTTTTCCAGTCTCCGGCGAGAGCGAAGAGCGCGAGGCGTTGTAGTATTTACTTCTTGTTGTCTTCAATTCTTATCCTTTTTGCGAACCTCCTCCCGGCGCATACATATATATAAGGAGAAGGTGTTCGTACTCTTTCTGATACAGCCCTTGTCATCTTCCCCCCGCATTGGGAGAGAGGCAGTGGGTCATTTACTTCACCTGCACCACCAGATAACGGCTCACGCTCCAGAAGCGCTTGGGGTCGGTGATGTGCAACTCATACTGCCCCTGAGCATCCTTGCTGAGGGTGTAGGAGCCGCTTGGGTGGGTGGTGAGCAGCTTGGCACTCTTGCTGTAGAGCTTCACCTCGCGATCTGTGCGGATGTCTATCTTGGTGAAATAGTCGCGGTTGAATTTGCCGTCGCGAAGCACATCCCCGCTCGAGATAATCTTCTGCTCCTTGAGCTCGGAACGTGTACCGAAGACAAACCAAGCTTCGTTCAGTTCCTTCTCCTGTGCGGCTACGGTCTGGGCTTTGGCCTGGTTCTCCTCCTCGAGCGACGACACATTGTCGTTGAGTTCGCTTATCTCCTGACCCTTGCGCACCAGCTCTTCATCCTTTTCGGCCAGACTTGCCTCCAGTTCCTGAATGCGCTGTGCCTGCTGCTCTATCTGGCTCTGCAGGTTGTTGATGGTCTTCTGAAGCTTCTCGCCCTTGATATTGCTTGCGCGCAGTTTCTCCTTCAACTGAGCCACCATATCGCGGTTCTGCTTCATCGCCTGCTCTATGTAACTGAGGTTCTCGCGTATCACCTCGCGGCTGCTGGCGTTCTCACGTGTAGCGTCAGCCACAGTGACCCGTCCCTCGGCCTCCGTTATGCGGCGTATTCCTTCCTGTATCTCGTTGAAGGTGCCCATTATGTCATCCAGCTCGGCATCCTTTCCGTCGATGACGCGTTGCAGTGAATCACGCTCCTGGCGGGCGGCTTCGTCGGTAGCCTTGCCCTGATGGCACGCACACGCCACCAGCGCGCACGCACAAATGATAATGAAATTGTGTAACTTCATACGATGTAAATTCTTAGTTACTTATCCTTTTATTCACTCTGTCTGTTCTCTTCATATCCACCCACCACAATGACAAATTCGCCCCTCGGCTCGTTTGTCTGGAAGTGCTCAAGCGCCTCGACCAGTGTCCCTCGCACGCTCTCCTCGTGGATTTTGCTTATCTCGCGGCACACGCTCACAAGCCTCTCTGCGCCAAACACCTCTATCATCTGCGCAAGTGCCTTCACCACTCGATGGGGCGATTCGTAGAAAACCATCGTGCGAGGCTCGGTGGCCAATGCCTTCAAGCGGCTCTGACGCCCCTTCTTCTGCGGCAGGAAACCCTCGAAGCAGAAGCGGTCGCAGGGCAATCCGCTGCTTACCAGCGCCGGTACCATAGCGGTGGCTCCGGGCAAGGTAATCACCTCGATGCCTGCTCTGATGGCCTCACGTGCCACCAGGAAGCCAGGGTCGCTGATGCCAGGAGTGCCTGCATCCGACACCACTGCCACTGTCTCACCCCCGCGCAAGCGGTTGACCACGCTCTCCACAGTCTGGTGCTCATTGAACTTATGATACGACAGCATGGCGTTCTTGATGTCGAAGTGGCGCAGGAGGTTGCCGCTGGTGCGGGTATCCTCGGCCAGTATCAGATCGGCCTCACGGAGTATCCTCAAGGCTCGCATCGTGATGTCTTCGAAGTTGCCCACGGGTGTGGGTACAAGGTATAATATGCCCATCATTCAGTTTATTTGGGACAAAATTAGCGATAAAAAACGAATTGAAGCACTTGCCAGGCGAAAATGTGGTGACCAGGAGCCTGCTTAATGTCCCCAGAAGGGCCACCATCCAGAAGGAAGTGCCATATTTCCAGCGGAATAAGAGCACACACGGACATGCCGACAAACTCGCTGCCGACTCACTTAAAAATTGTTACAACAGATATCCAAGGGCAAAAGAGCGAAAAATGCACTGCGGTGCGATGTTACACTTTTTGGGCAATGAACCACAACACCCAGCCCAATAAATTTTCATTTTCAGCGCCCAGAGTAGCCTCCACATGAAGAAACATTATTACCTTTGTCCGTAGTAAACCAAGAATGGCACGGCGCCAGGCCGTCACAACAAAAACATACATACTGAAAATGAAAGACGTAGGCTCCAGCAACGGAGAGATGATGCGTCAGGGACGCGTGGAGGTGATATGCGGCTCCATGTTCTCTGGCAAGACCGAAGAACTGATACGCCGACTGCGACGCGCGCAGTTTGCACATCAGAGGGTGGAGATTTTCAAGCCCGCCATAGACGTGCGCTACAGCGAGGAGGAAGTGGTGTCCCACGAGGGCAACAGCATCATGTCCACCCCCGTTGACACATCCACCAACATCCTGCTGCTGGCTCAGGGAAGTGATGTGGTGGGCATCGACGAGGCACAGTTCCTGGATGACCACATCGTGGAGGTGTGTAACACACTGGCTGGAATGGGCATACGCGTGATAGTGGCCGGACTGGACCTCGACTTCAAGGGTCAGCCCTTCGGTCCCATGCCTGCCTTGTGCGCCATTGCCGACGAGGTGACCAAGGTGCACGCCATCTGTGTGCGCTGCGGAGCACTGGCCTACGTGAGTCACCGCACCGTGGCAGGTGACAAGCAGGTGATGCTTGGCGAGAAGCACGAATACGAGCCCCTTTGCCGCGAGTGCTACGCAAAAGCTTGCCAGGAGAAGAGCGAAGGAAAGGAGGCATAGATGTTTGAGGAGAAAATCACCTTCGACCGTGTGGCTCGCTGGGGCATTGCGATAGCTCTCTCAGCAGCTGCCGTGTGGCTGGTCAACAGGCTGTCAATGGTCCTGTTGCCCTTCTTTGCCGCATGGTTGCTGTCCTACATGCTCTATCCGCTGGTGCACTTCCTGCAATACAAGCTGCGTCTGCGCAACCGCGTGCTGAGCATCCTGGTGGCATTCACGCTGGTGCTGGGGGTGATAGGCGGCACTCTGGCGCTCATCATACCGCCCATCGTGCAGGAAAGCTTGCGTATAGCCGAACTGGTGAAGGTGTATTTCAATGACACGCTGATAGAGACCGGACTCATGCGGCAGCTGGAGGCACTCATCCGGAAAAACGCTGAGGGCATCAGCCTGATACACTTGGCCCAACAGAGTTCCTTCATGGAGGCACTGGAGAATGTGCTTCTGCAACTGTGGGGAATACTCTCTGGCACCATCAACTTTGCGCTGGGTCTGCTGGGCTTCTTCATTGTCCTGCTCTACATGTTCTTCATCCTCACCGACTACGAGAAGCTTCTGTCGGGATGGATAAAGCTCATTCCCAAGGGGCAGAGGACGCTGGCAGCCATGATAGTGCAGGATGTGAAGACAGGCATGAACTCCTACTTCCGCGGACAAGCGCTCATCGCGCTGTGTGTGGGCATACTGTTCAGTATCGGCTTCCTCATTATCGACTTCCCCATGGCCATTGGCCTGGGCTTGTTTATCGGACTGCTCAATCTGGTGCCTTACCTTCAGACGGTCGGCTTTGTGCCCACCCTGCTGCTGGCCTTCATCAAGTCCCAGGAGACGGGGCAGAGTTTCTGGATCATCACAGCCTGTGCGCTGGCCGTGTTTGCCGTGGTGCAGACCATCCAGGATATGATTCTCACACCGCGCATCATGGGTCGTGCCATGGGACTCAAGCCGGCAGTCATCCTGCTGAGCCTGTCTGTCTGGGGTAGTCTGCTGGGCTTCATCGGCCTCATCATAGCTCTGCCGCTCACCACCCTGCTGCTCTCCTACTACCGCCGCTTCGTGCTCAAGGAGCCACCCACCCCATCTGCGCCAGCCCACGAGGCATGCCAGCAGGATGAAGCCGCCCCCGCAGCACCCGCCATCCACGCCGAGGAGCCACACGAGGGAACCCAGTCGGAGGCATAACGGACAGTCTCAGATGGGTAAATCCACAAAATTTACATGCGAAAGTTTGCCGTTTGCGAAAATGTGCGTACCTTTGCACCGCTGTAGCGCCAATGCGCTCAGTCTTCAGGTTGACTCGCTAGCTCAGTAGGTAGAGCACTTCACTTTTAATGAAGGGGTCTTGGGTTCGAACCCCAAGCGGGTTACCAAAAAGGGAGGGACATCACACCGATGTTCCTCCCTTTACTATATATAAGTAATGTATAAGGCGCATGCGCGCACGCACGAAGCACGCTGCTGCGGGAGGTGCACGCTGCTGCGCCACCCTACAGGCTGTGCCCGACCAGAAACAGCACTTTTGAAAGAAATCCACTCCACGCGCTTAACTTTTCAGTACATTTGCAGTATATAAAGTAGAATGGAACGCAGAGAGTTTGAACAGATGCTGCCCCGGCTGCGCCAGATGACGGTTCAGGTCGGCTACAGGTTCTTCGGCAACAGGTACGATGCCGAGGATGTTGCCCAAGATGCACTATTGCGTCTGTGGACCTACTGCGAACAGCTGGATGCGGGACGCAACATGGAGGCACTGGCCATAATGGTAGCCAAGAATATCTGCGTGGAGAAATACAAGCGCAAGCAGATTGGCATAGCAGAGGCCACCCAAGAGATAGAGGCGGACGATGCCTATGCGGCCGACGGCGGAATCCGCGCCCAGGAAACCCGGACATTGATAGACAATGCCATCGGCAGCCTCTCGCCGCGCCAGCAACAACTGGTCAGGAGACGATACATCGAGGACCATTCGGCCGAGGAGATTGCCGCAGAGACGGGCATACCGAAGCCATCTGTGAAAAGTATGCTGTCCGCAGCAAAGTCGAAACTGATAAAAATACTCAAGAAGCAATGAAACAGCACAAGAACAACCGCGACGAGCAGCTCTACCAGCAGATACTGGCAGAACTGAAACCAGGTGCTGATGAGTACGACAGAATCATGGCACAAGGCAAGCAACCGGGCAGGAAGCGCTTCGCAGCCTGTCGCTATGCCGCAGCAGCCTGTCTGCTCGTGGCTGTAGCCGGACTGTCGGTCTATTTGCAGAAGAATGTCCCCGCTGAGTCACCCGCCCCCGCAGTGGCCGAAATGGAGGTGACACATCAGACGGAAAAGCCTCAGGTTTCCGAACCGTCCCCCTCGCCGAAAGAGGCCATAGCGGAAGCACCCCGGGCCAAGAGAGCGGCACAGAGACAGCCAACCACCCTACCCGCACCGGCCACTCCACAGACGAGTGTGTCCGAAGAGGATACTGTCCCCAAGGCAGCCCCTCAGGAGGCGGACGACAGCGACCAGGAACTCATTCTCGGCATCCTTGCCCAAGTGGAGGCACAGGCCATACACGAGGAGAGAGAGGAGGAAATGCTGTACCAGATCATATTGAACGAGATCTCGGATAACATAATCAACCCCCACACACAATCAGAACGATCCTTATGAAACACATCATTTTCCCCTTAGCATTCGCTGCCATGGCATGGAGCGCCACGGCACAAGACAGCACACCAGCAAGAGCCTACGAACAGCAAGAAGCCTGCGCGGCCTCCGAGATGACGAAGGTGCTGGCCACCCTTCCCGACGAGAAAATGGTGGGAAGCGCCAGCGAACAGGGGCGAGACAAGCTGGACTCCACGTATTTCCTCGACACGAAAGTCTATGAACTGCCCTACAAGAGCAAGAAGGAGCGCCAACAGGTGGAGCACCTGACAGCCTCACTGGTAAAGGCTTACGATGCCGACATCAAGCATCACACAGGTGGATTCTGCTCCACAGGCTTGCTGCGCAAGCACAATCCTACGGAGAGTCTGAAACTGGAGATGTATTACTCCGAAAACCGACAGCCCCTCGTGGTGGGAGGAAAAGGGCACTACTATGTGGTGCTACGCCATAACTACCAGCAGAATCCCTGCTACCGACACGTACAGGGCGCAGAGTGGTGGCTTGAGAACGATGCTGTAATGATGAAGGTCATCAGGCTGTCGGGACCTCAGACAGCGGGCCACTACAAGATGGCGATGCAACAGAACGGCGTGGCTCATGCCGCTGATGCCTTCTTCAGCAACACCGAGTTGGCTTCGGCATTATGCGAAACCACCAAGGAAAAGATGCTGAAGTCCATCTCCATCCTGGCCAGCCTGTACAAGCATACCGACAGCGCGCTTGACCGCGCCATGGTCAAAAACATCAACGAGCGCATTACCGACTACCTCAACTCCAATCCCACCGTCGAGGAAAAGCAGCAACTCTTCCTTGCCTTGCAGGACATCCCCGGCTACTATGCCGTGGTGAAAAGCGGCGCAAAGAAGAGCTGGACGGTCAGCTTCGCTGTACTGAACAAAATCTATCCGCAACTGGACATCTTCTGTATCAGCTTCGTGGCACATGGCGACCCATCGTGCAGCGTAACGAACGAGAAAGGAGAGTCGGTGCCGGCAAACTTCATCCTGCAAGTCTTCACGAACAAAGAGCCCGACGAGCGCCTGTTCTCCAGCGGGGAATAGCGCCCCATGCACCCCGCCGCCTTGCAGGCCGGAAAAACGAAGCACGCTGCGATGACGCATGCACGGCGCTGCGATGGCCAACGCAGCGCCGTGCGCAGCCCAATGCAGTGCACTGCGTTTTCCGCCCCACTACCACAGGCGAACCAGGGCAAGGCTACATGACGGCCTCCTCAGCCCCCTAAAGACAAAAGAGCTGCGCGATGAAATCCACCGCGCAGCTCTTTTTATATCTGATGAAAACCTTATTATATATATAGCTTCGTCACACCGGCACCGGGATAGTAATGCTCCAGGATACGCTGGCTATCGTAGCCTTGGGCAGCCATCGAGGCGGCACCTATCTGGCACATGCCCACTCCGTGGCCCCAGCCGTGCCCGTGAAGGACGATGCGCTGGGGGATGCCATCGGTCACATCAAGCAGTTGGACCGTGAAGGCACTGCTCTTCAAGTGCGAATGGCTCAGCATGCGACGGATTTCCAATTCCTTTCCTACGGTCATCTCGCGCTCCTGGCCCACCACGCGCAGCATGCTGATGTGTCCGCCTGGACCCGTCTCCACAGCCTCCAGACGCAGGATGGCACCCATCTCCACCTGCAAGTGACGGCAGATGAGGTCGTGCAGCTGCTCCTGGCTATACTCCACCGTCCAGTCGTGGAAGTCGATGGTCTCCAGGTCGTAATCGTTGAGCACCTGGCCGAGGAGTGCCTTGTCGTGCACGTTGCAGAAAGGATCCTCCACACTCGCAAGGTAAGGCACCTGCAGATTGTCCCAGCAGTAACGGAACTCATTGGTGCGTCCGCCGCAACATTTGCCGAAGCGCGCATCGCACACCTGGCCGTCACAGGTGAGCACCAGACCGCGTGTCTGGCACACAGCATCACGCACAGCGGGGTTCTCAATGCGGCTGATGCCCTGATAGCGCTGGCAATGGTCATCGGCACAAACGTCGAAGAGCGTGTGCTCCTGCCTGTCATACCAGCGCACCAGGCTGGTGGCTGTCTGCTTGACGGCAGGTGCCTGGGGTACTCCGTCGGTCTCGCGGCGGCGGCGCATCTGTGTGAGAAGCCAACTGCGGCTCACTATGGCCGATGCCTTGAGGTACTCCAGGGGGCATGTGGATTTCATTTCGCTGCTGATGACACTGGTGAGATAGTCCTCCACCGGCACATCGTTGATGGCAAGCAAAGCATCCTGATCCACTATCAGACGCAGGTCGCCGCCGAAAGTCTGTGTCTCGCTGCGCTCCCAATGGAAGGCTTTGCCAATGGTGACATCTGCCAGACTGAAGGTGGCATCCTGGCTCTGAGGCACAAAAGAGAGCGTGCTATAGAGCGAACCATGCCAACTAACGCATCCGTCCACACACTCCACAGTCTGCTCGCCAGTTACCTGCAGCCCCTTGGCCATGAAGGTGCCATTGAGACGGAAGCGTAATGTGCGTGCCGACATGATGCCCACCTGCACCCTGGGCTCCTCGCCCAAGCTGCCGGCCAAAGCCTTTGTAGCCTGCTCCCGGGCAGGCTCATTCTGCTTGATGTCCGTTATCTTGTGCACCACCTGCTCCATCTCCTCGGGCGAGAGAGTGACCTCGCGCAGGATGGAAGCCGCCCTCTGGGGGGTGATGCGCTGGAAATCCTGCTCACGCGGAGTGACCAGCAGTCCGCACATGTCCAGTGCGCCCGGACTCACGAGCAACTGTTCCTCCCCCTCGGCATAGTAGCAGTCGGGGCGATGCTTGGCCCTGGGGAACACCAGGGTGACTATCTCGTCGGAATGGCCGATGCCGCCGGCCTGACGCCAGCACACCACATTCATGCGCGGCTCATACTCGCCCTCATGGACGGGCAATGCGTTATACACGCGCAGACAGAGTTCGCTGTCGGCCTCGGTGGGCAGGCTGCGTATGACTATCACAGGGCAGGCATAGCCATGGAGCAGGTACAGGCCGCAGCGGCTGTCGCTGTTGCCCGACTCCTCCATCAGGGCGGCTTGTGTGCCGGTGAGCGGATATATCTTCTCCAAGCCCTTTTCATACACCGCCCAATCGCGCTCCAGAGGCACCACTCCCCTGCTGCCGGCCTGCAGATGCATGTGGTCGGGACAGGAGGCACCGCAGAGCGGACCATTATAGAAGACGATGCTGCGGGGCATGTTCCACGCCATACGGCGCAGAGTACTGAAGTTGGGGAATATGCGCTGCGGGGTGTGACGCCGCATGGGAATGGTGAAATGCTGCGGCAAGATGGGGAAGGGATTCACCAGCACCTCGTAATGCTTCTCGGTGAGCAGCCTGTGCTGCTGCGCGGGGCGGTTTTTGGCACACAGGAAACAAGGGCGCTCGGCCAGAGTCTGCCGGTCAACCTTGGCCCCGGTGCTCACTATACGGGCAGGGTTCCACTGCGTCTCGAGTTCCACATCTGCGCTTACGGCCAACGCACGCGACTGTACTTGCTCCTCTACAGCCCGATAGCGCCCTGCAGCCTCCGGCCAAGCCTGCAGTTCACAGCGAAAAAAATCGTCCAGTTCATCGGCTGTCACCGTGTGCTGCCACTGCTCGTTGAGCTGCTGGCGCGCCTGTATCTCCAGCGTGCGAAGGTGGTCCTTATAGGTATTGTTGCGGTTGATCTTGTCCTGGCTGAGCGCTGCATCGCTGTTGCCTTCCCATCGGCGGCACAGATACACCTCGTCATAGATGCGGGCTATGCGGTAGCGGCGGCTTATCATAAGGCCCAGAGCGTAGTCCTCACCGTAGCTCGTGTTGGGAATCTGCAGGTCGCGCAGCACGGGGGTGAAGAATGCGCGGGGCGCCCCAAGGCCGTTGATGCGCAAGGCATTGTTCCTGCCATTCTGAGGGGTCCACTCTCGGTGGTCGATGAGACCAGGTGGCAAGGTGTTGAGCTGGAAGTCGCACATCCTGTAGGAGCCTATCACCATGGAGGCGTTTTCGGCATAGAAGGCATCCACCATGCGCTGCAGGGTGGCGGGGCTGCTGTATAGGTCGTCGCTGTCAAGCTGCACCACGAATCGGCCCACCTGCTCGTGGTGTACCGCCATATTCCAGCAACCGCCTATGCCCAGGTCGGTGCGCTCGGGGATGATGTGCACCACGCGGGGGTCATGGGCAAACTCGCGGATGGCTTCCGTGGTGCCGTCGGTGCTGCCGTTATCCACTACCATGAGGTTGAAGGCGAAGTCGGTCTGCTGCTCGAGCACGCTGCGGATGGCATCGCGGATGGTTCGCACACGGTTCCTGACGGGTATGACCACCGTGGCCTCCACGGCAAACTCGCCCTGGCGGAGGTTCACGTCGTCGCACTCATTGCCGTGCAGATAGGCATTGAGCGCACGCAGATGGCGGGTGCATGCCCTCTCCATCTCCAGCTGGCGTGTTCTGTTGCGCGGATCAACGTAGTCAAACTGCTTCTGACCGCTTAACCGTGTGTCCCGCTCCACCTCTGTGTAGAGGTATTCATCGAGGTGCACGGGCAGCATCTGCCGGCTCACATAGAGGCGGAAGTCGTACAGGGCGGCATACAGATAGGGATGCAGATGCTCCTGAGCCACATACTCCTGCAGTGCCGAGGTGCGTATGAGCAGCAGCGAGCCCATCTGAAAATCGTCTCTCACGCTGCCCAACTGGCAGTCTATGAGCGGCATGGGGCTGCGCTCACCCGCAGGCGTCTCCACATAATGGTCAGCATAGAGGATGAGGGAGCGGCTGTCATCGGCCACACGAAGCATGCGGTGCAGGGCGTGATAGCCCATGCGCAGGCGGTCGTACTTGGTGTACAATAATATATAAGGCGCAGTGGCCTGTTCGGCTATCCAGCGCAGAGTCTGCGTTCTGCCAGGCCCGTCTTCCCTGAGCAGATGCACGGCTGCCACATGGCAGTCGGATGTGAGTTCACTCAAAGTGCCCTGCACCTGGTCGTCAGACTCGTAGGGTACAAAGCAGTCTATACGTTTCTGTTCCATATCACTTCACTTCATGACCGGGCACACCAGCCTTGCCTGTCGGGCCACACACTCTAAAGGCCCGCAAGGAGGCGGCTCCTGTCCTTAACTCAGACAAAAGTACGAGAAAAAACACATCCCTCCAAATTATTACGTACCTTTGCATCTGACAATTTGCTCCCCGATGGGCAATGCCGGGCCTTGCGGTGCCCGGACGTGACTTTCACTCTGACAAAATGACTCTACACATATTCAATCCCGAAAACGACATGGCGCTGGCCGACGGGGGGAGCGGTTACACGGCTCCCGCAACCATACGCCAGATGAGAGACGAACTGCACTGGCTGCCGCTGTGGTGGGCCAAGGACGATGACCTGGTGTGGAACGGCGAAGACCGCATCACACTGAGCGAGGACGACGAGATACGTCCCTGGGGCTGGAGTGCGGCATTGGTGCACCAGCTCAAGCAGGCGGGGGTGGATGAGAAGTTCCTTCCCTCGCCCGACCAACTGGACTCGCTGCGCCGGCTCTCGCACCGCCAGACGGCCGTGGAGGCTCTGGCCCAATGCCGCGAGGAGGGTCTGCTGGGCGAGAGACTGGCAGGAGAGACGCTGCTCTGCCGCTCGGAACAGGAGGTGGAAGAGGCGCTCGTGCGATGGCCCGAGGCATTGCTCAAGTCACCCTGGAGCAGCAGCGGACGCGGACTGATGCGCTCTGACGCCCCGCACAGGCAGGAGTGGGTGCGCAACATACTGGCCAAGCAGGGAAGCGTAGTGGTGGAAAAATGGTTGCACAAGCTGGCCGACTTTGCCCTGGAGTATGAATGCGACGGCCAGGGAGGGGTGGAATATCAGGGACTCTCGCTCTTCTACACCAACCCGCAGGGCGCTTATCAGGGCAACTGGGTGGCTCCCGAGGTGCAGAAATTCCAGTGGCTCGCCCAATACATCGACCCTGCCTGCCTGGTGGAAGTGCGCCGCTGGTGGGAAGATAGGCTCAAGGGCTATGCCTACAAGGGCCCTGTGGGCATCGACATGATGCTCTGCCAGGAGGGCATCTGCCCGTGTGTGGAGGTCAACTGGCGCATGACGATGGGCCGCGTGGCCGCCATGCTGAACGACCAGGGCAAGTATGGCCGCCTGGTGCTGGAGTATGTCTATGGACACTACTCGGCAGAGGTAGAAGCCTTCGGATAGGCTGGCAGAGGCAAGGCGCCGCGCCGGGGCGGCAACCGCCGCACGCTCCCGGGCACATTCCACGCGCCCACTCATCACGCCCACAGGCAATGTGACGGAAAACGCAGTGCGCTGCGATGGCTCATACACCGCGCTGCGATGGCCGATGCAGCACGCTGCGATGACACATGCACCGCACTGCACTCTCCATCCCACCCTCAAAGCCCTTTTGCCACATCCCGTTTCTTCACCACACGAACCGCCCCAGGCATCTGCCAAAACCGCCTCTGGCCATCCCATCCACCTGTACGAGGCTCCCGGTTCATCATTCCAGACCACACAAGGAAAACCGCTTGGGAATATCGCAAAGCCCGCTTCGAAATGCCCCCTCACCCATTACCGTCCAACCAGAACAACAAAGCCCAGGGCGATACCCTGGGCTATATTGTATTCAGACAAAGGCTGCCATCCGGCGCGAACGCTCCTGTCTGGGAAAATTCACGGGGAAGCGTTACCTCTTCAAGACCGGTTCGCAGGTGAGTCCAACGCCCAGCTTCTTGAATATCTTATGGTCAACATCGCTCAGCATCACGGTGCAATGCACCTGGCAACCACGCAGCTTGGGCAGTTGCTCCAGCGCGCGCCGGCAGTTGTCATCGTTCTCCGAGAGCACCGAGAGCGCCACGAGCACCTCGTCGGTGTGCAGCCGTGGGTTGCGGCCACCCAGATAACTGATTTTGGTGTGCTGGATAGGCTCGATCATCGACTGCGGTATGAGCTTCACCTCATGGTCGATGCCAGCCAGATGCTTGGTGACGTTGAGCAGGAGAGCTGCGCTGCAACCGAGCAGCTCACTGGAGTGGGCGGTGATGATGGTGCCGTCCTCCAGCTCGATAGCCGACGATGTGTGGCCAGTCTCCTTCTGGTGCTCCTTGGCAGCCACTGTGGTGCGGCGGAAATCGGTGCCTATTCGTGCCTGGTTGAAGAGCATCTGTATCTTGCTTATCTCTGCCTCGTTGCATGCCCCGCGTGCCAATTTGTTGGTCGCGTCATAGTAGCGGCGCACTATCTCGTTCTTCGATGCCTCGCAGCACACATCGTCGTCGCTGATGCAGAAGCCCACCATGTTGACGCCCATGTCGGTGGGTGACTTGTATGGATTGGAGCCGTAGATGCCCTCGAAGAGTGCGTTGAGCACAGGATAGATCTCCACATCGCGGTTGTAGTTGATGGCTATCTTGTTGTAAGCCTCCAGGTGGAAGGGGTCGATCATGTTCACATCGTTGAGGTCGGCAGTAGCTGCCTCATAGGCGATGTTCACGGGATGTTTGAGGGGCAAGTTCCATACGGGGAACGTTTCAAACTTGGCATATCCGGCACGCACGCCTCTGCGGTGCTCATTGTAGAGCTGGCTCAGGCACACGGCCATCTTGCCGCTTCCCGGACCGGGCGCGGTGACGATGACCAGGGGGCGCTCTGTCTCCACATAGTCATTCTTGCCGAATCCTTCGTCCGATGCGATGAGCGCCACGTTGTGGGGATATCCCTCAATGAGGTAATGGCAGTAGGTCTTGATGCCGTCGCGCTCGAGGCGCTGGCGGAAGGCGGCTGCGGCAGGCTGGCCATTGTAGTGCGTAATGACCACAGAGCCCACCATGAAGCCACGGTGCTGGAATTCTCCGCGCAGGCGAAGCACGTCCTCATCATAAGTTATGCCTAAGTCGGCACGAGTCTTGTTCTTCTCTATGTCGGTGGCACTGATTACGATGACTATCTCAATGCTGTCGCTCAGTTTCTGGAACATGCGCAACTTGCTGTCGGGCAGGAATCCCGGAAGCACTCTGCTGGCATGATGGTCATCAAAGAGTTTGCCTCCCAACTCGAGGTAGAGTTTTCCGTCGAAGCGCGAAATGCGCTCCTTGATATGTTCCGACTGGATGCGCTGGTACTTTTCGTTGTCAAATCCCGTTCTCATAATGCTCTGTTTTGCGCTGCAAAATTACTAAAAAATCCTCGGGTGGCGGCATAAAAAGGCCGGAGAGGTTCGTTGCGATGTGTTCCGAACCTCTCCGGGCATGTTCATTCAGGCGCCTTCGGTCACTTGGCCATTCTGTCGGCCAGCACCTTCATCCAGTATCCTCCGATTACGCTACGTGCCTTGAATCCCACCATCTTGGCGGTCTTCGTGTCGCTCCAGTCGCTTATGGGCACGCGGCTCTCGGTCTCGTTGATATAGGTATATATGGGTGCAACGAACTTCTGGAAGGTCTTGGTGTCGGGCGACATGGCAGCGGTCCACATGATCCAGTCGCTCTTGGTATAGTCCTTACGGCAGTCAAGGGGCAGTCCGTACTTGTTCTGGTGCTTGAGATAGTACTTTATCTCGCGCTCATAAACCTTCTCCGAGAAGAGGTTCAGCCCCCACAACTTGTCCCATATCATGTTATACTTCTGGCTCCAGGTGTTCTCCCTGTCGAAGGCCAGGCGGTAGTGGTCACCCTCGAGGGCCATTTCCTCCCACTTCTGAGCCATCTCCCTGGCACGTGCCAGATACTTGTCGGCAGTAGCCTCATCGCCCCTCAGACGTGCCATCAAGCTGTAGCCTGCCACGCCGCAGATGGCCTTGAGGGAAAGGTTGCAGTTGTGCGCCCAGTGACCCGCGAAGTCGTCGGTGCAGAGCTGGTTGGCCGGATCCTGTCCGTTATCCGACAGATAGTCGGCCCAGAGCGTAATGTCCTGCCAGTAGGGAGCCACGTATGAGGCATTGCCCTCCTGCATGCATATCTGTGCGGCAAGCGTCAGCATGTTGCCTGCCTCCTCGATGGGCATGTCGCCGCCATACACTTGTCCGTTGGCTATAGGGTATGTACCCAGGTCATGTGCCGCAAAGGGTTTGGTCCAGCGGCCGCTTCGGCTGTACTCGAAGATGCTTGTCATCATCGCTTTCTGCAGCTCGGGATTATATACGAGGAACAATGGAGCCTCGGGATAAGTGAGATCGACGGTGTTGACACAGCCGTTGCTGTTGTTCTCCTTCGAGAACCAGAGGAGGTTGCCATCCTTGTCCTCGAAGAGTTTGTGCGCAGCCATCACGTGCCGGTACGAGGCACTCAGAATCTCGGCATACTGCTTGCCGCCTGCTGCCATGCCGTCGTCATATATCTGGCGGTCGAATGCGCGGCATCGTGCCATGATGCTCGCATAGCGGCTCTGCAGGTTGCGGAAGGCCTGGAAGATGGTCACCTGGCCTCCGTGAGCCCAGTAGCCCTTGTAGCGCTCGTACATGTACTCGATGTCCTGCACCTCATCGTAGCCCAACATGGTGAAGCTGCTGGCCTTCTCCACCTGCCCGAAGTCGTGGATGTAGGCCATTGCAGGCATGTCGGCAACCTTCTGTGCTCTGATGCCCTTGCCCCATGCGAAGCCCTTGCCACCCTTCATCTGCGAGCGGTCTGGGCGGGGAAGTTTGCCTGTCTGCACGAATGCGTTCTGCACCTCATTGGCCTCCCCCATGCCCACATGGCCGTTGACGGCTGGCATGTAGAAGTATCCCCAGTCGATGCAGATACCGTCGCCCTTCTTGGCCAGTATGGGCTGCTCCACGGTGCCTGCCTTCACGTAGGCGATGCCATCCTGGAAGCCGCGGCTGGTGAGCGTGGGCTGGTTGTCCTTGTTGACAGCCTGCTGGGCATCGGCAGAGAGGTAGAACTGCACATCGTGCTTCTTTCCGTCGGTGCTGCGAACCTGATAGGAAATGTAGTTGATGGGAGTGGAGATGAGGTCATAGTCGTCTATGAGCATGGGTGCGGTGAACACCAGGTCCAGCTCCACCGGGCCGCACACCATAGTATAATAGGTGTTGGTGGCCAATACGTCCACGCTCTTCTGCACGGCGGTCTCCAGTTTCATGTCCTGTGGCTTCACGTTGCGATAGAGTCCGAAGTCGGCATAGGCACCTCCTGTGGTGTTGTGGCAATGGGCGGCTATCACGTTCTTGCCTGCATGGAGATGCTTCTTGAGGTCGGCATCAAGGTGCAGCACCACGTTGTCCACCCAGGTCTCGCCTGTGGATGCCACCTGCTGTCCGTTGACATAGAGTTCGAAGACATCATCGTGGGAATACTTCAGATAGAGGTCGGCAGCCAGCTGCTCTTCGCTGAGCACCACTTCGCGACGGATGTAGATATCGCTTCCCTCACGGCTCCACTTATTGCTCACATTATCCAGGCCATCGCTTCCCCAAGCAGCCTTCTGCTTCTTCCATCCGGTCACGCTGGCGCCTTCGGCGGCCCATCCATCGGCCTGCACCTCATGAGTGACAAGGCCTTCCCAGCGCTCCTCATCGGCCATGGGGGCTATGCTCTGGAGCACATACTCCTGCGGGCTACCCATAAAGCGATAGGTGGTGCCATCCACTCTGAGGAGTCCCAGAATGGGCTTCTCGGCATCGGTCCAGTGGCGTGTGGTGCCATCGGTAAGCTGGTCGTAGGGTGACCACACCGAAAAGTAAGGGTCATTGACCACCAGTGGCACCGAGGGCAGACGCAGGTCTGTACTCTGGTACGGCTGGAAAATCTCACTCGTCTGTGCCATTCCTGCAGTTGCTACAGCCAGTAGGGCAACAGTCATCAACTTTCTCATTTTGTCTTTGGATATTGGTTTTTATTGTTAATAAGGAGGGCCGGCGCGTACCGCCAGCCGCCCGGTTTACTTATCTTTCCGTCATCGGGGCTGTCCCGCAACTGCTTCCGCACTGCCCGCATGCGGTGTTCCCCTCACATGGCGGGAAGGCCGAGATGCGCAGACGTGCCGCTCCCATGGGGATGAGAGTGAGCTGCTCCACCTCGCCACGCGGCTGGCAGGCATCGGGGAGCACCTGACAAAGCCCCGTTTCATCCTGCCCCCACGAGGGAACGAGTGCCCCGCTGGCCTTCACGCGCAGGGGTACCGACTCGAGGGCAAAGGGATAGTTGTCCTGCGGCCATGCCGTGCGCTCCACCCTCATACCCTTCACGCAGGGCACCAGAGCGTAGTTCCAGGGACTGGCAGCATAGATTTCAGTGGTGGGCCACTGGCTGGCATCGGCTCCCTCCTGCCAGTGCGAGTCGCCTATAGCCGTATGCCGGCTGTCGGCCTGCTGGCGTCGTTCCCTGATGAGAAGGCTCATGGTGAGCGGACCATAATCGACGCTCACGCTGTTCTTGTTCAATGCCCAGCGCCTCAGACTCAGCCGCATGGGCAGATAGAGCTGCACGCGGTCACCGTCCTTCCACGTACGGCTGATGCGCAGAAGCCCCTGGGTGGGACGGCAGTCGATGGTCTGTCCGTTGACCTGCACGTGTGCGTCGATCGTCCAGGCAGGTATGCGCAGATAGAGTGGGAAGGTGGCCGAGCCCTTCCTGCCCAGTCCGCCCACGGTGATGAGCACGTCCTCGCCAAAGGGGTAGTGCGTCTGTTCGTCCAGCGTCACCCGCTTTCCATCGCCCACCAGGAGTGTGGCCTGGCAGTCGGAATAGGTGAGGATGGCTGCCCCACCGTCGGCACTGGCCAGCACCAGGTTCTGTGCATAATAGGGCCAGCCCATCGCGTGGTTGTGCTGACAGCACCGGCTGCTGAAGGGGTTCATGGAGAAGAAGGGGCCGCGGTTATCTACCCCAGGGTGATGATTGCGGCTGTCCGACTGCACCATATTGGGACAAGTGAGATAGCGCAGCGCTTTGAGGTCCTCGGTCATGCTGGCGGGCAGACTGTTGAAGGCCACATCCTCCAGATTGGCAGCCCACATCATGTCGCCCGTCTGCGCCATGAGTATCTCGTCGGAGAGCATCTGCTCCACGAATCCGCAGGTCTCGGTGCCCTGGCGCGGGTCGATGTAGCCGTGACGGCAGTTCTCATCGGAGCCGAACATGCCGCCCGGCACCTGACCATAGATGCGGCGTATGAGGTGGAAGTTGTTGTATGTGTATCCCAATGCACGCTCCTCGCCCGGCAGCAGGGAGAAGGTGGCAGGTTCGCGGAAGCACTCCGCCACATTCACGTTGTGCCAGTTGGGCAGCGAGGTGTCCTGCATCCAGTTGGCCGTGCAGCGGTGTATCTTCCTCATGAGCTGGAGCAGAAACTCCTCCCCGGTGCGGTTGTAGAGCCAGATGACGCTGAGCAGATTGTCGCCTCCACGGCTGTTCTCCCAGTAGTCACGCAGGAACTTCTCGTCGGGATAGGCCAGTTCCCATCGGCAGTAGGCGGTCATCACGGGCAGCACGCGCTCGTCGGCCGTGTGCTCGTAGTAGTCCTGCAGGATTTGCAGAGCCAGCATGTTGGCCCACAGCTCGCGCCTGCCGTCCTTGCCGGCGTTCACCGGACCGAAGTAGCCGTCGGGCTGGGCGCTGCGCAGTATGGCATCTATCCAGAAGTGCGACTCCCTGAGCTTCGCCTCGTCGGCCAGCTGGCAGGCCAGCGCATGATAGCCACGCAGCCAGTAGGGCACCTCTTCCCATCCGTGCGAACCGCCCTCCTCGAGCCAGGCATTACCTTTCTTGTCGAGCCAGTCACTTATCTCGCCCAGCCTGCCTGCCAGTCCTTCCGACTCGCGGCGCAGCATCTCGCCCACCCATCCGCGGGCTTTCACGCTGCCCAGAGGGAGCTTGATGAAGACGTTGGGGCGCAATGGTGCACGGTTGTTCACGTAGAGTGTGCTTGTGGCCGGCACGTCCTGTGGCCCCACCATCTGCGCTTCCTGCGCCTGTGACGATGAGGTGGCAAGCATGGCCAAGGCCAGCATCAGTTTTCCTGCAAATCCCTTCATTTGAAAATTCTTTTGCTCGACAATATGGTTATTCTGCCTTCATTCACATGCCGGATGCCGCCGAAGGCACTATTTAACGCGCCCAAAGACATTTTCCCTACACATTTGCCCACAAAGTTAACACTTTTCCGTAAGAAACCGCAAAGCAGAGGGGAGAAAAAGAGACGCACACGGACATTTTCTCCCAAAAGGCCACTTGGACCGAAGAGGCACGGCATAAGGATGCGGCCAACCTGCCGAAGGACTGAGCCCACCATGCCGAATGGATGAGGAGAGAGGCACGCGTCATGCCCCGCATGCCTCAAGGCAGAACCAGGCCGCAAGCCGAGTCTGGAAATGCAGCGCGCTGCGACGGCACATGCACCGCGCTGCAATGCCCGATGCAGCACGCTGCGATGAAGCATGCACCGCGCTGCACTTTCCGCCCCACCGGGATGGGCCTGCCGTTGCAAACTGCAGCAAAGCCCTTTGCTCCCCTATTTATATAAGGAAACTGCGCGATGGCATCCACCGCGCAGCACTTTTCACTCTTCACTCTTTGCTCTTCACTTCCCACGGGGGACGCTCATGGCTTCCTCTGGACACCGGCCACCGCCCGTGCCAGCGACTCCATGGCGCTACGGAGCACAGCACGCTGCGTGCCCACATTGAGGCGCATAAAGCCCTCGCCGCCAGGGCCAAACATCTCGCCGTCATTGAGTGCCAAGTGGGCCTCATCCACGAAGAGATGCTGCAGCTGGTCGTGTGTAAGCCCCAGCTGTCGGCAGTCGAGCCACACCAGGAACGAGGCCTGGGGGCGCAAGGGACGTATCAGGGGCATGTGCTCGCGGCAGTAGCCGATGACGAACTCCACGTTCTGCTCCACATAATGAAGCATCTGCCTGCGCCACTCCTCGCCCTCGCGGAAGGCAGCCTGGGTGGCCAGGGGAGCCATCATGGTGGGCTCGTTGAGTTCGCCCGCCTGCATCCATCCGAAGAAGCGCCGGCGCAACTGCTCATTGGGGACAGCCGCCCACGACGACACCAGGCCGGCCATATTGAAGGTCTTGGAGGGTGCACAGAACGTGATGCTGTTCTGCTCGGCCTCGGGGCTCACGCTGGCGAAGGGGATGTGACGATGCCCGAAGAGGGCCATATCGCAATGGATTTCGTCGCTGATGACGATGATGCCGCGCTCGTGGCAGAATGCGGCCAGGCGCTGCAGCGTCTCACGCGGCCAACAGATGCCGCCGGGATTGTGGGGATTGCACAGGATGAGCAGGCGGCAATGCTCGTCGGCCACCCGTGCCAGGTGCTCGAAGTCCATGTCGTAATAGCCGTCGGGGCGCTCCACCAGGGGGTTCATCACCACCTCATGCCCATAGCCCTGAGGCACAAGGCGGAATGGATGATACACAGGAGGCTGTATGATGACCTTGTCGCCAGGCGACAGCAGGGCGCACACAGCCATTCCTATTCCCTTGACAATGCCGGGGATGAAGCTCATCCACTCCTCTCTCATCTGCCACCCGTGATGCTCCTGCACCCAGCGGATGACGGTGTCCCAGTAGTCCTGGGGCAGACAGGTGTAGCCATAGAGGGCGTTCTGCACCCTGCGGGTGAGGGCTTCGGCGATGAAGGGAGGCGTAAGCCAGTCCATGTCGGCCACCCACAGGGGAATCAGGTCAGTACGGTGCCACATCTCGGCGAGCCTTGCATGCTTCACATCGCAAGTGCCCGTGCGGTCGATGGGCTTGTCGAAATCGTATGTCATCAGTTGTTTGTCTTTGCGCACGCTCATTCGTGCAGTTTCACCCACAAAGGTAAGCATCTCTCCCATAAGCGGCAAGCATTCGCCCAAGGATTATGCCACACAGAGCCATTTTTGCCACTCCGGCATGGCATGCGGCAGGCTGTAAATACTTTTTAAGAGTAGCGGCTTGGCACTCTCATGGAAATGGCATAACTTTGCCATGCTGACGGGCGCACATGCACACTCGGGCGCGCCAGCCAAGACAGGAAGTTAAACATTAAAAACATAAGGTTATGGCAACATCAATCAAAGACCTGGCTCCACAAGCCATATGGCACAACTTCTACCTGCTCACGCAGGTTCCCCGTCCCAGCGGACACCTTCAGAAGGTGCAGGAATTCCTGCTCACATGGGCCAAGGAGCACGGCATAGAAGCCTTCAAGGACAATGCCGAGAACATCGTTATGCGCAAGCCAGCCACACCGGGCATGGAAGACCGCAAGACAGCAGTACTGCAGGCACACATGGACATGGTGCCACAGAAGACCGACGAGAGCGGCCACGTCTTTGAGACAGACCCCATCGAGACCTACATCGACGGTGAATGGGTGAAGGCCAAGGGCACCACCCTGGGCAGCGACGACGGCATGGGCGTGGCGGCCATCATGGCCATCATGGAGGCCCACGACCTGGTGCACGGCCCGCTGGAGGCGCTCATCACAGCCGATGAGGAGACCTGCATGTACGGCGTGAACCACCTGGCAGCCGACACACTGCACGGCGACATACTGCTCAATATGGACAACGAGACCATGGGCGAGTTCGTCATAGGCAGCGCGGGAGGCGTCAACATCAGCGCCACCATGCAGTACAAGGAGGTGGCTCCCGAGGCTGGCGACATAGCCGTAAAGGTGTGTCTGCAGGGACTCAAGGGCGGACACAGCGGACTGGAAATCAATGAGGGACGCGCCAATGCCAACAAGCTGATGGCCCGCTTCGTGCGTCAGGCCATCGCCGACGACGATGCACGCCTCTGCTCATGGAACGGCGGCAACATGCGCAACGCCATCCCACGCACAGCAAGCGCCGTGCTCACCATTCCCGCAGAGAACCTCGACGACCTGAAGGACCTGGTGGCCTACTGCCTGGAGACCTTCAAGAACGAATATGCAGGCATAGAGAACGAGATGGAGATGACCATCGAGAGCACCATCATGCCCGCCGCACAGGTACCCATGGAGATTCAGGACAACCTGGTGGATGCCATCATGGCTTGCCACGACGGCGTCCTGCGCCACATCCCAAGCATCCCCGATGTGGTGGAGACCAGCAGCAACCTGGGCATCGTGAGCATAGGCAACGGCGAGGCTTCGGTGCTCATACTGGCACGCAGCAGCAACGAGACCATGATGGAGTACCTGCAGGAGATGCAGGAGTGCTGCTTCGGCATGGCCGGCATGAAGGTGGAGTACGGCGGACAGTATGGCGCATGGCAGCCCAACTTCAGCAGCCCCATCACAGCCACTATGGTGAAGGTATATAAGGAGACCTTCGGCGAGGACGCCAAGGTGCAGGTATGCCACGCCGGACTGGAGTGCAGCATCATCGGCGGGGTGTATCCCGAGATGGATCTGGTGAGCTTCGGTCCCACGCTGAGAAGTCCTCACACACCCAACGAGCGATGCAACATCCCCTCGGTGGAGAAGTTCTGGGTATTCCTGAAAGAGTTGCTCAAGCAGATTCCCGCACGATGCTGAACCTCGACAACTTCTATAAGGCGCGTTACGCGCTGAGCCGCGTCATACGCCGCACCGACCTGGTGCAGGCTCCCCGCCTCAATCCCGAGGCCGACATATACCTGAAGCCCGAGAACCTGCAGCTGACAGGCTCGTTCAAGGTGCGCGGTGCCTGTTACAAGATAGCCTGCCTGACCGACGAGGAAAAGCAGCACGGAGTGATAGCCTGCTCGGCAGGAAACCACGCGCAGGGGGTTGCGCTGGGTGCCAGTTGCCATGGCATCAAGAGCCTCATCTGCCTGCCCGACGGAGCGCCCATCAGCAAGGTAGAGGCCACACGCCGCTATGGCGCCGACATCTGTCTGGTGCCCGGAGTGTATGACGATGCCTACCAGCGGGCGCTGGACCTGCGCGACGAGCGGGGCTATACCTTCATCCACCCCTTCGACGATGAGAACGTGATAGCCGGACAAGGCACCATAGGCCTGGAGTTGCTGGAGCAACTGCCCGACGTGGAGGTGGTCATCGTGCCCATAGGCGGCGGCGGACTGGCCAGCGGCGTGGCTTTTGCCATCAAGCAGCTCAATCCGAAAGTGCAGGTATGGGGCGTGCAGGCTGCCGGAGCACCCAGCATGTACCAGAGCATGGCTGACCATCAGATACTGCGGCTCACCAGCGTAAGCACCATAGCCGACGGCATAGCGGTAAAGCAACCCGGTGAAATCACCTACGACACGTGCCAGAAGTACCTCGACGGCATAGTGACCGTCACCGAGGACGAGATTTGCGCAGCCATACTGGCGCTCATCGAGCAGCACAAGATGGTGGCAGAAGGTGCTGGAGCCGTGAGTGTGGCAGCCGCCATGTTCGGCAAGGTGCCCGTCAAGGGACGCAAGGCAGTGTGCATAGTGAGCGGTGGCAATATCGACGTGACCATCCTCAACCGCGTCATCAACCGCGGACTGGCCAAGAGCGGACGCAGCTGCACCTTCACGGTGGAACTGGAGGACAAGCCGGGCCAGCTGGTGGGCGTGAGCCAGATAGTGGCTTCGATGGGCGGAAACGTAGTGAGCGTGCATCACGAGCGCAACGACGACGCTGCCCGCGTGACAGCATGCCAACTGCGCATCAAGGTGGAGACACGCGACGAGCAGCACATCGAGGAGATAAGGAAAGCCCTGACCGACAACGGATTCAAGGTAAACTAAGAATAAAGACAACATACACACCAAGAGCATGAAAGCAATTCACACCAACCAGGCTCCTGCAGCCATCGGTCCCTACAGCCAGGCCATAGAGGCCAACGGAATGGTATTTGCCAGCGGACAGATACCCATCGACCCCGCCACAGGCCAGTTTGTGGAGGGCGGCATAAAGGAGCAGACCCGTCAGTCGCTCACCAATGCCAGCCACATCCTGCAGGCTGCCGGCACCGACCTGAAGCACGTGGTGAAGACTACCGTCTATCTGAGTGACATCGCCAACTTCGCTCCCATGAACGAGGTATATGCCCAATTCTTCACCGAACCCTTCCCCGCACGCAGCGCCGTGGCGGTGAAAGACCTGCCCAAGGGGGCACTGGTGGAGATAGAGGTGCTGGCCGTGAAGCCCCAGAAGCAGGATGCTACCAGCAGCGAGGAGACTTCAGCCGAAGACGGAGCCTCTCAAAAAAAAATCTCAAGTAGGCTCGCCTGCGTAAGCAAGGCCTTACTTGCACTCTTCCTATGCCTGGTTCTGCCCTCATCAGTATGGGGACAGAGCCAGGCATCTTCGTTGGTGGGTATGTTGCAGGACTTCCAGCGCACCGAGGACATCACGCCCGACCGCTTCTTCGACAATATGGACACGCTGCGTGCAGCCATCAGCAGGCAGACCAGCCCCACGGCGAAAGCCGTCTATCAGGCCACCATGGCCCATCTGCTGGCAATCTCGGCCGACCTTGCCGATGCAGGCGAGCGGCAGACAGAAAGCCCCGACGACAGCATAAGGGAATGGAACAGTGATGAGTACATGCGGCACGCATGCCTGCTCTACAAGCAGGCGCTGGGTGACATGGAAGCGCTGCACCAGGCCAAGACAGAGCAATGGATTCCGCTTGTCAGACAGGGACGCGACGAGAAGATATATGCCAACGACATGCTCGCTGTGGTGTGGCGGGCCATGACAAACGACATCGGGCAATGGCTGAGAGAGAAGGAACAGATGCCCACAGCCGACAACCTGGCCACGTTTTACCGCCTTCATGGGCTGCGCGAAGCGGCCTTGCACATCCTGCTGGAGGGTCTCTGGGACTCATGGGACCCTTCGGTCAAAGACAGGCTGATGGCATTGAAGCAGGAATACAGCAACACAGAGGCAGGGGCGCTGGTGCACCTCTGTCTGGCCTCCGAAAGGATGAACCGCTGGGGGATGGGCATTAACGACCGTCTGGCAATACTGGACGAGGCGGACCGCAAATGGCCCGACAACCGCTGGAAAAACAATATCGAGAACCTCAGACGACAGCTCACGGCTCCCATCATGCAGGCCAGATATCCCGCACAAGCCTACCCGCTCAGCACCCAGAAGGTGCCCATCAAGACGAGAAACGTGAGCGGATTTGTCCTGTCAACCTACCAGTTGCCCCCTGACTTCCTGGAGGGAAACAAGCAGGAGCGCAACCATATGACGGGCGACGAGCTGCTCAAGCTGGTGCGCAAGGAGGGACACCAAATCAAGCATACCGCCATGCAGCCACGCGGAGGAAGCAACGGCGGCAAGGTGTGCTGGGATACGCTCGACTGGCACACGCCCGACTGCGGCCTTTATGCGGTGGTGATAGAGGCCAGCACCAAGGCGCATCTGGCGAAGAATCCCGAGCCAGAGGTTGGCCTGGTGCGCATCTCACGCTTGGCAACCTTCGTGCGGCGCATGGGCGACAAGCAGGCACGGCTGACCGTGGTGGATTACCAGAAAGGACAGCCCCTGCCGAGAGTCAAGGTGGAAGTCTTTACAAAGAATCGAAAAGAGGACAGCTTCACCCTGCTCAAGACACACCTTACCGACGAGAAAGGTGCCGTGCTGATGGACAGACAAGAGGAGAAGGATATATATATTAAGGTATCGCGCGCGGGAGACGAGGCTACAGGGCGACGGAGACTGGACATATATTACTCCGACGAAAGACTGACCGACAGAGAGGAACAGCACATAGCCATCTCCACAGACCGCAGCATCTACCGCCCCGGCCAGAAGATAATGATGAGCGCCGTGGTGTACAAACAGAAGGAATGGGATGCAGAGGTGAAAGCCAACGAGGAACATGAAGTGGTGCTGCGCGGTGCCAACGGCAGGAAACTGTGCACCCACACATGCCGGACCGACGAGATGGGTGTGCTGGCAGACACTCTGCCAATTCCCGAAACGGGATTGCCCGGCAATTACAATATACATATAGAGGATGCCTGCAAGGCTGTAAAGGTGGAGGAATACGTTCGTCCCACCTTCCACGTGGAGTTGTCACAGCCCAAGGACGCAACTGTCCGAACCGACTCCGTGGCATTTGAAGGCAAAGTGACCACCTACAGCGGTGTACCCGTGACGCATGCACGCATCACAGGAACAGCCGTATGGGGCTCATCATGGTGGTGGCGTAACCGCTCCAGCGAAACACGAATTGTACTGGATACGCTCCGGACAGACCAGGAAGGGAAGTTCACCTACCAGCTGGCCACAAACGGAACCGCCGAGCAGCTGAAGAGGGGACGCAGGCTAGAGGTCAGCATCGACGCTCTCTCGGCACAGGGTGAGACCCAGCAGGGCGCTCTGGACATAGCCGTATGCAGCACCCCGCTGCGCATGAACGGTATGGTACCCCGCCACATCTGCAAGGAATATCCCAAGCCATTGAGCCTCAGACTCTACTCCAGCACAGACCAACCCGTCAAGGGGTCCATCACCTGCACCCTTTCACAGGCAGGGAAGGAGAAGAGGACCTTCACGATGCAGGCCGGAGAGTCGGCTTTCCCGCAGGAGATGAAGGACTTGGAGTCAGGCCGATACCAGCTGGAAGCGCGTGCCGATATCAATGGCGATACAGCCTCGTGGCGCTCCGACCTCACGCTCACTTCGCTCTCTGACAACAAACTGCCCTTTGAGGCAAACTTCTATCTGGACTGCCCCCAGTCTGACTTCTCGGAGCAGGAGCCAGCCAAGGTGCAGATAGGCACCTCGCTGCCCGATGCCTGGATACACATGACCCTGGAGACCAAGGACACCACCGCACTCGACACAATATTCCACCTGGGTGACTCGTGCCTGACATACACCATCCCTTACCGCAAGGAGTACGGCAAAGGCGCCAGGCTGTTCGCTTACATGTTCTGCCAAGGGGAGCTCCACACCAGGGACACCGACCTGCATCTGGTTCAGCCCGACAGCAGACTGCGCCTGCAATGGGAGTCCTTCCGCGACCATCTGCGGCCAGGACAGCAAGAGGAGTGGACATTATCGGTAAAGCGCCCCGATGGCAAACCCGCGCAAGCCAATCTGGCGGCCACTCTATATGATGCGTCATTGGATGCGCTTGCCCGTCACTCGTTTGACCTGAGCGTGTATAGAGGTTGCCGCTTGCCGTACATCGGCATTCACACAACCTCTCTGAGCGCCTACGACAAGTACAATCTGAACATGAGCTTCAAACCCAAACTGAAGAAGGAATACACCCCGGAGTTCTCCACATTCGACATCGACCGCTTCTACCTGGCCTTGTCCAAACCTATGCAAGAGGCTTCCATGCACGTGAGAGGCGGGAGCACCAGAGGGCTGAGAGAGGTGAAGGCAACAGCAAAGAGGAATGCCAAGAGGGAATATATGGGAATGGCACAAACGGCGGAAAGGGGTTTGGGACACATCGCAGGGATGAGCCTGAATGAAGTTGCCCTATCAGACATGGCCGTGATGGAGGAAGCCGAAGAGAGCGTAGAGGCAGCCGAGGAGACGGCTAACCTGCGGACCGACCTGCAGGAGACGGCTTTCTTCATGCCCCGATTGCGTACCGACAGCCAGGGACAGGTGAAAATCAGCTTCACCCTGCCCGAAAGCATGACCTCATGGCACCTGCTCGGAGCTGCCCACACGACCGACATGATGGTGGGACTGCTGGATACGATGGTGGTGGCAGAGAAGGAACTGATGGCTGAGATGCTGCTCCCGCGCTTCGTGCGTAGCGGCGACCACACCGTACTGACGGCCAGCATCCGCAACCGAAGCGAGAAGCAGCAGAAGGGACAGGCCACCCTGCTCGTCTCCGATACAGAGACCGATAAGGTACTGATGCGCAAGGCGGTGCGCTTCCAACTGGGCGCCCAGGAGGATACCACCTTCTTCTTCCCCTATACGGGCAGCATGGACCATCCCGCACTCACCGTCAAGTGGGTGGCACAAGGGCAGGACTACAGCGATGGCGAGCAGCGGTATCTGCCTGTACTCTCCGATATGCAGTACGTCACAGAGACCAAGGCGTTCAGTCTGAGCGGAAAAGGCACGCACTCCATCAGTCTTGACAAACTCTTCGCACACGACAGCAAGGAGGCCGTCAACCGCTCGCTGACCATCGAATACACACGTGATCCCAAGTGGCTGGCCATACAGACTCTGCCCTCGATGGCCTATCCCAGGTGCCGCGACGTGCTTTCCCTCGCAGCCGCATTCTACTCTGGAGCACTTGCCTACAGCATAGGACAGAAATACCCACAGGTGAGAGAGGCCATCGAAGAGTGGAACCATAAGGACACAACTGCTCTGGAGAGTCCGCTCGTCAAGAATCAAGAGCTGGCCGACATGCTTCTGCAAGAGACTCCATGGGTGATGGAGGCCAACCAAGAAAAGGCTCGTCGCCAGAGGCTTACATCCTTGTTTGATGATGTGGCGCAATTGGATTATCGCATGAGCATGCTGAACGCGCTGGACAATCTGCAAAGGTACGACGGTTCGTTCTCCTGGTTCCCCGGCATGAGCGGCAGCACCTACCTCACAGGGCACGTGGCCAACATGCTCACAAGGCTCAACACGCTCACACTTGACGAGTTGCCCAGGCAGAGGGAGATACGCGAGAAGGCTTGCCGATTCCTCCTCAAGGAGATGGTAAAAGACGTGAGTCTGCTCAAGAAGAGCAGCAAGCCTACCGTCTCTGCCAGCGCCATGCGCACCCTATATGCCCTCCGTAAGTCGGACTGCTACACCAGCATGAAGGCCGAAGAGAAGCAGGCCGTCAGCTACATGCTGCAATTGCTCAAGAAGCAGGCCGGAGAGACCGACCGCGTGGAGCGCGCGCAGGCTGCCATGGTGCTGCATCTGTATGGTGAAGAGAAGTTGGCCCAGAGCCTGATGGAACGCCTGCACGTTCTGCTCAAGCAGCCCGACGGCATGCATCTGGCCTACAGGAGCAACATACGAATGGGCATGGATCAGAAGACGAGCGAGCACGTGCAACTGATGGAAGCCATCAGGATCATAGAGCCCCACGATACTGCCACACTCAACGCGATGACGGAGTGGCTCATAGGCATGAAGCGTACCCGGGAATGGGACAGCGCTCCGCAGACCGCCGATGCCGTATTCGCCCTGCTGAGCGGCAGCCCCGACCTCTGCATGGGAGCCGACAAGCTGACTCTGAAAACCTCATCCAAGTCATTCACAATCAGCAGTCCCGAGACCACTCTGGGCTATGTGCGTGAGCGTACAGACCTTACCTCCAAGCCCAAGAAGCTGGTGGTGGAGAAGGAGAGCCGGCAACTGAGCTACGGAGCTGTATATGCCCAATATCAGATACCCGTCCTGCAGACCGAACAGCAGCAGGAAGGACTCAACATCCGACGCGACATCACCCATGTGGAGCATCTGGCTACAGGCGACCGCGTGCACATCCGCTATACCCTCACAGCCGACCGCGACTACGAGTTCGTGCGCCTGATGGCACCACGTATTGCCGCTGCCGAACCATCCGCCCAACGCTCTGGCTATGAGTTCAATGGAAGCACCAGCTATTACAAGGCCATTCATGATGCCAGCACAGAATACTTCCTTGACCGACTGCCCCGCGGCACTTGGGTGATAGAGGAAGACTGGCTCATCAGCCGGGCTGGTTCCTACTGCCTTCCCGCCGCCCTCCTGCAATGCCTCTACGCGCCCGATTTCCAGGCTCACACCACAGGAACAGCGATTGAAGTAAGGCAAAAATAGAGAGAAACCGCGTTTAAGGAGAGAAAAAAACTACATCCCTTTGTGGGTAAGCAAGAAATACTTACTTTTGCATGTCATTCCGTGGGTGACCACAGAGGGGCAGCAGAAGGAAAGAAACAATATACTCCGATCAACGCTAACAACAAAACTTTAAATTATATGAAGAAGATATTCGGTTTGATGCTTGCATTAGCAGCCATCACATTCATTGGATGTACCGAACAAGTGGACAAGTCTGCGCGATACGTCTTCAAGGAGAGGACCATCACAGACTACCTGGTAGAACACGACGCCTACAAGGAGTACGTGGCACTCCTTAAGAAGACGCCCGTAAGTTCGATGTCGGACACCAAAGTCTTCCAGTTGCTCTCAGCCCGAGGCAACTATACGGTGTTTGCCCCCACCAATGAGGCCATCCAGGTATATCTGGACACCCTCTGCGCCAAGGGCACAATCAGCGAGCCCTCATGGGACAGTTTTACCGACAGCAACCTGTTGGACTCTGTGCGCAAGGTGATTGTCTATAACAGCGTGATAGACAGTGGCGACGACAACGTACGCTATGAGACCGCCACTATGCCTACCACACAGAACGCCGAACTTCCCTACCCCAACATGTATGACCGCAAGCTGGTGGTTCATTACTGCGACGACCCCGACAGCGTGCTCATCAACGATGCGCTCATCGACCCCCGCAACAAGGACATTCCTGCCATCAACGGCGTGATCCAATGCATGAACTCGGTGGTGGCTCCCAGCAACAACACGCTGGCTTTCCTCTTCAACGATATCCTCAACAGCAAGCGCGAGGGCTTCTATGTGGCAGCCCTGCTGGCCAAGGCCGTGGGTATGATAGACACCCTGAAGGTATGGCGCGACGAGACCTACGAGGAGCTCTACAAGAAGGGAACCGTGAAGATGAGCATCGTGAGTAACACCGATGGCAGCAACCAGACCTTCTACGCACCCGAGCACCGCTATGTGGGCTTCACCTACTTTGCCGAGACCGACAGCTTCTGGACAGAAGCCATCGGCAAGCCTGCCACCGAGATTGAGGTGAAGGATGTGGTGAACTATCTGGTGCAGAACAACGCTTATCCCGAGGCAGTAAACGACGAGAACTACAAGAACGAGAACAACCTGCTCAACCAGTTCGTCACCTACCACTTCCTGCCCATGTCACTCGCCACGGACAGACTGGTGCTGCACTACAACGAGAACGGCTACAACCCCACCAACGGCAACCCCACCATACCCATCTGGGAGTATTACACCACCATGGGCAAGCGCCGCCTCATCAAACTGTATGAGAGCAAGGAGAGCAACGGAGTGTATATCAACCGCTTCCCCAACCTCAACAACGGCCGCCGCGGCAACTACCACGAGGCCAGTTGCGATGCCGAGAAGGAAGGCATCAAGGTGGGCACTCCCGACCTGCAGGGCGACTTCAACGTGCGCAACGGTATCATCTACCCCATCGACAAGCTGCTCACCTACAACGACGAAACACGCAACAACATGCAGGCATACCGCATCCGTTGGAATGTGTGTGCCATGTGGCCTGAGTTTATGACCAACGGCATCCGTCAGTCTGAGATTACCGACGAGCGTCACAAGTGCGTATATATCCCCTCCGACGGTGCATACAAGTACCTCAACGATGTGAGCATCACCGAGGAGACCAACTTCCTGTACTGGACCGGTCGCGGCAACGGCTGGGCGAACATGCAGGGCGACGAGATGAGTATCCGTGGTATGACCGACTGCACCATGCGTCTGCCACCCGTACCCAAGCGCGGAACCTATGAGTTGAGATACGCCATCCAGTGTGGTGGTAACATGCGTGGAATGGTACAGTTCTACTGGGGTAAAGACCCCCACAACCTGGCTGCTATGGGTATCCCCATGGACCTGCGCCAGGGAGCCTACAGTAGGCACACCTCCAAAGGCGACATCCCCTACGATATCGGTTATGCTGAGGACAACAACGATGACGACTATAACGCCGAAATCGACAAGCGCCTGCGCAACAACGGCTTCATGAAGGGTTGCCAGCAATATACAGCCGGAGGACCTGGTGGCTCTGACATGATGCGCAAGTCGAACATCTGTATCCGACGCATCCTGCTGCGCCAGACCATGGACCCCAACGAGACATACTACATCCGATTCAAGACCGTGATGGACGACCCCACACGCTACTTCTATATGGACTATCTGGAGTATGCCGCCAAGGAGGTTTATGACAACCCCGGAGTTCCCGAGGACATCTGGTAAACACACAAACAAGCATCCCCACGCACAAGGAGCACACGATCTCCATGCGTGGGGATGCTTGTTTTTCCTAACCATCTTTATACACAATGAAAATCTATGGAAAGAAGAAAGACTAACATCATGAACTGGCGGATGCTCCTTCTGCTGGCTTTTCTGCTGCCCCTTCCCACAGGACTTGCAGCCCAGAAGAAGGAAAAAGAGAAAGGAAAAGCAGAGCAGCCCAAGATAGAGATGACTTTTCAGGAAAAGATAAAGCCACTCGGACCGCCTCCCATCCGTGAAAAATTCGGGAGTCAGACTGCCTTCAACAAGAAGATACCCGAAAAGGCACAATAGACCAGGCCTAGAATAAGAAGTCGAGCAAAAGGGAAGTACATTTGCTGTTCCTTTTGCTCGATTTCGTTATTTTCTTTAAGTTTCGGTAGTTCTTAACTCGCCATTTTATATCTATATAGTTCGCATATACGAGCAAGCTTATCAGTTTCGTTAACCACAACCTCAAGCGCTTCTTTATCCGTGATGTTAAAACTCGTGTGATGGCAGCAAGCAGTTCAAGGATGGCTCCCCATTTCCCATCGCTGATGGTAATTTCGAGACAGCAGTTCTGCCTGGTAGCAGCCGACGAGCTGCGCATGGCGGCAGACATGATAGGATAGGCCTGGGAGAGGGAAGCGGAGGACTGCATCTTCCGACATTCCGGTTGTGACAGTGTGACAGTTGTGACAATTGTGACAATTAAGTTTCGTCATTACGCCCCCTCTTTATAGACTATAT
>UQST01000002.1 GCA_900543815.1 uncultured Prevotellaceae bacterium
CAGAATCATTCAATGCGAAGATAAAGGCATTCAGAGCGTCCTTGAGAGGAGTGACAGATATAAGGTTCTTCCTTTTCAGACTTACAAGGCTGTATGCTTAATCCCCTAGGTTTATCGGGTGAGCCGTTGTCATTCGGCGCACCTTATTTTGTAGGGTTGCGATACTGCCGGGGAGAGCAGAGGAAGGCTCGTGGACGCGGCCGGTGCGATGGGGCGGGTGAGTGTGCCGTGCTGCAGTGGGTCCCGGGCGGTCGTAAGCGGGCGCTTGCTTGTCTGTCCGAGGCGGGCAGTAGAGGGCTGTCGTGGTTGGGCTTGCCGCTTGCCCGGCAAAAGGTGCTGTTGCGGGACGGGGAAGGCAGTGCGGTGCGATGGCTGGTGCAGCGCGTTGCGTTGGGCGATGCAGCGTGCTGCGATGGCTGGTGCAGCGTGCTGCGTTTGTAGAGCGTCCGCCCAGGCAGGTTCCGCTTTGTGCGGTGGGTCGAGAGAAGGGATGCCGTGGAGTCGTGCAGCCCGCGTGCCGTCCTTGTCGGGCAAGCCAGGCTTCCTGTCTGTCGCGTCCTCTTGCATTGTGCTGTGTGCCATGGTCTTCAATCCGCCCTGCGGCGACTTCTTGGTCAGAAAGCCCCATTTCGCGTTCCCCATCGCCTTATTGTGCACCCGATTTGCTGCGCGAAAGCGGAAATTGTTATACCTTTGTGACCGAATGCGCACGCATGTGCACACGCACACACAATAATGAGGATATTCAAGAAGCTCGATATATTCATACTGAAGGACTACCTCCTGCTCTTTGCAGGTACATTCTTCATTTGCCTCTTCATCTTCATGATGCAGTTCATGTGGCGTTATCTGGAAGAGCTTGTGGGACGCGGCCTCTCGATGGACGTGCTGATGAAGTTCTTCTATTACAGCGGTCTCACGCTGGTGCCCATGTCGCTTCCCATGGCGGTCCTGCTGGCAAGCCTTATCTCTTTCGGCAATATGGGCGAGCGCTTGGAACTCTTGGCCATGAAGGCAAGCGGCGTGCCCCTGGTGCGCATCCTGCAACCCGTGTTCGTCTTTTCGCTCTGCGTGTGCGCAGGCAGCTTCTATTTCCAGAACAAGGTGGGGCCTGAGGCCACCAAGCAACTGGCTACCCTGGTGTGGAGCATGAAGCAGAAGTCGCCCGAGCTGGAGATTCCAGAGGGCGTCTTCTACAGTGACATTCCCGGATACAACCTGTATGTGCACCACAAGGACACGCGCACCGGCATGCTCTACGGCGTGATGATATACAGCAACAAGGAGGGTTATGAGGATGCAGAGATTGTGCTGGCCGACAGCGCACGGCTGCAGAGCACGGCCGACAAGCGGCATCTCAAGCTCACACTCATGCACGGGGAACGCTTCCGCAACATGGATTCCCAGGGTGGAGGCAATATGCTCAGGGCCAGTGTGCCATACATGCGCGAGTCATTTGTTCGCGAGGTGGATCTGATTCCCTTCGACGCCAACTTCAACCTCATGGATGCCAACCTCTTTTCGGGCAATGCGCAGACCAAGGGCCTGCATGACATACGCCTGGGCATCGACTCGCTGCGCCATGTGTCTGACAGCACCGCCCATGCCATTGCTGCAAGCACCATGGGCAACTATCTGAACAAGTCCCTCCCCACAGGGATGAGCGATTCGGCACGTATCGTGAAGGAGTGCGACAAGGCTCTTCCGCTGGACTCCGCCTACGCCCGCCTCACCGACGAGCAGCGCACATCGGCATGGCGCACAGCACAGAACCGCGCCGAGAGCCTGCGCTCAGAGTATGACTTCCGTGCCATCATCACGGCCGACGTGAACATGTCACTGCGTCGCCACCGCATGGAGGAGCAGAAGAAGTTCACCCTGAGCCTCGCCTGCCTGCTCTTCTTCTTCATTGGAGCTCCCCTGGGAGCCATTATCCGCAAGGGCGGACTGGGCTTGCCCGTAGTGGTCAGCGTGCTCATCTTCATCTGTTACTACGTGGTGAACGTGAGCGGAGAGAAGATGGCCAAGACCGGAGAGTGGAGCGTGCTGTCGGGCATCTGGCTCAGCAGCTGCGTCCTGTTGCCTGTGGGCATATTTCTCACCCAGCGCGCCAACAAGGATAGTGCGGTGTTCAATATCGAGGGCTACCGCGCATTTGTCCGCCACCTCTTTGGCCTGCGTGTCTCACGCGCCCTCAACCGCAAGGAGGTCATCATCCATGACCCTCAGTACCGCCGTCTGGCCTCTGACCTGCAGCAGCTCTCGGCCGACTGCCAGGCTTACAACCAGCAGGCGCACCTCGTGCGCATGCCGTCCTATCTGCGCATCTTCTTCCATTACAGGGAGGACCGCGAGGTGGAGCGGCTCAGTGGCAGGCTCGAGGCACTCATCGAAGAACTGCACAACAGCCGCGACAACAGCATTCTGATGTATATCAACATGTATCCCATACTGGAGCCCGATGCCCACACCAGGCCGTTCCACTCGGCACGTCTGAACGTCTGTGCGGGACTCTTCTTCCCGCTGGGACTGTTCTTCTGGCTGCGTATCTGGCGGTACCGCATGAGGCTGTGGAATGACATGAACTCCATCCAGAAGATAAATACACTCATTATAGACAGGATTAACAAGCAACAATATGAATGACAATGTGACACTGAGCACCATCGAGGAGGCTCTTGAGGACTTCAAGCAAGGCAAGTTTGTCATTGTGGTGGATGACGAAGACCGCGAGAACGAAGGCGACTTCATCACCCCTGCCGAGATGATTACACCCGAAAAGGTGAACTTCATGCTGCGCTACGGACGCGGCGTACTCTGTGCTCCCATCACCATGAGCCGTGCCAGGGAGCTGGAACTGCCGCATCAGGTACAGGAGAACACCAGCATGCTGGGCACGCCTTTCACCGTGACTGTTGACCTTCTGGACGGATGCACCACCGGCGTGAGCACCCACGACCGCGCCGCCACCATACGCGCTCTGGCCGACACCACGCGCAAGCCCACCGACTTCGGCAGGCCCGGCCACATCAATCCGCTCTATGCCCAAGACAAGGGCGTGCTCAAGCGCGCCGGACATACCGAGGCCGCCGTTGACCTTGCCCGCATGGCAGGACTGCAGCCAGCGGCTGCCCTCATCGAGATTCTCAACGAGGACGGAACCATGGCACGCATGCCCCAACTGCGCCAGGTGGCACAGGAGCACGGGCTCAAGATCATCTGCATACGCGACCTCATCGCCTACCGCCTCAAGCAGGAATCCCTGGTGGAGCGCGGTGTGGAGGCCGAGCTGCCCACTGAATACGGCGACTTCCGCATCATCCCTTTCCGTCAGAAGAGCAACGGACTGGAGCATGTGGCGCTCATCAAGGGCCACTGGAGCGCCGACGAACCGGTACTCGTGCGCATGCACAGCAGCTGCGTCACCGGCGACATCTTCGGCAGCAAGCGCTGTGACTGTGGCGAGCAGTTGCACCGCGCCATGCAGATGATAGACCAGGAAGGCAAGGGACTGGTGGTCTATCTCAACCAGGAAGGCCGCGGCATAGGACTGATGAACAAGATAGCAGCCTACAAACTGCAGGAAGAGGGCGACGATACAGTGGATGCCAACATCCACCTCGGCTTCCAGCCCGATGAGCGCGAGTACGGTGTGGGTGCACAGATACTGAGCGAGCTGGGCGTGGGCAAGATACGTCTCATCACCAACAACCCCGTCAAGCGTGTCGGTCTGGAGAGCTTCGGCCTCGAAATCGTAGAGAACGTACCCATCGTGGTGGAGCCTAACCCATACAACAAACGCTACCTCGAGACCAAGCGCATACGCATGGGCCACAAGCTCTGATGGGCTGAGGCAGGCAGGGCAGCGCCACGCGCCGCCCAAGAAATACAGTCAGAAACTATAAAACATACGAGAGATGGAGAACATTCTGTCAGATAGACTCAATCGTCTGTCACCAAGCGCAACACTGGCCATGAGCCAGCGCAGCAGTGAGCTTAAGGCTCAGGGAGTGGATATAATCAATATGAGCGTGGGAGAACCCGACTTCAACACGCCTGACCACATCAAAGAGGCGGCCATCAAAGCGGTGCAGGACAACTGGACCCGCTACTCGCCCGTGCCCGGCTACCCTGATCTGAAGAAGGCCATAGCCGCCAAGCTGAAGAACGAGAACGGCCTGGACTATCTGCCCAGCCAGATTCTGTGCAGCAACGGAGCCAAGCAGAGCGTGTGCAATGCCATCATGGCTCTGGTCAATCCCGGCGATGAAGTCATCATCCCGGCGCCCTACTGGGTGAGCTATCCCCAGATGGTATTGCTGGCCGAGGGCACTCCCGTGGCCATCCCCACCACCATCGAGCAGGACTTCAAGGTGACTCCCCAGCAGCTCGAGCAGGCCATCACGCCCCGCACACGCGCCATCATCCTCTGTTCGCCCAGCAACCCCACAGGCTCTGTCTATAGTGCGGCCGAGCTGGAGGCGCTCAAGGACGTGCTCCTCAAGCATGAGCGCGTGATGGTGATAGCCGATGAGATATATGAGCATATCAACTATGTGGGCGCCCATGCCAGCATGGCACAGTTTGCCGACATCAAAGACCGCGTGGTGATAGTGAACGGCGTGAGCAAGGCCTATGCCATGACCGGATGGCGCATAGGCTTTATCGCTGCCCCCGAATGGGTGGTGAAGGGCTGCAACAAGCTGCAGGGCCAGTACACGAGCGGCCCCTGCTCGGTGTCGCAGAAGGCGGCCGAGGCTGCCTACACCGGTTCGCAGGAGTGTGTGGAGACCATGCGCCAGGCCTTCGAACGCCGCCGCAACCTCATCGTGAGCCTTGCCCGCGAGATTCCCGGACTGGAGGTCAACAACCCTCAGGGAGCCTTCTACCTCTTCCCCAAGTGCAGCAGCTTCTTCGGCAAGCGTGACGGTGACCGCGTGATAAACAACAGCACCGACCTGGCCATGTACCTCCTCGAGGTAGGCCATGTGGCCACTGTGGGCGGCGATGCCTTTGGTTCGCCTGAGTGCTTCCGCATGAGCTATGCCACCAGCGAGGCCAACATCACCGAGGCTATGCGCCGCATAGCCGACACCCTGGCCCGTCTGAAGTGAGTATGACAGCCCTGCTCGGGAAGGCCAAGCGCCCTCCCGTGGGCGGGGCGCCGGCATAACCAACGATGGGGAGCGCCTCCCGACCTGTGTCGGCGGCGCTCCCCATCGCTCTTTCCAAGCCGCTGCATGTGGCAGCGCGTGCTACTCGAAGTAGAGCGTGAGCACTATCATCTTGGAACTGGCACCATCTACGCTGCGTGTGTATTTGAGCAGCGTGTTGTCGATGAGGTCCTTGCGGTTCTTCTTCAAGATGTCTGCCAGGCCGAAGCAAAACTTAAGCTCGGGGTTGAGCTTGAAGAAGGGAAGGTAGATGTCGCACCCCATGCCCACCTCCAGATAGCAGTCGAAGGGCTTGAGCATCAGCGCGCCATGCTTCTTGGTGGTGAGGTCTATCATCGGGTTTACGCCCCCTATCAGATAGGGGCGGAAGTTATTGTAGCGTGGCGCGGCGAACTTCAGGTCGAACGGAATGGAGATGTAGGTGCTCTTGATGTTCTGTGTGGTGTCGCGCCCGCTGTTCTGCTCGTGGAAGAGGATGTGCTTCTGCCCGAAGTGCATGGTGGGTGAGAGGCGCAGCGACAGATGGTTGTTGAGGCGCAGCTCCCCCAGTACGCCCACGCTGAAACCAGGGTTGTAGTTATCTACGTCGGCGTACCACTGCTGCCCTGTAGCGGGGTCGATGTAGCCGTTGTTCTGCATTTCCATGTCCTGGAAATGCAGTCCGATGAGGAAGCCGTAGTGCAGCTTCCGCATGTCCAGATAGGGACGGTTCATCACCTTGCGCTTCTGCGCTCCCGCACCGATGGCGCACGTGAGGCAGAGCAGCAGGCACAGAGTATGTGTGAGCAGGGATTTCATCTCTAAGAATAACGCGCCGGGCGGGTGCTTTATTGCCCCAATCATTGTTTTTGATGAGGCTAAGGGAAAAAATAAAGGCTCACAGATGCTTCGTATCACTAAAATCAATTATCTTTGCAAGCACAATAGGAACAGATATTCAATAAACATATAAAACTTAAAGATTATGGCATACGTAATTGGTGATGATTGTGTTGCATGCGGCACATGTATCGACGAGTGTCCCGTAGGAGCTATCTCTGAGGGCGAGAAGTACTCTATCAACCCCGAGCTGTGCACTGAGTGTGGCACATGCGCTGACGCTTGCCCCAGCGGCGCTATCTCTCTGTAATACGAGGGGAGGGCTGTAGGACAACCAGGAAAACTTGGTTTTTAATATACTTGCTGGCCAGAATCCATGGCGGTGCATTCCGCCGGGTTCTGGCTTTTTCTGTATCCAGTGGGGTGGGGACGCGCCTTCCTCGCCCCTGGGCTTCGTGGCGGGGCGCAAGATGCAGCACGCTGCATCGGCCCTCGCAGCGTGCTGCATCGGTCATCGGAGCACGCTGCGTCGGCCACCGCACCGCAGTGCGTGAACAGTCGGTGCGGGACGGGGCAAAAGGAGAGGGACGCTGCACTGATGTCTGGTGCGGCGTCCCTCTGCATGGACTGTTGTGGTGTGTGGCCCTGCGTATGCGGCCTCACGGTCATGGTTCCAGCGTGATGTCCATGGTGCCGACGAAGCGCGCGTTCTTGCCCATGTGATCGACCATCACCTCGTGGCCTGCCTTGTCGAGCACGCGCTCGGGGTGGGACAGGTAGGTGTGCGTGTGTCCGCCCAGCAGGAGGTCCAGTCCGGTGGTGCGCGCGATGAAGTCCTGGTCGTAGCCGGGACCCTTGGCCCAGCCCAGGTGGCTCAGACAGATGACCAGGTCGCAGTGCTCGCGGTTGCGCAGGATGTCGATGACGGGCTGTGCGGCCTCGGCAGGGTCAATGAACTTCATGGGCTCGTAGTTCGACTTCGTAATCAGTCCGTCGGGCTGGGGAGCCACTCCCAGAATGCCTATACGCGCCCCCGCGCGTTCTATCACTATATAAGGCTTCACGAGCCCCTCGCATGGAGTATCCTTGAAATCATAGTTGCAGCACACAAAGGGAAACTTGGCCATCTTGATGAGGCGTGCCAGGTTCTGGAGTCCATAGTCAAATTCGTGGTTGCCCAGCGTGCAGGCATCGTATCCCATCTCGTTCATCAGAGCCACCTCCACCTCGCCGCGGTAGAGGTTGTAGTAGGCCGACCCCTGGCTGAAATCGCCACAGTCGAGCAGCAACAGTTCGGGTCGCTGCTGTCTCAACTGCTTGACGAGTGTGGCGCGGCGCATAAAACCGCCCTTGTCGGCCTGTGCCGTGTCGCTGAAGTTCTTGGATACCGGTTCCACGCATGAGTGCGTATCGCTTGTGTGGAGTACCAGCAGGTGGCGCTCCTGTGCGGTGCCCGTCAGGCAGAAGCAGGCTGCCAGGGCTATTGCGGAAAATATCTTCTTCATTTCTTGTACGTTGGTTTGTGGTGGGCCGGCGGCATGGAATGGCTGCGCCAGCCTCACGGTGGTGATGGGGCAGGACGCCCCTTAGGGCTTCTGCAGCACTATTCGTCCCTCGATTTTGCTGTCTATCACGCGGCTCTTGATGATGCTCTCGGCCATCACGTCGCGTACGAGCATGTTCAGGTTGTGCCTCTTGGTGGCCTTCTTGAGTGCCGTCATCTGGTCGTTGCCCTCGGCCAGATAGTCGAGCGTGGCAATGCGGTAGGTGCGCTTGTCCTCTATCTCCTTGCCTCCGATGGTGGCCGATGCCACCTTCCTGTCGGGTGTGATGACCAGTCGCACGCTGCTGCTCACGCCCTCGCCGCCCCTTGCGGCTATGTTCTCCATCAGCTCCTTCACGTCCTTGCCCTGCATCTCCAGCACCACCAGGCGGTTTTCAAAGGGCGAGATGAGCATCACGTCACCGCGTCGCACCACCCCCTCGGGCATGTTGTTGCGCAGTCCGCCCACGTTCATCAGTCCCATGTCGGCCCGCTCCAGTCCGGTGGCGGTGCTTCCCTCCACCAGTACGTCGGCCGCCCAGTTGCCCAGCAGACTCTCAGGTCGGCCTGCAGCCATGGCCACGCGGCTCAGTCCAAGCACGGGCATCATGGTGCTATCTACCCGGGCCTTGTAAGGTTTCACTATCTCCATTGCACGCTGGTCGGGGTTGGCATCGAGCGCCGATGTCACCTCCAGACGCTCCCACGCGATGCTGCGCACCTTGTACTTCTGTGCTGCCATCAAGCCTGACACGAGTGCCACGAGCAGCAGCAGGGTTGCTCTCTTTGAGTTCTTCATTCTTGAGGATAATGTTGTTTCTGGTTGCAAAGTTACATATTTTGCCCCAAGAAGTGCTCTGAATGAGCAACTTTTCCCCGTTCTTCTTTCTTGTTCAGCGAAAAAAGCCTACCTTTGCACCCGCTTTCCCATGGGTCGCTGGCAGGGAAGAAGAGTGTGACCTGTTATGCCCATGTGCGATCGACACACAATTTTTTAATATTCAAACCAAGATGGCTGATTTAATTAAAATTGCTGAAGAAGCATTTGCTACGGGCAAGATCGTCCCTGAGTTCAAGGCTGGTGACACAGTGACCGTGGCTTACCGTATTGTCGAGGGTAATAAGGAGCGCGTGCAGCTCTATCGTGGCGTGGTGATCAAGATCTCTGGCCACGGTGACAAGCGCCGTTTCACCGTTCGCAAGATGTCAGGAACTGTAGGCGTGGAGCGTATTTTCCCCGTTGAGTCTCCCAACATCGACAGCATCACAGTGAACAAGGTAGGTAAGGTACGTCGCGCTAAGCTGTACTACCTGCGCAACCTCACTGGTAAGAAGGCCCGCATCGCTGAAAAGCGTGTGGCTTCTCAGAAGGAGGCTTAATCTCACTGTAAGAGACAAGCAAGAGCATGGGGCGTGGCACCGGAGACGGAGCCGCGCCCTTTCTTTGTGTCTTGGGGCGGGCAGAGCGAACGGCTTCGCATGCTGTGCAGCCCCGCTTCCCGTGGCGCATCATATCGCATGCCGGGCTCATGCTCCCGTATTCTCCTTGTCTGACCGTCGTCTTCTCCTTATATATAATACGCGCGCGAGGGATTCGGCAACAGACTGCTTGTTGTCTGTAATGGAAATGGCACGGAGATGTCATTTCGTTCCCCGTGGTTTGTCATTGGGGCGGCAGGGGGGAGCCAGATGCCTCCTGCTGGTACTGCCAATGCTCTCCTATTTGAAAATCAGAGTTTTCCGAAGTCCATGGCGGGCGTCTTGGAGGCATTTATGGTTGCCTTGGGCGAATCTTACAGTCGGGTTTCAGAAGGTATGCAAATCCGCTCGTATAAGGGCAGAATGGAGATGGAAGTGTGGACAAACGTCAATGAAAACAGTCGGTTTGTACATTTTCTTGGCTGCTGCTGAACATCTGTCAATGAAAAAGAGTATATTTGCGTATCGTTTGCAGAAATGTGGACATGTGTAGAGTGCTTGTTCCTAAAGATTGCTAACCTAATATATATGTCAAACAGATGAAGAAGATTCTCTTTACCATTCTCGCTTTGGCTTCCATGACAATGGCGGCTCAGGAACTGAAGTTCCGCGTGGCGAAGTTCAAGATGGGCGATGACCCTTCGTTCAGTTCGGTGTCATTGGACGACAGCAAGTGGGAGACACTGAGCGTGTGCAAGACCTGGGACGCCCAGGGAAAGCATGTGGATGCAGCCACCGGCTGGTATCGTTTCCATGTGCTGCTCACCAAATCGATGATTGAAAGCTCCGACATGAAGGAAGTAGTGCAGTTCGCCTTGGGCGGCATCGATGATGCGGATGAGACTTACCTCAATGGCGAGCTCATAGGCAAGACGGGGCAGTTTCCCGAGGACAACGGTGGCTACCGCAGCCAATGGAGCAAGCCCCGCGTGTATAACGTGAAGCTCGACAGCAAGCACATCCGTTGGGAGCAGGACAATGTGCTGGCCGTGCGCTGCTACAGCGGCGGTCATCCCGGCGGCATGTTCCAAGGTCCGGTCATCGTAAAGGTCCCCTCACGCGTGGACGGCCTCTCGCTCAGTACCACACAGCCCGATGCCAATACCATGCAGGTGCAGGTGGACAGCCGATTCCAGAGTGCTCTCTCGGGCACGCTCACCCTCAAGCAGGTGGATACGGACAATGGTGAGGTGCTCTCCACAGTGAGCCGCAAGTTCACGGTGAGCGAGAAGAAACCGGCCAAGTATATGCTGCAGGTAGATAAGAGCAAGCGCGTGAAGGTGGTGGCAACCTTCACTGAGAAGAAGAGCGGACGCAGCATCACCAGCGAGAGCGTCAATAAGTACATCCTCACGCCTGCCGCTCCTGCCGTTCCCCGATTCAATACCACCGAGCTCTACGGCGTGCGTCCAGGCTCACCTGTAATCTTTCGCTTCGGCGTGAGTGGCGATAAGCCTATTAAGTACAGCGCCGAGAATCTGCCCGAGGGGCTCGCTCTGAATCCCGACAATGGCGCGTTGAGCGGAAAGATTGACAAGGTGGGAAGCTACACCTTCACCGTCAAGGCGCGTAATGCAAAGGGCGAAGCAGCCCAGAGGTTCACCCTGCGTGTGGGCAGCAAGATAGCTCTCACACCTCCCATGGGCTGGAACAGCTGGAACTGCTGGGGCTTGAGCGTCACCCAGGACAGGGTGATGAGCAGCGCCAAGGCTCTGTTGGAGAAGGGACTTGCCGACTATGGTTATGCCTATATCAATATTGACGATGCCTGGGAAGCACCCGAGCGTAATGCCGATGGCACGATAGCTGTCAACGAGAAGTTCCCCGACATGAAGGGGCTGGGCGACTGGCTGCACAGCCAAGGCCTGAAGTTCGGCATCTACTCATCGCCTGGCGACCGCACCTGCGGCGGATATCTGGGCAGCCTGGACCACGAGATGCAGGATGCCCAAACCTATAACAGCTGGGGTATCGACTACCTGAAATATGACTGGTGCGGCTATGGACGTAAGCATGCCACCGAGAAGGACAACCAGACGGTGGCCAGTTACGTGCGTCCCTATCTGCACATGGAGGAGTGCCTTCGTGCACAGCCCCGTGACATCTTCTACAGTCTGTGCCAGTACGGAATGGCCGACGTGTGGAAGTGGGGCGAGGCGGTGGATGCCAACTCCTGGCGTACCACGGGCGACATAACCGACACCTGGGAGAGTATGTACGATATAGGTTTCCGCCGCAATGCCCCTCTGTTCCCCTATGCACAGCCCGGGCATTGGAATGATCCCGATATGCTCATCGTGGGCAAGGTGGGTTGGAGCTCCAACCTACGCGACAGCCGCCTTACACCCGACGAGCAATATACCCACATCTCACTGTGGACCCTCATGGCCAGCAATATGCTCATCGGTTGCGACATATCGCAGATGGACGACTTCACAGTGGGTCTCCTGTGCAACAACGAGGTGAATGCCGTCAACCAGGACATACTTGGCAAGCAGGCTGTGCGCGTGGTGGAGGACAAGGATATACAGGTGTTCCAGCGCCCGCTCGCCGATGGCAGCTATGCCGTGGGCATCTTCAATGTGGGCGACGAGGATGTGAATGTGGATATGCAGCGCTATCTCCCGCAGATGGGAGCGCAGAGGCTGACCGCTGTGCGCGATCTGTGGAGACAGAAGGACTTGAGTGCCACCGACCTCAGATACTTCTTGCCCAGCCATGGCGTCAAGTATCTGAAGGTGCGCTTCTGAGTTTTGTGCCGCCTGAAACAGCGCCTGCCGCATCGTCCTTCCCCGGTGAAAAGCCTGAGGCAGGACGATGCCGGCAACAGCGCGGCACATTTCTCCAGACAGTACACCGTGTCGGACAATTCATCACAAACTATTATATTGTTAACTAAAAAACTTTCTTTTATGAGACGATGTTACTTTCTTGCGGCCATGATGATGGTTGCGTTGGGCCTGCAAGCCCAGAGAGAGAAGCCCGTTCCCGTGGGAACCACTGAGCTGCAGCCCAGTCAGGATACCGACGGACAGATGTACTACCTGTACAGTAAAGCAGGTGACTTCTTCTACACATCGGGCAACAATTGGGGCACACAGGCCTCTCAGGGAACCGAAGGACACCAGGTGTATTTCCGTCCCTACCTTGATGCCGACCAGACGGAGTGGGATGGCCAGCGCTACGTGATACGTAACTGGGCCAATGACACAAAGGGTTGGGACGACGTGTTCATTACTGGCAACTATCTGGTAAACGACTGCTCCGACCGTGGCAACAACGTGTGGTCGGCCGAATGGAACGGTGACGAGGTGCGCTTCTACGCAGCGAAGTTTGCCACGAGCGCCTTTGACGAGGCCACCTTTGGCAGCAAGGTGTACTTTGGCATCAAGCCTGACGATGGCACCACAACGCTTTGGCCCACAGGAGTCGTTCCCGAGGCAGTGCCCGTTGACTGGACTCTGGTGAAGAATGCAGACTATGAGAACTGGCTCGTGGAGCGCAAACTCTATGCTCTGGCAGAGACCTTGAAGGCCGACATTGATGCAACGCAAGAGGCCTATCCCGACATTGACCTCAGCAAGGTGGAGGCTATCTACAATGATGCCACCAGCACCGAGGATGCTCTGAATGGCGCCAGAGAGGAAATCAAAGCCGTCATCAAGGCTTATCTTGCCAATAAGGCCGGCACGACAGAGCCCGTTGACGCAACTCTGCTGATAGCCAACCCCGACTATGCAAAGAGCAACAACAATGCCGGCTGGCAGGGAACTGCGATGACGGTGAGCGATGGTTGTGCCGAGGTATGGAACAAGCATGAGTTTGACAGCTATCAGAAGATAGGCGGTCTGCCCAAAGGAATCTACAAGCTGAACCTGCACGGACTCTTCCGCGTGGCACATCCCACCAACAAGGAGTACTATTCGGCCGATGGCGTGAACCTGCAGCCCCGCTCACGCGTAGGCTATCTGTATGGCGCGAGCGGTGATGTGACTTCCAAGGCACTGATGATGGATATCCTGGAGGGCGCTTCGAGCACCCAGCTGCACAGCACTGACAGAGAGTATGCAAAGGGCAAATGGTGTCCTGACAGACGTGCAGGTTTCACCGTATATAATAATGAGGACCTCTATTCAGAGAACACCCTGTACGTTCCCGTTACCGATGACACCCTGCGCATCGGCGTTCAGGCCGAGAAGATAGTGCCCTCTGAGGCATGGTGCGTATTCAACAACTGGAGCCTGAGCTACTGTGGCACCACCTTTGCAGCCTACGACGCATGGCGCACCGACTTCCTCCAGAAAATGTCTCTGGCTGATGGTACTCTGGCCCAAGCCACATTGCTGACTCCTTTCCGCGCAGCCGAAGAGGCAGCGAACAACGCCACCACAGCCGAGCAAGTGCTGGAGCAGTACCAGAAGATGTACGTGCTCTACCCCCAGGTATGCCTGAGCGCTGATGCTTATGAGGCATATCAGAAGGCGGCAGAGGCCGTAAGGGCAGCTCTCAAGGCAAAACCCATGGCTTCCAGCGAACCTTTGGACCTGCTGGAGAACTATCTCAACGAATTCGTGGAACCAGGCGAGACTTACGTGCACGGCACTTATCAGTACATCATCGAGAACTGTCCCCTCAACGAGGAGGAACTGCTGGCAGAGCAGACCTATATGGACAGCCTGCTGACACGAGCCCGCAAGCTGGACGTGAAGGAAGGCACTGACATCACCGACCTGCTGCAGAACCCCGACATGAAGAAGAAGAACTTCGAGGGCTGGACACGCACTGCGGATATCACTGACAACTTCAACTCTGGAATGGGCGAGGACGCTTTCCCCGTAGGACAAGCATTCAAGACCAAGTTCGACTTGAGCCAGAAGGTGAGCGACATACCCGATGGACTCTATAAGCTGGAGCTCAACGGACTGTTCCGCTTCCCTGATGCCGACGAGGACAAGACCGATGAGGCACCCGTGGTACTCTACATCAACGACTTCGAGTCGCCTGTGAAGAACATCCATGTCGATGCTCAGCCCGAGGCTACAGCCGAGGACAGTGTGAACTGCTTCATCACCAACGTAGGCACATGGCCCTATGACAATATCGGTGAAAAGGGCTACGTACCCAATAGCGTGAATGGTTGCTCGTTCGCCTTCCGCGCTGGACGCTACAAGCAGACCGTGTATGGTCTGGTGACCGGAGGCGAGATGACCATCGGTCTGAAAGACCCCCGCGAGGCCAAGAACGCGCTTGGCTGGACCGTGTTCAGCAACTTCAAGCTGACCTACATGGCCAAGAACATGGACGCGATGGAGGAAGTGCTCGACAGTCTGAAGTCCCGCGTATTGACTATGGATGCCAAGATGCAGTACTGCTCTAAGGATGCACGCGACAATGCGGTGCAGATCATCGAGAAGGGCAAGGCAGCTACCGATGTCGAGGAGAAGTATGAAATCCTCAAGCAGGCCAACGAGTACATGAAGGTGCTTGCTGCCAGCGCACAGGTCTATGCCGAGCTCTCAAGCGTGCTCGACTATGTGTTCGACGCCTACTGGGCAGCTGTAGATAAGGCAGGAACCCTCTTGCCGGGTACGTCCGATATCAACGACCCCAACAACTGGACACCTGAGTACAAGGCCGCAGTGGAGTTTGAGACAGGTCTCTTCGCCACCATCGGTGACAACATGCGTGATGGAGCCTACAGCAATGACGAGGCCACAGCGCTCATCAAGCAGTTGCGACTGACTCCCATAGTGGATGTCATCTATGTGGTAGGCGACCTCAAGGACGCCAGCACATGGAATGTGAACAGTGGTCTGTATCCTCTCACACGCCAGGCCGACGGCACCTACCAGGGCACGTTCACCGGTCTGGACCGTCATGGAGACGGCGGCTATGGCAACCGCGACATGGTCTTCTTCTCCTATCAGGGCAAGCTGCTCGATGGCGCAAGCGAGCATCCCCGCTGGGTGGCTTCGGGCCGCAATGAGGTGGAGCTGCGTGAGGTGCCTGCCGCAGCCAACTATATGGCCGTGTATGGCGGCACCTGGAAGGTGACCATCAATGCAGACCGCACCAAGGCAACCTTTGAGCCTGTGGGTGAGGAACTCCTGCCCGACTACTGCTACATCGTGGGCAACCTGAAGGGTGACAGCTGGACCATCAGCCGCAACCATCCTCTGGTGCACATGGGCCACGGCAAGTACTATGGCGAGATAGAGATAGACGAGGAGGGCAACCATGACATCACTCTCTTTGCAGGCGGCTGGGCCACGTACAACAGCAACTGGACAGAGGGCCGTGTAGGCACTGCCGTGGAGGCCGACACTATCCAGGCCGACCGCTACGGGCAGGTCATCGCAGGCTGCGACCGCTTCTATGGCGAGCCTCGCTGGATACTGGAGCCCGGACATTACCAGGTTGAGTTCGACGCGCTGGCCATGACCGTGAAGTTCACCAAGGTGGAGGACGTGGTAGAGCATGCCGGTACTGCCGAGGATCCATTCCATGTGGCATCACTCTTCGATATGGTGTATCTGCATCAGAGAATCCAGCCCGGACGCGTGAATTACGTTGTGATGGACAATGACATCGACATGAGCACCATCACCAACTGGACTCCTCTCAATCTGGCAGAGAATGTCGTGGGTGACAAGGGCTATATGAACTGGATTGACTTCGACGGTAAGAACCACGTGATATACAACCTCCGCAGCCAGGGCAGCTGGTATAGCGGCATGTTCGGAGTTCTCTGTGGCGGTGTCCGCAACGTAGGCTTCTCGGGCGTGGACATTGATTGCACAGCTTCAGGAAGCGGTGTGCTGGCAGGATATGCCGGCCATGGCAACTTCAAGTTTGATGGTGTACAGCAGACCACAACGTTTGAGAACGTGTGGGTCGAGGGCAAGCTGCACGTTGGCTCGGGCTATTGCGGCGGCCTGATAGGCAATGTGGGTGGTCCTACCACTGTGAAGAACTGCTTTGCCAATGTGGCTATCTCTGTTGACAATGCGGAGACCGTCACCGGTGGCATCGCAGGCCGCATCAGTTCCGACTTCTCTATGGAGAATGTCTATGCCGCAGGCAGCGTCACCGGCACAGCAGTCACGACTGGTGTGATAGGTGCTGTGAAGTCAGGCTACACAGGCCACAGCATATACAAGAACGTGTGTGTGTGGAACAACTCAGAGCAGATCTTCGGTGTCGGCAATACGGAGGACGTGATGGAAGGCATCCTTTACTACGACGGCACAAACTTCAGCGACCTGCAGAAGGCTGTGGTGGCATGGGATCCCGAGGTGTGGTCATGCACCATGGAGGAAGGCTCCTATCCCGTGCTCAAGAACATCATAGGCACAGGCATCGGCAGTGTGAACGCAGGCACAGACCAGCTTCGCACCGATGGTACCATCTATAACCTCAGCGGTCAGCGTGTGGAGAAGATGCAGAAGGGCATCTACATCCAGAATGGCCGCAAGGTGCTGGTTAAGTGAGAGCGGAGGCCAAGCCCGCTTGGACTCGGCCGAACGTGAAGCAGCTCGCTCCTTTGCGAAGCCTTGGAGCAGGGTGCTGGTTAAGTGAGAGCGGAGGCCAAGCTTGCTTGGACTCGGCCGAACGTGAAGCAGCTCGCTCCTCTGCGTAGCCTTGGAGCAAGGTGCTGGTTAAGTGAGAGCGGAGCAGGTCAACGGCCTAAGGGCCTGGCTCTGGTCTGAATAGCCGGGAGGCGCACATTCCCCATTGCGGGAGCGTGCGCCTCCCATCTGTTTGTGCAGGTCGGGGCATTTCGCTCCTGTCCGGGAGAAGACCACCCCACGGATGCTTTGCAGCGGTAAGGGCAGGGATGGCGACAGCGCAGGCCCCACGGATGACAGGCAGTCAAGGCAGGCTGAGGATGCGGGTGCGTGGCCCGACATTCTGTGCTCCTTCTTGTGCAGCTTGGTTCCAGGCCAGATGTTGCAGTGCGGTGCGATGGCAGATGCAGCGTGCTGCGAAGGCGAATGCAACGCGCTGCGTTGGCCGATGCAGTGCACTGCGTTTTGCGGCCCGCTATGGCAGCACTGGCAGAGGGGCGTTTCCCGCAAGGCAGCCCATGCGGCCGTACTGTCCCTCGGACGAAGGCGGAAAGGGACGGAAATAGGGCTGTTTTGCGAACTCCACTTGACAAAAAGACGAAAAAGAGTTAAATATGTGCGGTATTTCACCTTTTTCCTTGTCACAATGCTCAGAACTGCTAACTTTGTGTATGCGTAACAACAAACAAGACTAACATACAACACTATGAAGACAGAGTTGATTCTACAACAACTGGAGGCCAAGCATCCCGGCGAGGCCGAGTACCTGCAGGCCGTCAAGGAAGTGCTGCTCTCCATCGAGGGCGTTTACAACCAGCACCCGGAGTTTGAGCGTGCGCGGCTGATAGAGCGTCTGGTGGAGCCCGACCGCATCATCACCTTCCGTGTACCCTGGGTGGACGACCACGGTGAGGTGCATGTCAACCTGGGACACCGCGTGCAGTTCTGCAACGCCATCGGCCCCTACAAGGGCGGCATACGCTTCCATCCCTCGGTCAACCTCAGTATCCTGAAGTTCTTGGGCTTTGAACAAACCTTCAAGAATGCGCTCACCACATTGCCCATGGGCGGTGGCAAGGGCGGTTCAGACTTTGGTCCGCGCGGGCGGAGCGAGGCGGAAATCATGCGCTTCTGCCAGTCCTTCATGCTCGAACTGTGGCGCAATCTGGGACCCGACCAGGATGTGCCGGCAGGCGACATCGGTGTGGGCGGCCGCGAGGTGGGCTACATGTTCGGCATGTACAAGAAGCTCTCACGTGAGCACACCGGCACCTTCACCGGCAAAGGGCTGGAGTTCGGCGGTTCGCTCATGCGTCCCGAGGCCACGGGCTACGGTGCACTCTACTTCGTCAGGCAGATGCTCCACGACTTGGGGCAGGATATCGCAGGCCGCACGGTGGCGGTCTCGGGCTTCGGCAACGTGGCCTGGGGTGCTGTGAAGAAGGCCACCGAGATGGGTGCCAAGGTGGTGACCCTGAGCGGCCCCGACGGTTATGTCTTCGACCCAAAGGGTGTGAGCGGCGACAAGATAGACTATATGCTGGAGCTCAGGCTCAGTGGCGAGGATATCGTGGCTCCCTATGCCGATCGCTATCCCGAGGCAACTTTCTTCCCGGGGCGCAAACCTTGGGAGCACCCGGTGGATATCGCCCTGCCCTGCGCCACGCAGAACGAGCTCACACTGGCCGATGCCGAGGCCCTGCATGCGGGTGGCGTGAGCCTGGTGGCCGAGGTGAGCAATATGGGTTGCACCGCTCAGGCGGTGGATTACTTCGTGGAGCATCGCATCCCCTTCGCCCCTGGCAAGGCCGTCAATTCGGGTGGCGTGGCCACCAGCGGCCTGGAGATGACACAGAACGCAATGCACATCTCGTGGTCGGCAGCCGAGGTGGATAGCCGCCTGCAGCAGATCATGCATGCCGTACATGACCAGTGCCTGCGCTACGGCCGCGGGGATGGCTACACCAACTATGTGCGTGGTGCCAACGTGGCAGGCTTCATGAAGGTGGCACGCGCCATGATGGCTCAGGGCATCGTGTAGGACGCGGTGCTCGGCAGACTGACGGCAGTGGGGAGCCACACTCTCGTGTCCGGACGGAGCGAGGGTGTGGCTCCTGTGCGTTTGGGGTGTTCCCCCTTTGGCCGAAAGGGTGTTCTGCTTTTGCCGGAAGGCCATCCTCCTTGAATCCGAACCGTCCTTGGGCGACACCTTGAGGCCGTTTGTCCGCCCCGAGGAGACTTGTGGGCCGACATTTAGGGGCGTATCTCCCAAATAACGAGCGCCGATGCGATAGCCCTTGGATAAATTGTCGTAACTTTGCGCACAAGTTTAAGGAGAGATAATATATGCAGAATATCAGAAACATTGCCATCATCGCACACGTTGACCATGGCAAGACCACTCTGGTGGACAAGATGCTGCTTGCGGGAAACCTGTTCCGTGAGAACCAGCAGACAGACGATTTGATGTTGGACAACAACGAGCTGGAGCGGGAGCGCGGCATCACTATCCTGAGCAAGAATGTCTCCATCAATTACAAAGGCACCAAGATAAACATCATCGATACACCGGGTCACAGCGACTTCGGAGGCGAGGTGGAGCGCGTGCTCAATATGGCGGACGGCTGCATACTGCTGGTTGACGCATTCGAGGGACCCATGCCCCAGACACGATTCGTGCTGCAGAAGGCACTGCAGATAGGCCTTAAGCCCATCGTGGTAGTGAACAAGGTGGATAAGCCCAACTGCCGTCCCGAGGAGGTGTACGAGATGGTGTTCGACCTCATGTGCGACCTCGATGCCACAGAAGAGCAGCTCGATTTCCCTGTCATCTACGGTTCGGCCAAGAACGGATGGATGAGCGAGGACTGGCAGAAGCCTACCGACAATATCTTCTACCTGCTTGACAGTATCGTGGAGAACATACCGGCTCCCGTTCAGCTCGAGGGTACACCCCAGATGCTGATAACGAGCCTGGACTACTCCAACTATACAGGACGTATCGCCGTAGGCCGTGTGCATCGCGGCACACTGCGCGAGGGCATGAACATCACCGTGGCACATCGCGACGGCAGCATGGAGAAGACACGCATCAAAGAGCTCCACACCTTCACGGGCATGGGACGTCAGCGCACTCAGGAGGTGGGTTCGGGCGACATCTGTGCCATCATCGGACTGGAACACTTCGAGATAGGCGACACCATCTGCGACGCCGAGAACCCCGAGCCACTGCCCACCATCAGCATTGACGAGCCCACGATGAGTATGCTCTTCACCATTAACGACAGCCCCTTCTTCGGCAAGGAAGGCAAGTACTGCACCAGCCGTCACATAGGCGAGCGCCTTGAGAAGGAGCTGGAGAAGAACCTCGCCCTGCGCGTGAAGCTGATGGATGGCTACACCGACCGCTGGATAGTGAGCGGCCGAGGCGTGCTGCACCTGTCAGTCCTTATCGAGACCATGCGCCGCGAGGGCTATGAGTTGCAGGTGGGACAGCCCCAGGTCATCTATAAGGAGATAGACGGACAGAAGTGCGAGCCCATTGAGGAACTCACCATAAACGTGCCCGAGGAGTTCTCGAGCCGAATGATTGATATGGTCACACGCCGTAAGGGCGAGCTCGTAAGCATGGAGTCACAGGGCGACAGGGTGAACATCGAGTTCATGATACCCAGTCGTGGCATCATCGGACTGCGCACCAACGTGCTCACGGCCAGCCAGGGCGAGGCCATCATGGCTCACCGCTTCCAGGAGTACCAGCCCTACAAGGGCGAGATAACGCGCCGCACCAACGGTTCGATGATTGCCCTCGAGACCGGCAACGCCTATGCCTACGCCATCGATCACCTGCAGGACCGCGGGCGCTTCTTCATCGAGCCCCAGGAGCAGGTGTATGCCGGACAGGTGGTAGGCGAGCACGTGCACGACAACGACCTGGTCGTCAACGTGTGCAAGGCCAAGCAACTTACCAACGTACGAGCCAGCGGTACCGACGAGAAGGCGCGTATCATACCCGCCACAATCTTCTCGCTGGAGGAGGCATTGGAGTATATCAAGGCCGACGAGTACGTTGAGGTGACCCCCAAGAGCATGCGTATGCGCAAGGTCATCCTCGACCACTTGGAGCGCAAGCGCGCCGGCAAGGAGTAACCACACCGCCGGCCGTCCCCTCTGGGTGCTCTTGCAGCTCCTTCTGGGTGCGCTTGTTGTCGCCTCTGGGTGCTCTTATAGTCCCCTTCTGGGTGCGCTTGCAGTCCCCTTCGGGTACTCTTACAGATAATTATAAAGCAGGTGTCTGTTACCGTGGATGCCACAGGCCATGGAGCGGCACCTGCTTCCTTTTCACTTTCCGCAATATTTCAAACCATTTAACCTAAAGCTTCTCAGATGAACAGACTGCTCTTCTTGCTTGCCACCGGCCTGCTTGGCCTGGCCGGCCATGCGCAATCGACAGCCACATGGGTGGCTACCGACGGATTGGGACGCACCATGCCGTCGGCCCAGGAGGCTCCTCTCAAGCGCGACGGAAAGCCCCGTACCGTGGGCATCTTCTACATCACCTGGCACACCCAGGGGCTTCACAACGGCGCCGAATACAAGTGCGACGTGAGCCGCGTGCTGGACCAGGACCCCAACGCCCGCAATGAGTGGGACAACAAAGCGTGGACCGGAGCCTCATATCACTGGGGCGAACCCGAATACGGCTACTTCCTGAGCCGCGACAAGTACGTTGTCAGGCACGACCTGTCGATGTTGGCCGACGCTGGCGTCGATGTGCTCATCATGGATGTCACCAATGCGGTGTTCTACTGGGACGAGTGGGAGGTACTCTTCTCCACCATGCAGGAGATGAAGAAGCAGGGCAACCGTGTGCCCAAATTCTGCTTCTGGGCCTTCAACGGCAATGCCATCAGTGTGGTGCAGACGCTCTATGAGCGGTTCTACAAGACACCGCGCTACCAGGACTGCTGGTTTTACTGGGACGGCAAGCCGCTCTTGCTCTACAATGCCACTCCATCCTTTGACTCCACGCCCAACGGTGGCTCGAAGGACGTGGCCGACTACAGCGACGAGGTGAAGCAGTTCTTCACCCTGAGGAACATGTGGTGGGGCTACTACAAGTGGGGTGGCAAGCGCTACGTAGGGCAGGAGGACTGCTGGAGTTTCGGCTATGACCTGCACGAGGAGCAGGTGAAGGCACTCACGCCAGAGCAGCTCTGTGCACCCCACCAGGGGCGCAAGGAGCAGATGGCAGTGACCCCCGCCCAGCATCCCTTGAGCATCGTGGGCAAGTGCTGGCGCCGTGACGTGGGCGAGCCCAAGCTGGATGACCATGACATGCCCGCCTCTGCCTATTGTCCCGCAGTAGATAGCGTGGTACAGAATCCCACGCAGTACGGCATCTACTTCCAGGATAGATGGAACGAGGCACTGCAGGTCGATCCTGAGTTCATCTACCTCAACGACTGGAACGAGTGGACTGCAGGACGTTACCGCAGCGGCAAGGACCCCTCGGGCCAGGCGGCCGGACCCGACGGTTTCTTGGGCAGAGTGAACCCCTTCTACTTCGTTGACCAGTACAACGCAGAGTTCAACCGCACCATTGCTCCCATGAAGGGCGGGTGGACCGACAACTATTACATGCAGATGGCAGAGAACATTCGCCGCTACAAGGGCGTGGATGAGATACCCGTGTTCCGCGGTCTGCAGACCGTCACAGTGGATGGCTCGCTTGCCGACTGGCCTCTCCTCACCGAGGACTTCGCCGATACAAGGGGCGATGTGGTGCACCGCGACCACGATGGTTATGGCAATCTGCACTACACCGACCAGACCGGGCGCAACGACATAGTGCGCTCCCATGTAGCTGTAGATAAGCGTAACATCTACTTCGCAGTGGAGACCGACCAGGATATCACCGCCCATACCGACCCCAACTGGATGCTCCTCTTCATCAATGCCGACCAGCTGCAGGAGACAGGATGGCAGGGCTATGACTACGTGATAAACCGCCAGGTGAAGGATGCCAGCACCACCACCCTCATGCGCTATGATGCTGCCAGGGGCGAGTGGACGCATGTGTGCGACGTGACCTATGCCGTGAAGGGCAATGTGATGGAGCTTGCCATACCCCGCAAGGTGCTGGGCATGACAGCCAACAGCCTGTCGTTTGACTTCAAGTGGGCCGATAACCCATCCGGTCTGACCGACATCATCTCGTTGTGCACCACGGGTGACACGGCACCCAACCGCAGATTTGCATACAGATATATATGGAAGAAATGAGAAAGAAACTCCTTCTGACCTTCATGTTGCTGGGCTGCACTGCTGTGGCCCAGCACTTTCGTTTTGCCCAGTTGACCGATATCCATCTCAACTCCAAACTGCCCGAGCGCAAGGAGCAACTGGCTGAGAGCATCCAGCGAATCAACTCCCTGGACAGTCTTGACTTCGTGCTCATCACGGGAGACATCAGTGACGATGGTGACCGTCCCGCCATGATGGAGGTGAAGCGCAGCATCGACCGCTTGCGCGTACCTTATTATATAGTGATGGGCAACCACGAGACCAAGTGGAGCGACTCGGGTTGCATGGCCTGGAAAGACATCTTCGGATACGAGCGCTTCGAGTTTGAGTACCAGGGTGTACACTTCCTCGGCTTCAATACCGGCCCGCTCATGCGCATGGCCTATGGGCATGTGGTGGCACAGGACCTGGCGTGGCTCAAGGAGAGGCTCGACTCTTACCCCAAGGACGAACCCGTCATCATCGTCACCCACTATCCGTTGCTCAAGGGTGATGTGGACAATTGGTATGAGGTGACAGACCTCTTGCGACACTACAACGTGCGGCTCTGCATAGGCGGGCACTACCATTCGATGTGCAACCATTCCTACGACGGCATCCCCGGTGTGCTGCTCCGCTCCAATATCCGCGAGCATGACACGGGTACAGGCTTCGGGCTGTATGAGGTGACGCGGGACAGCATCAGCCTCACCGTGATGAACTCCCTCACGCCTCCCGCCCGCTTTGCCTCCTATGCCATGCGCGGCCCCATCCGTGACAAGGACGGACTGGTGCTGGACCCCGATGCGGGAGCCAGGGAATATCCAGACAGCAGCGACAATGTGACCTACAGCCAGGTGGAGCGTGTGTGGCTGCATCACTCGGGGGTGAGTGTGTATTCATCGCCTGCCGTCGAGGGCAAGCGCGTGTTTGTGGGCGATGATGCCGGCTGCGTGACGGCCTATCGCCTCAGGGACGGCAAGAGCCTGTGGCGCTTCCAGACGGGTGCCCGCATCATAGGCACACCCGCTGCCAGCAATGGTGTGCTGGTGGTGCCCAGTGCCGACGGCTGCATTTATGGCCTGAAGACAAGCAGCGGGCACCAGGTGTGGAAGGTGCAGACTGATGCTCCCGTGCTGGGTGCGGTGGCCATCAGGGACGGCATCGCCTATGTGGGCGGCAGCGACCATTGCATGAGGGCGCTGGATGTGCGTTCGGGCAGAGTGTGCTGGACCTATTCGGGCGTGGAGGGCTACATCGAGGCGCGGCCGCTTGTGACCGACCGCCATGTGGTGTTCGGCGCCTGGGACATGTACCTCTACAGCCTGCGCCTGCAGGATGGGTCGCTCGAATGGAAGTGGCGCGGCGTCGATAGGGACGACATGCACTACAGCCCGGCTGCGGTGTGGCCGGTGGAGACGGGAGGCCGCATCTTCATAGCCGACCCCGAGCGTGCCCTCACTTGCATCGATGCCCAGACGGGCCGTACCGTGTGGCGCACCTACCAGTCGATGGTGCGCGAGACCGTGGGACTGAGTGCCGACCATGAGCGAATCTACAGCAAGACCATGCGCGACAGCATGGTGTGCTACAGCACCCGGGGTGACCAGCCCCGCGAACTCTATGCCACCAACGTGGGCTTCGGCTACGAGATAGCCCCCAACATGCCTCAGGAACAGGACGGAGTGGTGTATTGCAGCACCAAGGAGGGGATGATATTTGCCACAGAAGCCCACACGGGACGCTTGCTGTGGCGTCACCATGTGGGCTCCTCTTTGGTCAATACGGTGGTTCCGCTGCCTGGCCGCAGGGTGTTATTCACCACCAGCGGTGGTCACGTCGGGCTGCTCCTTTGGAAGGGTAGCGTTTAACATCAGGCTACCCACTATTGCTGAGGCTATCGTACCCATCAGGATGCCCAGCTTGGCATCGTTGAGCAGGTCGGCATGCTCGGCAGGATAACTCAGGCCAGCCATGAACATGCTCACGGTGAAGCCTATGCCGCATATCATGCAGACGCTTGCGAAGGATGCCCAAGTGGCGCCTTCGGGCTTCTGTATGACGTGCAGTTTGATAAACAGCCAGGTGGCACTGAACACGCCACAGAATTTACCTACAAGCAGACCGAGGAAGACGGCCAGACCCACACCGCTGAAGAGGCTGGCGATGCTCATTCCTGCCAGGTTGACACCGGCATTGGCAAAGGCGAACAGGGGAATGACGAAGTAGTTGATAGGGTTCTTCAGAGAGTCCTCAAGGTCCTGCAGGGGGCTGATCAGGTGGTCACTGGCGCTCTCCACACTCTTGAGCATGTGTATTTCATCATCGCTGAGTACCACAGGCTTGTTGCGGTCGGCGATGGTGGTCTCCGTGGCGGGGAACTGAGCCAGGTTGCGTCTGATGCGTGCTACATAGAACTTGGTGCCCAGAGGCAGGTTGGCAGGGATGCAGAAGGCCAGCACCACTCCGGCTATGGTAGCGTGTATGCCGCTGTTGAGCATGCAGTACCACAGGGCCAGTCCAACGGTCATGTAGAGCGACTTGCTGCGCACCTGACGCCAGTTGCACAGGGCCAGGATGATCACGCACAGGGCTGCACCGTCGAGGAACTGCCAGTTGAGATGGTCGGTATAGCGTATGGCTATCACGATGATACCGCCCAGGTCATCGGCCACAGCCAGCGCTGCCAGGAATATCTTGAGGCTTGTGGGGCACCGCTTGCTGAAGATGCTCAGCACACCCAACGAGAATGCGATGTCGGTGGCCATGGGTATCGCCATGCCTCGCTCCATGATGGGGTCCTTGGGGCATACCAGATAAAACACGATGACAGGCACGAGCATGCCGCCGCATGCGCCGATGATGGGAGCGAGCGCCTTCTTTACCGACGACAGCTCACCGCACAGCACCTCGCGCTTGATCTCCAGACCCACGCTCAGGAAGAAGATTGCCATGAGGAAGTCACTGATGAAATCGCCCAGCGTCATGGCATGGCCGCCATGGCTGAACAGGTTGAACCCGCCTACGCTCAGGCTTACGGGCATCTCCCAGATGTGGCGGTAGGTGTCCCCCCAAGGGCTGTTGGCCACGATAAGAGCCGCTACTGTGGCTATTACCAGCAGCATGCTGCTGCTCACATACTTCTTTAACATACTAATAAATGCGTAGTTCTTACTCGTTTTCAGTTCCATACTCTACTCCTATTGCTATACTAAACGATATTTTTTTCCTCTGTTCGTCGATGACATCTGCCCCTTGTCGTGATGTTCCTGTGCTTGTGGGTAAGCGGTTTCTTCTGTGTCAGGTGGCCTGGCTGTGCCGGTCTGACTTCCGGGTGTATGCCGTTTGCTCAGCAACGGGGCATGCTCCTGCCCATCGCGGGTATTGGTGCCTCTCTCGTGCCATACAGGCATGAAGGATGCTGCAAAGGTACGTCAAATGTGGGGAATGCGCTCTCCTGATTTGCCCTTAGAAGTGTCCCGATTAGGAATAATTAACCCTTGGAAGCCCCCAAACTGTCTTCCTCTACCCGTATCGCTTTCCTGCCTTGGCTGGTGCAGTGCGCTGCGTGGCCCTGTGCAGCGCGCTGCATCGCTAATCGCAGCGCGCTGCGATGGCACATGCAGCGCACTGTATCTGGAGGGGCACCGCATAGGGGCTTCTCCGGCTCTGCGGTGTGTTGTTCCTTTGGCCGTGCAGCCTTTTCCCGTATTCCGCTTTCTTCTGCCCGGGGAAAAGCCCTGTCCTTGCCCGATGTGCGGGCTTGCAAAAAGAAGCAGCGCACTGCGAGGGGTGTCGCGGTGCGCTGCATGGGGTGGCTTATGAGCATCCGACGGATGCTCTATGCCATTTGTGCGGCAATGAAATCCTTCATCTCGTTGTAGTGGCTCTCGGCGCTCAGGAAGAGATGGAGCTGATTGTTGGCGCGGTCAAAGTTGTGGTCGGGGTACTTGCACTTCCAATACTTGTCTCCGCTGATGTAGTCCCACAGGAAGCGCACGCACTGCATGTAGGGGAAGAGGGCCGCTGCATAGGGCAGGTTCTCTATCTCCACGGGCAGGAGGAAGCTTCCGGCTCCCTTGAGGTAGCCCTCTGTGAAGGCCTTGAAGATGTCCATGTTGAAGCCCACCTTGCCCATGTCGGGGCAATCCTCGGCCACATAGTTGGCGCCTGTACGCAGGAAGTCGCCGTAGTCGGAGAAGATGAAGTTGGGCATGACAGTGTCGAGGTCGATGACGCAGAGCACGTTGTCCTGGTCGTCGAACATCATGTTGTTCACCTTCGTGTCGCAGTGGCACACACGCTTGGGCAGGATGCCTTCGCGCCCCATGCGCTCTGCCTTGCACATCTCTTCGGCGCGGTCGTCGATGATGGCGAGCATCTCCTGCACGCGCGGCTCCTTGGCACGGCCGATGGGGTCGGCTGCGAGCACCTCGCGAAGCTGCTTCAGGCGGAATTCCATATTGTGGAAGTCCTTGATGGTCTCGCCCAGCTGCACGGGCAGATCGGCGAGCATCGACTGGAACTGCCCGAAGGCCAGTCCGGCGGCGCGGCTACTGTCGGCATTCACGGCCTGCTTGGTGATGGCATTGGGGATGAAGACCATCATTCGCCAGTACTTCCCGTTGACCACGGCATACAGTTTCTCGCTGCCCTTGACGGGCAGGAAGCGCAGCACGCGGCGGTCCAGGTCGGGTGTTCCCTGCGCCTCCAGCTTGTGGCGGATGTGGGTGGTGACGGCCTGTATGTTGCGCATGACCATGTCCACATCGGGGAACACGTTCTCGTTCACGCGCTGCAGCACATAGTCGGGCTGGTCTGCTTCGGTGGTCTTTACCAGGTAGGTGTCATTGATGAGTCCCTCGCCCAGGGGCTTGATTTCGCTTACGTTGCCCTGTGTGGCAAAGTGCGACAGAATTTCTTTCAGTTCGTTTTGTTCCATTTATATAAGTGTTGTCGGTCTATTTCCTGTCTTCGGGCATCTCCAGTCCGCTCTGCAGCGTGCCGTCGGCGGCCATTCCCTCGGCGCTGATGCCCATTTGTGTCTGTCGGCCGTTGTTGTAGAAGTTGATGGTAGCCGTGCCGCTCTCGTCCAGCTGCACGTTTGGGTTCCAGTAGAGTGTGCGTCTGTAGTCCTTGTGCTCGGGCAGTGGCTTGTTGGCATATGAGGGCTGGTAGAATTCATAGGGTAGCGTGAAGCCGGGCAGGCGGTAGAATCTGTCGCGGTAGGTGGTGCGCACCTGGTCGTTGTCCAGCTTCCTCAGGTCTATGATGACCGTGGGCTGGTTGCTTGCCTCATACTTCTTGCTTCCCTCCTGCCGCGGGCAGTAGTCGGTGTAGATATATACTTTGTCGAGCCTGGTGAGGTGGTTGAACTTCTCCCTCTCGCCGTCAGACATATGATAGGACGAGGTGTGGGTGTCGTGTCTGACCTCCACCTCGTACTGGCGCTCCTGGTTCATGTCGCCTATGTAGTATCGTGCCACGTTGTAGGCAAAGTCGTATCCGCCCGTGAAGTAGGCGCTTCCCAGTCCTGCGTCGGCCGCCATGTTGAATGCCTCGTAGGCATCCACCACGAAGGCAGGCTTCTTGGCATCGAAGCGTGTATAGGAGTTCTTCTTGGCTGTCACCGTCACGGTGTGGAGCATGCGGGCGTCATCGTAGAGCCAGTCTTCGTTGAGCGCCGACCCCTTGGGTGCCTCGGCCAGGTGGGTCTGGTACCATGTGTAGGGCTTCACGAAGCGCGGGTTGTACTGGTCGAGCTTGACGTAGAAGTCGGGATAGTTCACTTCTCCGTTCTTGTCTTCGCCTGTGGACACCCACATGTGCCTGTCAAACTTCTCCTGGCTCCACTTTGTGGTGTCGGCAGCAGTGAGGAAGAAGTTGCATCCCTCGAAGAAGCGGGGGCTCTGGATGCTGAATCGACTGTTCTTGGTAGGCATGTCGCCGGTCACTCCCGACTCGGCGCCCACCTTGGTGAACTCGGCATGCACCAGCACCGGACGCCTGGGCCCTCGTGATGTGCTCCAGTATCGTCCGTGGATGCTCTGCTGTGTGGGGGCGTCGTTGGGGCGCTGCTGCTGTTCGCTCTCCTTGCCGAACTTGTCCATCTCCTCCCTCACGTCCTTTATCTCTTCGCCGTTGACGGTGGCTGCCACGTTGTTGCGGCTGCTCTTGTCAGGCTTCTGCGCCTCCTTCTCACCCTCGGTCTGGCTGTTCTTCTTGATGTCTGCATTGACCTGTTTTTCTGCCTCGTTGAGCACGGCAGACGCCTCGTAGCGGTTCACGGTACCCGTCATGAGAGGTGTACGCTCGGGCTGGTGCAGCAGTTCGAATGCGCCCGGAGTTGACATGGAGCGCCAGTCGTAGCGCCGCCATCCCTGCACCATGAGCAGGAGGTCGAGGGCGCGCTGGTGTTCGCTGTCGTCTTTCTCGAAGAAGTAAGTGGGGTTCTCCACGAATCCCTTCACTTGGCTGCTGAGCAGCATCTCCGTCATGATGTTGTTGTTATCGTACAGGTATTCGGTGTGGGCCGCGTCTCTCACTGCCACGCTCAGGCTACTGCCGGGCACTCCACCCTTTATCTCCACCTTGACCGGTGCATAGGGGTCGGTCTCCTTCTTGCTTAGACCACTGAAGGAGAGTGTGTTGCCTATGGCCGTCTGGCCGTTTCTTACGAAGAAGAGACGGTCGGCCCAGATGCGTCCCTTCGCATCGAAGACTGTCACCTGGTTGACTCCTGTGCGCAGCGTCTGGGCATCCATGTCGATGGTCTGCCCCTTGCCGGCCTCTGTCTGCACAAATCCTTGCTGCACTCCTTGGCACATCACCGTCACGCCCAATGGCTCCTGTGCGGCCAGTCCGGCGCATGCCAGGCTTATGCTCACCTTGTTGCCGTCCTGTTCCACCTGTATGGCACAGCCGTCGGACTGCGCTTTGGGCAGTTTTACCTTGGCTGTCTGGTTGCCCGCAGTGAACTGGGCGGTGTAGGTCATCCCTTCCTGTGGGGTGAAGGAGAATGTTCCTCTGCCCCGGCTTTCGGTCTTCGAGGTGGCCACCTGCTGGCCGTTCTGGTCGGTGACAACCAGTGTGCCGTCCTTGTGAAGCCCCTCGTCGGTGTTTCCCTCCCAGGCTACACGGCAGGGCAAGCCCGCCACGAGGTTGCCTCCTTCGGGATAGACAGCCAGTTCCAGGTCGGGGTCGGTGCCGTTGGAGCGTAGTCTCTTCCTGAGCGGACGCAGTGTCATGTTGTGCTCGAATGCGCCCTCCTGCTTGGGTTTGTCATATACGGGGAAGGTGCGACTGTACAGCTTCTCATAATCTATATAGTAGTCCCGGGCATAGCTGCGCGTTATGAACCACTGCTCGGCCATCTTGGTGTGCGGATGGTCGGTGATGCCCCAGTTGAGCATCCAGCGTGTGTAGGCCCGCAGTTCGTAGTACCCACTATAGAGGGTATCGGGTAGAAGGAACGAGCCATGCGCCTGTCCGTTCCTTAGCTCCACTTGCTGTCGTTCCACCAAGTAGCCATCCTGGTTGTAGAGGTCGGCATAGAGCACACCGCTCACGCCGCTGGGCTTGCGTGTGTCGGAGCGTTGCACATACGCTTTATAGTATATGGTGTCGCCCAGGAAGTAGCAGTTGTTGTCCATGTGGACGAATATCTGCTCCTGTGGAATGGCTTTGCCGAAGCGTGCTGCCCTGTCGGCCCATCCCTCGATGCTGGTTGGCATGGGGGAGGTGGTGGTCTGCGCGATGGCAGCCACTCCGCTGCAGACGATGGCTGCAAGCAGTTGAGAGAGTCTTTTTCTCATGTTGGCTTTTGTGGTTTAGTGCGTTGTGTGTCTCGCGCCGGTGGGCTGTGGCGGGTGGCACGATGTATCTCCGGAATGGTGCTGGCGCGGTGCTGCCGGTTGTCCAGGGTGCCGGGCAGTGGGCGGGAGTGCCGTGCGTGGCTTCTGTCAGCGTCCTGCGTACATGCTCTTGTAGTACTTCTCGTACTCTCCCGACGTGATGTTGTCCAGCCACTCTTGGTGCTCCAGATACCATCTCACCGTCTTCTCTATGCCCTCCTCAAACTGCAGGCTGGGCTCCCAACCCAGTTCGCGTTGCAGCTTGGAGCTGTCTATGGCGTATCGTGCATCGTGCCCCGGCCTGTCGGTCACATAGGTGATGAGGCCGAGGTCTTCGCCTTCAGCGCGTCCCAGAAGACGATCTACGGTATTGATGAGCACCTTGATGATGTCGATGTTCTTCCATTCGTTGAAGCCGCCAATGTTGTAGGTCTCTGCTACCCGGCCTTCATGGAAGATGGTGTCAATGGCCCGTGCGTGGTCTTCCACGTAGAGCCAGTCGCGTATGTTCTCCCCTTTGCCATATACGGGAAGCGGCTTGCGGTGGCGTATGTTGTTGATGAAGAGCGGTATCAACTTCTCTGGGAACTGGTAGGGACCGTAGTTGTTGGAGCAGTTGGTCACGATGGTAGGCATCCCGTAGGTGTCATGGTAGGCGCGTACGAAGTGGTCCGAACTGGCTTTTGACGCCGAGTAGGGGCTGTGTGGGCGGTATGGGGTGTCCTCGTGAAAGAACTGGTCGCCGTAGGCCAGGTGGTGCTGTGTGCTGCTGGCCGCCGTTGCGTAGGGTGGCTTGATGCCCTCGGGCCGGTTCATCTCCAGCGCGCCATACACTTCGTCGGTGCTTATGTGGTAGAATCTCTTGCCCTCATATTTCTCCGGCAGCGACTCCCAGTACTCCTTGGCAGCCTGTAGCAGGGCCAACGTACCCATTACGTTGGTGCGTGCAAAGGTGAAGGGGTCCTTGATGCTCCTATCTACGTGGCTCTCGGCAGCCAGATGTATGATGCCATCCACGTGCGCCTCCTTCATGAGGCGGCTCACTCCCTCGTAGTCACAGATGTCCATCCTGACGAAGCGGTAGTTGGCTTGCTTCTCCACGTCAGCCAGGTTGGCCAGGTTGCCCGCGTAGGTGAGTTTGTCCAGGCAGATGATTTCGTAGTCGGGGTATTTGTTCACAAAGAGCCTTACCACATGGCTTCCGATGAAACCGGCGCCTCCTGTGATGATGATGCTTCGCTTCATATCCGTGTCCTGTTATATGTTACCTTTCAAGTTGTTGACGCATTTCAGCAGCGACTCAGCCCAGTAGGGGATGCTCAGATGGAAGGTCTGCTTGAACTTGGACTTGTCCAGCACCGAGTAGGCAGGGCGCTTCACGGGCGACGGGTACTCGCTGCTGTGGCATGGGTTAATCTGGCACGCCTCGTGTCCTGCCATCTTGCGTATGGTCATGGCAAAGTCATACCAGCTGCACACGCCCTCGTTGCTGTAGTTGTAGATGCCGGTGTTGCCTCGCCACGATTCCCTTTCGAGGATGGTGGTGATGGCCTGTGCCAGGTCGAGAGCATAGGTGGGTGTGCCGGTCTGGTCGAATACCACGTTGACCTGAGGCTTCTCGGCTGTCAGCTTCATCATGGTGCGGCAGAAGTTCCTGCCGTATTCGCTGTAGAGCCATGAGGTGCGCAGGATAAGGTACTGCACGCCCGAGTTGCGTATGACCATCTCTCCGCGCAGCTTCGAATGGCCATAGACTCCTGTGGGTGTGCCTTTCTGCTCCTCGTTGCAGGGCGTGTTGTAGGGTTCCAGACCGAAGACGTAATCGGTGCTGATGTGCACCAGCAGTCCGTTCACATCGCGCATCGCCTGGGCCAGTATGGCAGGTGCCAGGGCGTTGATGCGTTCTGCCTTGGCCGCCATGACCGAGTCTGTCTCGCATGCATCCACGTCGGTCCATGCCGCGCAGTTCACTATTGCCCCCACCTGCTCCTCGCTCACCATCTGTTCCACGGCGTTGCGGTCGGTGATGTCCAGCAGGATGGTCTCCAGGCCTTCGGCGGGTGCCACGTCGGTAAATATGTAATGATGGCTGCTTTCCTTGGCAGTCAGTCTCATCTCTCTACCCAGTTGGCCATTGGCCCCAGTAACCAGAATGTTCATTTTCTCCTCCCTCCTTTAGTTAGTTTAAAAGTCCTGGTTGTTCCTGCCATATCTCTTCACCTCCTCGATGACCTGCAGCAGGTACTGCCCATACTGGTTTTTGAGCATGGGTTGAGCCAGTTTTCTCATCTGTTCCTCGTCTATCCATCCGCTCCGGTAGGCTATTCCCTCCAGGCATCCTATCTTGATGCCCTGCCTCTTCTCCAGCACTTCGATGTATGTGCTGGCCTCTGAGAGCGAGTCGTGCGTGCCTGTGTCGAGCCAGGCGAAGCCGTGTCCCAGGGTCTGCACCTTCAGCTCTCCGTCCTCCAGGAAGCGCCGGTTCACGGTCGTTATCTCGTACTCCCCTCGTGCACTCGGCTCTATGCTCCGTGCCACGGAGACCACTTTGTTGGGGTAGAAATACAGCCCGACCACGGCATAGTTGCTGCGTGGGTGCTGTGGTTTCTCCTCGATGGATATGCAGTTGTTGTTGCTGTCAAACTCTGCCACACCGTATCGCTCGGGGTCCTTCACCCAGTATCCGAATACCGTGGCTTTGCTCTCCTCCTCGGCTGCCCTTACGGCTTCGGTGAGCATGGAGTGGAATCCGTTGCCCTGGAAGATGTTGTCGCCCAGCACCAGACACACGCAGTCGTCGCCTATGAAGTCGGCTCCTATGGTGAAGGCTTGCGCCAGTCCGTCGGGGCTTGGCTGCTCGGCATAGGTGAAGCTCACGCCTATGTCGCTTCCGTCACCCAGCAGGCGCTGGAATCCCGGCAGGTCAAATGGGGTACTGATAATGAGTATCTCCCTGATGCCTGCCTGCATGAGTACGCTCACGGGGTAATATATCATGGGCTTGTCATAGATGGGCATGAGCTGTTTGCTGATGCCCTTGGTGATAGGGTAGAGCCGTGTGCCGGACCCTCCAGCCAGTACGATACCTTTCATTGCCTGTGTTCTTTTTTCGGTTATGTATTCTGCAAAAATAAGGAAATTCCGCTGGAGTGCAAAATTTTTCCTGCTGATTTGTGTCCCTGACTGCCATTGTGTGGGCATGTGGGCCGCATGCGGGCTGCAGATAGGAGCCGTGCACTCCTTTTTCTGCCCCTTTTCCGCTGCCTGGAGTGCCCGTTCTGCCTGTTTGCTCATTCCGCTTCGCCAAGTGCGGCAATATGGCTGTCCGTCCTCCCCGCAACCCTCCCTGTTCCTGCCCCCAGTCCTGCCTTCCGTGGAGCAGTGCGGTGCGATGGCCTGTGCAGCGCGCTGCGATGCCCTATGCAATGCGCTGCGATGACCGATGCAGCGCGCTGCGTTTTCTGCCCCATTGTAGGGACGGATGGCGGTGGGTGCGCTTTGGTTGAGTAAAAAGCACGCTGAACTTGCCCTCATATCGCAGAAAAAGAGTAAATTTGCGAGGCATAGGGCATCTGTGGGGAGGTTTGGGGCCACCCGCCGGAGCCTGCCTGCACGTACGAGCCTCAGGGCTTCTTGTCAATTTACAACCTAATGAATATGTTCTGGAAATCCTGTGCCCTCCTGGCCGCATTGCTTCTGGGCGGGGCGCACACAGCCTTCGGGCAGGGGGTAGAGCCCCTCCTGCAGGGCAGCATCATCAGCAGCGGGGACAAAGAGAGTGCCTCGCGGGCCTTCGACGGCGACATCAGCACCTATTATTCGGCGGGCAGCCCTGACTTCCAGTGGGTGGGGCTCGACCTGGGCAAGCCTCATGTCATCACGCACATAGCCTTCACTCCGCGCCAGGGCAGTGCCGAGGGGGCTGGCCGCATGCTCCTTTCGCTCTTCGAGGGAGCCAACCGCCCCGACTTCATGGATGCCGTGCCCCTGTACCTGATAGGCGATACTCCCGCGCAGGGCAGCGCTACCAGTGTGGATGTCCACGTGAGCAGGGGCTTCCGCTATGTGCGCTACGTGGGCGCGGCCGGTTCATTTTGCGAAGTGGCCGAACTGGCTTTCTATGGCCGCGAAGGCGCAGGCGATGACTCCCGCTTCTACCAGGTGACCGCCCTGCCAACGCTCAGCATACATGTGGCCGACGGCGCTGTGCCCGAGCAGAAAGGGCAGGACTTCGAGTCACGCATCACCATCACCTATGAGGGCGGAACGCTCATCCAGGAGTATCCCATACTGACGCGGGTGCGCGGCAACTACTCTGCCACGCATGTAAACAAGCCTTACCGCATCAAGTTCAACGACGGCAGGAGCCATCACATGCTGCATGGCTCGGCGCGGGACGAGTCGCCGGCCAAGGCCAAGAAGTGGACTCTCATCAACAACTATGGCGACAAGACCCTCATACGCAACAATGTGGCCTACGAGGTGAGCCGCAGGGTGGGCATGCCCTTCACGCCCTGGTGCCGCTGCGTGGATGTCATCCTCAATGGCGACTATCGCGGTTGCTACCAGCTCACAGACTATGTGGGGCTGGACAAGAACCGCATCAACATAGCCAAGATGGACGATACCAGCACCGATTCGGTGAGCATCACAGGCGGTTACTTGCTGGAGATGAACGGCTATGCAGCGCAAGACCCTGTCAACTTCACCTCGCGCCACGGCAATCCCATCTCGGTGAACGACCCCGACAAGAAGGATATACAGCCCTGTCAATACAACTATATCCGCAATTACTTCAATGCGATGGAGGACCGTGTGTTCGCTCCTGACTATGCCGACAGGCACAGCGGCTACCGGCGCATGCTCGACCTCAATACCTTTCTGCGCTATTTTCTGGCCTGCGAGTACAATGGCAATACCGACATGCTGTGGCAGGTGTTCATGTACAAGCAGAGGGCCGACAGCCTTATCTACACCGGACCTGTGTGGGACAACGACCTCGCGCTCGACAACGACCGTGCGGTCTATCCCGGCAACCGGCGTGAGGAGTGGACCTATAAGGTAAGGCAGGCGGGGCAGTGGGGCGTGCTGGTGAGCAGGGTGCTCTCTGACCCCAATGCCCTGGCACAGTTGCAGCTCATCTGGGCGCAACTTAGGCGCGACTCGCTCTTCACTGCCCAGGAGATGGGAGCGTATGTCGATTCGCTGCGCACACTCGTCAGGGAGAGCCAGAGGCTCAATTTCCTGCGCTGGCCATACCTCACCCAGATGCTCCACTGCAACCCTCTCGTGTGGGGCACGTGGGATGCCGAGGTGGATGTGGTGCGCAACTATGTGCAGGGCCGCGTGGCGTGGATGGACCGCAAGCTCAATTACCGGTCACTGCAGCGGCGTGACGGGGTGTATCAGATAGCCAGCCCATGGGATATGTGTGCCTTCAGTCGCATGGTGGCAGGCGGTGAGACAGGCGCACGGGCACAGTTGCTCTGCGACCTCGATATGACGGAGCTGGACACGCTCTTCGCTCCCATCGGCACGGCAGAGGCTCCCTTCACGGGAAGCTTTGCGGGAGGAGGCCACACCATCGATGGTCTGACGCTCGCGGGAGAGTCGCAGGTGGCACTCTTTGCCCATGTGGCCGATGGCGCCCGCGTGGCCGACCTCTTCCTGGGAAGCCGCAGCCAGGTGCACGGCACCGACTATGTGGCTGCGCTGGCAGGCATTGTGCACAGCGGCACATTCATCATGGAGCGCTGTGGCAACCAGGCGGCTGTGACGGCCGACGGGCACAATGCGGCTGCGTTGGTGGCACGGGTGTGTGCGGGAGCCGACCTGGTGCTCAGGGACTGCTACAATGTGGGGGCTGTGAGTGCAGGCAGCAAGGCCAGTGCCATGGTGGCGTGGTCGGAGGGCGACGTGCTCATGCGCCGCTGCTACAACGCCGGGCGGCTGCGCGGAGAGGTGCCTGTGGCCGAGTTTGCCGTCACCGAAGGCAAGTTCCAGGTGACCGACTGCTACGACACATTTGCCTATCAGGTGACCCACGTGCGTCCTGCCACGGTGCAGAGCGGCGCCCTGTGCCACCTGCTTGCGGGCAGCGACCCCGATTCTCCCTGGCGTCAGAATATAAATAATGTACGTGCGAGGGACCTCCATCCCGTCCCCGTGGCCTCACACGGGAGGGTCTATCAGGACGGCGGGCGCTATACCAACATCCTGCCCACCGCAGCGCGCTACCGGTATTACAAGTATGAGGTGACCGCCGTACAGGCAGGCACGCTCATCCAGATGGCGGAGTTTGACCTCCTCGATGCCGACCTGCAGCCCGTGCCGGCGCTCAGCATCTATGCCGGCACACCCAGTACCATCAGCCACGAGGACTGGAGCAACCTCGCCGACGGCAGTATGGACACCAAGTATTGCTCGGCCTTCTCGGGCAGGGCAAGCTTCTTCTTCGATGCGGGCAGCGAGGTGGAGCCCTTTGGCTATCGCATCGGCACGGCCAACGATGCAGCTGCCAATGCCGGGCGCAATCCGCTCTGCTGGACGTTGAGCGGCAGCAACACATGCACCGCAGACGCAGGCGATGACTCGTGGGTGCTGATTGACGAGCAGACGGGCGACAGTCCGTTGCCTGCCGCCAACCACACCCTGTGCGATTACATGCTGCTCCATGCCGTCACCGACCTGCAGATGGCGAGTGCCGAGGCCAGCGTGCCTGTGGGCGGCAGCGTGCAGCTGCAGGTGGAGGTCAAGCCTCGCAGCATGAGTGCGATACCCCTGCAGTGGAACAGCAGCAACGAGGCTGTGGCCACGGTGGATGCTTCGGGTAGGGTGACAGCCCGGTCGCTGGGGCGCTGCGTGGTGACGGTCCAGTCGCCCGACTACACCCCGCTCATCGCCGAATGCGAGCTTTCGGTGGTGCGCGAGCAGCCGGGCTTCCGCTATTTCCTGCTTGCCATCGATGGTGTACAGGGCGGCCACACCGTGCAGATGGCCGAGCTGGACCTGCTCGATGCGGCCGGTACGGAGCACGCACCGCTGAGCATGTATGCATCTGATGCCGAGGGCTATACCCATGAAGGCCCCGAGAATGTGGTAGATGGCAACCTTGACACCAAGTGGTGCGGCCCTCTCAAGCAGACCGCCTGCCTCTATCTCGATGCCGGCATGCCCCTGCGCCCATCGGCCTACCGTTTCTATACGGCTGGTGATGCACAGACCTACGCCATGCGCAATCCCTCGTCGTGGAGGCTCTATGGCAGCAACACGCCCCTGACCACGCCCGATGACGCGGGGTGGGTGCTCCTTGACCAGCACATCGATGATGCCTCCATCGGGGCGGTCAACCAGGCTCCGTTTGACTTCCCGATAGACTACAGCCAGGTGCCCGACGGCATCAATGGCATCGCGGAGGACGCTCCTGATGGTGCAGGAAAACGCTTCCAGGGCGTGTATGACCTGTTGGGCAGACGCTGGCAGAGCAGTCAGGAGGCTCAAAAAGCGAACAGAATCATCCTCAGCGGCGGCAGAAAAGTGGTAAAGTAACGCATAAAATCAGATAAAGTGTTAAACTGTGTTAACTGACGCATAAAAGTGTATAGAGCATGAGAGTAAGGATATTTGAATTTGCTAACTTTGTGAGTGGAGATGCGCAATTCGCTTTCGGGGGGATTTAGGCATGTTGCCAGGTGTCATTCATGACGTTCCTGCAGACCCAGGATGATGCTGGGGACAACTGATGAAGATATATATTGACTTACATAACCATATTATTAACGCAAAACAAATCAGAGATGAAGAGATTTACACTATCTCGTCTTGTGTATGCGACAGCTTTTGCTTGTGCGATGCTGTTGTGTGCTCAAGGTGTGCAAGCGGCTGTGACCATCACAGCCTTAAGCGGAACAGGAGGAACGGGGGGCGAAGGCTTTCCCAGTTTAGTAGATGGAAAGGCATCTACCAAGATGGGGCACAGCTTCATGAAGGACAATGCCGACCCTGCCTACATCATTATGAAGACCTCGGAGCCTATCGTTCCATCAACCTATTTCCTGGTTACCGGCAACGATACCAAGAGCAATCCTAACCGCAACTGGGAGGATTGGACCATCAGCGCAGCCAACTTCGCGTCGGATGCGGAGGCTGTTGTGGAGGCCAACTGGACGGTCATCGATGACCGCAAGGGCGAGATTCTTCCTGCCGAGAACCAGGCAGGAGTGGATTTCACATTCAACAAGGCCGATGGAACCACCGCTTATCAGTACTACATGATCAAGATTACACGTGCTGTGAACGGCGCTACGGATGTGTGGTTGCAGATGAGTGAGTTTGGTTTCGGAACCAGCGAGGCATTCTTCAATGCTGCACCTCTGGGCTATTCCATACTGGGTGGAACACGCTGGGACGGCAGTGGGGAGAGCCTGAACAAGCTGTTTGATGGCAACATCAGCACCAAGTGGGGTACAGGTTTAGAGCAGAGCGCCGACTACGGCAAGGACGGTAAGGGTGCCTATGCAATATTCAAGACCACCCGACCCATTGCTCCTACATACTACAAGCTGGTGACTGGAATCGACAACGCATCCTGGAACCATCGCAACTGGAAGGATTATCGGATCTATGCCATAGCCGAAGCGGATGAGAGCAAAGTGACCCGCAATGCCGAGGGCTGGGTGCTCCTCGATGACAAGAGCGTCACTGAGGAGGTGCTGCCAGACAAGAACTGTTTCACAGTCTTCCTGACACCGTCTGAGGAGAACAGCACTAAATATACCTACTTCAAGATAGAGGTGGCATCCATACAGAGTGGTGCAGGATATATGCAGATGAGTGAGTTCGCACTGGGCGACGCTGCTCAGTTTGCCAACGACCGCGAAGCTGTCTATCAGGAAGCACTCAAGGCTGTAGATGACAACAAAGTGTTCCAGCAGTCGCTCAAGGACAGTTACAAGAGTTCACTCTCGTCCCTGAACACCTGCACCGACATCTTCGCCATGCAGCAGCACAAGAGCGTGATAGACGGACTGCTCTCTGATATCAATGTCAGCATTGCAGCTTATGAGAAACTGGCTTCTGCCTTGGAGAACCTGAAACTCCACTACGAGAATCACACCTGCATCACAGGCAATGGCCGCAAGGTCGTGGGCGACTATATCAACGAGTCCATCGCTCCCAACAGCCTCTATCCACGTGGCTCTTATCCCTATATCGTGGCCAATGCAGAACTCGACGTCGATGCCGTGACTGCGGAGGTACGTGCCGTGGGAGAGATGTTGGAGCTGTATGCAAGCGATATGATAGAGGGTGCCATCGATTGTACTCTCACGGCGGTCAACGGTACGGAGACCAATACAAACGAGGGACCTGGCTTCCTCTTTGATAAGGACCAGGAGACCAAGTGGTGTACTACAGATAATGCATCGGTCTTCGTGATATTCTCTGCCAGCGAGCCCATTGCTCCCACATTCTATAAGTTGATTACAGCAAACGATACCCAGAACAATCCCGGCCGCAACTGGAAGACCTGGAAGATATATGGTGCCAACTTCGCAAACGTGGAGGCTGCCGAGAAGGACGCAGAGGGATGGGTGCTCCTCGACGAGAAGACTAACATCGGAAAGGACCAACTGCCCGCTGCCAAGTTTGCAACTGCATTCTTCCAGCTCTCCAAGCCTTCGGCCACACAGTATCAGTACTTCAAGATTGAGGTGGAGGCACTCATGAGCGGAACCACTCAGCAGATGTCTGAATTTGCCTTCGGAAACGATGCCAACCGCATCCTCTACCGCAATGAGAAGTATGCCGAGATGGCTGCATTCAATACCGATATGCTGGCACAGCGCTCGCTGGTGGATGAGTACAAGGCTGCTTTGGCACAGTTGAAGAGCTGCACCAGCATCTCCGAAGTGGGAACACTGGTGACTAAGCTCAATGACCTGCAGGGGAAAATCAACTCCAGCGCCGAGCTCTATGCCAAGTATGACTCTGTGTATAACGAACTGGTGGCCAACGCAGCCTTCTTCGCCGACTTTGCCACACTGGACAATCTGGTCAAGGGCTACGTTGAGAAGAACGAGGCACCAGGCTCCACCTACCGCAACGGTACACATGCCTATATAGCCGAAAACTGCCAGCTCGACAATGCCGGCATCAAGGCAGAGACCACTTACCTCGGTACATTGATTGCCTCAATACAGGACGAGGAGACCACACGCTTCATCATATTGGACGGCAACGGCCAATGGAACGACAACGAAAGCTGGAGCAAGCTTCTCGACAATGACTATGAGACCAAGTGGGGATGCACTGTCAACAGCAGCAATCCGCCTTACGTCATCTTCCGCGCCGTCAAGCCCGTCAACCCCTACTTCTATACATTGAACACCGGAGGCGACACCGAGAAGTTTGCCGGCCGCAACTGGAGCACCTGGAAGATATATGCAGCCAACTTCGCAGGCGATGGAGAGGCTACCAAGGATGCCGCAGGATGGGTATTGGTTGACGAGAAGACCGGCGTCGGGCAGAACCGTCTGAAGCCCACAAACAACACTGCCTCGTACTTCGGATTCAGCTCAGAGACCACCACTGAATACACTTACTACAAGCTCGTAGTGGAGAAGCCGTTCAGTGGCGACGGCCAGCAGATGCAGGAGCTGCACTTTGGAACACCCGAAGAATTCCAGATCGTTCGCGAAGACTATAAGACGCAAGCCAATGACTTCAACACTGACGTGGTGTGCGAGCAGCGCTTGCTTGACCGTTACAGCGAGCAGATAGAGGGTATCGACGAGATTGTCAACATGGAGGTACTCTTCCGCGCTTATGACGGCATCGTCAACCTGCAGGACAGCATAAAGGCTTCGGTTGCCTCTTATCAGAGCTACATCGATGCTGTGGATGCACTGAAAAACTATGTGAAGCAGAATCCCCAATTGACGGGAGCCGCCCTCGACCGCATCAACAGCTATGTGGGCGATGAGGCCATCGAGCCTTCAGAGGACCTCTTTGCACAGGGCTCTTATGCTTACATCGTCGAGGAGCGCCTGCTCAACGACTCTCTCCTGCGTGAGGAAATCTCCTTCGTGGAGTCTATGAAGAGGGCTCTCGTGACAGAGGGCTACGTTGCCGGTACCGAGATTACCCCGATGGTCATCGATCCCAGCCTGGCTAAGGGCGGTATGGGATGGAGCCAGTTCGCCTTCTCTTACGGCACTTATAATGGTATGTCAGCAGGTGAGTTCTGCAACGAAAAGCGCATCTTCGACATCCATCAGACACTCACCGGACTCAAGGATGGTTATTACGAGGTGCGCATCAACGCAGCCTTCCGTCCTGCGGGCGACACTACAAGTACCAACTATCGCGCCATCGTCTATGCCAACGACGCCCAGATATATGCACCCACAGTATATGAGGAGAGAGTGGATGTTGCACAGGCTGTTGACGGTGAGAACTGTTATATCAGCGGTTCAATACCCGACAAGGCCATCCGCGACGCCGTGACAGGCGACACTCTGAGCTATGTCATCTGGGGCGTGAACGGAAGCTGTGTGGCTTTCAAGGCTGGCCGTTACGAGAATGTGCTCGTTGTCAAGGTGACCGATGGCCGTTTGACTTTCGGAATGAAGAACGAGGGAACCCCCGACAACGCCAATGGCAAGGGTGACTGGAGCGCAATGGGCAACACCCGCATCTTCTATCTGGGCAATGAGGAGACCGATGAGGTGAATGCCGCATTCGACCGCGCTCTGGCATGCCAGGCAAAGCGTGCCGCCGTGCTCAACGCTTATGTGGCCGACGATATCAATAACTTCAAGCATACACCCAACTTCAGTCAGGCTGAGCGCAACGCTGCCACCGAGGCCGCTGCCGCTTCCGAGACTGCCACCACTGTGGTTGCCAAGGCTGAGCTGCAGGCTACCTTCAGTGCCCTGTGCGACCAGATCAACGCTACCAAGGATGCCTACATCGTGGCCAAGGACGGTATGCAGAAGGTATATGACAAGTGGATGAACAATACCGCTATGGTCAACCAGTCGGCGCTCGAGGCTGACATCTTCAACATGCAGGACAATCTGCTGGGTGGCATCTATGATGAAGCCGGTGCTCTTGCCGCCAAGGAGGCCATCTATGCCAAGTGGCCCGACTATCTGACTGTAACGAACGCTGCCGATATGGGCTATTTCGAGGACGAACCATTCTCCTACGTAATCACTGCCGCCAGCAGCCGTCCCTATGTGCTTGCTACTGGTGCCTACGAGGCACTCGACTCCACCAAGACAGTTCTCAAGTTTGAGTATAAGAGCGAGGCCAATCTGACAGGCAGCCGATTCTACTTCGGCACACCTTCTCTCGTGGCCACCCAGACTCTGGATGCCGATGGCTTTGCCGCTTCAAGCGACTGGAAGACCGTGTATTTCTACATTGCTCCTGCACTGGAGAAGTGGTCATTCGGTGACCTTGAGGATATCCTGCGCTTCGACCTGGGTTCTGACGTGACCGAGGGAACAGTCATCAGCCTGCGTCACATGCAATACATCAGCAAGGAGCAGGCCGATGCCGAGGGTGCTGAATACACATGGCCCACAGGCATCAACACCGTGGAGGAGAAGGCCGCTCCTGCCGTGAAGGGCATCTTCAACCTCTCAGGTCAGCGTGTCAGCCGCACCGTGAAGGGCGTCTACATCATCAACGGCCGTAAGGTACTGGTGAAGTAATCCCATTCCTATATTATCCATTCTACCGGCCAACCCGCAAGGGGAGGCCGGTAGAATGCTTTCACCAATCGATGCAACAATAATCCAAACAACCATTATCCATGCGAAAGTATCTCTTCTCAATAATGTCGGCGCTCCTCCTGCTTGCTTCATGCACCGAGCATATCGACACCTCGGCACGATACGTCTTCAAGCAGCACACCATGGCAAGCTATCTGGAGGCCCACGCAGTGTATTCCGAGTATCTGGCATTGACGAAGAAGGTGGCCATGAGCGACGTTTCGGCCACCACCGTATATCAGATACTCACGGCCCGAGGCAACTATACATGCTTCGCCCCAACCAATGAGGCCATCCACTCCTACCTGCAGTCTCTGGTGGCAGAAGGCCTTATCTCATCTCCCTCATGGGACTCCTTTGCCGACAGCACCAAGCTCGATTCCATTCGCAAGGTGATTGTCAAGAACAGCATCATCGATGGGGGAGACGTAGAGACGCAGCGCTACACCATGGCACAGTTCCCCACAGTGAACAACGCCGAGTTCCCCTTGCCCAACCTCAACGACAAGAGGCTCACTTATTACTCCCCCGAAGACTATCCCGACAGCATCTATATCAACCGCGACTGCCCTATCGACGAGAAGAATCGCGACATCCAGGTCATCAATGGTGTGCTCTTCCAGATGCACAAGGTCATTGCGCCTACTGACATGACCTGCGCCGCCTACTTGCGCAACGTCATCGAGAAGGGCACCGACGGCTATCTCACCTTTGCCAAGTGTGTGCTGGCCTGTGGGCTGATGGACACTCTGTCGGCTGTGAGAGACGAGACCTATGAGCGACTCTACCAGACGAATGCCATCCCCGACCTGGAGAAATACATGAGTGCAGGCTTCAGCGACAAGTCGGGCAACAGCGAGTCTGATGCCTTGGCACCCGAACACCGCAAGTACGGATTCACTATCTTTGCCGAGACCGATGCGTTCTGGCGTGAGCAGGGCATTGATCCTACGGCCAACGATGTGCCCCAGCAGGTCATGCGCTGGGTGCTCGACCGTCACCAGTACTCCGATGAGGATGTATTCACCACCGATGCGGATTTCCGCTCTGAAGGCAATCTGCTCAATCAGTGGGTCACCTATCACATACTCCCCATGCGCCTGCAGGCCAACAAGCTGGTGTATCACTGCAACGAGTTGGGCTACAGCATCAGCAATCCCTACCGCTACACCCTGCCCGTGGTGGAGTGGTATGCCACCATGGGCAAGCCGCGTCTGCTGAAGATTATCGAGACCAAGGAGAGCAAAGGAGTGTATCTCAACCGCTTCCCCAACCTCGACAACGGCATCAAGGGAACGGGCTTCGAGCTCAGTTGTGACCCTGACAAGGAGGGAGCCTACGTAGATCGTTCGGGCGACCTCACCATTGTCAATGACGTGGAGAACGCCTGCATCTATCCCCTCAGCACGCCCATCGCCTATGACGATGCCGTGCGCAACAACCTCCATCGCGAGCGCATCCGCTTCGACGGTATGGCACTCTTCCCCGAGGCAGCCACCAACGGCATACGCCGAGCCGAATCCACCGAGGACCGCTACCAGCATGTGTATATCCCCGCTGACAAGTACTACCGCTACTTCAGCAACATGCGCATCATGAGCGACGATACCAACTTCATCTACTTCAACGGCTACCGTGTCAACTGGGCCAACTATACCCAGGACGAGATGAAGGCCATCGGACACTACGACATCATGTTCAAGCTCCCGCCCGTGCCGCGCAGAGGCACCTATGAACTGCGCTACAAGACCCTCGCCACAGGGGCACGCGGTATCGTGCAGATATACTTCGGCAGCAATCCCGACAACCTGCCTGTGGCAGGCATACCCATTGACATGACCAAGGGCATAGTGGATTCCTATGGCGAGGCGGCCACGTGGGCCGACCTTACCGACGAGAACCGCGACGAGGAGGAGATAAGTGAGATAGACCACAACCTGCGCAACCATGGCCTGATGAAGAGCGCGCGCCACGAGGTGCACGAGGGCAATCCGTCACTCACGGCACGCGACGACTCCCGCTGCTGCCGCCACATCATCGTGCGGCAGACCCTTGACCCCAACGAGACATACTACGTGCGCTTCAAGAGCGTGCTGGATTCCGACAAGAAGGAGCTCTATATGGACTACATGGAGTGGTGCCCCAAGGAGGTGTATGACAATCCCAGCAAGCCCGAGGATGTGTGGTAAGCATCCCCGCGCATAGCACTCACAGCCAGGCCGGATTCCGCAGTGGAGTCCGGCCTTCCTTTTTGCTCCGTCCGGTGCAGTGCGGTGCGATGGCTGGTGCAGCGCGGTGCGATGCCGTGTGCAGTGCGGTGCGATGGCCTGTGCAGCGCGCTTCGTTTTCTGCCCCATTGTAGGGCAGAAGGGCTGGGGGCTTCGTCCATTTCCCTTGCGAGAGGCGCTTTTGAGCCAGAAGAACTTGCCAGAAAGGGAGAAAGAATGTATTTTTGCGGTCGGTGTACCACCATTCGGAGGCTGGAGAGGCGGTTTAAGGCCCGCTTTCCGGTATGTTGGTGAGTGCCGGCAAGCAATCAAAGTGGGCATGGCAAACCTGGTAAAGATCTTGAAGAGTGCCTTTATGTGGCTGATGGGAGCAGTGTTTTCGCTGCTGCTCCTCTACCTGCTGTGGCTCCTGGCACGCGTCTTCCTGCTTGATGTCTTCGTCATCCCCACCAATTCCATGCTGCCTACCCTGCAGCCCGGTGACCGCCTGCTGGTGTGCAAGACCATCGTGGGGCCGCGCCTCTATCGCAATCTCGACATCCGTCCGGTGCCCACCCGGTTGCAGAGCATGCGCCTGAAGGGACTCCGCCAGGTGCGCAGGGGCGATGTGGTAGTATTCAATGGTCCGCAGCACGATGCGCACATTTCCTTCCTCATCAATCATGTCTATGCCAAGCGATGCCTGGCCGTTCCCGGTGACAGCATTGCGGTGGTGGACGGGCGGTATGTCAACAGCCGCCAGCCCGGTGCGCTGGGGCTTGTGGAGGAGCAGGCACGCCTGGCTGCCGCGCCCGATAGCGTCTTCACCCGCGAGGTGTTCTATGTGCATCCCTTCGACGCTCATGTGCCCTGGACAGTGAAGAACATGGGGCCTATCTACGTGCCTTGCTGTGGCGATGTGGTGCCTCTCACACCCCTCACGGCCACCTATCTGCGCCAGCCCATCGAGTGGGAACTGCAGCAGGAACTGCTTATCGACTGGGAGCGTGGCGAGGTGCGTGACAGCTGCGGGAGGCTTCTGACCCATCATACATTCGGGCACAATTACTATTTCATGGCGGGTGACAATGTGTGCGACTCCAATGACTCGCGTTATTGGGGGCTTGTGCCCGAGCAATATATAATAGGTGTAGCGCAATGCGTGCTCTATGGGCGTGACTCGCAGACGGGCCGCTTGCGCCGACACAGGTTTATGAGGAGTTTGAGATGAACGGACAGCATGCTTTCCCCAGTCCCTCTGGCATGGCCCTTCGCCTGCCTCACCTGCTCTCGCTGGCGGGTGTGCTGGCAGTGGTGGGGCTGATGCTGTACCCGGTGCAGACGGGTTTCGGTCGGGCCGACGTCGCCCTGCCTGTGGCGGCTGCAGTGCTGGCCGTGCTGGGATTGTGCATGAGGGTGGTTTCCCCAGTGCGCCCGCGCCTCGGTAACATCGATTTCATCGTAACCGTGTGGCTGCTCTATGTGCTTCTGCGGGCTTGGTACACTCCCCAGGTGCCCTGCCTGCATGCTGTGGTCAGAGCCGTGTCGCTTGCCTCGCTTTATGCCGGCCTGCGCCTCCTGTTCTCGTGCTCGGCCCCATCGGCACTGTTCACCGAGGGCTCGCTCGCGCTCTTTGCACTCCTTCAGGCCTTGCTCTGCATCTTCCAGTTGCTCACTGGCAGCAGCCGGCATGCCCTCTTCCCCTTCACGGGCACATTCCTCAATCCCGGCCCCTGCTCGGCTGCCCTCTTCATGGGAGCCTGCCTGGGGCTGTATCGCTTCTTTTCGCCCATTCCATCGCAGAATGTTCGTGTCAGGCAACTGGTCTTCTGGCTCACCGCAGGTACCCTGGTGCTATGCTCGCTGCTCTTGCCTGTGGGATGGAGCAGGGCGGCATTGGTGTCAGGGTTGTGCTGTCTGGTGGCCGCCGGCTGGCGCCGTATGTCACTCCGTCTGCGCTGCTCGCTGGTGCTTTGCCTGCTGGCGGCGTTCCTGCTCCTGTATGCTCTCAAGCGTGGGTCAGCCGATGGACGTGTGCTGTTTTTTGCCGTTTCATCGTCGGCAGTGGCGCAGAGTCCGTTCTTCGGCAGCGGTATAGGCACCTTCTTCCATGCCTATGGCCAGCAGACGGCAGCGCTCCACTCGCAGATGCCCTTGGCGCTGGCGGCTCATGCCGATACGCTCACCTATGCGCTGTCCGACGGCATGCGTGTGGCGGTGGAGCAGGGAGTGACGGGACTTTTCATCGCCCTCATGCTTGTGCTGAACATGCTCCACAGATTGCGCAGGCGCAGTTCGGCCCTTTGGCTTGTGCTCTTCGGCTTGCTTGTCTTCTCCCTTTTCTCCTATCCCTTCCAGCTCTTGCCCTTCCAGCTCATGCTGGTGCTGCTGGCAGCCTATGCCGCTTCGCCGCGCAGGAGGAGTGCCGTGCATCATGCAGCCAAGCCCCGCGGGAGAAGTCTGGGAAGGGCTTTCGTGCTGACGGTTTTCGCGGTGATATCGGCTTTTCTGGTGGTTCCATCGGTTCGCCAACGGGTGCTCGCCACCCGGCAGAGCCGTATGGTGATGGGTAGCAATGGCCCCCGTGTCATCGAACAATACCGCAGCCTGCTGCCCCTCATGCAGCATGATGCCCAGTTTCTGTTCCGTTGCGGTCAGGCGCTGGCCTCCTGTGGCAGATACAACGAGAGCAATCAGGTGCTCCGTCAGGGCACTCTGGTGAGCAACGATGCCATGTTCTATGTGCTCATCGGCCACAATTATCAGCATCTGCAGGCCTTTGACCAGTCTTGCCAAGCCTATCGCCAGGCCCATGGCCAGAGTCCTGCGCGCCATTATCCGCTGCTCTGCCTCATGCGCCTCTACAGGCAGCAGGGGATGCGGGAGCAGACCGTACGTATAGCCCATTGCCTGCTGCGCCTGCCTGTGAAGCAGGATTCACCGCTGGTGAGAGAGGCCAGGGAAGAGGCCCGAAGTTGCATTCTGGAACAATAAAAGCAGGCTTATGAGAGTTATAATGTTACTTATGAATAGATGTTCCAGAGCCATGCTGCTCCTCTTGCTGCTGCTTGTGGCAGCCGCCTGTGGCCGCCGCGATGACGACCCCAGGCTGGAGGAAGCCCTCCGGTTTGCGGGTGAAAACCGTGCGCAACTGGAGCAGGTGCTCCGTCACTATGCCCATGACTCGCTCAAGCTGGCGGCTGCACACTTCCTCATAGAGAACATGCCTGGCCATTACTCCTATACCGACACGGCCCAGGTACTGCGCTACTCGAGGCAAGTGGGCGAACTGTGCCGGCGCATGCGGGGAGGTGACTTTGAGGAGCAGCGCGACTCCATCAATGCCGCTGCCGCACGATGCGGCATGCAGCAGGCCGACAAGACACTGGACAGCAGGGTGGTGACAGCCGACTATCTCATCGCCAACATCGACGAGGCATTCCGCCAGTGGAAGGAGGGCAGATGGGCGCGGCACCTGAGCTACGACGAATTCTGCGAGTACCTGTTGCCCTACAAGGTGGTGGAGATGCAGATGCTCGACGACTGGCGCAAGCGTATGCAGGGCTATCAATGCCAGGGATTGGAACGACTCAGCTGGTGTGACCAGTATGCCCACTCGGCTCTGCAGGCAGCCAAAGTGGTCAACTGCAACCTGAACAGCCTGATGAAACCGGACCATGGAGCCAATATCGAGTTCCAGAACATGCGGCTGGAGGATGCCTTGCAGCTGCCTATGGGCACCTGTGACTTCTATGTCTTCATGGCCACCATACTGCTGCGCAGCCAGGGCATACCCGTGGTGATGGACTTCACACCGCACTGGGCCTACCGCAATATAGGACACTCATGGAATGTGGTGCTCACCAACGAAGGGCGCGAAGTGCCCTTCACCGGCATCTGCACCCAGCCAGGCGAGGAGCACAAGCCCGATGAGAAGATGCCCAAGGCCTACCGCTTCACCTATGCGCAGAACCTTGACCTGAAGCGGCTGAACCGCCGCGAGAAGTTTGTTCCCCGCTTCTTCCGCAATGTCTTCATGCGTGACGTCACCAGTCATTACGCCAAGTGTTGCGATGTCACCCTGCCCGTCAATGTGCGCCACGGCAGTTATGTATATCTGGCAGTGTTCGACACCAAGGGCTGGACGCCCGTGGCCTATGCCGAGGTGAAGCAAGGCAAGGCCACCTTCACCGATATGGGACGCGATGTGCTGTACATGCCCCTGCGCTACAATGCCGATGGAACGGAGGAGTTCATAGGGCTGCCCTTTGTGTTGGATTATGATGGAAGCATGCGCGTGGTGGGCTTCCGCACCCAGGGGAGCGAGCATGTGGTGGCACGCCGCCGCTATCCCACGCTCAGTTATGTGTATGACGTGCTGGGTAGGATAGAGGGTGGAGAGATACAGGCATCCAACTGCAGCGACTCTGCCAGCTTCCACACCGTGGCAGTCATCACCGATGGCCATGCCTTCGGACGCGAGTTGGTACTGCCCGACAGCCTACCGCCTTACCGCTACTGGCGCTATAAGCAGGACCAGCCATTAAGCTACTGCAACATGGCCGAGATGCAGTTCTTCGGCCGGGAGACGGGTGAGCGGCTCGCAGGAGAGGTGATAGGCACTCCGGGCTCCTTCATGGGCAGGGGTGGCCGGCGCGAAGCGGTGTTCGACGGAGATGCGCTCACCTTCTTCGATGCACCGCTGCCCCAGTCGTCGTGGGTGGGTATGGACTTTGGCAAACCGGTTCGAGTGGGACGCATCTACTACCTGTTCCGTGGTGACGGCAACACTATAGAGCCGGACGACACCTACCAGCTCTATTGCTGGAACGGCAAGAAGTGGCTTCTGCTCAATACTCGCAAGGCTGAGCATCCGTGGCTCAGGTATGACCACATCTCGCCCGACGGGCTTTACCTCCTGCGTAACAAGACCCGTGGAAGCGACACGCGGCCCTTCACCTGCGTGCAGGGAGAGCAGGTGTGGTGGTAAGCGATGACAGCGGTGAAACCGTGCAAAATCGTGTGCTTGCCTCTGCGGGATGGGACTAAATGGGACTCTTTAACCCTAAAATAACGATATGATATGACAAGAAGCAAACTGATGTTGATGTTGCTGCTCGCCCTTCAGTGCATTGCAGCGAGTGCCGGCCGTGTGCGCACCGATTCGGTCAAGAGCCAGGTGCTGGGTGCATGGGTGAAGTACAACGTGTATCTGCCCGATGGCTTCGGCAAGGGCGAGCGCATGTATCCCGTCGTGTATCTCCTGCATGGCCTGAGCGATGACTACACCGCCTGGTTGGACAAGGGCCGTATGAACCTTGTGGCCGACGAGCTGATAGCCTCGGGCGAGGCCGACGAGATGGTGATAGTGATGCCCAATGCGGGTAGCTCCGATGTGCACAATACGCCGTGCGGCTACTTCAATGTGGAAGGATGGAACTATGAGGACTTCTTCTTCAATGAGTTCATGCCTCAGGTGGAGGAGAAGTACCGCATCGTGTCGGAGAAAGGACACCGCGCCGTGATGGGACTCTCGATGGGAGGAGGCGGAAGTACCTCCTATTGCCAGCGTCATCCAGAGGTGTTCTGTGCCTGCTTCGCGATGAGTGCCTGGCTTGCGTGCGACGATTTCAAGGAGGAGCCAAAGGACAAACAGGACTGCCTCTACAGGACGCGTGAGTCGGTCAACCGCCTTTCGACCATCAAGTTTATGCAGCAGGCCGATGAAGCCACGCTGCAGAAGTTACGTAGCGTAAAGTGGTTCTTCGACTGTGGCGACGATGATTTCTTGTTCGATGTCAACGCCAGCATCCATCAGTTGATGCGCAACAAGGGTGTCCGCCACGAGTTCCGTGTGAGGAATGGCGTGCATAACTGGGAGTACTGGCACTACTCTCTGCGCCTGGCCTTGCCGTTCGTATCGCGCTGCTTCGCGCCTCTGCCACCCCTCCGATAAGTCTGGCGCCCGTCAGTCGGTGCGCTTGCGCAGTTGCCAGAACGCTACTGCTGAGGCTGCCGCCACGTTGAGCGAATCCACTCCATGCTGCATGGGGATGCGCACCACGTAGTCGGCTCCCTCGATGGCGTGTGCTGGCAGACCATCCCCTTCGGTGCCCATCACGATGGCCAGCCGCTCTTCGGCAGCCAGACAGGGTGCATCGAGGGGGATGCTTCTGTCGGTGAGTGCCATGGCCACCGTTTTGAAGCCCAGTTCGCTGAGTGTCTCGTAGGGCTGGTCGGCCCACGTCCAGGGCAGGAGAAACACGCTTCCCATCGACACGCGCACTGCACGGCGGTTGAGCGGATCGCACGAATCGCGTGTCAGCAGTACGCTGTCGATGCCCAAGGCAGCTGCTGAGCGGAAAATGGCACCTATGTTGGTCGAATCTACCACGCCGTGGATGAGCACGATGCGGCTTGCTCCCTGACACACCTCCTGCACGCTGCGCTCCTTGGGACGGTGCATGGCACACAGCACTCCACGGGTGAGCGTGTAGCCGGTGAGCTGGCTCAGCACCTCGCGGCTGCCTGTATATATGGGCTTGTCACCCATCTGCTCCACGATGTCGGCTGCGTCACCCTCGATGTGCTTGCGCTCACACAGCAGCGACACAGGTTCGTAGCCTGCCTCCATTGCCACTCTGATGACCTTGGGGCTCTCGGCTATGAAGATTCCCTTCTCGGGCTCCAACCGGTTGCGCAGCTGCGCCTCGGTGAGCGTGCAGTAGGCTGCCAGGCGTGGGTCGCTGGCGCTCTCTGTCTCTATGATATTCATGTCTTGTCTGTTTTGTCTTGTTCCGTCAAGATGAGGAAGATGCTCCTCCTCTTCCGTGGCCGTTGTCTTTCTTCTCTCTTGTCTTGTTCCGATACGATGGGGAGGGCGCTTTGCCATCTCCTCCTGCTGTCCTCTTCTGGTTCCAAAGCTTTCTGGCGAGGACGGGCGGGTAGGGCAAGTGTGTCCAGGGAGGCAGATGCGCAGAAAGCGGCAGCCGGATGGCCCGTCTGACGCAGTGCGCTGCATGTGCCCACGCAGCGTGCTGCGATAGCCGATGCAGCGCGCTGCGATGGTGGATGCACCGCACTGCGTGGGATCAGGCTCCTTGCTTCTTGGGATCATTCACAGATGTGCCCCTCCTGTGCAAAGGTACATCTATAATCCCTCTTCCGCACTCTTTTTGCTCCCATTTCGGCGTTTTTCGTGTTTTATTGCGGTATCTGTGCACTAATAGACCGATATGTGTCATCTGTTACATTAAAATATGTTACCTTTGCTAAAGGAATGTAATCGAAGTATGAGTTTTCTGGATTTATGCAAGCAGAGGTTTTCTGTGCGCAGCTATAGCGCAGAGCCCGTGAGTGAGAGTCAACTGGAGTATATCCTTGAGTGCGCCCGTCTGGCTCCGTCGGCGGTCAACCTTCAGCCATGGAGGTTTATCGTGGTGAAGTCGGAGGCTGTACGCCAGCAGGTGCAATCGTGCTACAAGCGCGAATGGATAGCCCAGGCTCCCCTATATATAATATGTGTAGTGCGCCACCAGGAGGAGTGGGTGCGCCGTGACGGCAAGCGTCATGGCGACATCGACATCGCCATCGCTGCCGAGCACATCTGCATGGCAGCCGCCGAGCAGGGACTTGGCTCGTGCTGGGTGTGCAACTTCGATGCCGCCCGCCTGCATGAGCTGCTGGGCCTGGAGCCCGATGAAGAGGCTTCGGTGATAGTGCCCATAGGTCATCCCGCTGCGGAGCTGGAGGTGCCGGAGAAGAAGCGCAAGGAGCGCGAGGCCATCATCAGCGAACTCTGAACGGTGGCGGCGGGCATCAGGGAGCGCATCTCCTGCCGCCTGTCGCACTGCCGTCCCTGCCTGGCCGGCCTTCAGCCCATGCCAGGGAAGCGGACTAACGGAAATCCCACGGCGCGCAGGAAGCGGGCAAGAGCCTGTCTCTGTGTGCCTGAGCAATATTTATCATCAAATTACTCATCTCAAACCTCTATCAAAATGAGAAAACTGTTCCTGTGCGTACTGGCGCAAGTGATGGCTGTAGCAGCCTTCTCCCAGGTGAATGTCCAACTGCATTACGACCTTGGCAAGGCCACTAACCCCGACAGCGAAGACGGCCGTCAGCCCATCACCACTACTGTGGAGATGTTCAAGGCAGACAAGCTCGGAAGCACCTTCTTCTTCATCGATATGGACTATCGGAGCAAGAAGACGGGCAGCACAACGCGCGGTGTGGTGGGAGCCTACTGGGAGGTGAGCCGTGACTTCACCTTTGCCAAGGTGAAGGACAGCAACGTGAGTTTCACCGCGCACGGCGAATACAATGGCGGTCTGAACCAGGCTGGTCCCTTCCAGCAGTGCATTCTGGTTGGTCCCGCACTCCAGTGGCACAACGATGACTTCCGCAAGACCTTCACCTTCCAGGCGCTTTACAAGCACATGCTCAAGGGCAATGGAGTGGATGGTCATGCCAGTTTCCAGACCACCGCAGTGTGGGGTATCACCTTTGCCAATGACCTGTGCACCTTCAGCGGATTTGCTGACCTGTGGTATGCACAGACTCCCAAGAACGTGTATAAGGGCAAGCAGGGCAGCGACCAGCGTGGTCTGATCTTCCTCACAGAGCCCCAGTTCTGGTTCAACATAGTGAACCGCCACAGCGCGAACAACAAACTGTCTATCGGTACAGAGTGGGAGCTGAGCAACAACTTCGTATGGTACAATGCTGCCAAGAGCAAGCGCTCCTTCTACTGGAACCCCACCATCGCGCTCAAGTGGAGCATTTGACCATCCCATCCAGCCAATTAACGAAAGAAGAGAAGTATGTTGCAGAAGTTATTCGGATTCGTTCCATCGTCGATGACGGTGAAGCGTGAGGTGATAGCAGGCATCACCACCTTCCTCACCATGGCCTATATCCTGGCCGTCAATCCCAGCATCCTTTCCGATGCCGGCATGGACAAAGGGGCCGTGTTTACCGCTACGGTCATCTCCTCAGTGCTTGCCACCCTGGTCATGGCCATGTATGCCAAGCTGCCCTTTGCCCTTGCTCCGGGCATGGGACTCAATGCCTTCTTTGCCTACACCGTGGTGCTCACCATGGGTTATAGCTGGCAGTTTGCCCTCACAGCCGTATTCATCGAGGGTATCATCTTCATCCTGCTCACTCTCACAGGCCTTCGCCAGAAGATAGTAGATTCCATGCCGCTGGTGCTCCGCCGTGCCATTTCGCCCGGCATAGGCTTTTTCATCGCCTTTATCGGACTGAAGAATGCCGGCATCGTATCGGCCAGCCCTGCCACCTTTGTCACTATGGGCAACCTGCATGACCCTGCTGTGCTGCTTGCTGCATTCGGCATCCTGCTCAGCGCCGTGCTGCTTATCAAGAAGGTGACAGGTGCTCTGCTCATCGGCATACTGGTGACCACCGTGATAGGCATTCCCTTGGGTGTGACACATTTCACCAGTGTGCTCGACGTTCCACCCAGCATAGCTCCCGTGGTGATGAAGTTCGAGTGGCACAATGTGCTGAGTATCGACATGGCTATATGCGTTCTCACATTCCTCTTCATCGATATGTTCGACACTATCGGAACGCTTCTGGGCGTGAGCCATCGTGCCGGCATGGTGGATGAGAAGGGCAATATCCCCCATCTGACCGAGGCTTTCATGGCCGATGCAATCGGTACCGCTGCAGGTGCCATGCTGGGAACCAGCACTGTGACCACCTATGTGGAGAGCGCTTCGGGCGTGAACGCAGGCGGTCGTAGCGGTCTCACCTCCTTCACCACTGCCATTTGCTTTGTCCTGGCATTGTTCCTCGCACCCCTGTTCCTGGCTATTCCAGCCCAGGCAACAGCCCCTGCGCTGGTGCTCGTAGGCGTGATGATGATGACAGACGTATCGAAGCTCCACCTGGGTGACTTCGCTGATGCTGTGCCTGCATTCGTGTGCATCGCTCTGATGCCCCTCACCTACAGCATCTCCGACGGCATTCTCATGGGTCTGATAACCTATGTGCTGCTGCGCATCTTCGCGGGACGTTACCGCGAGCTGAAGCTTGGCATGATAGTGTTGGCTGTCCTCTTCGTGCTGAAGTACGCCCTCCTGTGATACCCGCGTCCTTGTGACGGCACAATACATAACCGCGTATTTGCATTCCTGCCCATGTGCAGATGCGGATATGCGGTTTTTCGTAAAATGGCGTATCCCGGTGGGGTGGGAGAGGCAGCGCGTTGCATGTGCCATCGCAGCGCATTGCGTTGCCCGATGCAGCGTGCTGCGTTGGCCATCGCAGCGTGGTGAGAAATCGGGGATGTTGCAGCAGTAAGAACAAAAGACCGTGGTGCTCCAACAGAAGCACCACGGTCTTATATCTTGAGAATCGACCTCCGAGCCTTGCGCCAACTCAATTCTTAATTCAAAATTCTGCATTCATAATTGTCGCAAAGTCCAATTCTTAATTCAAAATTTAGCATTCATAATTGTCACAAGGCCCAATTCTTAATTCAAAATTCTGCATTCCTAATTGTCACAAGGCCCAATTCTTAATTCAAAATTCTTAATTCCTAATTACCACCAAGTGTTATTGCTCCAATTCTCCGATGTGCTTTGCCACTTCGCAGAGCGAGTCATACCACTCCTTGCCAAAGCGCCTTGTGAGTGGTCCTTCGAGGAAGCGGTATATGGGCAGACCCAGTTCGCGTCCCTTCTTGACAGCGGGCTGGCACACATCCCAGCGGTGATAGTTGAGCGCCACAGTGCCGTTGGCAAACCGCTTCTCGCGGATGGGGTAGAGGGCGCACGAGATAGGCTTCACGAAGTCAGTCTTGCCGGCTCGGTGGGCGCGCTCCAATGTGCACAGGCAGCAATCGTGCTCATAGCACGTGAACACGCAGTTCTTGCCGCCCACGATGCTTGTCACCAGCTCTCCGTCACAGTCGTTGTAGGCCACACCTTGCTTATCTACCACAGCTTGCGCCTGTGCTGTCATGTCGTTCCATACGCTGTCGAGCGAGTCTTCTATGCCCGCTATCTCTTCCAGCGTGACTGGTGCTCCTGCATCCCCTTCCACGCAGCAGATGCCTTTGCATGCGTCAAGGTCGCAGCAGAAGTGCTCTGTGATGATGTCCGAAGAGACCAGTACGTCGTCGATGTCCAGTATCATGCCTACTTGAGAGAGTACTCGATGGTGTTCACCACGCGGATGTTCTTGATATAGGGAGTGTTTTGGTCACGGCTCTCAATGCTGAACTGGCCTTGCTGAGCGTTGCGTATGCCGCCCAGCGAGCAGTCAGAGTCGTCGGCGAACTTCTGTGCGGTGGCCCTTGCATTCTTGGTGGCTTCCTCCACCATAGCGGGTTTGATGTCGTTCAGACCCGTAAAGCTGTAGGTTACCTGGTCGCTGCCATACTCCTCGCTCACCAGTGCGATGCCCTGTCGCATGAGCTCGGCCTGCTTGGTGATGAGGCCGCGCACCAGATCCACATTGGTACTGGTGACCGTGATGACGCTCTTGGCCACATATCGGTAGGTCATCACCTCGTTGTTGTAGCTGCTTGCCTGACGGTCCGAAATGGTGGGTGAGTTCACGCTTATCTCGTTGTCCTTCACTCCGCCTGCCTTCAGGAAGTCCACCACTTGCTTATTCTTGTGCTCGATGATATTGTACATCTCCGATGGGTTGTTGCCTATCTCCTTATATGTAAGAGGCCACGACACCTTGTTGGCCTTCACTTCCCGTTCGGCCAACCCCTTTACCACCACGCAGCGGTCGCGGTCCTTGAAGGTTACGATGCCATTTCTGATGGCCACTCCGGCAGCTGTCATTCCCATTGCCACGATGATGGCAGAGAGGATAAGTCCTTTTGTGTTCATAATCATTGTTGTTTGTGAGTTAGACTTCAGTTCGTTTCTCTGTTCGAAGGTAGGTATAAAGCGGGGAAGCGCATGCCTGTTTTACCATCTTTAACACGCGCTTCCTCGCTTTTTTAACCTTTCTTTATGGTTTGCATGAGTGCAAAGCCCTTTTGCTTCAGAACTTCACCGTCTGCCCGGGCTTGGTGGTGACTTTGCGCACCAACTTGCCTCCGCGGCTCACCTTTACCAGCAGTTTGTTGGCACTCAGGCGCTTTACCTCGATGTCCATGGGCTGCTGTGAGCAGGCATGGATGTTCCTGAATGAGTAATGGTCCCATGCTGTGGGCATCTGCGGAGTGAGGTTGAAGGACTGGAATCCAGTGGCACGGAATCCCAGCAAACCCTCTGTGAAGATGCGGCAATAGAGTGCGCTCTCGGTGCTCAGGTGCCTTTGTCCGCCTTCGGGCCAAGCCTCCACCACGTAGGGGACGTGTTCGCCCAGCAGGCGTATGGCGCTGAACTTCTGCAGGAACTCCACTCCGCGGTCGGCATAACCGGCTGCCATAGAGCCGCGCAGACCGTAGAGTGTAGTGCGGTCCCAGAATATCTTGTCGCCGCTGACGCTCAGCATACCGTTCTCTGTCCATAGTTGCGGGCTGAACATAGCCTCTACCGTACCCTTGGCACGGTCGTAGATGCCCATGGTGAGCGGTATGCTTATCCAGGAGCGCAGTTTGTCGTTGCCCTCATAATATCGGTAGGTGTCATATCCCTCCACCTCGTGATGGAAGAAGAGGTCGATATTCCTTCTCAGTTCAGCTGCCTGCTTGCGGTAGCCGGAGGCCGTTGCAGCGGGTTTGCCTAAGGCTTGGGCCAGATAGGCTGCGCTGTTGAGTGCATCGTAATAGAGGCTGCTGGTGCACAGGTTGGCATCGCCCGCTGGCAGACGATGCTCCAGTTCATCGGCATCGCTGGCCACCACCCCATGCTGGTTGAGCTTCCTGTGGCAGTACTCCAGGCACCATTCGATGAGCGGCCACACTTGCTCGGCCACCTGGCGGTCGCCCCTTTCCAGGCAGTAGCGGCTTGCTCCGTAGGCCAGCATAGCCTGGTCGCCGCGGTCGAAGGGTCCGAAGGTGTCGCTGCCGTTGCATATTATGCTCCATGGCATAAACTTATACTCGGGGTTGGTCAGCTTCTTGTAGCAGTTCCAGGTGGTCATTGCGCTCTCGTTGCCAAGGTCGTAACCCAGGAAGGGGAAGAAGGGATTGATGTATTCCGCTTGGTCATTGCACCACATGGCACCGTAGTACGACTCTCCTCCCGGGCACTGCATCGGGCCCACGGGAGTGTCTGTGATGCTCTCGGCACCCCTTATCTTCGACATGGCAAACAGGGTGTTCAGGGTGTCGTTGGGGCAATGGAAGTCCAGATTGGCGGTCACCGTCTGCACAAACTGCGCTCTGCTGGCTGCTTCCTTGGCGAAATCCAGGGTCAGTTCATGTTCCTTGCCTTTCTTGTATGCCTCGATGGAAGCGTTGAAGATGAGGCTTTCGCCAGGCTTCAGAGTAGTTCGTATTTCCTCTTCCAGACTGTTCTTGGCCAGCAGGCAGTAAGGTCCGTCCAGATAGTTCTTGCTGTTGGTCACGCGCTCGTAGCGCACTGCCGGCATCCTCACTTGCTTCTCCTGTTTGCCGGTGTTCTTGATGACGTAGCGCTCGCACACCGCCTGCTGGGTGGTGCTGGGCCATAGCGTGCGCTCTATGGTGAAGGTGCATCCGTCACCGTTGGCTGTTGAGAGTACGGTCAGTTGGCCGTCCAGGCGCACCTGCTTCACGCTCTCCTGGTCCAGTGAGCGCCCGTTGACGGTGATTCCATCGAGGAAATCTATGTCGGAATGCGGCATCCAGCTGGCATGGGTGTTGTCTGGCAGGTTGCGCAGAAGCGGAAATACCAGGTGGCGGTCCACGCTGAATCGCCCCTCCTTATCCACGTTCCAGTAATACACTACCGCAGCGCGTCGGCCGCTCATCTCCACATGGTCGCCATGGGGCAGACCGCCTCGCTGGCCGTCCCACTCCACTGCGTGATGCCCGGCAATGCTCCATCTTGGGCTTGCCATTGTGCTGGTGAGCACCGTCAGAAGTGCTGCCAGCAGAAAGGTTCTCTTCATCGTCTCTTCTTTAGATAGTTTGGGTGTTGTTGTTCATTGCGGTCGCTTGCCCCTTGCATTCAGTACTCCACATCCACAGAGAGCGGACAATGGTCAGATGCAACGCTTCCCACAGTGACGTGCATGCCTGTGGCACGTGGCTGGTTGGTGCCTCGGCGGGTGATGACAAAGTCGATGACCTCGGTTGGCACATCGTTGGGGAAGGTGGGGGTGATGGTGCTCGACAGCACCTGGAAGTGCTTGCACAGCTCGTTCATGAAGGCCGATTTGGGTGAGTCATTGAAGTCGCCCATGACGAACACCTTCTTGTGGCGGTACTTCTTCAGCACTTTCCGCAGGGTGGGAATGGAGTTCATGCGGTCTTCCTCGGTGAGTGAGAGGTGGGTGCAGCACACCACATACGGTCCGAAATCGGCCACCAGCAGCATGCGCTTCTCTTCTCTTCCGGGCAAGGGAATGCGTGTGACGGCCTTGGGAGCAGTCTTGCTCAGCAGCGCAATGCCGTATTTGCCGCCCTGGAAGGGGATTGCTCCAGCATAGGTAGCATGCATCCCCGTGTGTTGGGCAATGTCTCCGGCCACGTAGTGCCCCTTTATCCTCTGGGTTGCACTATCTACCTCCTGCAGTGCCACCACTTCGGGAGCTTCGGCCGATATCATTCTGGCAATGCGCTCAGGTGCATACTTCCTGTCTGTTCCCTCACCGTGATGGATGTTGTAGGTCATCAGTTTCATGCGGCGAGCCTGCAGCGTGGGCACGCAAAGCAGTGCAGCCAGGATGACTAACAGCCATTTGGTGTATCTCATAATCTCTTGCTCTTATATATAGTAATGTATTGGTTCTTGTTCGGAAATGCCATGGAACTCCGTTGGAAGCCTGTTTTATCGCTCGATGCGGCGCAGCCATTCGGCCAGTTCAGCCTTGTACAGGTCCTTCCACACGAACCATTCATGGTAGCACCAGCCGTGTCCGCCGTCGGGATAGATGTGCATCACAGCCGATACACCCTTGTCGGTCAGAGCCTGGCAGTACTCCAGACTGTTGCGCAGAGGCACTATGTCATCGTTCGCACTGTGCATTATGAAGGCGGGAGGAGTCTGCTTGGTCACCTGCTTCTCGTTGCTGTAGAGATCCACCAACTGCTGTGAAGGGTTCTTGCCAAGCAGGTTCTCTCGGCTTCCCTGGTGCGTGAATGCCGCATCCATCGTTATTACGGGATAGAATAGAATCTGGAAGTCGGGACGGTTCTCTGCGTTGGTGAAGTGCGTGGCTGCTGTTGAAGCCAGGTGTCCACCGGCGCTGCAGCCCTGTATGCCCAGCTTGCTGAAGCCCCATTGCTGTGCATGCTGGCGCATCAGATGCATTGCCTGGTGCACATCCTCCAGCGGAACTAGGTGATGGGAGTTGGGCAGACGATACTTCAGAACGGCATAGGTGATTCCTTGATTGAGATACCATTGTGCCATTGCACGCCCTTCGGGCTGGTACCAAACGTCGTAATAGGCTCCTCCTGGGCAGTCGAGGATGGCCAGACCGCAGGGTTTCTGCGGTACATATACCGTCAGCGTGGGTACTGTAACCTTGTTGGAGTGCTGCCCATCATCGTATTCCTGTTCGGTGATGCCGTTTGACGTGGGCGGCTGAGTGCCTTCCCAGATTTTCGTTTCCCAGGTGGGTTTCTGTGCTTGTGCTGCCACGAAGGCCAGAGCGGCCAGCAGCATGACTGCGAGTTTCTTCATAACGGGTCTTGTTTTGTGGTTTGCAAGGCAAAGTTAACAATAATCCGCCTTATCTTCCTCCGCGCAGGCTCGAAATGTGGAAGCAGATGCCCTTTTTGTTTCTCATTGCTCAGAAAACCAGTTCGGGAAGCTTCTTGAATGCAGGAAAATTGCTAACTTCGCAAGGGAAACGAACTAAAATCTTCCGTTGACAGCAATGAAGAGGACTCTTCATCCTGCCCGCCCGCTCTGTGCGGCAGCCTTTGTTCCATCGGTCTGCCCCGTGCAGATGTGCTTGGATGCGCTTGGCGTGAGGCAGAAATCAGTCCCATTTAGTCCCAAAAGCAGTATGATAAATCCATTTAACCGATAAGAAACCACGATGAAAAGGATGTTTTTCGCACTTCAAGCTGCATTGCTCGGCCTCACCATGAGCGCTGCGGCTGCCGATTTCACGCTCAAGGCTTGGACTGAGCACCTGCCTTCTCCATTGGGTATAGACACTCCTCATCCGCGCTTCAGCTGGATGCCCGACAGCACTTGCCGGGCTGCACGGCAGCAGTCATGGCGGCTGGTGGTGGCACTCGACTCGCTTTCGGCACTCGGCATGCAGGGCAATCTGGTGAGCTCACAGTATGGCCAGGACGACCGCGTGCTGGTGCGCTATGAGGGACAGCCGCTTCAGCCCCGCACCCGATATTACTGGCGCGTGCTGGCCAACTACGGTGACCGGCAGGCCGACAGCGGTGTGCAGACCTTTGAGACGGGTTTGGGCAGCCGTGCCGAGTGGCATGGACACTGGATAGGAGACGGCAAGAGTCCCGATGCGCTTCCTGCTCCCTACTTCCGCAAGACGTTCTCGGTGGAAAAGGAAGTGGCGCATGCCCGCATCTATATGGCTGCTGCGGGACTCTACGAACTGAGCATCAATGGCCGGCGAGTGGGCAATCACATGCTCGACCCACTATACACCCGCTTCGACCGCAGAGTGCTCTATGTCACCCACGATGTCACTTCACTCGTGCGCCGAGGGGTGAATGCAGCGGGTGTGGTGCTGGGTAACGGATGGTACAATCACCAGTCCATCGGCGTGTGGAACTTCGAGCGGGCACCCTGGAGAAACCGTCCCACCTTCTGCATGGACCTCGTTCTCACCTATACCGACGGCACTGAGCAGGTGGTGGCAACTGACCTTTCCTGGCGCACCAGCGAAGGGGAAATCGTGCAGGACAACATCTATACGGGCGAGCATCGCGACTTCACCCGCACACAGAAAGGGTGGGACTGTCCCGAGTTTGACGATAGCAAATGGCAAGGAGTGGGCTTCCGCCCTTGTCCGGCCCAGCATGTGACGGCCCAGCAAGCCCGCCCCATACGCATCGAGTGGGAGCGTAAGGCGGTGGAGTTGAAGCGCCTCTCCGACAAAGTTTGGCTCTTTGATTTCGGTCAGAATATGGCTGGAGTGACCCGTTTACGGCTACAGGGTGAGCGCGGAACTGTACTGCACTTGCGTCATGCAGAGCGCCTGGAAAAGGATGGAGCCATCGACCAATCCAACATCGACGTATATTATAGGGGTGACCGGGAGCGTGATCCCTTCCAGACCGATGTGGTCACTTTGAGCGGTGAAACCGATGAATATTGCACGCAATTCAACTATAAAGGCTTCCGCTACGTGCAGGTGGAGAGTTCGAAACCCATTGAACTTACCAGTGACAACCTCACTGCCTGCTTCCTGCACAGCGATGTACCGCAGGTGGGCAGCATATCGGCTTCTGACCCCATCATAGGCAAACTGATGCATGCAAGCCGTATGTCGTATCTGTCCAACCTCATGGGGCTGCCCACCGACTGCCCTCAGCGCGAGAAGAACGGCTGGACCGGCGACGGACACTTGGCTATAGAGGCTGGACTCTATAACTATGACGGCATCACCATATACGAGAAGTGGATGCAGGATCATAGGGACGAACAGCAGCCCAACGGCGTTCTGCCCGACATCATACCCACATGCGGTTGGGGTTACGGCACGGATAACGGCCTCGACTGGACCAGTACCATTGCCATCATACCTTGGACGCTCTACCTGTTCTATGGCGATGACCAGGCGCTGCGTGACTGCTACGAGAACATCCGACGCTACGTGGATTATGTGGATAACCGCTTCCCCCAGCATCTCGCAGACTGGGGCAGGGGCGACTGGGTGCCTGTGACTGTGGGCAGCAACAAGGAACTCACCTCCAGCGTATATTTCTATACCGATGCCCGCATACTGGCCAATGCGGCCCGTTTGTTCGGTAAAACGGCCGATGCAGAACGCTACGGACGTTTGGCAGACGATATCCGTCAGGCTATCAACGACCGCTATCTCAACCGCGAAACGGGCATCTATGCCAGCGGTACGCAGACTGAGCAGAGCGTTCCACTTTACTGGGGTGTGGTGCCGCACGAGTATGAGGCGCTGGTGGCAAAGCGCCTCAATGAGCGGGTGCAGGCGGCTGACTATCACCTCGATGTGGGTGTGCTTGGCTGCAAAGCGTTGCTTGGTGCTCTCAGCCAGCATGGTTATCCCGAGACGGCCTATCGCGTGGCGGTGCAGGACAGCTACCCTTCATGGGGATGGTGGGTGCGCAATGGCAGTACTACCTTGCTGGAGAACTGGCGTCTGGATGCAGAGCGCGATATCTCGGACAACCATATGATGTTTGGCGAGATAGGCGCTTGGTTCTACAAGGGACTGGGCGGCATCTATCCCGATGAATGCGAGCCTGGCTTCCGCCATATTCGTCTTACGCCTTATTTCCCAGCCTCGCTCAGCTCGTTCAGTGCGTCTCACACCTCACCTTATGGGCAGATAGTGTCCTCATGGACCAGCAAGGGCCGCCTCGTGAACTATACCGTGAGCATTCCCGCAAACTCCCGCGCTACCCTCACCATCCCCGATGGATTCATCGTGAAAGGGCATGAGGGAACCATCGAACTGCCCTCGGGTGTGCACGAGATAGAAATGAAGCGAATTAAGAATGCTGAATTTTGAATTAAGAATTAGGCTTTGTGGTAATTATGAATGTAGAACGAGGTAATTAAGAATGTAGAATTTTGAATTAAGAATTGAGCCTTGTGGTAATTAGGAATGTAGAATTTTGAATTAAGAATTGGGCTGGCGCAGGGATGGCAATACACCACACATCCCCGCGCCAGCCCTTTTCACTTTTCACTCTTCACTTTTCACTTCCCGCAGGGACCACTTTTCACTTCCCGCAGGGACACTTTTCACTTCTGTCATGCAGTGCGGTGCGTTGGCTCTCGCAGCGCATTGCATTGGCTGTTGCAGCGTGCTGCGTTGGGCATCGCAGCGCACTGCGTTTTTTGGCGCAGTCTTGTTGCTGTTTTCTGTGATGCCGCTGTCTGCACCTTTTTATCCCTTTTTATGAAAAGATGCTGCGTGGTGAGTGGCATTACGCAGCATTTTTCCCGCTTTCATCGGGTGTTTTCCTGTGAATGCAGGAGGAGGATGACCGGTGTGAGCTATGGCGCTCACCCAGTCATCCTCCTCTCTTTCCTTATTTGACGCATGCGGCAGATGATGCCGCAGAGGTTGGCTGTGCAGTATGGTTCAGCCTGTCAGTCCTCCACCAGACACTCGTCCAGCAGGGTAGTGATAGCCTCCTTGTCGAGATGCTGACCGATGAAGACAATCTTCTGCATGCGGTCTCCGTAGCGCTCGTCCCAGTCCTTGCGCAGGCCTGCATCCTTGGCAAGCATGGCATCAAGTTCCGCTTTGGGCATAGTGGCATACCACTGGCCTGCGTTCTGCAAGCCCACTTGCTTGCCTGCCTGTTCGAATACATAGCACACATCTTCCTCGCCTTTGAAGTAGCAGAGACCCTTTGCACGGATGATGTTGGCTGGCCACAGACGGGCTACGAAGTGGTCGAAGCGGTTCAGGTCAAACGGCTTGCGGCGGTAATAGACAAAGGTGCCGATGCCATATTCCTCAGCCTCTCCCTCCTCGTCATGGTGGTGGTGATGGTGGTGATGATGCGTGTGTTCCTCCTCGTGGTGGTGTTCGTGCTCGTCTTCTTCGTGATGATGCTCGTCTTCCTCCTCGTGGTGGTGATGCTCGTGATGCTCTTCCTCCTCGTCGCCATGATGATGCTCTATCTCATCTATCCAGGCTGCCGAAGTGGCTACACGCTCAAAGTCGAACAGCCCAGTGTTGAGCAGACGGTCGAGTTCCACGTTTCCGTAGTCACATTCAATGATTTCCGCCTTGGGCTGCAGCGCCTTGATGATTTGTCTGATGCGTTCCAGCTCGTGCGGCTCTACTTCGCTGGCCTTGTTGAGCAGTATGATGTTGCAGAACTCTATCTGCTGTATCACCAGGTTCTCGATGTCCTCCTCGGCAATGCTTGGCTTCATCAGTCCCTCGCCGCTCTGGAATTCGTCCTTCATCCTGAGTGCATCCACCACCGTAGCTATGCAGTCCAGCACGGGTATTCCACCCCTTGTCACAGGCTCTCCCATGGATGGTATCGAGCAGATGGTCTGCGCTATAGGTGCGGGTTCACATATTCCGCTGGCCTCGATGACCAGGTAGTCGAAGCGCTGCTGTGCAATGATGTCGCTTATCTGTTGCACCAGATCCATCTTCAGAGTGCAGCAGATGCAGCCGTTCTGGAGTGCTATCAGACTGTCGTCCTGCTTATCTACAATGCCGCCTTTCTGTATCAGGTTGGCGTCGATGTTCACTTCGCCGATGTCGTTGACGATGACCGCGAAGCGAATACCCCGCTTGTTGGAAAGGATTCTGTTGAGCAACGTGGTCTTTCCACTGCCCAGATAGCCGGTAAGCAAGAGTACCGGCACATTGATCTTTGCCATATCCTTACATGTTTTAAGTTCTTCCGGGGGCAAAGGTACGCCATTTCCCTGCTGCTTGTGTCTCTATTGCATCAAAATATGTGCGCGAATCATATTTTATAGGAAAACTGTCTGCAGGCCCACGAAAAATGATGTATATTTGCAGAAAGAATAATCTGACTGGAACTATAACGAGATGAAGGGAAGTGGTATCTGGCGGCAAGTGGTCTGCCTCATAATGATGCTCGGCATGAGCGTGACGCTCAGCGCGGCAGTAGGAAGCAAGCTGAAGGGAACTCCCATCGGCTCGCCTAACGTGGATTATTCCACTGGCATGTCTTCGGAAACGGTCAACACCCTGGCGTGCGCCTTTGATGGCAACCCCGACACATACTATGCTTCGCTCGACAGATCGAACACCTGGGTCGGTCTCGACTTGGGAACTCCTCACATCATCACCCGTGTGGGCTGGGTATCACGTACCAGTCAGCCCAAACGTGTGCAGTTGGGCCTGTTCGAGGGAGCCAATCGTCCCGACTTCCTTGATGCCGTTCCTCTCTATCTCATCCCCCAGGCAGGAGCCAACCATAAGCATTTCTATGCCGATGTCAATGTGTCTCGCGGTTTCCGCTACGTGCGTTATGTGGGTCCGAATGATGCCCGCTGCAACATAGGCGAGGTGGAATTCTATGGCACAAAGGGTGCAGGCGACGACACCCGATTCTATCAGGTGACCAATCTTCCCACGCTCATCATGCACACTGTGGCTGGTTACGACCCCAAGGATAAGGTCAATCAGTTGCCCTCCTATATGGCTCTCATCTACGACGGAGGTACTCGCATTCAGGAAGATACCATGCTTCTCCGTGGTCGTGGAAACGCCTCCTGGGGCTTCCCCAAGAAGCCTTATCGCATCAAGTTCTACGATGGCAGGAGCAAGCGGCTACTGGTGGGTACCCCTCAGGAGTCACCTGCCAAGGCCAAGAAATGGACGCTCATCAACAATTATGGCGACAAGACTCTCATGCGCAACATTGTTGCCTTCGAGCTCAGTCGCCGCTTGGGACTGGCCTACACTCCCTATTGCCAGCCTGTGGATGTCATTCTCAATGGCGAATATAAGGGCTGCTACCAGCTTTGCGACCAGATAACGGTGGATAAGAACCGTGTGGCCATTGCCAAGTTGACACCCGATGACAACACGGAACCTACGGTGTCTGGCGGTTATCTGGTGGAAGTGGATGCCTATGCAAGCCAGGAAACCTCCTGGTTCAGCAGTGCACACGGCATTCCGGTCACCATCAAGTCGCCCGGCGATGACGACATCACCATGCAGCAGAAGTCGTATGTCAAGCGTGCTTTCAACCTTCTGGAGGGTGCTTTATGGTCTTCCAGTTTCAAGGACGAGAAGGTGGGCTACCGCTCCAAGCTTGATGTGGAGAGCTTCCTGCGCCATTTCATCGTGGGAGAACTCTCGGGCAACACCGACACCTATTGGAGTACCTATATGTACAAGAACCGCGAGCAGGTGCCGTTCTACGTGGGTCCCGTGTGGGATTTCGATCTTGCCATGGACAATGATGTGCGCATCTATCCCGTGAGCAACCGCACCGACTGGGTCTATCGCAGTGGTGGAAGTGCCGCTGCAGGCATGGCATCCTTTGTGAGCCGTGTGCTTCAGGACCCTTATGCAACAGCCCGTCTCAGGATGATATGGGCAGAGATGCGCCGCAGCGGGGCTTTTTCCGAGGAGTCGCTCACTGCCTATATCGACAGTACAGCGCAGGTGCTCGATGCTTCGCAGCGTCTCAACTTCACCCGCTGGCCCATCCTCAACAGCATAGTTCACCAGAATCCCGTTGCCTTGGGCTCCTATGATGCCGAGGTGAAAGTGTTGCACAAGTTCTTCCACGACCGCCTCAAGTGGATAGACGATTTCCTTGGCTATGCCAACGGAAAACTCTATACCGACTCGGTCTTCTATATCAAGTCGGCCTCCGACCTCGTGGAGTTTGCTGTGGCAGTCAACTCCGGTGCCAACCGCTCCGAGGCTTATCTTGCCAATGATATCAATATGTCGGGCTTCAGTGGCGACTTCCGCTGCATTGGCAACGCACAGCATCCCTTCCAGGGCATCTTTGACGGACGCGGGCATACCATAAGCAACCTCAATATCGTGGGCAATGACAACTGCGGTCTCTTCGGTACCGTGAGCGATGGAGTGCAGATACGCGACTTTGTGTTCGACTCTTCTTGCTCCATCAAGGGCGGTTCCTATGTGGGTCTGGTGGGTGTCACCAAGCCCGGTGGCCAGGTGACCATCGAGCGTGTGGGCAATGAAGCTCCCGTCACAGGCAGCGGGCGCAACGCTTCTGCCATCCTTGGCTGCAACATGAGCAACGGTTGCCAGATAATCATGCGCGACTGCTACAATACGGGCAACATATCTGGCGGCTTCGAGAGCGGTGCTCTCTCGGGCTGGTTGGGCAACAACGCCCAGGTGTCAGGCTGCTGGAACACAGGCCAGGTGACTGGTTGTGATGACGGGCGTGAAGTGCTGCGCTACGGCTCCACCATCAATATCACCAACTGCTATAGCACCTTCGGCACCCAGTTGCCGCAGGTGACTGATGCAGCGGTACGCAGTGGCGAACTCTGTTATAAACTCAATCAGCCCAAGGGCGACAAGCCTCTTTGGTTCCAGCGCTTGGGTGAGGATGCCCATCCTGTGTTCGACATCAGTCACGGCAAGGTGCTGCGCAATGACGACGGAACCTACTCCAACGAGAAAGTTCTCATGGGAGATGTGCAGAAGGACGATCTTCTCACGCTCACCGATGCCGACTGGGAGGCCGAGCACATCGTGGGCCGAACTCCCGCAGGCTTCTTTAGCGATAATGCCGATGTCAACTATGACGGAGCGGTCAACGTGCTTGATGTGGTGGGCATCATCGGTGGCATAGGCGGTGAAACCATACACTTCCAGCCCGACAACGAAGGCAAAGCCCGCATGTACAGCAGCAATTCCTCCATCAAGAGCGGCAGCACACGCAAGCTCAATGTGTGGATGTCAGCTCCCCGAGGCATTACTGCCTGCCAGGCCGACATCATCCTCAACGGCGCTCTTGCCGTTGATACCCAGAATGTGTACGTGGGCAACATGTTCAGCGATACTCATGTGCTCAAGCGCGGAATGCAGCAGGACAATGTGCGTGTGCTGGCATATTCCACTGCCAACAACTCCTTCAAGACGCTCAACGGCACCTTCATCTCGTTCATCCTGCAGGCCGAAGAAGGTTTCACAGGCGGCACTGTCACTCTGGCCAACCAGGTGCTCACCGCTGCCAACGGAACCACCTATCATCCTGCTGACGTTACCTACAACGTATCCTTGGCCAAGACTTATGTCACCAGCATTGCTCTGAGCGAGAGCTCATTGGGTCTGGTGGTCGATGATGTGCACCGTCTGGGTGTCAGCGTGCTGCCTGCCACAGCTACCAATCCGAAGCTCAGTTGGAAGTCCTCCAGCGATGCTGTTGCCACTGTGGATGAATACGGCACCATTACAGCCCGTTCGGTGGGAACAGCCACCATTACTGCCAAGGCCACCGACGGTTCTGGCGTGCAGGCTTCGGTGCAGGTGACAGTGGTAGATGGAACGGGTGTGATGGCCATCGAGAGCATCCCTCCCACAGCCGAAATCTATTCGCTCACGGGCATGAGGGTGCTCAAGCCTTCACGCGGAAGCATCTACATCATAGGCGGCACCAAGGTGCTCGTCAGGTGACAAACGGCTTTAGTCAGAATACAACACTATACAGATTATAAACATAAAACAAAATGACACTAATCAAATCTATCTCAGGCATCCGCGGAACCATTGGCGGACGAGCAGGGGACACTCTTAATCCCCTCGACATTGTGAAGTTCACATCGGCCTACGCTACACTCATACGCCGCACGACAAAGGTCACCAGCAACAAGATAGTTGTGGGTCGTGATGCACGTATCAGTGGTGAGATGGTCAAGAATGTGGTGTGCGGTACCCTGATGGGCATGGGTTTCGATGTGGTCAACATCGGTCTGGCCTCTACTCCCACCACCGAGATTGCTGTGACCATGGAGGGTGCATGCGGCGGTATTATCATCACCGCCAGCCATAACCCCCGCATGTGGAACGCTCTGAAGCTTCTCAACGAGAAGGGCGAATTCCTCAACAAGGCCGAGGGAAACGAGGTGCTCAGCATCGCCGAAGCCGAAGACTTCGAGTATGCCGACGTTGACCACCTGGGTTCTTACCGCGAGGACAACACCTATGACCAGAAACATATCGACCTCGTGCTCAGCTTGCCTCTGGTTGATGTGGAGGCTATCCGCAAGGCCGACTTCCATGTGGCGTTCGACTCAGTCAACAGTGTGGGCGGCATCATCCTGCCCAAGCTCTTCGAGCAGCTGGGTGTGAAGCACGTTACGGGCCTCTTCACCGAGCCTACAGGCGACTTCCAGCACAATCCCGAACCTCTTGAGAAGAACCTGGGAGATATCAAGGCGCTCATGCAGAAGGGCGGTCAGGATATCGGTTTCGTAGTTGACCCCGACGTTGACCGCTTGGCTCTCTTCTGCGAGGACGGCACTATGTACGGCGAGGAATATACCCTCGTTACAGTGGCCGACTACATCCTGCAGCACACTCCAGGCAACACCGTGAGCAATCTCAGCAGCACTCGCGCTCTGCGTGATGTAACCCGCAAGTACGGCCAGCAGTACAATGCAGCCGCAGTGGGCGAGGTCAACGTGGTGACCAAGATGAAGGAGACCAACGCTGTAATAGGCGGTGAGGGCAACGGCGGAGTCATCTATCCTGCCGCTCACAACGGCCGTGATGCTCTGGTGGGCATCGCTCTCATCCTCACTTATCTGGCCAAGAAGGGCTGCACCACCAGCCAGCTGCGTGCCACCTATCCTCCCTACTTCATTGCCAAGAACAGCATCGACCTCACTCCCGAGACTGATGTGGATGCCATCCTGGAGCGTGTGAAGGAGATGTACAAGGACCAGGAAGTGAACGATATCGACGGTGTGAAGATTGACTTCCCCGACAAGTGGGTACATCTGCGCAAGTCTAACACCGAGCCCATTATCCGTGTCTATAGCGAGGCTTCCACTATGGAGGCTGCCGACGAGATCGGTCACACCATCATGGATGTGGTATATAGCATGATATAAACAACATTCATTCAGTAAAAGAAATACATAACAGATATGTTGACACAGATTATCAATGGCAAGATTCTCACCCCTCAGGGGTGGCTCAAGGATGGTAGCGTCATCATCCGCGACGGCAAGATTCTCGAGGTCACCAATTGTGACCTGGCCATCATTGGCGCAGACATTATCGATGCCAAGGGTATGTATGTGACTCCAGGCTTTGTGGATATGCACGTGCATGGCGGTGGCGGACGCGACTTTCAGGAGGGAACTCCCGAAGCCTTCAATGTGGCTGTCAACGCGCACCTCAAATACGGAACCACCAGTATCTTCCCCACACTGAGCAGCAGCACGGTGCCTATGATAGAGGCAGCTGTTGAGACATGCGGCGAACTGATGAAGGATCCTCAGTCACCCATTCTGGGTCTGCACCTTGAGGGTCATTACCTCAATCCCCAGAAGGCTGGTGCACAGCGTCCGGAGTGGATCAAGAACCCCGATCCCAATGAATACATCCCCATCGTAGAGAACTCACCTTGCCTGGCACGCTGGGATGCAGCTCCCGAGCTGGCAGGTGCACTGCAGTTCGGTAAGTATTGTGCCGAGAAGGGCATCCTGCCCAGCATCGCCCACACCGCTGCCAGCTATGCCGATGTAAAGGCGGCTTTCGAGGTTGGCTTCACACATGTGACCCACTTCTACAATGCTATGCCTGGTTTCCACAACAAGCGCGAGTACAAGTACGAGGGTACTGTGGAGAGCGTTTATCTCATCGACGATATGACCGTAGAGTGTGTGGCCGACGGCATCCACGTGCCTCCCACCATCCTGCGAATGGTGTATAAGATCAAGGGAGTGGAGCGTATGGCGCTCATCACCGACGCTTTGGCTGTAGCAGCAGTAGATAGTGACGACGTGAAAGCCTTCGATCCCCGCGTGGTCATCGAGGATGGCGTGTGCAAGCTGAGCGACCGTTCGGCTCTGGCAGGTTCCATTGCCACCACCGACCGCCTTGTTCGTACCATGGTGCAACAGGCCGAAGTGCCCCTCGAAGACGCTATCCGCATGGCCAGTGAGACTCCTGCCCACATCATGGGAGTGCACGACCGCAAGGGTGCTCTGGCTCGTGGCAAGGATGCCGATATCCTCATCATCGACGACAAGCTCAACGTGCGTTGCGTTTGGCAGATGGGTAAGATCAGGGAGAACTCTCTCTTCTGACCTCCTTCCTGCAGCGTAGTATAATATAAGGAACGCGCCTGCGCGAGGCGGGCACGTTTCTGCATAAAGCTCCAATGGCCCGATGCATGTCATTTGCATCGGGCCATCATAAAAGGGGGAGGCACGCTCCGTCACCGTCCAACCCAAGGCTGGACGGTGGATGAAGCTTGGATACTTTTGCATCGAAGTATATATTCAACGACCGTCCAGCCTTGGGTTGGACGGTGAAGGCATACAGCATACCCACCCTTGGATGCTGAATGGAAGTCATACTTGAGCATGTTGCACACGTATGACTAATGGCTTCGTGTTTTCTCCCTTCCTGCTTCTGCTTCTGTTTTTCTGCCTCCCGGGGGCGTCACATGTCCTTTATGAAGTCCGATGGAGTCTTGCCTGTGACGTTCTTGAAGACCCTTACGAAGTGGGAATAGTCGGTGAAACCGCAGTCTATTGCCACGTTCTTCATCGGGATGGAGGGGTTTCGGGTGAGGATGCTTTGTGCCAGCGCTATCTTGGTAGTGCGTATGAGTGCCACAGGAGTGTCGCCTGTGAGGGCAGTCACCTTGCGGTGCAGCTGGCGTGTGTTGATGCCCAACTGCTCTGCCAGGCAGGCTACGCTCAGGTCCTTTCCTTCCTTTACGGCCTCCAGTATCGCAGCCTTGGCATGCTTCATGAAGTGGTCCTGCGGCATATTCACGCTGATGGACGGCAGCAATGATTCCTGCTCATATTTCTTGCGAAGCACCTCTCTCTGCTTCAGCAGGTTGCCTATGCGCAGTTGCAGTTCCTCTGTGTTGAATGGCTTGGGCAGGTAAGCATCCACTCCGCATTCCAGTCCGCGCTGCCTGTCTTCCTCGCTCACCTTGGCCGTCACCATGATTACGGGTATGTGGCACACCAGTTCGTCGGCCCTCAACAGGCGGCAGAATTCCAGTCCGTCCATCATGGGCATCATCACATCACTGATTATCAGGTCGGGTATCAGGCTTCGGGCCATGTCGAGACCCTCCTTGCCGTTCTGTGCAAAGTGTATCTCATAGTCCTTGCCCAGTTGTGACCCGATGAATTCAGCCACATCGCTGTTGTCCTCCACTATCAGTATCTGCCTCAGTCCCTGTCCCTCGTTGATGGTTTCGGGTGCTTCCTCGTCCAGTTCTATGCCGGTGGGAGCCGGTTCGCTGTACATCTCGCTCTCGCTGATGGGCTTTCCCCGGTGCTGTATGGGTATGCTTATGCTGAATGTGGTGCCTGCTCCCGGCTCGCTTTTCCATGCGATGCTGCCTCCGGTGGCCTTCACTATCTCGTTGACCAGCGCCAGTCCCACGCCCGTCCCATGCGGGTTCTCCTTGCTCTTGTTCGTATAGAAAGGTTCCAGTATGTGGCTCTGTTCCTCCTTGGTCATACCCGCTCCTGTGTCGCTCACGCTCAGTGTGATGTGCTTGCTTTCCTGCTTCAGGCTCACGGTGATGGAGCCTCCCTCGGGTGTGAACTTCAGAGCGTTTGACAGCAGATTGCCCACCACCTTGTTTACATAGTCGGGTACAAAGTCGGTCTGCAGTTCTGCGGGGCGGTTGTAACTGATGTTTATGCCGCGTTCACTGGCATAGTCCTCGTAGGTCTCTACCGTCATCTCCACCTGTGCAGCCAGGTTGCCGTGTCGCCAGTCCGGCTCTCCTACAGTCGATTTCACCCTTGAGATGTCCAGCAGTTGCGTCACCAGTTCCAGCAGACGCGCCCCTTGTCGGTGGATGGACCTTGCCTGGTGCTGTGTGGTGCTGTCTGTGTTTTCCCTGTTTGCCATCTCCCGGCTCAGTCCCAGTATGACAGTGAGCGGCGTGCGGAATTCGTGGGTGACGTTTGTGAAGAACTCCTCCCTCATGCGTGATGCTTTCACCAGCATCAGGTGGTGCCGCTTGCGTATTCTCTGACCGTATATCATGGCGGCTATGATGGCCAGCAGCACTGCCACTATGGCCAGCGAGACGCACATGTTCACCCATTTTGCCTGCCTCTCCACCTTCAGTTCCTCGCGTGCCAGATCCACTCTCCTCTGCTGCCGGCCCCGTTCTATGTTGATGCCAATGTTGTGTATCCGGTCGCGTTTGTTGCTGTCGAGCACGCTGTCTTGCAGGCTGGTGGCCAGCACATGGTGCTCGAGTGCTTCGCGGAAGCGTCCTTCGCGCTCATATATGCGGTAATAGAGCATGTTCACACTCACCAGGTGTTCGTTGGAATGTATGCTTCGTGCCACGGTGTCGGCCTCTGTGAGCAGTCTAAGCGCTTCCTGCTCGCGGTGCAGGTCGAAGTTTGCCGATGCCAGCGAGAGCACTGTCTCCAGCGAGTGCCACTTGTCGGGTGAGTCCTTCATCAGGTCATAAGCCTGCTGGTATTGGTCCAGGGCGGCCTCGTAATCACCGTGCTTCTCGCTGAGCGACCCGAAGTAGATGTGGCAGAGCGACTGTCCCAGCACATTCTCACTCTCCCTGTTGAGCCGCATCGACTGCTTGTAGCACTCCAGAGCCTCTTCATCGCGCCCCTGGCTGCTGTAGATGGACCCCAGGTTGGCATAGTTGATGGCCTGTCCCACAGCACTTCCCAACTGCCTTTCACCCTCCAGAGCCAGGTGGAATATGGTGTCGGCACGGTCCAGGTTGCCCACTGAGAGGTAGATGTTGCCCAGTCCGTTGAGCGACACCACCCTGTTCTTGCGCATCACTTAGGCCGTGTCGGTGCTCTCCTCACACATGCGGTAGGCCGTGTAGTGGTACTCTTGTGCCACATCCAGTATGCCCATGCGGCGGTAGTCGGTACCTATATTGTTGAGAGCCTGTATCCATTCGGCGGTGTCGCTCACTTCCTTGGCCAGGTCCAGACCACGTGTGTGCAGCTGCAGAGCTTCGTCAAATCGGCTCTCGTTGCGCATGGCCTTTCCCTCCTGTCGCAGTCTTGCCAGGCTGTCGGCAATGGTTTCATCGGTGGTTTGTGCTTCATTGCCGTTCCGGCACGACGGCATTGCCAGGCTCAGTACGGTGGCACACAGAATGGCCTTGAATGCGTGCCTGGCGCTGGGCAGCACGGCTTGTAGGGCAAGAGTAATGTTCATATCTGTCTGGTTCTATCTGCCCGTGGGGAAAATATATTTCCCCTTGAGGGTTACAATGCAAAGTTAACTAAATCATGCGACATATTGCCACGTAGGGGGCAGAACTTTTTGTGCCTCAAGACTAAAAAGTGCCTGGCATGCCTCATTGCTGCAGAAAAGCGCGGTTTTATCGGTGATTCGGCCCTTGTGATATTCTCATTACACTCTGCCCGGTGTGCTGCCTGGGACAGTTTCATTGCTCTACGGGATGACTGAAGCGTACATGAGGTGCCTGTGCAGCCTAAAGCGCTGTGTTTTAACACTTATTAGGGTTTCATTGGTAGTCTGTCAGAGGGCGGTGTCCGATGTAGCCACCTGTTTTGTCCTAAATGTTCATGCGCCCAAGTGCATCGCGCTTGGTGTATGCGTGCGAGAGCATTAACTTTGTGGCATAACGCGCTGCCGATGGTGCGTGAGTGTGTACCCAAGAAACGATAATAACAATAAAACAATATAGCTATGAAGAAGCAATTCCTATTTTTTCTGTTCTGCCTTTGCGCAGGAGTGTCCAACGTTTGGGCTCAGGAGACCGATTGGTCACCGCTGTTTACCCGAGTGTGTGAAGGTGTTACCTACACGTGTGAGAATGATGAGGCCTATCCGTGGAATCTTGCGAATGGCTACCTGATAAGTACCAACAAAGTAGGTAATAGTTCGAGTACCTTTAAGATTACCTTCAGTTGTGAATCTTCAGTCCTTTTCTACATGAACTACGGTACCAGCACAGAGAGTGGTTATGACAAATTGACGGTCGTGCTGGACGGAAACTCTTTTGCTTGTTCGGGAACGGCTTCATCAGGCGAGCCCACAGAATTACAGTCTGGTGAGCATGTGCTGACGTTGACATATTCTAAGGATGGTTCTGGTACTGGCGGCAGCGACCAAGTGTGGGTTTCTGGTTTGTCATTTCTTGATAAGGAAACAGGAGTTCCTGTCATTGATTTGGCTGCTCCTGGTCAATTGGGTGAAGAGGCTGTCGCACAGTTTGGAACTCTGCCCAAGGTGGATGTTTTACGTCTTAAGGGGTCGCTCAACAAAGAAGACTGGACGACAATAAAAAACATGACTACCTTGTGTTACCTAGATATGACAGAGACCACGGTTACTGAGATTCCAGCCGAAGCATTTACGAAAAACCAGATTCGCTGCATCAAGTGGCCGGCAAATCTCAAGGTCATTGGCGGCAAAGCTTTCTATGACAAATCTCTGAAGGGGCATCTGGTGTTGCCCGAGACTCTTGACAGCATCGGGCCGTCTGCTTTCTATAGGAATTATATAGATTCTGTGAGCATGCCTCACAAGCAGATAGCCTTTGCCAATGATATTTTCCGTGAAAATTCTAACCTGACCAAGGTGGAGTTCAACTCCTGTGCTTCCTATATGACCAATAATATGTTCTATTCTTGCAAGAAACTACGCAGTGTGAGCGGAATGGAGTGTGTGAAGACGATCGGTGGTTCTGTCTTCGCCGGATGTGACAGCTTGCGCACAGTGGGAAACATTGTCCCCACTATGATAGGAAATAATGCCTTTAACGCTTGCAAGAAGCTGGAGTCTCTCGACTTGTCGCAAGTGACATCGCTGGGAGAATATGCTTTTTATTCTTGCCAGTCGCTTAAGACGGTGGATATGCCAGAGGTGTCAAGCATGGGTGGAAGTTGTTTCAGCTCATGCTCTGCTTTGACCAGTGTTTCTATTGGTGATAACCTTTCCAAAATTCCCAGTTCAGCGTTTTCAGGCTGCAGCGCACTCAAGACCATCACGCTGGGAGCTTCAGTCTCTTACTTTGACTCTAATGCATTCAATGGCGTGAGTCCAGAGAAACTTTATATCAATGCTCCCACCCCTCCCGGTGTGTATAGCAACGGTACCTTTGGCTCTACCAGCGGCACACTCTATGTGCCCGAATACTCTATGGTGAGCTATAAGCTGCATGACTACTGGAGCAAGTTTACCAGCGTGGATGTCAATCCCAACCCAGTGACCAGTCTGGCCCTCAACGGCAAGCTTTCTCTCACCTCGAACGCCCGCATCCCCGACAGCCCCAATGTGATGATGTATGGCTATGGTTCATCATTCATCGTGAACGGAAACAAGGAGCAGACTCTGGGCAGGTTTGTTGCCTATTATAATAATAGTGCTTCATCGTCTATCATCAGCCGCTGCAACAACATGTCAAGCACAGCCAGTGAGGCACGTTATTGGATGAACAGCGGATACTGGTACTTCATCTGTCCTCCGTTTGATGTGAGGATGTCTGACATCACCACCATTAGCGGTAATCAGGTGGCCATACGCTATTACGACAGTGAAGCACGCGCTGCTGGCAGCACATCCAACTGGAAGGATGTGGCTCCCGACGCCACTCTGAAGGCCGGACAGGGCTACATCTTCCGCGTGAGCAGCGCAGACTATGTATGTATGCCAGCCACCGAGGAAACCCACAACCAGATATTCCGCAGCCAGGCTGTCACTACTCCCCTGAGTGAATATTCCAGCGATGATGCCAATGCCAGAAACTGGAACCTGGTGGGCAACCCCTATGCCTGCTTCTACGACATCTACCGCATGGACTACACAGCCCCCCTCACCGTGTGGAATACAGATAATAGTACTTACAATGCCTATAGCATAGCCGATGATGACTTCGCACTTCGTCCCATGCAAGCATTCTTCGTGCAGAAGCCTGATGGTGTGGAGGCAATCACCTTCCAGCCCGAAGGCCGACAGATCACATCCACCATCGACCACCCGGCCGGCGTGAAGGCTATGGCCGGCAAGGCTGCCAGCCGCAGGTTCATAGAACTGGAACTGAGCAACGGCATCACCGACGACCACACACGACTGGTGGTCAACCCGCAGGCCCAAGAGACATTTGATGCCAACAACGACGCATCAAAGATGATGAGCACCGACATCACAGCACAGATATTCAGCGTGCAGGGTGATGAGGCTTATGCCATCAAGGAATCACCCTTTGCTGCCGGACAGGCCGAGATAGGCATGTGGTTCCCTGCTGACGGACAGTATGTGGTAAACATCACACGTGCCGACGTGAAGGTGGAACTGATGGACAATGGAGCCGTAGTGCCTATGCCTTATACTTTCACAGCCGACGAAGGATTCTGCGAAGGACGTTTCGTGCTGCGAATCACTACCGACCCCACTGCCATCGAGGGTGTAGAAGGCAACGATGCCAGTGCACCTCTCTATGATCTGCAGGGACGCAAGGTGGGCAGCACAACCCACAAGGGCATCTATGTGCAGAAGGGAAAGAAGATGGTGGTGAAGTGATGGGCTATACATTATATATATATAATAGAGCCCCTCACATGAGTGATGACATCAAGCAGTCAATAACTTAAACCAACGCAATATGAGTTATCGAAGATATCTGGTCATGCTACTGTCGGTACTGATGGTACTGACGGCGGCAGCCCAGGGATTTAATCCTGATAGCCCAGCCGAACCGGGAACGCAGTACCGCATAAAGGTACAGGCATCGCCCAAGGAGGCTGGCACAGTGAGCGGAGGCGGATGGTATGTCTCAGGAAAGAAGGCTACCCTGAAGTCTTCACCCACGTCGGCAGCATGGCGCTTTGTCAACTGGACCGACAACGAAGGCACTGTGGTGAGCACCCAATCGACCTTCACATATAGCGACATCAACGCCAACAAGACGCTGACAGCCAATTATGAGCAGCAGCAAGTGAGCAGGGTGACACTCAGCCACGACCCTTCGACGGGTAACTTCAAAGCCACTCTGAGCGGAGCAGGCACCTATGCTGTGGGCGCGAAGATAAGAGTGCGGGCCAATAATGTGAGCGACTGGACTCTGGTCAACTGGACTCGCAAGGACAATGGAGAGGTGATGAGCACCACCAATGAGTTCGACTACGTGACCACTGAGGAGGATGTGGAGTTTGTGGCACATTACCGCTTCACACCTGGCAGTTCGCCTGCTGAGCCCAATGAGACCAAAGCCAAACACAAGGTGACACTCAAGGCCAACCCATCCAAAGGAGGCTCTGTGAATAACTCTACTCCTTTTTGGGTGAGGGAAGGTGAACAGTACAGGATAAGTGCCTCGAACAGGACAGACTGGAAGTTCGTAGGCTGGACTCTGGAAGACGGTACCCCGTTTACTTCCTATTCGGAATGTTACGTGAGGATGGGTACAAGAGATATGGTGATTATAGCCAATTTTGAGTTCTCACCCGGCAATCCCAGCAATCCTGGAAGCGACGGCAAGAAGCGCTTCACCCTGTATGGCCAGACAGCCAGAGCATTCAAGGGAGAAAGCGTGCTCTATCCCCTGTATCTGGAGAATACCTCTGCAGCCAAGGAACTATCGCTCACTTTGGCTCTGCCGGAAGGTATCACAGCCAATCCTGACGGAGTGCAACTCACCAGCCGCACATCGGCTTACAGCGTGACAGCCAGTCAGGAAGGACAGGATTTCACACTCAGCCTGACAGGTGGAACCCAGATAAGCGGCAACAATGGTGCTGTGGTACTGGTGCCTCTGCAGATAGGTGCGGCAGTGAAGGACAGTACCTACAGCCTCTCCATCAAGGAATCCAGCCTCACTCTGGCCGATGGCACACAGCCCGCCATGACGTCACGTTCGGGTTCGCTGCAGGTGAGCACACCCGAGGAAGGCGACTTGCAGGCACAGTTCACCGTGGATAGGTATATGAACAGAGCACAGTTTATCAATACCAGCAGCGAGGGTTGCAAGACCTTCACATGGGATTTCGGTGACGGAACCACCAGCAATGAGCGCAATCCCATGCATATCTACCAGTCCCCTGGCACCTACAATGTGAAGCTCACGGCAAAAGGTATAGTGAAGACCGACATCTCGGAGCAGAGCATCATAGTCAATCCTGCCAGCACCTGGGCAGCTGAGGGCGATTACACTCTGGACCGCAAGGCAGTGGGCGTGAGAAACTTCACGTCGCTCCACGAGGCTGTAAGCCTGCTGTCACAGTGTACACCACGTGGCACCATCGAAGTGGCAGTACCCGCCGGTGAAGCATATCCCATGGATGCCACCCAGGCCGACTCATTGAACCTCGTGAAGACATTCACACAGAAACTCATACAGACGGGCGCTACTCTGAAGTTCACTTCGGCAGCAAGCGATCCCAGTTCCTCCATCGCGATTAACACTACCCCCGAGGCAGAAAGCCTGTGTTCCGCTATGGCATTCATTCGGCTGTTGATACTTGACAACGTACAGGTGACTCTGAACGGAGCGGATGTCCATCCCCAGGCTCTTCTCAAAGACAGTGAGGAAATGGTGTGCTCCGGAGAGGCGACCGGTGAGGTTACCTTGAACGGATTGAGTAGCAGCCCGTCTGTTTCTGTCAGGTGGAATGCCTCCATCGAAGCAGGAAGCAAGCTCACCGACTTTGTTGCCAACGGCACAGGAAACATTCCCGTGATGGTCATCAACAGTACTGCCACAGCCATCCAGCGTGTTACCTATAATATAGAGTACTTGCTTGACGGTGTGCTTATGTGCACCACCCAGCACGTGATAGGCGTACGTCCGTTGCTCAGGAATGCAGTGCTCACTTGCTATTCACCTGCCGACGGAAGCGAGATAAACTTCGGAAGTCAGCAAATCAACTGGACAGGACTGGGCAGTCTGGCCAGTGGCGGCTACACCTTCTACTGGAAGCGTACCGACATAGATGCCGAGTGGAGCGAGAGAGATTGCACCACCAACAGCATCTATCTGCAGTGTGTGCCCGGTGCATCCTATGCGTGGAAGGTGAAAGCCTATGGTGCATGTGACGAGAAGGAGAGTGCCATATTCAACTTCACCGTGAAGAGGCAGGCCGACCTGGCAGTCACAGAGTTCGTCGTACCAGAGGCTGTCAATGCCCTGCGCACCTTCACTATCACAGCGAAAGTGAAGAACCTGGGCAACGGAACCACCCTGCGCAGCTCGTGGACCGACGCTCTCTACTACAGTCAGAGTGCCGACGGACTGAGCACAGCTACCCGACTGGCCACTGAAAGCCACCGAGGAGCGCTGGAGCCAGGTGGAACATACAACCTTACATTCACTATAAAAGCTCCCGAAGCCTCGATGGGACAGGTGTACTATTACCTGAAGACCGACGATTCCAACGAGGAGACAGAGAGCGACGAGCGCAACAACCTGGCCGCATCGGCAGCGGTGAGCATAGCCGAAAGCTATGTGCAGGCCGACGACTACGAGGCTCTGAAGGTGCTCTTCAACAGCCTTACAGGCACCTCATGGAAGCAGAAGTGGCAAGTGAATACGCCTGCCATCAACAGCACAGCCTGGCCCGGAGTAACCTTCAACAACGATGGTAGGGTACTGGCAATCAACCTCTCTGGCAATAATGTGGCGGGTGAACTGCCCACGGAAGGTTTTGCTCTGCCCCTGCTCACATCGCTCAACATGAGCGGAAACAGGGTGCGCGGCAATCTGCCCGCCTTTGTCAAGGAGCTGCCAGCACTCACCACGCTGGATATGAGCGCGTGTGCTCTGACCGAGCTGGGCGAACCTCTGCCCGCCACAATCAAGAACCTGAGTCTGGCCAACCAGAATGACTTCCGCCCGCTCTCCTATTTCACCAGGCAGGAGTGGGAGATGGCCACCTACATCGAAAATGTGGAGACTGGTTCGATCATCAGTTACAACCACGCTTTGCGCAACTTCACAGCCCATCCCACGCTGAGCCTCTACTCCAAGAGCGACACTTACCTGGGGGCGCTGACCTACAACAACGGACGTTACATGCTGAAGCTCAATGGCGATTACCGTCTGGCAAGCGGCACCGAAGTGTATGTGCGTGTGGCAGAAGGTACGGCAAAGAACAATCGCCTGCGCGGTACCCTCTCGTGGAAGAAAGGTGATGCCAACGTGGATGGTATGGTGGATGTGCTCGATGCCCGTCATACGCTCAACAGGATACTGTCATGGCAGACCGGAAGTTTCAACTTCCTGGCGGCCAACACCTACGATACCGACGACATCATAAACGTACAGGATGTGGTGGCCACTGTGAACATGTTCATTACAGACGAGGCAAGCGAGGGTGCCAAGCACGTGAAGGCAAGAACGGCACCCGAGAGTGTGACTCCTCAAGGCACTCTGCAGATAGAGGCCAACGGCCTTTGGCTGGATGCCGAAAAGCCCGTGGGCGGAATAGACATCACGCTGCAGGGTGTAAAGCAGTCGCAAGTGGGATTGCGCCTGAGCCACAACCGCTACCAGATGTTCACACATCAGATGGGCGACCGCCTGCGTGTGGTCATCATCTCACCCTCTGGCGATGAGATAGTTGCCGGCAAGACTCAGTTGCTGAAACTCTCTGCCACAGGTGCCGAGATAGTGTCGGTGAAGGCTGCCGATATGGATGCACATGATATGCCACTCGCCATCGGCGACGGACTGAGCACAGCTATCGACGGGCCGGATGCTGATGATGAGGCTCAGACAGAGCTTTACGACATCCAAGGACGCAAGTTGGACAACACCCCCCGACTGCCTAAGGGCATATATATAAGGAACGGGCGTAAAGTGGTCATCAAATAACAAGAAGGATTATGAACAAGAGAATATCCACCCTTATGCTGCTCATGCTGGTCGCTCTGTCGGCCGCATGGGCAGGCGATAACACCCTCTCGATAACCAGGAACCTGGAGGGTGCATCAGGTAAGATAGTCAGTGTGCCTATTGAACTGAGCAACGAGGACGAAATAGTGGCCGCGCAGTTCAACGTGAAGCTGCCTTACTCCAAGGCAGACATGAGCGTGGTGCTCAATACAGCACGCAATACCAACGGACACTCGGTGAACTGCAGGTCACTTGGAAACAACACCTACACCATCGTGATAGTCAATATGCAGAACAAGCCAATAGGCGGCAACAGCGGCATCTTGGTGAATATACCCATGATGATACCTACTGACGCACAGCCCGGAGATGCCCGCGAGATAAGCATCACCGACGTGGTGCTCACCAACCGCCAGGGTGACAACATCCAGACAGGCAGTTCCACAGGACTGATTACCATACAGAAATCCCCATCGCCCGACCTTCGGCCTATAGAGATAAAGGCTGTGGAGAAGAGCGTAAAGCCCTTGGGAAGCATCACTGTGAACTGGTTTGTGGAGAACATAGGTGACTCTATCGCCGTAGCAGGATGGGCTAAACGTATTCCTGGTGGATGCAGCCACCGAGAGCAGGAAGTTTGTGGGCACAGTGCGCAGCGATGCCACTCTGCTCAAGAAAGCACGCCTGAGCCGTTCGGCCACCTTCTACGTCCCCTCGTCAATGGGTATGGACGGTGAGGTATATGCCGAAGTGACCGTGGTGGGCAATGCCAATCTGGGCGAGATAATAGCCGACCAGGGCAACAATACCGCCCGCAGTGCCGAAACCATCCAGCTTGGCAAGCGCCTGTATATCAGTTCTGATGCCAAGACCATCAGCGAGGATTCGCGCAGTCCGGTACGTATGAAGCTGGAGCGAAGCGGTGACTGGAGCACCGAAGAAACATTTACCCTCTCTTCGCAAGGTACTAGACTCATCAATGTTCCTGCCACCGTCACCATTCCCAAGGGACAGAGTGGAGTGTATTTCTATGTATATGCAGTAGATAATGATGAGGTGAACACCGAAGAGCTCGAGCGTGTGACAGTGGCCGAAGCCAATGGCTACGAGTCGGTGAGCCAGGAGATAACCGTTCTGGACGATGAATTCCTCACCATGACATTGCGCTATAGCCAGGCAGAGGTGACTGAAGGAGAGACCTTCACACTCACCATCAACATGGCAAAAGCCGCAGATGAGGAGCAGAAGGTGCTTCTCTCGACCGATATGCCCAAGCGCTTCAAGTTCCCAAGCGAGGTGACTGTTCCGGCCGGAGAAACCACTGTGGATGTGCAGATAGAGGCGGTGGATGACGACATGGCCGACGTCACACAGACTCCGCTCTTCTATGCAGTGGCCGATCATTACAACAAGGCCGAAGCAGCTCTCATACTGCATGACAACGACTTGCCCGATATCACCCTGGAGTTCACACCCGATGTGGTCAACGAGGGAGCCGGTCTGACGGCCATTATAGCCAAGCTCAAGCGCACTTCTGCCACCAATGCCTCTGTGAATATCCGTCTTACCGACGATGCCAAAGGCGGTCTCTACTATTCTACCAGAAGCATCACCCTGTCAAAGGGTGTGGAAGAGGCGCAGTTCACAATAGGTGTGGTGGATAATGCCATTGTGGATGGCGACCGTACCTATACCGTGGAAGCTGCTGTGTATCTGTCCTCCTGTAGTTGTAATCCCTCGGGAACGCTCAAGGGTATTGCCCGTAAGATCATCACCGTACTTGACGACGACGGCCCTTCACTCTCGCTTACTTGCTCTACGGCAGGTATTAAGGAAGGTTCCGAAGAAGGCACCTGGATAACGGTCAAGCGTAATACAGGCAAGAGCGGACGTTTGCCTCTGACCCTCACATGCGATGATCCTCGTATGGTGTTTGAGGGTGATGCAGTCATCCCAGACGGTATCGACTATGTGAGAATCAAGGCAAAGGCCAATGCCAACAGCGTCACCAACGACAGCAAGACGGTGGTCATCACCGCTTCGGCCAATGGATTTACGGCTGCCAAGGGATGGTTGCAGATCATCGATGAGACTTTGCCCGACGCTGTCATCACGGATTTCCAGGTGGATAAGCAGGAAGTCATTGTGGGCGAAAAGATTTCCACGGTGGTTACTGTGGAGAATCAGGGTGTAATAGACCTGCCCAAGGATACTTGGGTACAACTCTTCTTCGACGGAGTACCTGTGGATACTATGTTCACCAGCAAGGCTTTGGCTCCTGGCGAATCACTGCAGGTGGACTGCTCATTCAATGTTCCCGACAAGGTGAAGACCGGTCGCCTGCAGGCCCATGTGAACAAGAACAACAAGGTGAGCGAGTGCCTCTACATCAACAATACCTCTGAGGCGGTTGCCGTAAAGGTCAATCCTCCCTTCACAGCCACTGCTGTTCCTGCCAAGGCAACGATAAACATCAGTGAGAGCATTACCATTACCGGTCAGCTTGAAGGCAATGACATAGCCGGCAAGACAGTAGAGGTATATATTATAAATGAGTCACGTCGTGAGGTGCTCAATCCTGTGACCGACGAGAATGGAGCCTACACCACCACCTATACTCCCACATCCGTGCAGTTGGGACACTTCTCGGTGGGCGCTTGTTACCCTGGCCAGGGACTTGACAGCGAGATGGCATCCTTCGACATCCTGGGTCTGCGACGCAAGAGTACAGGCGGAGTATCGCACAAGCTCACGCTGGGTTATCCCCAGGAGAACAGTCTGGTGCTCTACAATCCCAGTGCCATTGCCCTTACCAACGTACGTGCAGAGATTCAGGATTGTCCCGATGACGTGAAGGTAACCTTCAACCGCATTCCTCTCATCGAGGGTGGCGACTTGGGCAGCCTCTCTTACACCATTGAGGGACTGGCACCTCAGACCGACCTTGAATGGCATATCCTGAAGGTGAAAGTGAGCAGCGATGAGGGAGCAACCTTCAATATGAACATCGCTTACCACAACTTCACGCCCATCGGAATGCTCAAAGCCGACCAGACCAACATCAAGACAACGATGATCAAGGGTGAATCGCGCGACTTCACATTCACTGTGCGCAATATTAGCAGCGGTTCTACAGGCAAGATGAGCCTGGTTCTTCCACAGGGCCAGTCCTGGCTCACAGCCGTCACACCGCTCAATATGGCTCCTTTGGCCAATGGTGAATCGGCCACTATCATCCTTCGCATGACTCCCACTGACGATATGCAGCTCAATGTACCCGTCACTGGAAACATCGCCCTGAATGCAGAGAATGCCGATGGACTTGCCATCCCGTTCCGTGTGGAGACCGTTTCTGGAAAGAACGGAACTCTTGAGGTGGAGGTATGTGACGAGTTTACCTACTATGATGAGACGGCTCCTCGTGTGGCGAATGCCGAAGTGGTGGTGCGTCATCCGACAACCAATGCTCTGGTCACCTCGGGACGAACCGGTGCCGACGGCAAATTCACAGCCGAGTTGCCAGAGGGATATTATAATGTAAACGTGACAGCCGACAACCACGACTCTTATCGCGGTACTGTGCTTGTTGACCCCGGAACCACTGTAAGCCATGTGGTCAACCTCAGTTACCAGGCTATCAAGGTGTCGTGGGAGGTTGTGGAGACCGAGGTAGAGGATGTATATGAGATCAAGACTGTGGTGAAGTATGAGACCAACGTACCCAAACCCGTGGTGGAAGTTATCCTTCCCGACTCCATCTCACAGACAGAGGTGCTGCAGAACGGCAGTACGATGATCTACGCAATTGTCACTAACAAAGGACTCATACAGGCTCGCAACGTCAACGTAAGGCTTGGCGACATCAAGGGATGCGTCATCGAGAACCTGGTGGAGAACGGTTTCAACCTTGCTCCAGGCGTATCTGTGGTGGTTCCCATCCGCATTTCTGCCAAGAGTGAAGCAGCCCATGTGCCCGGCAAATTCAATGTGCGCCGCAAGTCAGAAGGCTTTGGCGGCTTCCAGGATTGTGCTGTGAATGCACTCATCGATTGGGTGTTTGCCTGTGGAGGAACAGACAAGGGCGACTATATCAATATGGTGCTCAAGCTGAAGGAGTGTGCTCAGCAGAATCTTGGAGGAGGCGGTGGCTTGACCTTCAATCCTGAGGTGGCAGAGGTCTATGGCAATATCCTTTCTGGCCAAATAGAAGCAAAGGCCAGTGGAGGCGGTCGTGGCGGCGTGTTCAAGTCTGTGACCGACTGTAATCCTTGCGACCGCGATTTCATGGCTTGCTCTACCAAGGGCATGAGATGCCTTTACAACAGCATGCCAAAGGCGACGCCTGATATCAAGGACTTGGGTAAGGGAAAGATTATGCGCATCAAGAATGCTGTGGATAATTACAACGAGGTCAAAGGCTTCGCTGAAGAGGTTCAAGGTATGGTCGATGCGAAATGCGACCAATGCGACTTCAGTAGTTGTGTGTCCAACCCAGGTTTCTCTGACTTCCCGTCTTCGATGGCCGGCGTGAAGGGTTTGGCCGACATTTCCAGGAAGAATCAGAATGCCGCAGGAAGTACTCTTCCCGATGGAGTAGAGGACTTGTCCAAGTACGCCCAGTGGGAATATTCCACAACCAAGAAACTGCCCGATTACATGAACAGCCTTGCTTGGGCTTGGTCGCTTGGCAATACGATGAAGGCGGCATTGACCCACCTTTATGATTGCAGCTACTGGGGCAAGAGCTGGCTTGAGGCTGACTCTGTCGCTATGAGCCGCTTCATAGACAAACTGACCAAGTGGGGTGAAGGAACCGGTAGTATCTCTGCCGAGGACCGTCCCGATGGCGTTACTGAGGAAGACTACGAGAAACTTATCAGCGTGCTGTCATCTGAGGAGACGACAAACACTGAGCAGCAGATGACATACTATCAGGATGTCATCAAATGGTGTAATCAGAATGCCGTAGAGAAGGGACATCTTGGCACCACCGACTATTTCAAGACCTCTGTGGATGACTTTGACAAGAACACCGAGAACGGTAAGAAATCCACTGGTGTGTGTGCATCCATCTCCTTGCAGATAAGCCAGACGATGACAATGACGCGTCAGGCTTTCCTGGGAACCCTCACTGTGACCAACGGGCATGAGAGTGAACCCATGAAGGATGTGAAGCTTGAACTCAAGGTGACCAATGAAGACGGCGACCTGGCAACGAGCCATGAATTCCAGATCAATCCGACATCGCTTGATGGATTTACCGGTGAACTTGACCTTACCAGCGGTTGGTCATTGGCTGCCAAGGGAACTGGTGTGGCGAAGATAACCTTCATCCCCACCAAGTATGCCGCTCCTACTGAGCCTGTGAAATACAGCTTCGGCGGTACACTCAGCTACACCAACCCCTACACGGGAGCTACTCTCACACGCGAACTCTTCCCGGTGACTCTCACCGTGAAGCCCAGCCCCGAACTGGATCTCACTTACTTCATGCAGCGTGATGTGATGGGTGACAACGCCCTCACACCTGATGTGGTGGAGCCCAGTGTGCCTGCTGAGTTTGCCCTGCTTATCAATAACAAGGGCGCAGGAGATGCCACTAAGGTGAACATCACCACCAACCAGCCTGAGATCATCGAGAATGAAAAGGGCTTGCTCATTGACTTCGAGATACTCTCCAGTATGGTCAACGGTCGCGACAAGACTCTTGCTCTGGGCGGAAGTGTAGCATCCAGCTTCGGCACCATACCTGCCAAGTCGCAGGCGTTTGCCCAGTGGGAACTGAAGTGCGACTTGCTCGGACACTTCACCGACTATAATGTGAGTGCCACTCATGTGACCAGTTATGACAACCCCGACCTCAGTCTGCTCGACCAGGTGACTATCCACGAGTTGATACACTCGCTGCATGTTCCGCATGCCGAGGCTGGCAAGGATTCGCTCGTAGCTTGGCTCGTGAATGACATTGATGACGCTTATGACTTGCCTGACGCGCTCTACTTCAGTGATGCTACAGTGGCAGAAGTCAATACAGTGGATGCCGACCTGTGTCAGGTAACCCGTGTGGATGCCTATCACTACGTGCTGAAGGTGACTCCCGAGAAGAATGGATGGACCTATGGAAACATTCAGGATCCCATAGGCGGCCGTTCGGCTCTCGTCTCCATCACCCGCAGGAGCGACAATCAGAAGATATCTACACGCAATTTCTGGCAGTCGGAGTGGACTCTGCGCGATGGTGACGAGCCTCTGCAGGAGTACCGCCTCCACTTTGCCGACAACATTGAGCACGGCAGCGAGGAGTATGTGCTGGAGTATGTGCCTGTTCCCGAGAAGACTCTCGAGGTGGTGAGCATCACTGGTCCCGACCGTACGAAGGTCATCGAAGACAAGCCGCTGGCCAAGGTGAGCGTGCAGTTCAACAAGCCCATCCAGCCTGAAACCTTCACCCATGAGGATCTCTTCATGCGCTGTCAGGGCAAGAATGTGGATATGAGCACCGTGAGCATCACCAGCGATGACAATACCAATTTCATCCTCGACATGGGAACCACCACCCAGGAGGATGGTTACTATGTGCTCGATGTGCATACCAACGCTATTCTCGACAATGAGAACTTCGCCGGTAAGAACGGCAAGAAGGCCGACTGGATACAGTATGATGGCGGACTGGTGAATCTGGCTGCCAAGGCTTATCCTGCCAACGCCGGCAAGTTGTGGATTACCTATGAGGACAACAGCGGACAGGAAAGCGGTGTGAAGAGTGAGCGCCGACAGGTGCGCACGCAGGCTGAGGGCGAAGAGGTTGCCCGTGTGCCTTGCAACCAGAACGTCACACTCACTGCCGAACCCAAGGAGGGTTATGCCTTCAAGGGCTGGTATGTGGATGACGAATGCGTGAGCACCGACCTGAGTTACACCACTGCTTATCTGGGCCATACCTCTGTGCAGGCCCGCTTCTACGAGAACAACATCCGTCTCACCCTTTCCTATAATGATTTGGGAGGTACCGTCACGGGTGGCGGAAGCGGACTCTATGCCTATGGAACCAAGCTGAGCCTGCGCGCTCTGGCCACTGACGGCTATGTGTTCACAGGCTGGCTCAAGGACAACACCATCGTGACCAACGATGAGTACCTGCATCTTACCCTTGAGGAGGCACAGGATGTGCAGGCCGAGTTTGTGATGCTGGGCAGCAAGGTAGGCGATGTGAACCTCGACGGATTCATCACCGTGAGTGATATGTCGGCTCTGGGTAGCGTAGTGCTCAAGGAAGAACTCGAGCATGTATCCTATGTCTATTCCGATGTCAATCTCGACCGAACCATCGACATCAGCGATATGCCGGCTCTCTCTAATATGCTCTTTGTGGGTGGCAGCGAAGCGCGTGCTATGAAGCGCACTTCCAGGATGTTCCCCACAGCCGAGTGTGGTGGCATGGTTTTTGCCGATACCCAGTTGCCGCTGGAGTCTGAGGTCGATGCAGCACTCTCCTTCGAAGGGGTGTTCCAGGCTACCTGCTTCCAGTTTGACCTGCTGTTGCCCGAGGGCATCACCGTGGAGGAAGTGGCTGGCAATGGTGCATCGCAGACGCATGTGTTCGGCTGGAACCGCATGGACAACGGACTGGTGCGTGTCATCGGATATGCTGCGGATAACGCACAACTGCCTTGCGGACCTCTGGCCAACGTGACAATCAGTGCCCAGCCAGGTGTGACCGACGGAATCTATGATGTGCTCATGTGCAACATTGTCATGGGACGCAGCGATGCTTCATCGGCCCATCTGCCCAACCGCATGGTGAAGATTACCGTGGGCAATGGTGCCACCGGCATCAACGGAACCGACGGCGCTGCACGTCACAGCGGCATTTACGACCTGCAGGGACGTAAAGTGAATTCCACCACAGACATCAACAAGGGTGTCTATATTATGAACAGCAAGAAATACATATACAGATGAGAACCTATCTGATCATAGCTCTCGCCCTGTTCCTGGCTTCTGCCAGGACAGTGGCTCAGGAGCCCACGGACGTGAGCAAGATGGATTACGCCGTGTATTGCGAGCATACCTATGCTCAGGCAGGAAGCACCGCCGAACTCTACATCAAGCTCAAGACGGGCATGGTGTGTGGTGCTTTTTCCACCGATATTGACTTCCCTGATGGAGTGACGGTGACGGGCTTCAGCAGTTGCAGCTATTCCGACATGGTGCCACTGGCACGCTATGTGGGTTCAGCCTGGCGGCAACTCTTTGCCGACATGCTGGTAAAGGGCAATCTGGTGCCTGCCAACACCGACCAGGAGCTGGTGAAGCTCACGCTCAACGTGGATGCCGGTGTGGCTGCAGGCGACTATCTGCTGCGCTTTCACCACGTGGAAATAGCCTCGCACAATGGTGCGGCAGGCACAGCAGAGCGTCCAGGCGATATCTATTGCCTGTTGACGGTGCAGCAGGAGCCTGTATATGATCCCGGTTTCAGCGCCACCTTCACGCCAATGGCAGTGAAGGAGGGGCTTGCCCACGATGAAGACAATCCCCAGCAGTCCACCTGGCTCACCCTGAGCATTGCCAATGCCAAGAACTTGGAAAAGGTGTCCTTCCGCATGACACTGCCCCAGGGGATGACGATGGGCACGTATAGTAAAAAGGGAAAGAAATATCCCGACCCCTACTACGCTTGGGATGAGACTTTTGAGAGCGAGGATGCGCCCGAGTGTACGCTCAACAGCGACGGCACCTATAGCGTAGTGGCCCAGACCCATGTAGATGCCGGCAACACAGCTCTGGTACGCATCCCTCTGGTGACCACCGACATTGTGGCCGATGGTTGCCATGATGTGACGCTCAGCGAGGTGACTATGCAGACGGCTTCCGAGGTGGAAAAGGGCCACGTATATCGTGCCCGTCCCTTCACGGCATCGCTCGTGGTCAACAGAGCTGACACACGTCAGCTTGACTTGCGCGAAGCCAAGGGAGTGCAGGGAGTCACTGTCGATGTCTCTGCCAACCCCAATGTCATCATCCTGGCACGTGCCGGACAGGTAACCAATGACCATAATGTGGTGGTAGATGGCGTGTGTGACAATCTGGTGCTTACCGACAAGATGCCCTTTGTGGCTCCTTCTGCCTTCGTGGCCAGGCAGGCATCGTATGTGCGCACTGATGCTCCCGAGTGGGGTACAGTGTGCCTGCCTTTTGCTGTGAGCAGCAATGACCAGGTGCAGTATTACACTCTGGCCGAGGTGAAAGGCTTGAGCGACACCGAGGGTATGATGGTCTTCTCCCCCGTAGAGCGCATTGAGCCCAACACACCGGCTGTCTATCGTCTCCTTGCCGAGGGCGAGAACTTGCAGGCGAAGTCCACTGATGCCAGTGTGCCAGTCGTGAGCGGCGGTCTGCACAAGCAGATGGCAGATGGCACCTGGTGCCTGAAGGGAGTGTATGAGGAAACGCGCGTTCGTGAGGCTGCCACTCCGGACTACTACTATATCAAGGCTGGCAAGTTCTATCATGTGAACGACTACTTCGTTCTTGACCCCTTCCGTGCCTACTTTGAGTTCACTCCTGCCCCTGGTCAGGTCAAGTATCTGCGCCTGGGCATCAGCGACGATATGCCCAGCGGAGTGGAGTCGGTGCTCACCGAAGGCAATATTCCCGCACGTGTGTATGGTATAGACGGCATCGTGCGTCCCTATGGACAACAGCAGAGAGGTATCTTGATTATTAACGGAAAGAAATATATAAAGTGATGAAAAAGCAGTATAAGAGACCCGAGATGAGTGTGCAGGAGGTGGAGGTGTGCTATGTGCTGGCCGACAGCTTAGTCCATGGCGGCCCAGGCACTCCTGGTGACTGGGGCGATATAAAGAAGGAGCATCTGTGGGAAGACGAGTTCTGGGATGACCTGGATAACGTCTCGCGCTCTCACAGATTTTAGTCCGGGCCAACCGGGATAGCAGATGTGTGAATCAGGAATCAGACTCCATCGCAACTAAGAACGGGGATTCCTGACTCAAGCATCGGGCCTACACAAGGTTCGAGGATATCCTTTTGGGAATGACAGACCGTGGTGTTTCTGTTGGAACACTGCGGTCTTTTGTTTTATACAGCCGGCAAGGCGAAAAAAGCAATATAGGTTACTTGGCAAAGTATCCTTGGATACTTGCCCGTTTATCCTTGGATAAATTGCCAAGTATCCAAGGATACTTTTTCAGGCCAGTTTCTTGGCTGGGAAGAGTCGGTTAGATGCGTGGTCCGTTTCCTCTCTCTTCTGACAGGTTTCTTCTTTGCCTACTGAATCCATGGACGGTATTGCAGAACCCATACCGGGTCAGTTGACACTTGCCGGGAAACCGGTTCTGCTTCTGGTGATGCTTCACTCCTTCCTGTGGGGATGCTCCTTCGCTTCCCGCAGGAATAGTCTGGGACAAAAAAGGCTGGACTCCTGCATCGGGAGCCCAGCCGTGTTGTGTGGGTCTGGCTATCAGCCTGTAGTCACTCGTTGGGCTGGAATGCCAGAGCAGGCACACCACCAGTGAAATTGCCATTGAGGTCAAACTGTGCCATGACCTTACCGTCGCTTCTTCTGTAGGTAGGCAGTATGCTGCTCTCGTCATAGACGTATTCCTGTGCCGTAAGCCAACTCTGCAAACCAGGTGAGCGCAGGGCTTTGACATCATTAGGGATGAGGACTGCGGCGATGTACTTGCCACCGTCTTCCATCAGGAGAATCTCTGGGAAGTCGGGAGAATTGGTCACCACCTTGATGCCAAGCAGGCCACCGAAGCCATCGTCGGCGGTATTCACGAAGTAGTCCTTGCTTCTGTACTGCTCCACAGCCTCGTCGAGAGTCATGGTGCCGAACTCTGTGATGGGCTCGGGAATATCTACCGACAGGGGAGGAAGCTGGCTGGTGAGGTCATCGAAGGTGAACTGAATCATGGGCTGGAAGTCCTGGGCGTTGCCCTCGGGCTTGTTCATGAGCAGATAAGCCACGTACTTCTCCTCGTAGTTGAAGTATATGTTTGAGCCGTCACTGGGGTCGTTCTGTGAGGTGTAGGTCATTCCCAGATATGTCATATACTTCTCCACCTCGGCTGTTGTGGGGCGCTTTTCGGGATCGAAGAACACAGCAGCCTCCTCCAGCATAGACTTGGTGGCGGTGTCAAACCAGTACTTGATTCTGGTGTAGCCCTTTGTGTTGGGAGCCACATCATATACATACACGCCATTTCCCGGCTTCGACTGGGTGACGTTGAGCGTATTGCCGTAATACTGTTCGAATATCTGCACCAACTCCAGCGGAGCATACTTGCCCAGGTAGGGTACGATGAGACCAGCAGCATTGCTGTCCTCCAGGTTGTTCATGCGTCCCCATGACATTGCTTTCATCGATTTGTTGAAGACGAAAAGCTCGTTCTTCTGTTTGTTGATGGCAACGAAGGGCAGTCCCACACCATAGAGAATCACATCGTTGGCCTCTCCCAACTTCACCATCTGGGCTCTCTCCTCGAGATACTTGGCGACGAGAGTCCATCCCTTAGCGTCTGCATAAGTAGCCTTGGCATAGCGATACTCGTCGGTCACAGGGTCGAAAGCATACACGTATTTCACCTCGCTGCCGTTTTCATTCTTGACTGCTGTGAGGTGCTTGCCGTCTGTCTGGGTCACTGTAAAGCCGCGATTGGCCTCTATCTCCTGAATCCGGCTCATGGTCTGGCCGAAATCCATGCTGGGCAGAGTCACCTCTGTGGAGCCGCCCGGCTCGTTTCCTCCGTTGTCATTGTCGCATGAAGCTACAAACGGCAGCAGCATGGCAATAGCTGCATAAAGAAATAACTTTCTTGTTCTCATAAGTTATATTTAATAATGAATAATAATGTCCCGGTCGGGGGATGAGTGCTCAGCAGGCGGTGAGGGTGCTTGCGCTGACGCTACCAGCGGTCTGTGCGGAAGGGGGCAACGTGCAGCCCGCTCTGGGTACGCAACGTGCAAGTGGGGTTGTCGGCCCATCCATAGCGTACTGCCACGGGGAAGTCTATGCCCTTGCAGCTTACTACCACCTCGTTTCCACTCAGCACCTTGGCTTTGGCCACGTGCCATTGGCGGTTGGCGCCAGCCAGTATGAAGCCCGGCAGATTGTCCTCGATGACCAGCGGCTCGCTGCCTTGCGGGGTGGCGAAATGGATATGTATGCCGTCGGCCTCCACGGTGTAGCGCTCATAGACGGGGGCTGTGAAGGCAGTCTTATGCTTGCCGTAGGTCTGGTTCAGTGCGATGGCAGCCATGCGGCGACCCACTTCGCGCTTCGTCTTGGGGTGGATATCCTTGGCATCGCCCAGGTCTATGTTGCTCACCATACCCGTGTGGGGCAGGCACAGAGCATCGGCTTGTGACTCACGCAAGAGTGCCCACTGGGATTCCGGTTGCAGGTCGCTGGGCTGCAGGTAATTGGCCAGTTGCACGAAGTAGAAGGGCATGTCGGGGTTCTTCCAGCACTTGCGCCAGTCGGTGATGAGTGTCTGGAAGAGTGCCTGATGCTGTGCTGCTCGGCCCACATTGTTGCATCCCTGATACCAGATGACGCCTCGGATGGGGAACTCAATGAGTGGATGTATCATCGCATTGAAGAGCACCGTAGCATGATTGCTGTGATGGAAATCCTGGATATAGGGTCGCTTCTCCTGAGGCAGACTCTCATAGTAGTTCTTCACGGCAGTCTCGTCGTACTGCAGAGCGAGTATCTTGCTCGCCTGCTCCTCGAATCCAGTCACCTCCTGCAGCGCTTCGGCACGTGTCCAAGCCTCGGCGGGTGTACCGCCCCAGTCGTCATCGATGATGCCCACAGGCACCTTCAGCTCCTCCCACAGGCGCAAGGCATAGAAGTAGCAGAGGGCACTGAAGTTCTCCACAGACTGCGGACTGCACTCCTGCCAGCCGTTCATGTTGACCTCCACTTGCTCCAGCGGGCGCAGACTTGTGCACTTGGCCACCTGCAGGAGACGTATGTTGGGATAGTTGGCATTGGCTATCTCCTGTTCGTAGTTGAGCACTTTGCCCCATCCCTTGATGGGCATCTCCATGTTGCTCTGTCCGCTTCCCAGCCACACTTCGCCTATCAGCACGTTGCTCAGAGTGGTCTCCTCGCCGTCGGAGAAGGTCATGTCATAGGGCTTCAGACTGCCCTTGGGCGTCTCGATGGTGAGCGTGAAGCGTCCGTCGGTGGCAGATGCCTGTGCAGCCACACCTTTCTTGTTCCATCCTGTCACCAGTGTCACCTGGCTTCCGGGTTTGGCTGTGCCATGGATGGTGAGGGTGCTCTTCTGCTGGAGCACCATGTTGCTCGTGAAGTGGGTGGGCAGTGTCACCCGGCTCCAGGCTGTCTGTCCCACGAACAGCAGTCCGCAGAGCAGTGTGAGTGATAGTCTTTTCATTCTGTAGTCAATTAGGTTTCTTTTCTGCAAAATTACGCGTTTTCTCCTTTTTCATAGTAATTCTTAGACCAGAAAGAAACGTTCCTTGATTAAAATTGCCTAACTTTGTAAGGCAAACGGGGGTGATGGGTAACAATTCGCTGCCGTTTGTGCATCAAAAGACAACTGATTAAAGCAAAACAGATATGAAGAAGATTCTTACTCTCATGGCGGCTGCTGTGCTGGGCACAGTGGTTTACGCCCAGCCCAAGATTGTGGCTCATCGTGGTTACTGGCGCACCGACGGCAGTGCACAGAACTCTATCACAGCGCTCCAGAAGGCAGCTACCCTCGGCTGCTATGGCTCAGAGTTTGACATGTGGGTGACGGCTGACGGAGTGCCCGTAGTGTTCCACGATGCCACAGTAGATGGCATCCGCATAGAGGATACCACCTATGCTACCCTGATGAATCACCGCTTGGCCAACGGAGAGTTCATACCTACCCTGCAGCAGTACCTCACTGAGGCTGCCAAGTGGAAGGACTGCAAGATCATCTTCGAGATAAAGACTCACCGCAACGACGTGCGTAACAAGCGTGCTGCCGATATGGCAGTGGAGATGGTGCGCATGCTTGGACTGGAGAAGCATACCGAGTATATCGCCTTCAGCAAGGTGGTGTGCCAGCGCCTGCACGAGATTACCCCCGAGTCGAAGATTGCCTACCTGAGCGGTGACCTCACCCCTGCACAGGTCAAGGAGATGGGCCTCTCGGGCATTGACTACAACGAGGGTGTGTTCAAGAAGCACCCTGAGTGGCTGCAGGAAGCCAAGCAGCTGGGCATCGAGGTGAACGTTTGGACGGTGGATGGAGAGGATAATCTGCGCCATCACGCCAACCTGGATGGCATCGACATCATCACTACCAACGACCCTGAAATACTGAAGGGTATCCTGGCAGAGCAGCAGCAAGCCAAGCAGCCAGCCGCCAAGAAGACCAAGAAGCGCAAGTGACTGCCACGACGCAGTGCGGTGCGATGGCTCACGCAGCGCGCTGCATTGGCCATCGCAGCACGGTGCATCGGCCATCGCACCGCACTGTATTGTGGAAGTGAAGAGTGAAGAGTGAAGAGTGAAAAGTGCTGGCGCGGGGATATATGGTGTATTGCCATCCCCGCGCCAGCTCAATTCTTAATTCAAAATTCTCAATTCCTAATTACCTCGCAGCTCAATTCTTAATTCAAAATTCTTAATTCCTAATTGTGGCGTAGCTACTCCCTGACAAGCTTGTAGTCCAGTTGCTTGCGGAAGAGATCGGCACGCGCTACCTGAATCTTTACCGTGTCGCCCAGGTTGTAGCAGTGATGAGTGGCTCGTCCACGCAGGCAGAAGTTCTTCTCATCGAACTCGTAGTAGTCATCCTTGAGGTCTCTCAGAGGCACCATACCCTCGCACTTGTTCTCGTTCACCTCTACGTAGAGGCCAAACTCCGTCACTCCGCTGATGGTTCCTTCGAACACCTCGCCCAGGCGGTCCTTCATGAACTCCACCTGCTTGTACTTTATGCTCGAGCGCTCGGCCTGTGCTGCCGTCTGCTCCATCTCGCTGCAGTGCTCGCACAGTTCCTCATATTTGTCACGTCCTACGCTGCGCCCACCCTCGGCATAGCGCGTCAGCAGGCGGTGCACCATAAGGTCGGGATAGCGTCGGATGGGGCTTGTGAAGTGGGTGTAATAGCGGAACGCCAGTCCGTAGTGCCCTACGTTCTGCACACTGTACTTGGCTTTCATCATGGCCCTCAGGCTCACCATCTCCACCACATTCTGCTCTTTGCGGCCCTTCACTTCGCGCAGCAGCTTGTTGAGGTTGCGGCTCACGTCGTCCTTGGTGCCCGTAGTGCGCAACTTATAACCGAACTTACCCACGAAGTCGGCCAGGTTCATCAGCTTCTGAGGGTCGGGTGTGTCGTGTATTCGATATACAAATACCTTGGCCTTCTGCCCCTTGGCCACCTTGCCTATACTCTCTGCCACGGTTCGGTTGGCCAGCAGCATGAACTCCTCAATCAGTTTGTTGGCATCCTTGGACACCTTGAAGAAGACGCTCGTAGGCTTGCCCTTCTCGTCTATCTCGAAGCGTACCTCGCATCTGTCAAAGTCTATCGCGCCTCCGGCAAAGCGTCTGCGCCGCAGTTCCTTGGCCATGCGGTTGAGCATGATGAGCTCCTTGGCAAAGTGCTCGGCAGGCTCTGCATCGGGCGTGAGCGGCTCGTAGTGGTCGCCGGGGCTGTTGTAGTCCTCCTCGCTGGCCTCGTGATGTGCCTCCAGTACCTGCTGCACCTCCTCGTAGGTGAAGCGTCGGTTGCTGCGTATGACGGTGTGTGCCAGGTGCCAGTTCTGTATCTCGGCCTTCTCGTTGAGCGTAAAGATGACGCTGTAAGCCAGCTTGTCCTCGTCGGGACGCAGCGAGCAGATGTAGTTGCAGAGCCGCTCGGGCAGCATGGGAATGGTGCGATCGACCAGATACACGCTGGTGGAGCGCTTGAGTGCTTCGCGGTCGATGATGGATCCTTCGGGCACGTAGTGGCTCACGTCGGCGATGTGTACGCCCACCTCCCACAGTCCGCCGTCGAGCGCACGGATGCTCAGCGCATCGTCGAAGTCCTTGGCATCACGCGGGTCAATGGTGAAGGTCATCACCTCACGCATATCCTCACGCTTGGCCAACTCCTCTGCACTGATGCCCGGAAGCAGCTTGTCGGCAGCCTTCTCTACGGCTGCGGGGTACTTGTAGGGTAGTCCGTACTCTGCCAGGATGGCGTGCATCTCGGCATTGTTTTCGCCCGTCTTGCCCAGGATATCGATGACATGGCCCACGGGGTTCTTTGCGTTCTCGGGCCATTCGGTTATCTTCACCACGGCCTTGTCGCCGTCCTTGCCCTTCTTGAGCGCTGACTTGGGAATGAAGATATCGTTGGCCAGCGTGCGGTCTTCGGTGAGCAGGTAGGCGAAGTCCTTCTTGACCTCCAAGGTACCCACGAAGGTGTGGTCGGCCCGCTCTACTATTTCGGTCACGACAGCCTCTCTCACATGGTTCCTACGGCGCGCAACCATGGTGGCCTGCACCTTGTCGCCGTCCATGGCATGCATACTGTTGCGCTCGGCAACCAGTATCGGCTCTGTCCCGTCGGCGGGTTCGAACACGTTCTTGCCGTTTGCCTTGCGGCGGAAAGTGCCCTCCATCACCTGCGACGGAGTGTTCAGACTGAAATGGTAGCGTGGGTGCTCCTTGATATAATCGTCCATCAACATCTCGTCCAGCACGTCCATCATGAGCATCTTGGCAGGATGCGTCTTCAGATTCAGCGTGCGGTAGAGTGTCTTCAAGTCAAATGTCTCGCCTGGCGCTTGCTGGAACATGTCCATGAGCAAGCCCTGCAGGTCTTTCTTCTTCAGGCGTTGGCCCGACTTCTTGTCCTTTCCCATAGTAGTATAAGTTAGGTTCAACCATGACTGCCAACAGGCAACGTCATAGCAAAGTTAATGCTTTTTTCGTCTCCGCAGTCAGGTGCCATATTAAATAATGTATATAAAGGACAGACTTGTGGCGTTATTGGCCATTTCTGTTACGCTTATGTGGCGAAAAGACTGTACCTTTATGCCCGAAAGAGAAAACTGATAAGCGAATGAACATATTGGTAACCGGAGCCAGTGGCTTCATAGGGAGTTATATAGTGGAGGAAGGTCTGCGCCAGGGTCATCAGGTGTGGGCAGGCGTGAGAAAGAGCAGCAGCAAGGCTTATCTGCAGGATGAGCGCATCCGCTTTGCCTGCCTCGACCTCTCCAGCAAGGCACGTCTGGCCGAACAGCTGTGTGCTCTGAAGGCTGAGATGGGCGGCTGCGGATGGGATGTGGTGGTGCACGCGGCCGGTGCCACCAAGTGTCTGCATGCCCAGGATTTCTATCGCACCAACTATGATGGTACGGTGCATCTGGTGGAGGCGCTGCGTGAGGCAGGCATGATGCCGTCACGGCTGGTGTATCTGAGCAGCCTGAGTGTGTTCGGGGCCATACGTGAGCAACCCGTGAGAAAGCCCACGCAGGACAACCCCTGGGTGTATGCTCCCATCCTGGGAACCGACTCCCCTGAGCCCAACACCGAGTATGGGCGCAGCAAGTGGAAGGCCGAACAGTGGCTGGCAGAGCAAAAGGACGTCCCCTACACCATACTCCGTCCCACAGGCGTGTATGGTCCGCGGGAGAAGGATTACTTCCTCATGGCACAGAGCATCAAGCAGCACACCGACTTCTCGGTGGGTTTCAAGCCTCAGGAAATCACCTTCGTGTATGTGATGGATGTGGTGCAGGCAGTCTTCAAGTGCATCGGCTCGCCCCAGGCAGTGGGCCGTGCCTACTTCCTGAGCGACGGTCAGGTGTATAACAGCCGCCGCTTCAGCGACCTCCTGCAGCAGTCGATGGGCAACCCCTGGGTGCTGCACATCAAGGCTCCACTGTGGTTCCTGCGCATCGTGTGTGCCTTGAGCGGTACTCTGAGCAAGGTCACAGGCCGCATGAATGCCCTCAACATGGACAAGTATCATATCCTGAGCCAGCGCAACTGGCAGTGTGACATCGAGCCAGCAAAGCGTGATTTCGGCTACGAACCGCAGTGGCCGCTGGAGCGTGGCGTACAGGCCGCTGTCAGGTGGTATCGTGAGAACGGCTGGCTGTAAGCCTGGAACCCTTAGGGCTATAGTCTCACAGTAAGAGTCCAGCCGCTTCGCTCGTGCCGGGGAAAGAGGTCTGATGACCTGTCCCTTTGGCTGGGCGAAGCGGCTGGACGCTTTGTGATGAAGGCTTCTCCTGCCTGTACGGGCGGGAGAGGCCGGTGCCGGTTCCTCTTCTTCAGATTTCGAAGTCGAGGCAAGTGCGCACGGCGGTGTAGGGGCGTACCTTCGTGTTGGCCACCTCCTGGTGTGCGGGATGCTTGGCATAGCCCTGCAGAGCCTCGGGTGACTCCAAGGTGCAGTCCAGCATCACGTCTGCTGTGGATGAGGGAAGCACGCCGTCAATCTGTACATGCACGCTCTGCAGACCGGGCACCACGCCCTGCAGACCCTCCAGACCAGCCTTGATGCCGGCCTTCACTGTTTCTTTCTCCTCTGCGCTCAGCTCTTCGCGCAATTTCCATAGAATGATGTGTTTAACCATAATAAAGTTGCGTTAATTGTTACACTTCTCTTCTTTTCTCTGCAAAGGTAACTATTTTCGGCGTGCCAACGGGCTGTCCTATTGCAAGAAAAGCCGTATCTTTGCATCCAAGATATATAAACTCAATATTATAGATACACTTATGGCACAGCAAGAGGATGTATTCAAGAAAATAGTGTCCCACTGCAAGGAGTACGGTTTCGTGTTCCCCAGCAGCGAGATTTACGATGGACTGGGCGCCGTATATGACTACGGACAGAACGGCGTGGAGTTGAAAAACAACATCAAGCAGTATTGGTGGAAGAGCATGGTGCAGTTGCACGACAATATCGTGGGGCTGGATGCCGCCATCTTCATGCACCCCACCACCTGGAAGGCCAGTGGACACGTGGATGCATTCAATGACCCTCTGATAGACAACCGCGACTCCAAGAAGCGTTATCGCGCTGATGTGCTCATCGAGGACCAGATAGCCAAGTACGAGGAGAAGATAGAAAAGGAGGTGGAGAAGGCACGCAAGCGCTTCGGCGAAGCATTCGATGAGGCCCAGTTCCGCTCTACCAATGCCCGCGTGCTGGAGCACCAGCAGAAGCGTGACGCCCTGCATGAGCGTTACTCCAAGGCCATGAACGCCAACGACCTGGCTGAACTTCGCCAGATAATACTCGACGAGGAGATAGCCTGCCCCATCAGCGGCACCCGCAACTGGACTGAGGTGCGTCAGTTCAACCTGATGTTCAGCACCGAGGTGGGTTCTACAGCCGATGGCGCAAGCAAGATATACCTGCGTCCTGAGACTGCTCAGGGCATCTTTGTCAACTATCTGAACGTGCAGAAGACGGGCCGCATGAAGCTCCCCTTCGGCATCGCACAGATAGGCAAGGCTTTCCGCAACGAGATAGTAGCACGCCAGTTCATCTTCCGCATGAGGGAGTTCGAACAGATGGAGATGCAGTTCTTCGTGAAGCCCGGCACGGAGCTCGACTGGTTCAAGGCTTGGAAGAAGATCCGTATGAACTGGCACCAGGCTCTGGGCTTCGGTGCGGAGAACTACCGCTACCACGATCATGAGAAGCTGGCACACTATGCCAACGCAGCCACCGATATCGAGTTCCGCATGCCCTTCGGCTTCAAGGAGGTGGAGGGAGTGCACTCGCGCACCAACTTCGACCTGAGCAGCCATGCCAAGTACAGCGGTAAGAAGATAGAGTACTTCGACCCGGAGACCAACGAGAGCTACACTCCCTATGTCATCGAAACCTCAATCGGTGTGGATCGCATGTTCCTCTCGGTGATGTGCCACTCCTATGAGGAGCAGCAGCTGCCCGATGGCCAGACCCGTACCGTGCTGCATCTGCCGGCTGCCCTGGCGCCCATCAAGCTCGCCATCTTCCCGCTCACCAAGAAGGACGGACTGCCCGAGAAGGCTCAGGAGATATTCCGCGACCTGCGCTTCTACTTCAACTGCAAGTACGAGGAGAAGGATCAGATAGGCAAGAGATACCGCCGCATGGATGCCATCGGCTGCCCGTTCTGCGTGACCATAGACCAGCAGACACTGGAGGACAATACCGTGACTCTGCGTGACCGCGACACTATGGAGCAGACCCGAGTGAACATCCAGGACCTGAGAAGACTGGTGGAGGAGAAGGTGAGCATCGAATCTCTGCTCAAGAAACTGGACTAAACACCCCCGAGCATGGCACATACATTCAGCCGTCTGAGGGCTTTGGCTCTCTGCATGACCGCTCTGCTGGGAGCGTCCTGCCTGCTGACCTCGTGCGAGGAGACCACCGAGCAGTGGGATCCATATGAGAACTGGCAGGTGCGCAATATCGCATGGTTTGCCTCTGTGGCCGACTCGGCCCGCACAGCCATCAGCCAGGCCAAGGCCCAGTATGGCGACGAGTGGGAGAAGCATTGCGAGTGGCGCATGTACAAGACCCTGCAGCGCAGCGCATCCACGCGCGGTCCCCTCACCGACAGTATCTGCTGCCGCATCCTGCAGCGCGGTACCGGGCAGACGGCTCCGGCCTTTACCGACAGCATACGTCTCAGTTTCCGTGGCTGGCTGATGCCCGCCGAGTACGAGAAGGAGGACGGCACGCTGGAGACCCGCATGCAGGTGTTCACCCAGACTTACTACGGTGACTACAACCCCGCAACGGCCGCCCCACAGGTGGGTGCCGTGAAGTCCTTCACCGAGGGCTTTGGTACGGTGCTTCAGTATATGGTGAAGGACGACGACTGGTTGGTGTACATCCCCAGTGACCTGGCCTATGGCGCAGAGTCCTCATCGTCAATCCCTGCCTACAGCACCTTGCTCTTCCGCATCCATCTGATGGGTGTGTATGAGAGTGGTTCGGGCGTGCCTGAGTGGAAGTAGCCCTCTCCGGGGTAATTTTGAATTGGGAATTTTGAATTAAGAATTGGGCTGGCGCGTTGTGCGGAGCTGAGTTCTGGGAAAATAAGACTGCGGTGTCTCATATCGGGCATCGCAGTCTTTTGTTTTGTCAGCCGCAACGCTATCGGTCAAGAACCAAGCTGCGAGGTAATTAGGAATGTTGAATTTTGAATTAAGAATTGAGCTGCTAGGTAATTAGGAATCAAGAATGTTGAATTAAGAAAAGTGCTGGCGCGGGGGTGACAATGCACCATACATCCCCGCGCCAGCACTTTTCACTTTGCACTTTTCACTCTTCACTTCCCCAATGCAGTGCGGTGCGATGCCCGACGCAGCGTGCTGCGATGGCTAATGCAACGCGCTGCGTGAACCATCGCACCGCACTGCGTTTTTAGCCCCATTGTTGTCTGTGTCCCCGCGCAGCACTTTTCACTTTGCACTCTTCACTCTTCACTTCCCGCAGGGACCACTTTTCACTTTGCACTCTTCACTCTTCACTTCCCGCAGGGACCACTTTGCACTTTTCACTTTGCACTTTTCACTTATATAATGCACCGCACTACGTTTTCCGGCCCAATTGGGCGTTGCGTGGCAAGGGGCGTGCCTCTCGGGGAATGGCAGGCTGCCGCCAGGCTCCCATGACGGTCGTCCTTCAGTCCCTCTGGAAGATATCTCTCGTATATACCTTGTCCTTCACGTCGTCGAGGACGGTGTCGTAGCGGTTGGCGATGATGGCTTCGGCCTTTTGCTTGAACTGGTTCAGGTCATTGACCACCAGGCTGCCGAAGAATGTGGTGCCGTCCTGCAGGGTGGGTTCATAGATGATGACCTGTGCGCCCTTTGCCTTGATACGCTTCATGATGCCCTGTATGGCCGACTGGCGGAAGTTGTCGCTGCCCGTCTTCATCGTCAGTCGATATACCCCGATGGTGGGCATCTTCTGCTCGTCCTGCCCGCTGCCATACTGGTTCTGGTGGCTGTAGGCATACCATCCGGCCTTCTTCAGCACGGCATCGGCTATATAGTCCTTGCGTGTGCGGTTGCTTTCCACTATGGCAGTCATCATGTTCTGCGGCACGTTCTCATAGTTTGCCAGCAGCTGCTTGGTGTCCTTCGGCAGGCAGTATCCGCCGTAGCCAAAGCTGGGATTGTTGTAATGCAGGCCGATGCGAGGGTCGAGCCCCACGCCACGGATGATGGCTTGCGAGTCGAGTCCCTTCATTTCGGCATAGGTGTCAAGCTCGTTGAAGTAGCTCACGCGCAGGGCCAGGTAAGTGTTGGCAAAGAGTTTCACGGCCTCGGCCTCCTTGAGTCCCATGAAGAGTGTATCCACTTCCTTTTTCTCGGCACCCTCCTGCAGCAGGCTGGCAAAGAGGCGTGCGTACTGCTCGGCATGGGGGTGGGCGATGGTGCCGATGGCCTTGTTCTCCTCTTGGTCGGCCGCTGTGCCGCCTGTGGCGGGCTTGGGATATCCCACGATGATGCGGCTGGGGTAGAGGTTGTCATAGAGTGCCTTGCTCTCGCGCAGGAACTCCGGCGAGAAGAGCAGCCCGAAGTGCTTGCCTCGCAGGCGGCTGTCGCTGGCGAAGCGGGCTGCGTAGCGCACATACAGACTGCGGCAGTAGCCCACGGGGATGGTGCTCTTGACCACCATGATGGCATCTGGGTTAACCTCCAGAACGAGGTCTATCACGTCCTCGATGTGGTGTGTGTCAAAGAAGTTGCGCTCTGAGTCGTAGTTGGTAGGCACGGCTATGACGATGATGTCGGCATTGGCATAAGCCTCGCGCCCGTTGGTGGTGGCCGTCAGATGCAGTTCCTTCTCGGCAAAGAAGCGCTCGATGTACTCGTCCCTGATGGGTGACACGCGATGGTTGATCTGCTCTACCTTCTCGGGCACCACATCTACAGCGGTCACCTCATGGTGCTGGCTGAGCAGTGTTGCAATGGACAGTCCCACATAGCCCGTGCCTGCCACGGCTATCTTGAGTTCCTTGTATTCTTTCATGTGCGTATTGTAGTTTTTTGTGTGATGCATTCCCTGGGGATGGCCTCCCCGCAGGCGCGTCTGTTGCAAAGTTAGGGCTTTTCGGAATTTAATGCTTGCAGAAGTGCAAGAATATGCGTAATTTTACACCCAATTAGGGGTGCGGCGGCCTTGGGAGCCCTCTCCCCGCATACATTTATCCGCCAAATGAGCATAACAGAGAAGATAAACAGCCATCAGGGCACGGCATTCTCCTTCGAGGTGCTGCCGCCTCTGAAGGGCACGGGTACGGCCAATCTGTTCCGTACCATCGAGAAGCTGAAGGAATTTGACCCCCTCTATATCAACATCACAAGCCACCGCAGTGAGTATGTCTATCACGATCTGGAGGGTGGACTGGTGCAGCGCCAGCGTGTGCGCAGGCGTCCCGGCACCATCGCCATTGCGGCCGCCATACAGCAGCGCTTCGGGCTGCCAGTGGTGCCCCATGTGGTGTGCAGCGGCAACTGCAGGGAGGACCTGGAGTATATGCTCATCGATCTGCAGTTCCTCGGAATAGGCGACCTGCTGGTGCTGCGCGGCGATAAGGCCCGCGAGGAAAGCACCTTCAAGCCCACCGGCGATGGGCCGGCCCATGCCACCGAGCTCATTGAGCAGGTCAACAAGTTCAACAGCGGCTACTTCTGGGACGGCACGCAGATGAAGTGCCAGGGCGAGCCCTTCCGCTTCGGAGTGGCATGCTACCCCGAGAAGCACGAGGAAGCGGCCAACATGGAAGCCGACCTCTTTGCACTGAAGATGAAGGCGGATGCCGGCGCGGAGTACGCTGTGACCCAGCTCTTCTACGACAACGAGAAGTACTTCAGCTTCGTGGAGCGTGCACGTGCAGCGGGTATCGACATCCCCATCATACCGGGTATCAAGCCCCTGGCCAAGCTTAGCCAGCTCACCATGGTGCCCAAGACCTTCCACTGCGACCTGCCCGAGGCCCTCTACCACGAGGCTCTCAAGTGCCGCACAGACGAGGAGGTGAAGCAAGTAGGCATAGAGTGGGGGGTGGAGCAATGCCGCCAGCTCATGCAACACGGAGTGAAGAGTCTGCACTTCTACACCGTTAGCGCGGTGGATAGTATAGCGCAGATAGCCAAACGGATATATTAGGACAAGGCCGCACGGCACAGTAGAACCCAAGGAGGATGAGCGCAGTAACATACACAGACGTCATTGGACAGCACGAGGTCAAGGAGCATGTGCTGAGGATGGTGCACGAAGGACGTGTGCCCCATGCGCTCATGTTCAGCGGCTGCGAAGGCGCAGGAGCCATGCCCATGGCGCTTGCCCTGGCCCGGCATCTGCTCTGCGAGCATCCCACCAGCGAGGGGCCGTGCCAGACGTGTGCCGGTTGCCGCATGACAGCAGGCTGGGCGCACCCCGACCTGCACTTCTCTTTCCCTGTATATAAAGCAAAGAGCACCGACAGACCCACGTCGGTCGATTATCTGACCCAGTGGCGTGAACAGCTGCAGGAGAGCATATATTTCGACACCGAGATGTGGCTTTCGGACATCAAGGCAGAGAACCAGCAGATAACACACTATGTGCAGGAGAGCGACCGCCTGCAGGAATGCCTCGCGCTCAAACCCAGTCAGGGCGGGCGCAGAGTGGTGCTGCAATGGCTGCCCGAGCGCATGGACGCTGCCCCGGCCAATAAGCTGCTCAAGCTCATTGAGGAGCCTCCCGCACACACCCACTTCATACTGGTGAGCCTGCAGCCCGAGCTTGTCCTGGGCACCATACAGAGCCGCGTGCAGCGCATCTCGCTGCCGCCGTTGGCCGAGCAGGACATTGCCCAGGCGCTCATGCAGCGTGAGCGAGTGGCACCCATGCTGGCACAGGAGGTGGCACACATGGCTCAGGGCAACTACACAGAAGCCCTCAAGCAGGTACATGCCAAGGGAGAGAACCGCGAGTTCAACACTTTCTTCGTCAACCTGATGCGCCTCTGCTATGCACGCAAGGTCAAGGAACTGCGCTTGTGGGCGCAGTCGGCGGCCGAACTGGGGCGCGAGCGGCAGAAGCGCATGCTGGTGCACTTCCAGCATTTGCTGCGTGAGAACTTCATCTATAACTTCCACACGCCCGAACTCAACTATGAGACACGGGAGGAGAAGGACTTCAGCGAGCGCTTCGCACCCTTTATCAACGAGAGAAACATAATAGGCATCATGGACGAGATGTCGCAAGCCCAGCGGGACATAGCGCAGAACGTGAATCCCCGCATGGTGTTCTTCGACTTCGCGCTCAAGATGATAATCCTTATCAGACAATAATATATATGGAATGCAAATATAAGAGCGGGGGTGCCGGAAACGGCCTCTGCAAGCGTGGATGCCACATCGGTCATTATGCACAGCTCAATGTGTATGACTATCTGGCCGATATCCCAGGCAACAACGAAACCACCGACCTGGTGGAGGTGCAGTTTAAGAATACCCGGAAAGGGTATTACCACAATATCAACAACCTGCCGCTGGAGAAAGGTGATGTGGTGGCCGTGGAGTCGAACCCCGGTCACGACATTGGCACAGTGACGCTCACTGGCAAACTGGTGCCCTTGCAGATGAAGAAGGCCAACCTCAAGAGCAACGAGGAGATACGCCGCATCTACCGCAAGGCCAGGCCGGCCGACATCGAGAAGTACGAGGAGTCGAAGGCTCTGGAGCACGGCACGATGATACGCAGCCGACAGATAGCCAAGGAGCTGGGGCTTGAGATGAAGATAGGAGACGTAGAGTATCAGGGAGACGGCAATAAGGCCATCTTCTACTATATCGCTGACGGACGTGTAGATTTCCGCCAGCTTATCAAGGTGCTGGCCGATGCGTTCCACGTAAGAATAGAGATGAAGCAGATAGGCGCGCGGCAGGAAGCAGGCCGTATAGGCGGTTTCGGACCCTGCGGACGCGAGCTCTGCTGCGCTACATGGATGAAGAACTTCGTGAGTGTAGGCACTGGAAGCGCCCGTTTTCAGGACTTGAGCCGCAACCCCCAGAAGCTTGCCGGGCAGTGCGCAAAGCTGAAGTGCTGCATGAACTACGAAGTGGACCAGTATGTGGAGGCCTATCGCAAGCTTCCCCCACGCGATGTGCAGCTGCAGAGCATGGAGGGTGACCACTACTTCTTCAAGTGTGACATCCTCTCGGGAATGATTACCTACTCCACTGACAAGCGCATGGCTGCCAATCTGGTGACCATCAGTGCACAGCGTGCCACCGACATCATCGAGATGAACAAGCGCGGCGAGAAGCCCGACACACTGGAGGAGGGTGGCCGTCAGAAGCCCGAGCGAGCAGTAGATCTCGCCACTCAGGAGGACCTCAATCGCTTTGACAAGAAGAAAAAGAAGAAGAAGAAAAGCAACGGCAACGGCAATGGCAAACCCCGCCGGGAGGCATCCGAGACCCCGGCCAACGGCAATGGCAAGCCTCGTCGAGAAGCATCTGATGCCCCGGCCAACGGCAATGGCAAACCTCGTCGGGAGGCGTCTGAGGCATCTGCCAATGCAGATGGTGAAAAGAGACAGCAGCCCGACAGAACCCGCGAACCGCGTCGCCAGCAAGGAGGGAATGCACCTGCCGACAAACAGAAGCAGGAGGGAAAGGACGGGGGAGAGCAGAACCGCCGCCGCCCTAACCGTCCCAACCGCCCGCATGGTCAGCGCCCCAATGGCAGCAACGCTCCCAAGGAGCCGAAGCCCAATAGCGAGGCATGAGCAGGCATGGCGCTCTTCTCTGTTCCGTGGTGACGCTTGTGCTTGCTGCCTGTACGGGCCAGACACGCTATCACCGCTTCCTTCCTCTCCCCGCTCAGGGGTGGGGAAGGCAGGACACCTTGCTCTTTCAACTGCCCGACAGCATGGTGGGTGATGGCCTGCAGATGCATGTGGAATTGCGCGCCATGCGTTCCTTCCCCTATACCGACCTGTGGCTCGCTCTCGAACAGTGCGATTCCACACACCGCCTGCTGCACACCGACACAATACACTTCTTGATGACTGACAGCGAGGGGGCGCTCTCGGGACGCGGGCAAGACTTCATCGAATACGCTTCCAATGCTCTCGCATTGGCCTCCGACTCGGTTTCCCGATGCACCGCAGTGCGCATCCGCCACCTGATGAGCAGTGAGACCGTGACAGGGCTGGCCGATGTGGGGGTCAAGGTGACCAGCGTCGGGCTCTGAATTCATTAGCGTTTTGGACAGATAGTATTGTCGTCCAAAGCATATTTCATTATTGTTCTGGATAAAAGGCACTTGCTTCTAAAGCATGTCTCATTGGCGTTTTTGGGCGGAACACATTTGCCTCCAAAAGGCCTTGTAGCATTCTGATAGGTAGAAGCGGGCGGGGTTGACACCCTCATGGATGTGGATGCAGTGGGCAGAGCAGAAAGGTGCCCCATTCAGGGCAGGGCGCTGCGATGACATATGCAGTGCACTGCGTAGGCCGATGCAGCGCCCTGCGATGGCTGATGCACCGCGCTGTGATATCTTGCCTGGAACATACCTGTGTGTAAGGCAATGCCAGGAGCCGGGCTGCACAGCTGCTTCCTGGTCTGCGATGAGTGCATCCCACTTGCAGGTCCAACGCTGCCTGGAGGCTCTGCATTTGCACTTCAGGATGTCAGTCGAACCGCCCCGTGGCTCAACCTGTCAGCGTCGGGCCATGCGCTCGCGCCCTGCGTCGATGCGGAGCATGATGAAGAGCAGGATGGTGAAGCCCCACAGCGAAGAGCCGCCATAACTGAAGAATGGCAGGGGAATGCCTATGACAGGCGTGAGTCCCAGCACCATGCCCACGTTGATAAAGACGTGGAACAGGAATATGCTCATTACGCAATAGCCATAGACGCGCCCGAAGGTGTAGGGCTGGCGCTCTGCCAGATGGATGAGACGCAGTATGAGAGCCAGGAAGAGGCACAGTACGGTGGCACAGCCAAGGAAGCCCTCCTCCTCGCCCACCGTGCAGAAGATGAAGTCGGTGTCCTGTTCGGGCACATACTTGAGCTTGGTCTGGGTGCCGTTGAGGAAGCCCTTGCCGCGCAGTCCGCCCGATCCGATGGCTATCTTGGCCTGTATCACATTGTAGCCCGCTCCCCTGGGGTCGTCCTCCAGGCCCAGCAGCACGCGGATACGAGTCTGCTGGTGGGGCTGCATCACGTCTTCGAGAACGTAATTGGCCGAGTAGAAGAAGCCCAGGCTGCCTATTGCGAAGAGTGCGATATAGAGATAGCGAATCAGCTGGTCGCGCATGGCAAGCCAGATGAGATACACTATCATCGCGCCGCAGACGCCCAGCAGGACCCAGGTGACATCGAAGGGTATGACGTAGCGGCAGAACAGCAGGGCCAGTGCTTCGGCCAGCAGGCCATACCACAGGATATTCCTGGCCGCCTTGCGGTCGGGTGTGTAGGCCCTTACAAGCATTACCGTGAACAGGTGTACCAGACCGAGCACCAGGGAAGTACCCAGCGAGGCAGGTGCCCCATCCCAGATGACATCCTCGGAGAAGCGTACTCCCACCACGAAATAGACTACGGCAGATACGGCGGCAAAGAGTATTCCGCCGGGCATACCCTCGCGGTAGAGCATCAGGAAGAAGCTGGCATAGACCAGTGCACTGCCGGTCTCCTTCTGCATCACTATCAGTATCATAGGCGTGAGGATAATGGCCAGGCAGAGCAAGAAGTCGCGCCAGCGTGACATGCTGAAGCCGTATGAGTTCATCACCTTGGCCACGCAGAGTGCGGTGGTAAACTTGGCAAACTCGGCCGGCTGAATGCTAAACGAGCCTATCTTTATCCATGAGAGCGAACCCTTGATGTCGCGTGCTATGAACGGTGTGATGAACAGCAGTGCAAGCATGAACAGATAGAGGAAATAGGAGCACGACTCTATCAGTCGGTCGTCGGTCATCAGTATGATGCATCCCAACAGCAGTGAGGTGCCCATCCACACTATCTGCATGCCGCTTCGTGTGGAGAAGTCGAGGAAGTTGTAGCCCTGTTCGAAGTCGTAGCTGGCGCCGCACACGCTCATCCATCCCAGCGCGAGCAGCGCCAGATAGAGGCATATCGTAATCCAGTCGATGGACTTGATGATCCGCGGCGAGCGCGTGCTGCTGTCAATTGATGTCAGTGGCATAGTCGGTGGGATTGTATAGGTGTCTGTTCTGGAATATCTCGGCCTTGCGCTCGCTCTCGGGCGACAGATGCCCGTTGATGTACTGCTCCATCATGAGCGCGCCGATGGGTACGCCGTAGGTGGCGCCCCAGCTGCCGTTCTCGACGTACACACAGATGGCTATCTTGGGGTTCTCTCGCGGTGCGAAGCCCATAAACACGCTGTGGTCCTGGCCGTGCGGGTTCTGTGCTGTGCCTGTCTTGCCGCAGGTCTCAAACCATGGGTTGTTGGCTGCCCGGCATGTGCCTCCCAGCACGGAGCGCCTCATGCCTTCGACCACAGTCTCGTAATGCTCGCGGCTGACCATGGTGTAATGGCGTCGCGTGTAGAGTGTGTCCAGCTTCTCATCCTCTATCTCCTGCACCACATGCGGCACATAGTAGTAGCCGCGGTTGGCTATGGTGGCTCCCAGATTGGCTATCTGGAGCGGAGTCAAGTTGACTTCTCCCTGTCCGATGGATATACTGATGATGGTCAGACCGTTCCAACTCCCCCTGTACGCCTTGTCGTAGAACTGCGCGTTGGGTATCATGCCGCGCTTTTCACCGGGCAGGTCGATGCCCAGCTTATAGCCGAACCCCATGGATACCATATAGTCCTTCCAGCGGGTCATGGCATTCTGCACACTCCCATACTTCTTCTTGTTGCCGAACATATAATAGAGTCCCCAGCAGAAATAGCCGTTGCATGAGGTGGCGATGGCCGGCACGAGCGACAGTGGAGAAGGGTGCCCGTGGCATCCCACCTTGAGGTGTCCGAAGTGGAAGCCGTGATTGCAGGAGAAGGAAGTGGATGGTGTGATGACTCCCTCCTGCAGGAATGTGAGCGCCTGGCTCGTCTTGAAGGTCGAGCCGGGCGGGTACTGTCCCATGATGGAGCGGTTGAGCAGGGGGTGTCTGGTGTCCTGGCTCAGCATGGCATGGCTTCTTCCTCGCTGCCGGCCTACCAGTATGCGTGGGTCGTAAGTGGGGCTCGACACCATGCAGAGCACGCCGCCGGTGGCAGGGTCAATGGCCACGATGCTTCCCTTCTTGCCCGTCATCAGACGCTCGCCAAGGGCTTGCAGGTCGATGTCCATGCTCAATGTCAGGTTCTTGCCAGGCACTGGAGCATTGTCAAACTCCCCGTTCATGTAATGTCCCTTGATGCGTCCGCGGGCATCGCGAAGCAGTATCTCGGTACCTTTCTCGCCTCTGAGTTGTTTCTCGTAGGAGCGTTCCACGCCCTGCTTGCCCGAGTAGTCCCCCCGGCGATAGTAGTCGTCGGCCTCCAGTTCAGCGGGGCTCACCTCACCCACATCTCCCAAGACCTGGGCGGCATAGGGGTATCTGTATTGCCGTATGCTGCGCTTCTGGATGTAAAATCCTGGGAAGCGGAATATCTTTTCCTGGAATCTGCTGCACTCCTCAGCGGACAGCTGGCTCATGAAAAGCTGCTGGGTGTAGCGGCTGTAGCCCGGATTGCGGCGCCGGTCTTTGATTTCCACCATGCGACGCTCGTACCAGTCGCGGGTGATGCCAAGGCTCTGGCAGAGGTCGAGCGTATCGACGCCCAGCTGCTCGTTCATCACTACCATAAGGTCATAGGCGGGCTGGTTGTACACCAGCAGTTTGCCGTTGCGGTCGGTGATGACCCCTCGTGCAGGGTACTGGATGCGTCGCAGGAAGGCATTGGAGTCGGCGTTGCGCTTGAAGTCATCGCTTAGCATCTGCAGTGTGAAGAGCCTGATGAGATACACCACCACGATGCCTACTGCGATGCAGCTGAGCACATACTTGCGTTTTCCCAGTTCGTAATTGGCCTTCATAAGGATGTGTCGTGGGGGTTATTTGCTTGAGTTCCTGATGGCCTCAAGCGTGAAGGCCAGCAGGAGCGAGGTGGCCAGGCTTGCCAGCAGGTGCAAGCCTGCCAGTGCAATGTGTGTAACGGAGAAAGTCTCCAGTATGAAATAGGTGGTGTGGTGCACCAGAAAGAGCGTGAGCACGTATCTCACGTGGTTCCACACACCCATTGTGCGGTAGGTGGGAAGCAGGTCCTCGGGGGCATCCTTGGGCGCCTGCATGTTCAGTAGGGTGGGGCGGAGCATGGCTGTGAGTGTCATGGCGGCACTTCCCATGCCCGGTGTGTTGGAGAATACATCGGTGGCCAGACCCATGGCGAACGCCCACAGCATGGCAGCCGAGCGCGATGTGTTCATGGGCATATACGCCAGCAGTAGCACACCTATCATGGGTGTGCCCATCCCCCAGAAGCTCATGTGGTTGAGCACGAGCACCTGCAGGGCCAGGAGCAGCAGCATCTGTACGAGCCGTTTTAGTATTGTCAGTATCATCTTCAGTGCGATGTTGCTTGTTCAATGAGCCTCCAGCGAGTCCAGTTCGGCGTGGCTCTCGTAGGCGACCACGCACACGTCCCTGATGCAGGACAGGTCTGTGCTCATCTGCACATCCAGCCTGTAGGCCATACCGTCGGGGCTGTCGTTTATCCTGGCTACCCGTCCCAGGAAGAGTCCAGGCGGGAACACATTGCTGAAGCCGCTGGTTTCCACTATGTCCCCTTCGCGTACCTGTGCGTGTCGCGGCACGTCGTCCATGCTGGCCTGCAGCGGATTGCCTCCGCTCCATCTGAGGTAGCCGAAGTAGCCTGTGCTTCTCAGTCGGCAGCTGATGCTCGATTGGCTGTTGAGCACAGACATTACCAAGGCGTAATGGTCCGTCACGCGGCTCACGATGCCCACCACTCCTGTGCCGCTCAAGACGCCCATCTCGGGCTTCACTCCGTCCTTGGCCCCCACGTTGATGGTGAGGTAGTTGTCCTTGCGGTTGATGCTGTTGGCCACCACCTTGGCCGGTATCAGCTGCAGGTCACCGGTCACCTTGGCCTCTTCTGTTTCGGTGAACGACGGCACGTGGCGCAGGCTGTCCAGCTCGGCACGCATGATGCTCATGTTGTACTGCAGCACGGTGTTCTGCCTGGTGAGGTATTCGTTCTGCTTGGCAAGGTGTATGTACGACAATATCTGCTCTTCGCGTTCCATCACCAGAGCCGCAGCGGAGTTGGCTTGGGTGAACCACACGCTCCCCTGGTAAGTGTTGAAACGGAAAAGCAGCCATCCACTGAGGGCTTCCAGAATAAGGAAGACTCCCCAGTGGATGTGTCTGAGTATCCTGTTCGTCAGTTCTCCCAATGTCTTCGGATTACATCAAGAAGGAGAAGTTCTGTATGTTCTTCAGTGCGATGCCTGTGCCTTTGGCTACGCTGTGTAAGGGGTCCTCGGCCACGTGGAACTCGATGTTTATCTTGTCGCTCAGCCTCTTGCCCAGTCCGCGAAGCAGTGCACCGCCACCGCTCAGCCAGATGCCGTTCTTCACGATGTCGGCATAGAGCTCTGGCGGAGTCTCCTCGAGGGCAGCCAGCACGGCAGCCTCAATCTTGGCCAGGGTCTTTTCCAGACAATGTGCAATCTCCAGGTAGCACACGGGCACCTCCATGGGCAGTCCGGTGATCTTGTTCGGGCCATACACCACATAGTCCTCGGGAGCCTCGTCACCCAGGTCGGTCTGTGCTGCGCCCACGTGTATCTTGATTCTCTCAGCCATGCGCTCGCTCACCTTCACGTTGTGCTGTCGGCTCATGTACTCCTGTATGTCGGCTGTCAGTTCGTCGCCCGCGATGCGCAGACTCTTGTTGACCACCAGTCCGCCCAGGCTTATGACGGCTATCTCGGTGCTTCCGCCGCCTATATCCACTATCATGTTGCCCTCAGGTGCAAGCACGTCGAGTCCTATGCCAATGGCCGATGCCATGGGTTCATATATCAGATACACCTCACGCGCACCTGCATGCTCGGCACAGTCGCGCACGGCGTGCAGTTCCACCTGCGTGCTTCCGCTGGGCACTCCAATCACCATCTTCAGGCTGGGCGAGAAGAGATAACCGCCTGTGTGCACCATTTTGATGAGTCCTCTCATCATCTGCTCACAGGCACTCATATTGGCTATCACGCCGTCGCCCAGTGGTCTGATGGCCTCGATGTCGGGGTTCGTCTTCTCGTACATCATTTTGGCCTTCTCGCCTACGGCTATCATGCGCTCGGTCCTACGGTTCAGTGCCACCACGCTGGGCTCATCTACCACTATCTTGCCATTGCTTATGATGATGGTGTTGGCGGTGCCCAGGTCCATGGCCATTTCTTTGCTGAATGAAAACCAACTCATATCTTGTCTGTTCTTACTTTGTTTGAAATCTGTCTGTTGCGTGTTGCCTGAGGCTGTATGCCTTACTTGCTCTCAAACCACTCGTGGATGGCTGTGTCGTAATGGCTGCTTACGCCGAATGCCCGGGTGGCAAACCAGCGGCGGTCCTCCACTTCGCTCTGTGCGCCGCTCTTCTGCAGCAGGTCGAGCAGAGGCTTGTATTCGGCCTTCGAGGGCACGATGATCACGTCGTTGAAGTTCTTTGCGGCGGCGCGTATGAGGCTGATGCCGCCTATGTCTATCTTCTCTATGATGTCGGCGTCAGAGGCTCCGCTCTTCACGGTATCCTCGAAGGGATAGAGATCTACAATCACCAGGTCGATGGCAGGAATCTCATACTGTGCCATCTGCTGCTGGTCGCTCTCCAGTGAGCGGCGCCCCAGGATGCCTCCGAAAATCTTGGGGTGGAGTGTCTTCACTCTGCCTCCCAGGATGCTGGGGTAGGTGGTCACGTCCTCTACACGGGCGCAGGGAATTCCCAGTTGCTCGATGAATTGCTGTGTGCCGCCTGTACTGAGCAGTTCCACACCCTGCGCATGCAGTGTACGCAGTATCTCCTCCAGTCCGTCCTTATGGAATACGGACACCAGCGCACGCTGGATTTTTCTTGTTTCGGCCATATTGTGTTGCTTTTCTGATTCTTTTAACTTTCAATTGCTTAACGAGTGCGCAAAATTACACATTTTCCTCCGAATGGGAAAGCGGAATGGTGCGTTTCTGTGGATAAAAGAGGAAAATGGCAGGGAAAAGCCTCTTGTGAGCCTCCCCTTTGGGGGAGATGAACCTGTGGGGCTGCGGTTTGTCGTTTTGTGCAAGGGGCTGTTCCGGATAGGCAGAATGCTCCTTTCTGCCCTCCCAAGGGGTGAGTCGTGGATGCTGTATTGCGTTCTTTGGATGTGTGCCTCCCTTTTCTCCGTTTTCCGTGCGGTTTCGCTCATAGGCACGCAGTACGCTGCGATGGCCGATGCAGCGCGTTGCGATGGCCAGTGCAGCGTGTTGCGTTGGCCGGTGCAGTATGCTCCGTTTTCCGGGTCGGTGGGGAGGTCGGTTCCTGGCACTCGGCTTGGAGGGATGGCAGGGCGGTTTCTGCGGATGTGTGGAACGTGCAACCGGGCTTCACAAAGGTATGTGGGCAGGCTTGCAGTCGGGCGTTTGTCGGGCTGTGAAGACGTGCAGTCGTGCAGTATGCAAGGCGTGGGTGTGCTTGTGCTTTTCCCCTTGGGATGGTCTGCCTATGGTCTTCTGGCTTTCGGACTGAACTGCTCGATGGTCATGCGCAGTACTTTTACGTCCTCCAGCGGGCGGTCGTTCTTGTCCGTCTTCACGCCCTGTATGGCCCCCACGACCTCGAGTCCCTCGATGACTTCGCCGAATACGGTGTATTGTCCATCCAGGTGCGGTGTGCCGCCCCGCATCTCGTAGTCATCTATCATGATGGGTGTGAGCGTGATGCCTTTCTCCTCCAGTGTGCCACGCACGCGGCGGATGTCGGCTGCATTCTGCCTTTTGCCCCACACGATATAGAACTGGCTTCCGCTGCTCTCCTGTTCGGGGTTCACCTCGTCGCCGTCTCGTGCAGCAGCCAGGGCGCCCCGCCAGTGGTAGAGGAAGGGCTGGTCAAACTCGGCGGGGATGGTGTAGCCTGGTCCGCCATTGCCCAGTACCTTGCCGGGAGCCGCGCCGCGCGAGTCGGGGTCGCCGCCCTGAATCATGAAGTTCTCTATCACGCGGTGAAACAGCGTGCCGTCATAGTATTTCTCCTTGACCAGCATGAGGAAGTTGTCGCGGTGCAGCGGGGTGTCGTCCGAAAGCGCCACTCTGATGTTGCCCGCCGTGGTCTCGATGAGCACGATGGAGCGCTTCTCCTTGCGCTTGCCCTGCAGGGTGGTCCCTGCTGCGCATATCAGCAGGAGTGTGAGGAGTACAAGCAGTCTGCCCGGAACTTTCTGCGGAGCGCAGGCCGGGGCGTCCGGACGTGTCTGGCGTGCTGTGGTGCGGGGGTGGTTGGCATGTTGTCTCATAGTTCAAATCTTGCTTCTCGCTGCAAAATTAAGGTTTTTCTCCCCACCACAAGAATAAATCGGTGGGAAACACGCTCCGCTTCTTGATAAAATCGTGGGAAATAGATATTTTCCCCCATTTCATCGAAGAAATGGAGCAAGTGCGGTCCTCTGATTTTCCCACCCTGAAAAGCAGGTTAAAAGAATGTGAAAAAATAATTCGGAAAAGGTGTGGGGAATTGTGGGGAATTACATACCTTTGCCAAAAATTACGCTTTAGCTAATAAGAAGTACACGAGATGAGGTTTACGGGCAGCATAGACGCCAAGGTGGATGAGAAGGGACGCGTGTTCGTTCCCAGCTCCTTCCGCAAGATTCTGCAGCGTGAGGACGCGGCGGGGCTTGTGCTGCGCCGTGACGTCTTCCAGCGCTGCCTGGTGCTCTATCCTGCCGAGGTGTGGAACCGTCAGGTGGATGCCCTGGCTGCCCGCACCAGTATGTTCGACCGTCAGGGCCGCGATGCCCTGCGCCGCTTTGTGGCAGGAGCCGAGGATATGACGCTTGATGGCAATGGCCGTCTGCTCATTCCCCGCAGGTATCTCGACGAGGCTGGCATACAGGCCGAGGTGCGCTTCATCGGTGTGGACGATACCATTGAAATCTGGAACCGCCAGGCTGCCGAGGCCCTTTCGGCCGAACCGGAGTCGCTGGCCGACAGTCTGGAGCAGATGATGAGACCGCTGGGCTGACAGGCCGCTGCGCACCATTGTGCCCGACTGAAAATGAAAGACTGAGACATGAACTGTGAAACATATCATATTCCCGTGATGCTGCAGCAGACGGTGGATGGCCTCGACATCCGCCCCGGCGGCACGTATGTAGATCTCACCTTTGGCGGTGGCGGGCATAGCCGAGAGATTCTGCGACGCCTGGGCAACGACGGTCGTCTGTTTGGTTTTGACCAGGATCTGGACGCCATGAAGGTCGCGCTTCATGACCCGCGCTTCATCTTTGTGCGCAGCAACTTCCGTTTCCTGAAAAACTGGATGCGCTACTATGAGGTGGAGAGGGTGGATGGCATACTGGCCGACCTGGGTGTGAGCAGCCATCATCTCGATGACGCGGCGCGGGGATTCAGCTTCCGGCAGGATGCACCGCTCGATATGCGCATGAACCAGAAGGCCAAGTGCTCGGCACGGACTGTGCTGCGCGACTACACTGAGGAGCAACTGGCCTCGGTGCTTTACCTCTATGGCGAGCTGAAGAACAGCCGTCGGTTGGCCTCGGCCATCGTCAAAGCACGGGCGCAAGGCGAGATAATGACCACGGGACAGCTGGCTGCCCTGCTGCAGCCGCTACTGCCCAGGGACAGGGAGAAGAAGGATCTGGCTCGTGTGTTCCAGGCTCTGCGCATCGAGGTGAACGGCGAGATGGACGCACTCAGGCAGATGCTCCATGCAGCGGTGGACGTGTTGGGCGAGGGTGGCAGGCTCTCGGTGCTCACCTATCACTCGCTGGAGGACCGCATGGTCAAGAATGTGATGAAGAGCGGAAACGAGGAGGGCAAGCTGGAGACCGACGTGTTTGGCCGAAGCCATGCGCCCATGAAGCCGCTGAGCAACAAGCCGCAGATTCCCACCGAGCAGGAGCAGGCCGAGAACCCGCGCAGCCGCTCGGCCAAGTTGAGGGTGGCTGTGAAGTTGGCCACCGGCGGTGACGAGTGAGTCACGGCATCCATGGCAGAGGCGCGAGGCACAATCAAGAGAGACAACGACAAGACATACAATAATGGCAGAAGACATAGAACATCAGGACATACAGACCCAGGACTCCCCATCACAGGAGCCCCGGCCTCAGGAGCAGCCCTCGGACCAGGAGCAGCCCACGCGTTCGATGCCGCACGATGAGGACGGTGACAACATTGACGCGCAGCACCTGCGCGAACTGCTGGCGGCCCTCAAGGTGGATGGCACGTGGTTCAAGAAGCACATACCAGTATTTCTGCTTGTGTTCGGCATGCTGGTGCTGTATGTGACCAACAGCTACCAGGCGCAGCAGGAGATACTGAAAGAGGAGGAACTCAACGACTCGGTCAAGGACTGCAAGTACCGATGCCTGACACGTGAGGGCGAACTCACACGCCGTACCAGGCAGAGCCAGCTGGAGGAACAACTGAGGGATAGGGGCGACAGCACCCTGCTCCCCAGCAAGGAACCTCCGTTTTTGTTGATGGACGAATAAGGACGAATAGAGATGAACGACAGAAAGAAGAATTCTATCAAGCGCTTCGGCATACTTTTTGTTGTGGTGTTGCTTGTTGCCGTCTGCATCATGAGTACAGCTGTGCGCACCATGCTCCCCCCGATGAGAGACTATTGGGAGGCAGTAGATCAGCGCTTCGTGAGCGAGAATATACCCATTCCCGCCAAGCGCGGTGACCTGCTCTCGGATGACGGCAGGGTGCTCTCTACGTCCCTGCCCGACTACCGTCTGTATATCGACCTGCGCGTGCAGGACAAGGACAGCGCATCGCGTGTCAAGACACAGCACTTCCGCGACTCGCTCATAGACTATCATGTGGATGAGATAGCACAGGGACTGCACCGCATCTTCCCCGATTGCTCGGTTGCGTCATTCCGCACCAAGCTGGTGGAAGCCAAGAAGAACTGCCTGCGCAAGGTGAATGGACGTTACCCCCGACCCGTGCGCCTCTATAGCAATATGGCCACTTATGTGCAATACACAGAGTGCAAGAAGCTGCCACTCCTGCGCGAGGGCCGCTTCAAGGGCGGCTTTTACGGCGAGGTGGTAGAGAAGCGCAAGCGTCCCTATGGAGCGCTGGCAGCCCGCACGCTGGGCGACCTCTATCCCGACTCAGGCAAGGCCAAGAACGGACTCGAACTGCAGTTTGACAGCATCCTGCGCGGAACACCGGGCATCAAGCACCGCACCAAGGTGCGTGACCGCCGGGTGAGTCTGGTGGATGTGGAGCCTGAGGACGGTCACGACCTGATGACCACCATTGACATCGACGTGCAGGATGTGGCCGACCGAGCCCTGCGCAACAAGCTCAAGGAACCGCTCGTCAACGGCGAAGAGGGCATGGCTGTGGTCATGGAAGTGGCCACAGGCGACGTGAAGGCCATTGTCAACCTGCAGAGGGGTGCCGATGGCGAATACTACGAGACCATGAACAGCGTAGTGGGCAAGCTGATGGAACCAGGTTCGACCTTCAAGACGGCCAGCATCATGGTGGCTATGGAGGATGGCTATATAAATAAGAACACGCGCGTGGATACAGGTGACGGCAAATGGCCGATGCATGGGCGCATCATGAAGGACCACAACTGGAACAAGGGTGGTTACGGCATGCTCAATGTCACCAGGGTGCTGATGAAGAGCTCCAACATAGGTGTGAGCCGTCTCATAGACGGTGCCTATCACGATTGTCCCGATAAGTTCGTGCGCGGGCTCAACAATCTGGGCGTGGGTCTGCCCATGGATCTCGACATCCCCGGCAGCGGTAGGCCCAGGGTGTATATGCCCAAGAAGGCCAAGAACGGCCATTGGATTCTGCCCATCACCCGAAATGGAGTGCCCATGGAGCTGGGCAAGCCCGACCTCGCATGGATGAGCATCGGCTATGCCCTGCAGTTGCCGCCCATCTATACGCTGGCTTTCTATAACGGTATTGCCAACAACGGCCGCATGATGAAGCCACGGTTTGTGACACGCGAGCTGTCTGACGGACAGGTGGTGCGCGAGTTTCCGCCCGTGGTTTTCAAGGAGAAGATGTGCAGCCAGAAGACTTTGGATGCCATACATGAGATATTGGACTCTGTGGTGATGGGTGACGGAGGACTGGGCAAGCCTGCCGGTGACCCCAAAAGGTCCTTCCGCACGAGCGGCAAGACTGGCACGGCGCAAGTGGCAGAGGCAGGAGGCTATCACAACGGACCTGTCAAGTACATGGTGAGCTTCTGCGGATATTTCCCCTCAGAGAAGCCCAAGTACAGTTGTCTGGTGTGCATCGTCAAGAAGGGGACACCTGCATCGGGCGGAGGCCAGTGCGGACCGGTCTTCCGCGAGATATCGCAGTACCTGATGACCAAGGACAAATACTATGACGCGCGAAGCATAGGCAAGGACAATGAGTCCAACAGTCCCAGTGTGGCCCACGGGCATCGGGACAAGGCACAGCAGGTATTGGACCTGCTCGACAGCGATGAGCAGGTGCCTGCCGGCGTTGACTCTGTGGAGGCCAAGCCCGGTGCTGTGCCCAATCTGATAGGCATGGGGGCGCGTGACGCTGTGCAGGCATTGCAGGACCTGGGGCTGAGGGCACGCGTCAATGGCAAGGGACGTGTGGTGAAGCAGAGCGTGGCTCCGGGAGTCAAGGCCGACAAGGGGCACACCGTGACGCTGACACTTGAGTGATGAAGTCGTTATACATTATATATAATATATAGGCACGATATGAAACTGAACCAGTTGATAAAGGACTGCCAGCCCGTACAGACAGTGGGCGAGGAAGGCAGAGAGGTGAAGAGCGTACAGATAGATTCCAGAAGGGTGCAGCCCGGTGACCTGTTTGTGGCACTGAGGGGAACCCAGGTGGATGGACATGAATATATCGAGAAAGCCATTGGGCAGGGCGCTACAGCCGTTGTCTGTGAGTCGTTGCCGCAGCATGTGAGCGAGGACGTGACTTATCTGGTGTATCCCGACACCGAATTGGCCGTGGGGCCGCTTGCCACTGCCTGTGCCGGCAATCCCTCGCAGAGGATGAAACTGGTGGGCGTGACAGGCACCAACGGAAAGACTACCATAGCCACTGTGCTCTACAATATGTTCCGTCGCATGGGCTACAAGTGCGGCCTGTGCAGTACGGTGTGCAACTACATCGACGGACGTCCCATCCCCACGGAGTGCACCACACCCGATGCCGTGACGCTCAACAACCTGTTGGGACAGATGGCCGACGAGGGGTGCGAATATGCATTCATGGAGGTGAGCAGCCACAGCGTGGCGCAGCACAGAATAGGCGGACTGACCTTTGCGGGAGGTATCTTCACCAACCTCACACGCGACCATCTGGACTATCATAAGACATTTGAGAACTACAGAGATGCCAAGAAAGCGTTCTTCGATGCTCTCCCACGTGAGGCCTTCGCCGTTACCAATGCCGATGATAGGAACGGTATGGTCATGGTGCAGAACACCCGGGCGCAGGTGAAGACCTATTCGGCACGTGGCGCAGCGGACTTCCGTGGCCGTATCTTGGAAGAGAGTTTCGAGGGGATGAACCTTGAAATGGACGGACGAGAGGTGTTTGTGCAATTTGTGGGACGCTTCAATGTGAGCAATCTGCTGGCTGTATATGCTGCCGCTGTGCTTCTGGGCGTGGAGCCCGGCGAGGCTCTGGTGCAGCTGAGTGCCATGAAGCCGGTCAATGGCCGTTTTGAGAGCATCCGTTCGCCCAAGGGCGTGACAGCCATCGTCGATTATGCCCACACACCGGATGCCCTTGTCAATGTGCTTCAGACCATCAACGATGTGCTGCAGCACCGCGGGGAGTGCTGGACTGTGTGCGGTGCGGGCGGCAACCGTGACCGCGGCAAGCGGCCCATCATGGCGAAAGTGGCAGCCGAGAACAGCGACCGGGTGATAATCACAAGTGACAATCCGCGCTTCGAGGACCCGCAGGCCATTATCGACGATATGCTTGCAGGGCTCAGCGATGAGCAGCGCCAGAGTGTGCTGAGCATCGTGGACAGGCGCGAGGCAATACGCACCGCCTGCATGCTTGCCAAGCCAGGCGATGTGATACTGGTGGCCGGCAAGGGACACGAGGACTATCAGATAGTGCAGGGAGTGAAGCACCACTTTGATGACCATGAGGTCATCCGTGAGGCTTTCGGGCTCTCGGACAAGTAACGTAATAAGTCAACAAATAAGGAAAAATGCTATATTATCTCTTTAGATACTTGGAACAGTTTGGCATGAAGGGTGCTGGCATGTGGCAGTACATCTCATTCCGCTCACTCCTTACACTGGTTCTGAGTCTGCTCATATCCATGTGGTTTGGCCAGTACTTCATACGTTGGATGCACAACCACGGTGGCAACGAGGCCCAGAGAAACGCCGAGGTAGATCCTTACGGCGTGGAGAAGAAAGGTGTGCCCACCATGGGAGGCGTCATCATAATAGTGGCCACATTGGTGCCCTGTCTGCTGTTCGGCCGACTGCGCAATATCTACCTGTTGCTGATAATGGGTACCACGCTGTGGCTTGGCCTGATAGGTTTCATCGACGACTATATCAAGATGAAGGTGACAAAGGACGGACTGAGACCTATCTATAAGTTGATGGGACAGGCTATTCTGGGTCTGGCTGTAGGACTGACGCTTTGGGCAAGCCCCGATGCAGTCATCCGTGAGAACATCAGCACCGAGAGGGTGGGTGTGCAGAGCGTGGTCGTGCACAAGAACAAGCCCGTGAAGAGCACCATCACCACCATTCCCTTTGTCAAGGACAATAATCTGGACTATTCGGATGCGGTGGGTTTCCTGGGGCAGCACAAGGCGGCTGCGGGATGGATTCTGTTTGTCCTCGTGACCGTGTTTGTGGTGATGGCGGTGAGCAACGGAAGCAATATGAACGACGGCATGGACGGCATGTGCGCGGGCAACTCCGCCATCATCTGTCTGGCGCTGGGCATTCTGGCGTATGTGAGCAGCCATGCCCAGTTTGCCAGCTACCTCAATATCATGTTCATCCCGGGCAGTGAAGAACTCGTGATATTCCTCTGTGCCTTTGTGGGCGCGCTGACAGGCTTCCTTTGGTACAACTCTTATCCTGCCCAGGTATTCATGGGCGATACGGGCAGTCTGGCCATTGGCGGCATCATCGCAGTGGTGGCCATCATCATCCACAAGGAGCTGCTCCTGCCCTTGCTCTGCTTCGTGTTCTTCATCGAGAGCGTGAGCGTGCTGCTGCAGACAGAGTATGCCAAGATGGGCAACAAGCGTGGAGAGAAATGGAGAGTGTTTAAGCGTGCTCCCATACACGATGCTTTCAGAATCAAGCCAGGGCAGTTGCCCGCAGATTTCAAGATTCTGCTCAATTGGCCCAAAGGCTGCTGGCTGGAGTCCAAGATAACGGTGCGCTTCTGGATAATAACGATTATCACGGCAGCGCTGACCATTGTGACGTTGAAGATAAGATAATGAATCAGACTGAGAGGAGACATAAGATGAATAGAATAGTAGTATTGGGTGCCGCCGAGAGTGGAGTAGGAGCTGCCGCGCTGGCCAAAGTCAAGGGGTACGATGTGTTTGTGAGTGATTCGGGGATGATAAAGCCTCACTACAAGGACATCCTTGGCCAGTATGGCGTGGAGTGGGAAGAAGGCCATCACACCGAGGAGAAGATACTGAATGCCACCGAAGTGGTGAAGAGTCCGGGCATCCCCGAGAATGCTCCTATGGTGGAGAAGGTGCGCCAGGCAGGCATTCCCATCATCAGCGAGATAGAGTTCGCGGGACGATATACCCATGCAAGGATGATATGCGTGACGGGCTCAAACGGCAAGACCACCACCACAAGCCTTATATATCATATATTCCAGGAGGCCGGGTACAACGTGGGTCTGGCTGGCAACATAGGGCGCAGCCTCGCCCTGCAGATAGCGGAAGGCAGGAACTTCGATTACTACATCATTGAGTTGAGCAGCTTCCAGCTCGACAATATGTACAAGTTCAGGGCCAACATCGCAATACTGCTCAACATCACTCCCGACCATCTGGACCGCTATGACAACAGCATGCAGAACTATGCCGACGCCAAGATGCGTATTGTGCAGAACCAGACTGAGGACGATGCCTTTGTCTATTGGGCAGACGATCCCGTCATCAAGAAAGAACTGAAGCGCTATGGTATCAAGGCCAAGATGTGCCCCTTCAGCATCCTGGAGAAGAAGGGAATGATAGGTTATATATCCGATGGACAGTACGTCATAGAGCGTCCCACTCCCTTCAACATGGAGCAGGAAGGACTGAGTCTGACGGGGAAACATAACATGTACAACAGTCTGGCAGCAGGAATTGCAGCTCATCTGAGTGGCATCAAGGACGACTCCCTGCGCCATAGCTTGAGCGATTTCGAAGGTGTGGAGCATCGTCTGGAGCGTGTGGCACGAGTGGGCGGTGTGCAGTACATCAATGATTCGAAGGCCACAAACGTGGATGCCTGCTGGTATGCACTGGAGAGCATGACCACTCCCACCATTCTCATCCTGGGTGGAAAGGACAAAGGCAACGACTACAATGCCATAAAGGATTTGGTGAAGAAGAAGTGTAAGGGACTCGTGTATCTGGGTGCCGACAACGCCAAACTGCATGCCTTCTTCGATGGTATGGGCATTCCCGTGGCTGATACCCACAGTATGAAGGATTGTGTGGCGGCATGTGTGGCTATGGCAAAGCCCGGTGATACGGTGCTTTTGAGCCCTTGCTGTGCCAGCTTCGACCTCTTCAAGAATATGGAGGACCGCGGCGAACAGTTCAAGGAACTTGTAAGGGCGCTCTGATGAAGCCCGTAGATTCATAAGGAACAGAACTAAGAGACAGAAGGGAAAGGTGCGGAAATGCCCCATGAGAGCATCCTCCTTCCCAAAGGATATAAGGTAAGAGATGAACGTGAAGAAGAAAATAAACTGGTCGGGACTGATGCAGGGTGACTTGGTCATCTGGATGGTCTTCATTCTCCTGCTTATGATATCGGTGGTGGAAGTGTATAGCGCCTCCAGCACTATGAGTTATGGAGGCAAGAGCAGTTACTGGGAACCGGTCATGCAACACGGCAGCTTCTGGCTGATAGGCCTGGTGACCGCATGGTTCGTGAGTCGTGTGCCGTGCAACTATTTCAAGTTGGGAGGCACCATCGGCCTGTTTTTTGCCCTGATGCTGCAGCTTACGGCATTGTTCTCCGGCAAGCTCAATGGTGCCGGTCGCTGGATTCACCTGTGGGGGCTGACGTTCCAGCCCAGTGAACTCACCAAGATGGCTTTGGTCACTTATCTCGCTTTCATCTTCTCGTCATTGCGCAATGGCAAGGAAGTGTCGTCAACGGGCAATAAGTTCGCGGCCTTTGGCGCGATTGCTTCATTGGCCTTGATTGTCACAGAGAACCTATCTACGGCGGGTCTCATCTTCCTTATCGTGTTGGGCATGGCCTTCTTTGCGCAGGTACGAGCGAAGTTGCTGGCTATTATCTTTGTCATTATGGTGTCGGTGGGTGCAGGTGGCTGGATTCTTGTACACAGCATCCCCGAGGAAACACTCAGCGAGTGGAGGGCATCGGAGAACCCTATAACCCATCGCGTACCCACATGGGTGGCCCGTATCACCGACAAGCACGAGATACCGGACAACCCCAAGGACTATGACATTACAGACAATATACAGGTCACTCATGCCCGTATAGCGGTTGCCACATCGCACGGCATCGGCAAAGGTCCCGGCAAATCACGTCAGCGCGACTACCTTCCGCAGGCCTATTCAGACTTCATCTATGCCATCATCATTGAGGAGACCGGCATATTGGGAGGCCTTGTGGTGATGTTCCTGTACCTCTTGTTCATGTGGAGATGCAGGACGATAGCCGAGCGCTGCAAGTCTCTGTTCCCCTCTTATCTGGTGATGGGGCTGTCGCTCATGATAGTTCTGCAGGCTATGGTCAATATGGCGGTGGCTGTGGGAGCGATGCCAGTCACAGGACAGCCGCTGCCTCTCATCAGCCGCGGAGGCTCCAGCATCCTCATCAATTGCATTTGCGTGGGCATGATATTGAGCGTGAGCCGTACGGCAAAGAAGACTGGTGAGCCGGCGGGCAGTGCTCCGACCCGTGATGAAGGGGAGGCTGCAGCGGGTGCTTTGACTGCCTGAGTAAGATAAAGAAGTATGCCCATGGCGCAAGCCGACGGGAACGATATAGAGAAAGGAGAATGATATGAAGGAAAAAAAACTGAGATTCGTGATAAGCGGTGGCGGGACTGGCGGCCACATCTTTCCTGCTGTGAGCATTGCCAATGCGCTGAAGGAAATGCATCCTGATGCAGATATCCTGTTTGTGGGAGCTTTGGGAAGAATGGAGATGCAGCGTGTGCCGGCAGCGGGTTATCGCATTGTTGGACTTCCCGTGCGCGGTTTGCTTCGCCCTCTGTGGCGGCTCGGAAACATACGTATCCTTCTTGACTTTCTCAAGAGCAAGCGCATGGTGAAGAAGATACTCCGAGATTTCCACCCCGATGTGGCCATAGGCGTAGGCGGTTATGCCAGTTCAGCTACACTGAACGCAGCCTACGAGTTGGGTGTTCCATGCTTGATTCAGGAACAGAACAGTTTTGCAGGACTGACCAACAGGACGCTTGCACGGAAGGCCAGTTGCATCTGTGTGGCTTACGAAGGCATGGAGCGATTCTTTCCCAAGGAGCGTATCCTGCTTACTGGAAACCCCGTGCGTCAGAACCTGCTCAATGCTTCTCTGACCCGTGAAGAGGCATCTGCAGCCTTTGGCTTAGACCCGAAGGTGCCTACCATATTGCTTATCGGTGGCAGTCTGGGGGCAAGGACGCTTAACGAGAGTGTGCTGGGTTCGCTGAAGCAAATCGCTGCAGCTCCCGTGCAATTCATCTGGCAGACAGGTGGCTATTATAAGGAACACATTGCGAAAGAGCTTGAGGCAAAGGGCCAACCAGCCAATCTCTATGTGACCGACTTCATCAGTCGTATGGACCAGGCCTATAAGGCAGCCGACCTTGTCATCAGCCGTGCAGGAGCCAGCAGCATCAGTGAGCTCTGTCTGTTGGGTAAGGCCAGCATCCTGGTGCCCAGTCCCAATGTGGCAGAAGACCATCAGACGCACAACGCTATGGCTTTGGTCAATCGCGGAGCGGCTCTCTTTGTGAAGGATATAGAAGCTGAGCACGAACTGATTCCGCTTGCCTTGAGCACCGTGATGCAGAAGGAGAAGCTCGACACCTTGGGCAAGAACGCCTATGAGATGGCATACAAGGACTCGGCACGGGTGATAGCCGAGCAAGCAATCAAACTTATAAGGAAATAGGAGGATTATAGAAATGGAACTCAAAGATATCAAAGCAGTATATTTCGTGGGCATTGGCGGCATAGGCATGAGCGCTATCGCCCGTTATTTCCTGCACATCGGCGTGCAGGTAGGTGGTTATGACAAGACTCCGAGCCCTCTTACGCGCAAGTTGGAAGAGGAGGGTGCACAGATTCACTACGAGGACAAAGTGGCACTCATCCCTCATGCGTTTCTCTCGCCAGAGAGTACGTTGGTGGTCTTTACCCCTGCCATTCCCTCTACTCATAGCGAACTGACCTACTTCCTTGGCCAGAAGTTTGATGTGCAGAAGCGTGCACAGGTGTTGGGTACACTGAGCCAGTCGCTCAAGGCTCTCTGTGTGGCAGGTACACATGGAAAGACTACTACCAGCAGTATGGCAGCCCATATCCTGCATCAGAGTCATGTGGATTGCAACGCTTTCCTGGGTGGAATCACCAAGAACTACGGTACCAATTACATCCTAAGCAAGAAAAGTCCCTTTGTGGTGATAGAAGCAGACGAGTTTGACCGCTCTTTCCATTGGTTGCGACCCTATGCGAGTGTAATAACCGCTACGGATGCCGACCATCTGGACATCTATGGCACCGAGGAGGCATACCTGGAGAGTTTCCGCCACTATAGCCATCTGATAGTCCCCGGAGGATACCTTATTATACATACGGGACTGAAGATGCAGCCCGACGTGCAGCCTGGAGTCACCACCTTCACCTACAGCCGCGAGCAGGGCGACTTCCATGCCGAGAACGTGCAGATAGGCAACGGAGAGATTACATTCGACTTCGTCTCTCCCTTCGGCAACATCGCCGGCATCCGTCTGGGCGTTCCTGTGTTGGTCAATATAGATAATGGTATAGCAGCCATGGCGCTGGCACAGATTGGTGGTGCTACTGCGGAGGAGATCCGAGAGGCGATGGCTACATTCAGCGGCGTAGATCGTCGGTTTGACTTCCGTGTCAAGACACCCTCTATGGTCTATCTGAGCGACTATGCTCATCATCCTGCAGAGATAAGGCAGAGCATATTGAGCATCAAGCAGCTTTACGAGGGACGACGCATCAAGGCCATCTTCCAGCCCCATCTCTATACCCGCACCCGCGATTTCTACCGCGATTTCGCCGATGCGCTGTCGCTGCTCGATGATGTGGCTATTGTGGATATCTACCCGGCACGCGAGCAACCCATCCCAGGCGTGACCAGTCGTCTTATCTACGACAATCTGCGTCCGGGCATCAAGAAGCAGCTCTGCACCAAGGACGAAATATGCGACATCGTGCGTCAGGGCGGGTTCGATGTGCTGGTGACACTCGGTGCTGGTGATATTGAAAACTATGCAGATGAGATAACTCAAATACTGAAACAGGAGAAATGAAAACGGTTCTGAAAGCCATATTGCTGGTTGGCATTGTCGCCTATCTGGTGTGGGCGGTGGTGCAATACGCGCAGCCTACAGAGAAGCAGGTGTGTGCTGATGTCAGAGTGAGCGTCAAGGACAGTTCAAGCCGAGGCGTTGTGACCGAGGACTATGTGCATTCCTTGCTGGGACGGAAACATATCTCTCCCAAGGGGATGTGCCTTTCCGATATCAGTTTGCGCGGTCTCGACAGTCTGGTGGCTGCCGACCCCTATATCAGTAAGGCTTCCTGCCATTTCACCTCTGCGGGCATCCTTTGCATCGATGTGGTGCCTCGCAAGCCCATCCTGCACGTTATCCAGGCCGATGGTGACGAGTACTATGTGACCGACGACGGTGATTTCATGCGTGCCGACCTGGCTGAGCAGGGGCTTTGTCTGGCTACCGGAAACATGAAGCGTGCTTATGTCAAGAGCCAGTTGCTGCCCTTGGTCAGGTACATCTACCACGATAAGTTCTGGAACGCACAGATTGAACAGATCTATGTAGATGCCTCCGGCTATGTGGAACTCGTTCCTCGTGTGGGCAAGCATATAGTGGAGTTTGGCAGTGCAGACAAGTACAGGGACAAACTTCGTCGCCTGCAGTTCTTCTACAGGTACGGAATGCCCAGGGTGGGATGGAACAAATACAAGACCATCAGCCTAGCCTATGAGGGTCAGGTGGTGTGTTCCAAATGATAGAAAATAATACAAACAAGATACAAGTATGGGAACAGAAAAGGACATCATAGTGGCTGTGGAACTCGGCTCGGCTGCCATACGTGCCATTGCTGGTAGGCGTCAGCTTGACGGCAACATGCACGTCATGGCTGTCACACAGAAGTCAGACGAGTATGCCATACGCCGTGGAGTGGTTGACAATATCAATCGCACCACTCAGACACTGCAGGATGTGGTCCGCCAGTTGGGCGAACGTTTGGGCATGCAGGTAGCTAAGGTGTATGTGGGACTGGGAGGTCAGTCGCTCCACAGCGTGCTCAACCCCATCGAATATCCTATGGACCACAAGACCATCATCACCGATGAAATCATCCAGCGGATAGATGATATGAACCGCGCACAACAGTATCCCAATATGGACATCCTGCAGGCCGAGCCGCAGGAGTATCATATCGATAGCCGTGCAGGAGTGACTACTCCCGTGGGTATGGAGGCTAAGAATATCAAGGCTACTTTCCTCAATGTGCTTGCCGACGTGCGTTTGCGCAACAATATAGAGAGTAGTGTGGAGAATGCAGGCTTGCGTCTGGCCGAGGATGATATCCTCATCTCGCCGCTCGCTCTGGGCCGGCATTTGCTCACCGAGCAGGAGCGCAAGTCGGGTTGTGCTCTTGTGGATATAGGTGCAGCCACCACCACCATCATTGTCTATAGCCGCAATACCTTGCGCCACCTTGTCGTCATCCCCTTGGGAAGCGACAATGCTACAGCCGACATCGTGCGCTTCGGTGCCCAGAGCGAAGATGCCGAGTCGCTTAAACTCAAGTTCGGCACGGCTTATTGCCAAGAGCCACGCGAGGGTGAGGGCGGTGATGATGAGATGCTCAACCTCAGCTACGACCGTAGCGTGAGCAAGCGTCAGCTCAAGGAGATAGTGGAAGCACGCTATCAGGAGATAATCGCCAATGTGTGGGAGCATGTAAACCCCTACTGCGACAACCAGTTTGCCGGCATTGTCTTCACAGGAGCCGGTAGCCGCATTGCCGATTTGGCCGAAGGCTTTACCAAATATACCAAGACGAGCAAACTGGTGCGCGTGCATCGCGGTCTGCCTGCAGGCATCGTGCTTGACCCTGGTTGTGGTGCATCCGACAAGGATAGTTTCGATACCCTCTACTCTCTGTTGCTCAGCGGAAAGGAAGTCTGCGTGTCCGAGAAGCCGAAGGATACGGGTGAGAACGTGCTTTTCCCCGATGACGAGGATGGACAAGAACCGTTGCAGCAGGGGGCAGAACAGCCTCATGAGGCCGAGCCTGTGGCTAAGCCAGCCGAGCCAGTTGAACCGGTAGAGCCAGAGAAGCCGAAGCAGAAACGTGCCAGCCTGGGCAGCAAGCTTCGCCGTGCTTTCGGGGTCTTCAAGGGAATGTTGGAAGAGGAAGAAGGCGGCAATGACAACGGATGACAGTTCCCTTCTGCACGAAAAAGGTCAGGAATGTATTTAGAAACGATTAACAGACAAGATAATGGGCGACGACAATATGACAGGAACCAAGGACGCTGGGCTTGACTTTAACTTCCCCGGGGTCAAAAAGAGCGATAACAAGAACCCTATCATCAAGGTGGTGGGAGTAGGCGGCGGCGGTTGCAATGCTGTGGGATATATGTATCGCCAGGGCATTCACGATGTGTCGTACCTGGTGTGCAACACTGATGCCAAGTCGCTGAATGCCTCTCCAGTGCCCAACAAACTGCAGTTCGGTGACGGACTTGGGGCTGGCAACAATCCCAAGGTAGGCCGTGAGAAGGCAGAAGCCTCCATTGACGAGATACGTTCTATGCTCAACGACGGCACCAAGATGGTGTTCATCACTGCCGGCATGGGCGGAGGAACTGGCACGGGAGCCGGTCCGGTGGTAGCCAAATGCGCCAAGGAGGCCGGTATCCTCACGGTGGGTATCGTCACCATCCCCTTTGTGTTTGAGGGAGAAGCCAAGATAGACCAGGCTCTCGACGGCGTGGAGGAGATAGCCAAGCAGGTAGATGCCTTGCTGGTCATCAATAACGAGCGCCTGAGAGAGATTTATCCCGATCTTTCCTTCATCAGTGGATTTGCCAAGGCAGATGATACTCTGTGTGTGGCTGCCCGCAGTATCGCGGGCATCATCTCCATGCGTGGTGTCATGAACCTTGATTTCGAGGATGTCAAGATGGTGCTCTGCAAGGGTGGTGTGGCAGTGATGAGTACTGCCGAGGCTGATGGCGAGCGTCGAGTAACACATGCTATCGAGTCTGCTCTCAATAGTCCGCTGCTCAACAATAACGACATCTTCAACTCCAAGAAGGTGCTCCTCAAGATTTGTTTCCCCGAGGGAGAGCACGCTGGAGAGGCAGATGGCGCTACAGGTGAGCAGAAAGATTCGGCGGTTGTACCCCTGAAGATGGAGGAGATGAATGAGGTGACCGACTTCATGGGCCGTTTTGGCAAGAAGGTGGAGGCTAAGTTCGGTATCGAGACCGACCCCAATTTGGGCAAGAAGGTACGCATCACCTTGCTCGCATCAGGCTTCAGACTGAAGTCTCCCGATGAAGGTATGGATGCGCGTGATGACGCTGCACAGAGCCAGGATGAGTACGATGAGCAGCGCAAGAGCCGCCGTGATATGTATTATCCCAGCAATGGTTCACATCCCAGGAGGCGCCATCGCTTCAACTGCCACATCTTCACCGACAGCGATTTGTGCAACGATACCGTCATCGATATGGTGGCTGATTTGCCCACCCACAACCGCACTCAGGAGGATCTGAAGCGCATTGCTGGCTGTAGAGAAACCCAAGAGTAGGAGCCGGCAGCTCTGTATTATATATAATGAGAATATCATCCCCATTGTGGGGTGTGAAAATAAAACCAAGACAGATATGTTGTATGAGAAGATAAGCGGCGACATCGTTGCCGCTATGAAGGCAAAGGACAAAGTACGCCTGATGGCTTTGCGTAGTGTGAAGAAGTATTTCCTGGAGGCCAAGACAGCCCCTGGAGCACACGATGAACTCACCGATGAGGCTGCCCTCAAGATACTGGCCAAGTTGGCCAAGCAGGGTAGGGATACTGCTGCCATTTATGCAGGACAGTCACGTCAGGACCTTGCTGATGAGGAGTTGGCGCAGGTGGCTGTCATCGAGGAGTATCTGCCCCAGCAGTTGACTGCTGATGAACTGAAGGCTGAACTGCAGCAGATTATCGCCGAGGTGGGTGCCACTTCAGCCCGCGATATGGGCAAGGTGATGGGTGCAGCCACCAAGAAGCTCTCCGGACGTGCCGAAGGTCGTGCCATCAGCGCGATGGTCAAGGAGCTTCTGGCCTAAGACGAAAAGCTTCCGCTCCGTCTTTCTCCGGGTAGGAGCGAGGGCGGGACGCTTGGTGGACTGAATTTCATGCAGCCGTCAGACAGTAGGAGTCTGCTTCTGCAATATGATTGTCGCCCGTCTTCTTCTGCGTGGTAGCAGAGGAGGACGGGCGATCTGTTTCAGTTCCAGGGCGGCTTGTGCCAGCCTGTAACCTTGGAAATGCTGTCCGATTGCTTATTTCCCTGATACTGGAGGTGCAGGACAGAAGATTTCGCGCAGTACCTCCACTGATTTCAGTTCGGGGAACTCCGGCACGTGCAGGCGATAGTAGGCCAGCAGGCAGTCCAGTATGAAGTTCCGCTGTGCGCGGTTCATCCTGAAGAACCTCATACTGCGGTAGTTCATGCGGGTGATAAGGGGGATGCGTGCAGTGTCGTTGGCCGACAGCCAGAAGCGGTGTGGCGGTATGGTGTCAGTCATCACCCCGTCGTTCAGGTCGAAGTAGCATCCCTCGTGCCAGTCCTCTGTGCAAGGCCACAGACCCAGATAGTGGGTAAGCCGCATCATGAAGGTCAGATGGAAGTTGGCCAGTCCGTCATCCTCCCTGTCCAGCCACCTCATGCTCTGCTCCACGAAGCGGTAGAGTGGTTCGTTGGCAACCTCGTTCTTCAATACGTGGTAGAGAAACTCCTGCAAGAACATTGCCAGTGTGGTCTTCAGAGGGTCGGTACCCAGAGAGGAGTATGGAAAGGCCGTCTGCACCTCGTCCAGTTGCTGCAGCGGACGCTGTTGTCTCCATCTGAAACCCACCTCCACCATGGCCAGCGGTGCCAGCAGAGGAGCCTTCAGCCGCCCTCCCTTGCCCGTCTTGGCCATGAAGCTCACGGTACCACGTGAGGCTGTGAAGATATCCACTATCACTCCCGTGTCGTTGTACCTCACTTTTCTTAGCACTATGCCTTGGGTTCTCTCTTCCATTCTTGCACTTTACTCCTTTTCCGGCACCAAAGTTACGGAAAACCCTCACTTGCAGACGATAATTTGTGCATTGAATTCATTTTTCTTCCGAAATATTTTGCTGGATAGCGAAAAACCCCTACTTTTGCAACCGCAATTGGGGATTATGCCCGTTTGCACTGGCTTAGGCCGAAGGTAAGGTCCCTTCGTCTATCGGTTAGGACGAGAGATTTTCATTCTCTAAAGAGGAGTTCGACTCTCCTAGGGACTACCATTATTATTGGAGACAGGTGCGAGGTCACTAAGCCATACCACATCAGACTCCGCTTAACATTTAATCAAAATCAAAGAAATGGCAAACCACAAATCAGCTCTCAAGAGAATTCGTCAGACAGAGAAGAGAAGACTGCGCAACAGGTATTATGCTAAGACAATGCGTAACGCTGTGCGTAAACTTCGTGCAACAACCGATAAGGCAGCCGCTGTGGCTCTTTATCCCAGTGTTCAGAAGGCTCTGGACAAGTTGGCTAAGACAAATGTGATTCACAAGAACAAGGCCGCTAACCTGAAGTCAAGTCTGGCTAAGCACATCAACAAGTTGGCTTAATATTGCTAACGAATTTCCCCATTTGCTATAGCGGGAATAATGATAGAGGCAGCTTTCATTCGTGAAAGCTGCCTTTCTTTTTGCAGTCTGGTTCTGTGCGTGCAGGTTGTTCGGGTGGCAGGACTGTTTGAGTGACGAAAGTGATTTGCTTGAAGAGTGCCGGGTGGCGGCCTTTGCTGTTCTGTGAAACTTCGCTCGTTTGCGCTTGGGCTGCGTTTGGTCAAGTGTTTCATCGGGCTTTCCTTGTCGGATGTAGCGGGCATGGCGAAAAAACGAAGCAAGGATACTTTGCAAAGTAATATTGGATACTTGGCCGTTTATCCTTGGATACATTGCAAAGTAACCTTGGATACTTTTTCGGGCCATTTTCGTGCACACTCTTCCCGATTTCGCTGGACGCTTATTCCCTTCGTAAACTGAATCAGTAGATAGTGTTGTGGAAGCCATACTGAATCAGTTGTCACTTGCCTTGGAATTGCACAGCTTCAGTTGACATTTCTGCCGGAATGGCTTCTTCTGCGGTTTTGCCCGTTGGAATGGGCCGTTTCTCTGTTGGAGTCCAGTGGGCTTTCTTTCGCTTTGTTCTGTCGTTCTGTGTAGAGGCGGGTCGGCCTTCTTGATATCGTTTGGTGCCCTTTCTGGATTGTCCTGGGTTTTTGTCTGGTGGCTGGCAGCGTGGTGCGGATGTCAATGGAACGTGCTGCATCGTGCATCGCAGTGCGCTGTGATGGCATACGCAGCGTGCTGCACTTCCTGTGCGATTATGGCGCTCGATTGCGGTGGGTCTCGTGCATGTACCTGGGGGATGCCGATGGCTGGCAGGCGGATAGTGTTTTGACTGTATTTTATTGTGCAGTGAATGCCGAGGTGGAACCAAAAAAAAGTTGTATATTTGCATGTTGAAACGAAAATAAGAACACACTATACAGGAATGGAAGAGATACAGAAGAGTAATTCTGAATACAGTGCCTCCAACATACAAGTGCTGGAGGGGCTGGAGGCCGTGCGCAAGCGTCCTGCTATGTACATTGGTGACATCAGCAAGAAGGGCCTTCATCATCTTGTTTACGAGACGGTTGATAACTCTATCGATGAGGCTCTGGCAGGCTACTGCACCCACATCGAGGTGACTATCAATGAGGATAACAGCATCACGGTGCAGGATAACGGCCGTGGTATTCCCGTGGATATCCACGAGAAAGAGGGCGTGAGCGCCCTTGAGGTCGTGATGACCGTGCTTCACGCAGGCGGTAAGTTTGACAAGGGCAGCTACAAGGTGAGCGGCGGTCTGCACGGTGTGGGTGTGAGTTGTGTGAATGCCCTCTCTACCCACATGCTCTCTCAGGTGTTCCGCGACGGCAAGATCTACCAGCAGGAATACGAGAAGGGCAAGGCTCTCTATCCCGTGAAGGTAGTGGGCGAGACCACTCTGCGCGGTACACGACAGCAGTTCTGGCCCGATGCCAGCATCTTCACCGTTACCACCTATGACTTTGAGGTGCTTGCCAATCGCATGCGCGAGCTTGCTTACTTGAACGCAGGCATCACCATCACACTCACTGACTTGCGTCCCAATGAGGAGGGCAAGACCCGCAGCGAGAAGTATTACAGCGAGGGCGGACTGCGTGACTTTGTCCGTTATGTGGATAGCAGCCGCGTACACCTCTTCAATGATGTCATCTACCTGTGCACTGAAAAGCAGGGTGTACCCATTGAGGTGGCCATCATGTACAATACGGCTTACACCGAGAACCTGCATTCATACGTCAACAATATCAACACCATCGAGGGTGGTACGCATCTGCAGGGTTTCCGCACAGCGCTCACACGCACGCTGAAGGCTTATGCCGAGAAGGAGTGTGCCAAGGAATTGGAGAAGCTGGCCAAGAACAAGGTGGAAATCAGCGGCGAAGACTTCCGCGAGGGACTTACTGCCGTCATCTCCATCAAGGTGGCAGAACCGCAGTTTGAGGGTCAGACCAAGACCAAGTTGGGCAACAGCGAGGTGGCTGGTGCCGTGCAGCAGGCTGTGAGTGAGGCGCTCTCAACCTATCTGGAGGAGCATCCCCATGAGGCCAAGCTCATTGTGGATAAGGTGATACTGGCGGCTACAGCACGTGTGGCAGCACGCAAGGCTCGCGAGAGTGTACAGCGCAAGAGCCCCATGAGCGGTGGTGGTCTGCCCGGCAAACTGGCTGACTGCTCCGATCACGATGCAGCCAACTGCGAACTCTTCATCGTCGAGGGTGACTCTGCAGGCGGTTCGGCCAAGCAGGGTCGTAAGCGTCAGTTCCAGGCTATACTGCCTATCCGCGGTAAGATCTTCAATGTGGAGCGCGTGATGTGGCACAAAGCCTTCGAGCACGAAGAGGTGAACAACATCATACAGGCGCTGGGTGTGCGCTTCGGTCTGGGCGAAGACAGCAAGGAGGCCAACTATGAGAAGTTGCGTTACTACAAGATTATCATCATGACCGATGCCGATGTCGATGGTTCTCACATCGACACGCTCCTCATGACGCTCTTCTATCGCTATATGCCCGAACTCATCCAGAAGGGTCATCTCTATATAGCCACTCCTCCCTTGTACCGTTGCAAGGTGGGCAATGTGGAAGAGTACTGCTACACCGACACCGACCGTCTGCGCTTCATGGATAAGTATAACGGCGGCAAGGAGGACGGCATGTTCACCCAGCGCTACAAGGGTCTGGGTGAGATGAAGCCTGAGCAGCTGTGGGAGACAACCATGGATCCCGACCGCCGCTTGCTCAAGCAGGTGACCATCGATGATGCAGCCAGTGCCGATTATGTGTTCTCCATGCTCATGGGCGAGGATGTAGGTCCACGTCGCGAATTCATCGAGCAGAACGCAACATTCGCTCAAATCGACGCTTAAAGCGCATTTTTCCCCTTGGGGAAGTAACTTATAAAGCCCCGTCAGCCATACTCCATCAGTGTGGCGACGGGGCTTCTCTGTCACACGCACTGCGCTGCGACGCTCATTGCAGCGCGCTGCAATGGCCTATGCACTGCGCTGCGATGGTTGATGCAGCGCACTGCGTGATTTGACAGAAAAAGGTACCGTGTGGCGGGAGGGTGGCGTGTCAGATGATGCCTGTTGGCCTGAACGGCGGTTGGGAGTCGGCTGACTCGTATGGTGTATTTGCCTGTCTGTTTCTCCGCATACATGTCTTTTTCAGACAGGAAGCGGTTTCCATTGGCCTTTCTTGAGCCTCCTGCTTCTGTGTTTCTTCGATGAAACCGCGCTTTTTGTGCTTTTGGGCCGTTTGAACGGGCTTTTTCGGTCTGTTGGGCAGTGAGTTGCAATGGCGGTGCATGTTGAATGGGTTGTTTCGGGAAAGAAGGTTGGTGAAACTTGTAGGTTGCTTGTCTTCCTTTTTGATATGGTTTGGAAGGAGTTGGAAAGTCTTTTCTTGAAGCCGTTTGAGGGCGGTTTTGAAGCACTTTCGGGACGTTTCCTGTGTCATTTGGAGTGTATGTGGATGGTTGAGGGACCATTTGGGAGAGATGGCCGAACTGGTTGGAAATGTGCAGAAAAACGGTTTGGAATAATCGGTAAGCCCATAAAAGTTATGGTATTTAACCGATAAATGTCTTATTTCTACCTTTTTTGTCAGGGCATGAAATGTTTTCTCTTTAATTTTGCAACGTGAAAATGTACCGGCGGGTGCATGGCTCTGGCGCAAGGACAGCTGCTTGCGGGGGCCGATGAGATATGAATAATATAATGAATCAAACAAGTAATAATCGTATGATGAAGAAAACGTTTATCTGTGCAAGCCTTTTGCTTGGCGCTTTTGCCGTTGTCTCTTGCAGCAACGACTCGCCTGGTGCAGAAGCTGAAGGCACCAAGGTGATGATTGACTTGAGCACCGACCTGTCGTTCTCGGGCACTCGTTCGGCCGACACAAGGGCTATCAACGAGAGTGCTTACAAGGACATCACCAAGTACAATGTGACTCTGACCAAGACCGTGGGCAACCAGACTGTTCACTCTGCTGTATATAGTGAGTGGAACCTGGCCTATCAGGTGGAGCCTGGAACGCAGTACACCCTCTCGGCCAGCTACGGTGAGGATGCTCCCGCAAGCTATGACAAGCTGCTGGTGAGTGGTAGTGAAACCTTCGTTCCGCAGGCTGGTGCCACCAAGGTGGTGAGCTTCCAGTGCAAGCCCAAGGCAGCAAAGGTGAATGTGGTGTTTGATTCCACATTCGACAAGTACTATTCCGATGCTACTGTGAGCATCAAGACCAAGCACATGACCGATGCTGTGACCATGTCGAAAGCCAATGTGGGACAGGATCTCTACCTCAAGGCTGATGCCGATGGAGAGGATGTGGCTCTGGAGTTCACCATCAAGGACAAGAGCGGCAAGCCCATCACAGTGGAGGGCATGACGAACCAGAAGACCGTGAAGGTGCGTCCGCAGACTCTGCTGAAGCTCACCTTCAAGCCCAACGTGACTGAGATAGAGGGCGGTAAGTTCGGCGTGACCATCAACGTGGATACCAATCTGAAGGACGAGGATGTGAACATCGTGCTTCCCAATACAGTGTTTAAGTGATTGGCTCAATCCCTTATATATTAAAGAGTAATCCAATATTAGGACAAATGAAAAAGATATCATCTATAATACTGAGCTCTCTGGTAATGCTCTCAGGCTTCACTTCCTGTGAGCTGAAGGACGAGTTGTGGGGCAAGGAAACAAGCAACACATCGGGCCAGCTGCAGATTGCCCTGAGCAACAATGCCTCTGTGAAGAACCAGACTCGCGCCGAGTCAACGGGCAACGGACTGAAGCCCGGCGTGTTCGACAAGGCCGAGGTGGATGTCAACAACTATACTCTGGAGATTTCCGACCAGGCTTCGGGCCAGCTCACCAAGCATGGCAAGGTGACCGATATGGGCATCAACAACGGCAACGTGCAGCTCAACCTGGAGGAAGGAACCTATGTGGCCAAGGCTTACAACTACGATGGTTCCAACGTGACAGTGAGCACCCGCCCCTATTTCATGGGCACACGGGAGTTCCAGATTCTGCCTGGCAAGGTGACCAATGCACCTGTGGTGTGCAAGTTGCAGAACATTGAGGTGATGATTTCACTGGCTCAGTCGTTCATCGACAGCTTCAAGGACGACTACAGCATCACCGTTGACAACGGCGCTGGAGCCATCCAGGTGTTCACCAAGGACAATATCAAGACCAAGTACTACTATGCTGTTCCCGAGAACAAGGACGCTATCAAGGTGTCTGTGAAGGCTACCACCAAGGCCACCGCATCTTCTACGGAGCAGAACATCGTGCGTTCTTACACAGTCACTAAGCCCGCTGATGCAGAGGGTAACACCAACCTTGCAGCCGGTGATGCCTTCATCATCAACCTCAAGGAGGACGGCTCAATGCTCTCTTATGTGGATTTCAAGCTTACGGTTGACTTCACCTTCGCCGAGCAGAATGAGATTATCTCCATCCCCACAGAGAACATCGTCTTCAATGAGAGTGGTGTGACTCCCAACCCGCCTGCTGCTGACCCCATCACCTTTGTGGGTCTGCCCGCCGAGTACGAGAACCCCAGCGACAAGCATCAGGAGGTTGTGGTCAACATGGATGTACCTAAGGGCATCAAGAACCTCTTCGTGAACATCGTGAGTGATAATGAAGCCTTCATGGGCACATTGGCTGGCTTTGGCCTCGACAGCGAGTTCGATCTGGCAAATCCCGGTGATTTGGAGTACATCCTGACTCACAGCCTGGAGAGTGGTGAGGGAATCGGATTGCTCAAGGAAGGTGAAGTGATTGCAGGCAAGACCAGCTATAAGTTCGATGTGACCGAGTTCATGAGCCTGCTGGGACTGTATGGCAACAGTGCCAATACATTCTCCATCCGTGTGGTGGATGCAGCTGGCAATGAGAAGTCAGGCGACCTGAAGGTAACAATTAGTGGTAAAGAATAAACGACACAAAATGAAATCCTACATATATAATATAATAGGGGCAAGCCTCGCAGCGGGGCTCATGTTCTCCTGTCAGTCAGATGAATTGGCTGGCGGAACGGGCGACGCCTACATCCAGATTTCATCCGTGAATGTGGATAAGACTCTGACCACACGGGCAGAGGGCAGTGAGCAGATAGCAGTGGATATCCTCAACGAGGATGGCTCTACATTCAAGCATGCCGATGATTGGACTACCCTGCAGGGTCAGACCTTCCTGGTGCAGGCTGGCACCAAATATACGGTGAAAGCGTACTCTTTTGGCAAAACCGTATCACAGGGCTTCGATGCAGTACCTGTATATAGTGGAGAGAAGGAGCTGACGGTCAAGGCTGGCGTAAACCAGACGGTGGATGTGACCTGCAAGCTGGCTCAGAGCATGGTGAGTGTATCTTACTCTGACAAGTTCAAGCAGCATTTCTCCGACTACAGCGCCAAGGTGTATGGCGGCGAGAGCTATTTCCTCTCTTTCGGAAAGGATGAAACTCGCTCTGCATACCTCAAGGCCGGACAGAAGCTCACCATTGACCTGACCGTAGCACAGAAGGTGTTCAACCAGACCATTACAGAGAGTGCTCTGCCTGCATACCGCTACAAGGTGAACTATGATGTGAACACCACAGGAACAGGCAGCATTGACATCAGCGTTGACCAGAACCGCCAGGAGTATGAGATTACACTGGGAGTGCCCTTGAAGGCCGATGGTGTAACCACAGTGCCCATTGCAGGCGATGCATCAAAGGTGTGGGGACAGTTTGCCATCCTCGATGGTATCAGCTCTTTCGCCGATGCTACTTCTCCCGTACAGTTCAAGTACAAGAAGGCCAGCGAGGCTGATTGGAAGACAGTAGCGGCTACCAAGGTGGGTGAGACCACTGAATACACCGCCCGAGTGCAGGCTCTCGACTTCGGCACCGAGTATCAGTACAAGATTGTGTGCGGTGAGAGCGAGGGTAGTGTGGAGTCCTTCACCACAGAGAGCTTCGAGGAGATTCCCAACCTTAACTTTGATACATGGACCAAGAGCGGCAAGACATGGTATCCCAATGCCGTTGCCAACAACTATACTGCTGATGGCGCATACTGGGCAACTGGTAACGAGGGTGTCACCTCTGGTCTTGCAGGCGGTCATAATTCCAACACCGCACCCGTGGAGGGCGCTGACGCAAGAACAGGCAAGGCTGCTAAGATGGAGACCCTCACAGGCATCACTCTGGTCGGTTCGGCTGCTGGTAACCTCTTCATTGGTAAGTACAAGACCAATATGAGTTCGCCTGCCAACAGCGTTTCATTCGGTCGCCCCTACTCAGGAGCACGTCCCGTGAAGCTCACAGGCTATTACAAATACACCCCCAAGCCCATCAACAGTGGTAGCTATCCCGGCACCCTGACTACAGATGAGTGCAATATCTACGTTACTGTGTGGGATGCCAGCGGCAACCAGATTGGCTTCGGTGAGTTTGTAGGCAAGGAGGAAGTGACCAGCTACCAGCCGTTCAGCTTCGACATTACCTACTCTAATCCCTCTGCCAAGGCAGCGTCCATCACCATCGTGGCTAGTTCAAGCCATTATGGAGGCCACTTCCAGGGTGCGAAGGTGACTGGTCAGGTAGGCGGCGGAAGCACCTTGTGGGTTGATGATTTCGAACTCTCTTATTATTGATATTGTACTAAGTGAAGAGACTTATAATACTGATGATTGTAACTTGTGCGTGCATGGCAGCTGTCCATGCGCGTACAAGTTACGATCGTGAGATAAAGAGTACCCTGTTTATCCCCAAGGGAACATGGAACTCAGGCATCATCGTCACCTATGGCGAGCTGCAGGCCAAGAACTACAAGTTGCTTATCCTGGATGATGTAAAGGGCGAAGGCTACTCGTTCAAGATTAGTCCCCACGCCTCTTACTTCTTCAAGGACGACCTGTCAGTGGGTATCAGAGCCGATTACAAGCGTTCGTATATCGACCTGGGAAGCATCAATATCGACCTGGGTGACGACCTTGCATTCGACATCAAGGACTACTCCTATCTGTCGCATGGCGTGAATACTTCGGTCTATCTGCGCTCTTACACCAGTCTGGGAAAGAGCAAGGTGTTTGCTTTCTTTGCAGAAGGAGCCCTCACCTACGGCTATAGCCAGGGTAAGACCATATCGGGAACAGGCAAGGAGGCAACGGGTACATACCAGAAGGTAAACCACTTCCAGATAGGTGTCACTCCCGGTCTCACGGCCTTTGTGACCAATAACCTGGCAGTGGAAGTGTCGGTCGATGTGTTGGGACTTGATTTCCGATGGGTCAACCAGCGGACCAATCAGGTAGAGCATGGCAGCTTCCGAACCAGTGCAGCCAACTTCAATATAAATCTGTTCAGTATTAACTTGGGTATTTGTTCGTACTTTTGAGAAAATTGAATCCTATGAAGAAAGGACTGGTGATGACCTGCAAGGCTGCTTGCCTGCTGGTGATGGGTATGTTGGTTTCCTGTATCAAGAACGACATACCCTATCCTTATATTGAGGGGGTTATACAGGCAATCGAGGTGAAGGGCATTGTGGGCGATGCCAAGATAGACAAGCAACGTCATGCTGTAGAGGTAGTTGTGGATGAAGATACCGATCTGAAGGCTATCGTAGTGACCAAGCTCGTGGCCAACAGCGAAGCGAAAATCTATCCCGATGCCGATGCCTGTGCCAATGTATTGCAGTTCCCCGACTATAGCTTCACATCGCTCTATGACCTTCCTGCCAATGCCAACACCACCCTGGACTGCTCAGCTCCTGTCACCATCCTGCTGCGCACCTACCAGGATTACATGTGGACGTTGAAAGTCAGGCGGCAGGTTGACCGTTCGGTGAGCGTTGACCATCAGGTGGGAGAGCCGCAGATAGACGAGCTCACCCACACTGTCATCGTATATGTAGATAAGAAGAGTTGCACTCTTGAGGATATCAACATCCTGGAGCTCAACCTTGAGGGTGATCGTGCAAAGGCATTGCCCGACCCCTCCACGGTGAAGGACTTCACACGTCCACGCACCTTCAAGTTCTATCGCAACGACAAGCTCGTGGGCACTTGGACTGTTGATGTGCAGTTCACAGAGCAGACATCATCCACAGGCAGTGTGGATGCATGGGCCAAGAAGGCCACTCTCAATGGCGGAATGCGCAGCGGCGCCACTCCCACAGTGGAGTACAAGAAGGCTTCAGAGAGCACTTGGACCCGTGTGGATGCTGCTGATGTGAAGATTACCTCTGCCACATCTTTCACCACCGAGTTGCATGGACTCTCCGATGGAACCGACTATGAGTGGCACGTCATCGTGGATGGAGTGACCGGCCAGACTGCCAAGTTCACCACCGAGAAGATAGTGGAGGTGCCCAACCTCAACTTTGACACTTGGACCATGAAGGGCAAGAACTGGTATGCCAACAGCGTTCCCGACAACTACGATGACCCTGACGCTTTCTGGGCATCGGGCAACGAGGGTGTTACATCCACACTGGCAGGTGGCAAGGAAGCCATCACCGTGCCTGTCGATGGCAGTGATGCCTATAAGGGCAAGGCAGCCCGACTGACCAGCCTTACTGGTGTCACTCTGGTGGGAGCCGCCGCAGGAAACCTGTTCATCGGCAAGTACAAGACCAATCTGAGCAATCCATCGAGCAGCCCACAGTTCGGTCGTCCCTTCACCGGCGCACGTCCACTCAAGATGGCAGGTTATTACAAGTACATCTCTATGCCCATTACCCACGAAGGAACCGTACCCGGCAACCTCACGATGGACCGTGGCCACATCTACATTAAGATTTGGGACTCTGCGGGCAACCTCTTCGGCTATGGCGAACAGGTCATTACCGAGACGGTGAAAGAGTACCAGCACTTTGAGTTTGATATTAAATACACCGACCTTACAGCCAAGCCTGCCATGATGACCATCGTGGCTACTTCCAGCCAGTACGGCGGTGAATTCAGCGGCGCACGTGTCTGCGGACAGGTGGGAGCGGGCAGCACCCTTTGGGTGGATGAGTTCGAATTGCTGTATGAGTAAGTTGAAATGAATATGAGAAGATATTTCTGTGGTTTGACAATCCTCATGTGTGCTTGCCTCTGCGTCACTGGATGCCGCGAGCAAGCCGACCTCGAGGTCACTGGCGGGCGCTTCGACATCACCCTGCAGGACGGTTCGTCGGCACAGCCCACACGTGTTCGTCCCTACGAGGTGACGGGTGAGATGAAGAAGCAGTTCGTCTTGCACATCGCCGATGAGACGGACCGTAGCTGGTTCAGCGGCACTATGGAGCAGTACGAAAAGGCTTCCCCTGCGCTGAAACCAGGCAATTTCGTGCTTTCCGCCTACCTTGGCGACAACCTTCCACTGGCTCTCGATGCCCCCTATTATGTGGCTGACAATACCACGGCAAGCATCCGTGCCGGCCAGGTGACCGCTGTCACCCTGCAGTGCAAGGTGGGCAACTCGATGGCTTCATTCGCCTTTGCCGACCCCGATGCCGCCGCCACTCTGCTTTCCCAATATACCATTGAGAGCCGTGTGGGCAGCACCGCCGTATCCTGCACCGCCGATGACGGGCACAATCCCTACTTCAGCGCAGGCTCCACAGTGGATTTCTATCTCAAGGGCAGCACGGCGGCAGGCAAGACTGTCGATTATAAGTTTGCCTCCATAGCCAATGCCCAGAGGCAGAAGAACTATAAATACACCCTCCAGCTGGGTGGTGTGCAGGAGGGAGGAGCCATCCTGGGCATCACGGTGAGCACTGTGGTCGAGAGCATCAGCCTCTCTGACGTTATCCCTCAGGAGTGGTTGCCCAAGGCGAAGATTACCGCTGCTGGCTTTGATGAAACCGGCCATCTCGACTATTACGAGACCGAGCAGGTGGCACCCAAAGTAAGCTACCAGGCAGTGAAGGCTACCGAGGATATGGAGTTCATATTCGACTTCCACGACCAGAATATCCAGTCGCTCAGTGGCACCTATCTGCTTTCTGAGCTCACCGATGACCGTCGTCAGGCTTTGGCCAATGCCGGTCTGGTGCTCCCAAAACTCGGTGAAACCGCTGGAGTCATCGACCTCACCGCCTTCGTTGCCCAGTTGACCTGTGCCGACGACGGTGCTGCTGTGACCAATAATATCAGTATGCGCGTGAAGGCCAACCACCGCTGGAGCGACACTCAGGCATACAGCATCAGCACCCATAGCCCGGAGTTCAGCATCACGGTGGATGATCGTGAGTCGTGGTCAAAGGAGTTCTCCGTGCATGAATTGCAGGTGACAAAGGGCGATGCACAGACTCTGAAGTCCAAGGTGGTGTATCAGTATAGCGCCGACAATGGACAGACCTGGACCGATTGCAGCGATGAAATGAGGCAGAAGTTTGCTTCTCACCCCGAGCAGAAGCAGTATCAGGTGCGTGCCATCTATCGCAGGAAGGTTGTTTCCAACGTTGAAAGCGTCACTCTGGAGACTCCCACCCAGATGCCCAACTCGGATATGGAAGACTGGTACTACGCCAATGCGGCCCTCAGTATCAATACCTATTTCCCTTGGAACGAGAATGGAAGCTCCTTCTGGAACACCAACAATGACTATACCACCCGCTATAGGAGCAAGGTGGACTGGCTCAATATCGGTGCCAAACCCTACAACTCCTTCCCCGCAGTCTCTTATGTGGTGGGCGGACATTCGGGTCATAGGGCAGCCGAATTGCGCAATACCGGTTCGGGCAGAGGCAATACCATTACGGACAACGTCCTTGACATGAACAAGGTAGCAGGCGAACTCTTCACGGGTGATGTGACTGTGAACACTGGTGGAAGCGATGCTGTGCCCAAGGGTGACCATTACACCATCGACACCAACGGACGTGTCTTCACCTCCCGACCCACTTCCATGCACTTCTGGTATAAGTATGCTCCCCTCAAGAGCGATGCCTGGCGTGCCAAGCTGGTACTCATGGATGATGCCCACGAGGTGATAGCTGAGAAGGAACTGACCTCTGGCAACAGAGTGTCAGACTGGCGGGAAGCCAACGTAAACCTCGATTTCACCGACGGAACACTCTATTCCAAGTGCGCCTACATCTACGTGGTGTTCAGTTCTACCGTGAATGCGGGCGCCAACATGCCGTGGGAGCGCAAGAACGGCTATCAGCTGTGGGAGGGCGACAAACTCGTCAACAAGAACGAGACAAGGTCCTTCATCGGCAGTATATTGACAATTGATGACATCTCTTTGGTATATGACAAGTAATATGAAAGTATTGAGCGCAGTACTGGGCTGCATTTCCCTGCTTGCCTTGCAGGCTTGTTCTTCCGCTGGCGAGGAACTGAGTGCCGAGGGCACATTGCGTGTTCTGCCCATCGAGGTAAAGGCAGAGGCCGATATGGAGCCGCTCTCCACACGTGCCGTCGATGAGGCTCTGCAGGTGGATATCATGCAAGGTTCCACCGTCATACGCACTTACGATGCGGGCAGCAGCGAACTCAACGGACTCATCAGTCTGCCTGTGGGCAACTACACACTCTATGCCCACAGCCCCCAGATGCAGGAGGCTGCCAATGATGAGCAGGGTAGCCCCACCTACACAGTGAGCCGCGATTTCAAGATAGTGGCCGACGAGACCACCACCTTGGGCAATCTGGAGGCCACCCAGTCTAATGTGGGCGTTCTCCTTCAGTATCAGGAGCAGTTCATGGACCTCTTCACTTCCCTCTCCTGCACGCTTTCATCGCCTTCCACAGGCCGCAGCGTCACCATTTCAGGCACGGACAATCGCGACCTGACCTATTTTCATGTGCCCGCCGATGGTACTCTGCAATACACTTTCGAGGCAACTAACCAAGACGGTGAGACCTTTCGCTCTCCTGTCAAGACTATCTCTGTCACCGAGGCCAAGAATGTGTATGTGCTGGTCAACTGGGATTGATGAAATGGGCCGAAAGTGCTCTTTGGGCGATGAAATCGGCTGTTTCTGTCGGGAAATGACGGTTTGGGGTGGTGCGAAGTTCGCTTCCTTGCCCAAGACAGCAGCCTGACCGAAAGGAACCACTTGTGCAAGTTGGCCATTGCATTGCGCTTTGTGCGGTGAATGTGGTTATCTGCTCACTACATTTGATACGAATACATTCGGGGCTGATGATTTCTGTGAGCATCAGCCCTTTTGTTTGTCTGCGTGTTTCTTCGCCTGTGTGTATTGTCGCGAGGCAGGCTGACGGCCTCCTGCATCTGCCTTCCGGGTGCTCGCTGTCGGTGCTCGACTATGCACTTTGTGCTGTTCCTCGTTTTAGCGCACGAAACTGCCCTAGAAAAGTATCCAAGGATACTTGCCCGTTTATCCTTGGATAAATTGCAAAGTATCCTTGGATAAATCGCCAAGTATCCTTGCTTGCTTGGCCAGGCCACTTGGCTGCGTCACTTGCCGCTTCTCGTTGCTTCGTTTCTCGCAGTGCGTTGCATTGGCCAACGCAGTGCGCTGCATCGGGCATCGCAAAGCACTGCGATGGGCATCGCACCGCACTGCCTCTGGCAGGCTTTCTGCCTGCTGTTTGCTAGGCATCAGCTTCCTTGGGCGGTTTTGCTTCGCTGGCGAGGGCGGATGGCGGGGCTGTCCGGCCTCATGCACTCATCAATATTCTTTTGGCCAAAGTGCAGACTCTTGAAAACCTGTTGATAACAAATCGGGAGGAAGCGCCCTGCTTGGATGCTTCCTCCCGATTGCTGTTTGTGTATGAGTCGGTTACTGCTCTGTGGCAGGTTTGCTTGTCCGCTCCGCCAACTGTTCTTTGAACCATTCGTCGAAGGGTCGTCCCTCGCTTCGCTCAAAGCAGGAGCGCACCGTCTTGATGGTTCCGAAGCCCGCATCGCAGCATTCCGAAATCGTTTTCGCTTCGCCCTTCCGCACCATACGCTTCAGTTCTTCGATGCGGAAAGAGTTGATATATTCGTGCGTATTGTAGAAACCCTGGCTTCGCACGCTCTGTAACACCAGGTGGCGGTTGTATCCCACCGCTTCGCAAAGGCGGTCGCGCCCGAAGGTGTTGTCCTTCCATTCCTCCTTGTGGTTCTGCATCCACAGCTGGATACGCTGGAACCTCAGCAGGTTGGCCTCGTTGAAGTCCTCCTGCTCGGCTTTTGCCACCTCCTCGGGAGCCGGTTCCTCCTTCACCTCCTTGATGATGGGCTTGGGCAGAGTGAGTGCCATGGTTTCCAGTGTACGGAACGCCAGATAGAGGTTGAGCAAAGTGAAGATGATGACATATACCATCATCAGTCTGATGTCGTAGTGGATGGCACACACGCAATAGTAGAGTGCCGATATGCCCAGAGCCAGGCAGTAGCCCAACATGTAGCGCGGTACATTGGCATGACGAGCCATACGGTGGGGCAGCATGAATATGTTGGCTATGTAATAGAGGCTCAATATCAGGGAAGCCAGACGCAGCAGCACGCCTATGTTGAAGAAGTTCTGCCACAGGTCAGATGCCGAGTGCAGTGTCACCTGCCTGCCTCCGAAGAGCATCACACCTCCGTAGAGCACGATGAGCAGGATGGCCGGACTGGCATAAGCCCACATGCGCTTCCATTGCAGGAAGGCTGGCATGGGGATGCTGAGCGGGTAGATAGACTGCAGATAGCACACGGCCACCAGATAGAGCATCATGAGCGGGTGCATCGCATCGGGCTGCGTGGAGCCGATGATGGCGCTGAAGAAGGCGGCTCCCACCAGTGAGAAGCCGAAAATGCCGTTGATCCATGCCAGACACAGGTACTCGATACGGTGTCGGGCATAGAGTGCCAGTACGCACGTAATGAGCAGATGTGCTGTGGCACAGCACGATAAGATGAGCAGTATGGTAGTGGCCGACATGTTTTCTGTGTGCTTGATAAGTTGTTTTACAGGGGCAAAGATAGTGCTTTTTGCCTTTATCATGCAAGGGAAATCGCCTTTCGATGCCCGATGAAGGCCAAAAAGCGCTCCTCTCAAGCCCCTTTCTTTACAGATGTTTGCCGTTTGCGCGTGCCGTGCAGGCATCGTCCGGCGGGTGGAGAGGGCCGCTGCTGCGGTCGGGCTTCTGTACCATTGTCCTTCAGCAAGTTGGGTGGGTGTTTCGGGGCTGCTGGCTGTGTCTTTCGGGCAGGTGCTTTTGTCAAGGGAATGTTTTACAAATGCAAAATTATGCTAATAAGGTGGCAGTAGGTGGCGGGCAGGCTCAAATACATGGTGCGTATGCTTGTTGCTTACGCGCAATTTGTGTAATTTTGCACGATATATGTACAATGGGATAATGTTTAGCTGGAAGACGTGGTCGTTTGGAGTTCTTTTGTGGGTACTGGCTATTGCGCCGGTTTACCCCAATGCCTCGTATGACCGCCTCAAGCGTACGCCTGTGCGGACAGATACAGTACGGCAGCGCACCTCCAGCAAGGATATCCGCAGCGGACGGCGCATGAGTACATCCGCCTACCCAGTGCGCATCGAAGTGACAGGACGGGCAGTGAAGGTGGATAGCGACCACGTGCAGCTGCTCCCCATATACACCCGTGGCGGCGTGCTCAAGATGACCATCCGACTCAATAAGGGCACCAACTGGCTCACCGGAATCCCTCGCGGCAACTATTTCATCAACAACCGTCCCGTGGCGGTCAAGTGATGCGGTGGGTGCACAGCAGTATGCCCGGCTTTAGGCAATAGAGAATTATGACGCAAGAAGAAAGTTCCATCGTTCAGATTGATATAGACAAGATAGTCCGCCAGAAGGCTGGCAAGCGCGCTTGGCTTGTACCACGTTGCCTGACCAGGCTGATAGAGCGGCTCATCCACCAGGATTTCATCAACGGTTACCTGCGTCAGGGCAGGGTAGGAGTGGATTTCTGCCGTGGAGTCATCGAATATCTGGGCGTGACGGTCAATGTAGAGGGCGAGGAGAACCTGCCTCCCATGGGCCAACCCTGTATCGTGGTGAGCAACCATCCGCTTGGTGCCATCGACGGGGTGACGCTTGGCTATGTGATAGGCAAGCATTATGACGGACACATCAAGTATCTTGTGGGCGACCTGCTGATGAACCTCAAGGGGCTGGCACCCTTGTGTGTGCCTGTCAAGCAGTCGGGCAAGCAGCAGGGAAGAGACTTCCCCATGATGGTCAACAAGGCATTCGGAGGCACCGACAATGTCATCATGTTTCCCGCTGGATTGTGCAGCCGGCAGCAGGATGACGGACAGATACGTGACATAGAATGGCACAAGTTCTTCATCAAGAAGAGCATCCAGTACCACCGCGATGTGGTGCCCGTGCACTTCCTGGGCGAGAACAGCGCCCGCTTCTATCGGGTAGCCCGCTTCTGCAAGCGCTGGCATCTGCCCAATCTGGCCAAGCCTCTGCTTCCCGATGAGATGTATAAGAGCCAGGGCAAAACCTATCGGGTGAAGATAGGCAAACCTATTCCCTGGCAGACTTTTGACCGCTCGCGCACACCCGACCAGTGGGCTCAGTGGGTGCAGGAGCGGGTTTATAGCCTGTAGGCATTGTGTAAGATTATGGAAGAAATAATAGATAAAGTCCCTCGCGAGGTACTTCTCGCCGAGCTGACACCGGACAAGAAGCTGCGCAGCACCAACAAGAGCGGCAATGACATCTATATCATCACCGCCCACGACGCGCCCAATGTGATGCGTGAGATCGGGCGTCTGCGCGAGATAGCATTCCGTGCGGCAGGAGGCGGAACGGGCAAGAGCATGGATATCGACGAGTTCGACACCATGGAGAAGCCCTACAGCCAGCTCATCGTATGGGACCCTGAAGCCCAGGAGATACTGGGTGGATACCGCTACTTGCTGGGCAAGGACTGGCAGGTGGGCGCTGATGGCCAGCCGCTGTTGGCCACTGGCCATATGTTCCGCTTCAGCGAGCGTTTCATGCGCGATTATGCTCCCTGGACGATAGAGCTGGGCCGCTCCTTTGTCACATTGGAGTATCAGAGCACACTCATGGGACGTAAGGGAATCTTTGCACTGGACAATCTGTGGGACGGACTGGGCGCTCTGGTGGTGATAGAGCCCACTGTGCGCTACTTCTTTGGCAAGTTTACCATGTATCCCAGTTATGACCGTATGGCCAGGGATATGATACTCTACTTTCTCGACAAGCATTTCCGCGACCACGAAAACCTCATTGTCCCCATGCATCCGCTGCATCTGGAGCACGATGCGGAAATCTTCCGCAAGCTCTTCACCGAGGATGAGTTCCGCGCAGACTACCGCATCCTCAACCGCGAAGTGCGCAAGTTGGGTTACAACATACCGCCTCTGGTGAATGCCTACATGGGCTTGAGTCCCACGATGAAGCTCTTCGGCACCGCCATCAACGACGGGTTCGGCGATGTGGAGGAGACTGGCATCCTCATAGCAGTGGATGAAATCCTGCAGGAGAAGCGCATGAGGCACATCGACACCTTTGCTGCCGAGCATCCCGAACTGGTCAAGATAACCAGTGGCGCCAACCGTATATTCTACAAACCAGAGTAATGACAGGAGGAGAGAGGAGTATGACAGACAGGATGGAATGGGGACAGCTGCTCTCCAACAAGCGGCTCGGGCAGGAGCATCGCCCGCATCGTAAGGATGATCGCACGGAATTCCAGCGCGATTATGACCGCCTGATCTTCTCGGCTCCCTTCCGTCGCTTGCAGAACAAGACGCAGGTGTTTCCCCTGCCAGGCAGCATCTTCGTGCACAACAGGCTCACACACAGCCTGGAGGTGAGCAGTGTGGGCCGCAGTTTGGGCAATGACGTGAGCCGTCTCTTGCTGGAGCGGCATCCCGAACTGTCTGCTACCCATCTGACCGAACTGGGTACCATCGTGAGTGCCGCTTGTCTGGCACACGATATGGGCAATCCTCCCTTCGGCCACAGTGGCGAGTGCGCCATCGGTACCTACTTCAGTGAGGGCGACGGCAAGTTCCTTGAGGACTACGTGTGTAAGGAGACACATGACTGCCTCACCCCGCAGGAATGGCAGGATCTGATACATTTCGAGGGCAACAGCAATGCTTTCCGTCTGCTCACCCACCATTTCAAGGGCCGCCGCGAGGGTGGGTTCGTGATGACCTACAGCACGCTGGCCAGCATTGTCAAATACCCCTTCACCAGCGATTTGGCTGGCAAGAAGAACAAGTTCGGCTTCTTCCGCACCGAGGTGGAAGCCTATCAGCGTATAGCACGGGAGCTGGGTATCCTGCAGCTGGACAGTCCTGAGGGCAGTCTGCGATACGCACGTTATCCGCTGGTGTTCCTCGTTGAGGCAGCCGATGATATCTGCTATGAGATCATGGACATCGAGGATGCCCACAAGCTGAAGATACTCACCACCCAGGAGACACAGCAGTTGCTGCTCGGCTTCTTCGATGATGACAAGCGCGAGGAGATAATCGGGAGGATGCACACACTGGGCGATGTGAACGAACAGATAGTGTATCTGCGCTCCTGCGTAATCAACTGTCTGGAGACGGAGTGCGTGAAGGCCTTTGTGGAGCATGAGGATGAAATCATGCGCGGAACCTTCCAGGGGCCGCTCATCAAGGCCATCTCCGAGCGTCCCCGCCAGGCTTACGAAGCCTGTGAGGCAGCTGCAATGGCCAAGATATACCACTGCAGCGAGGTGGTGGATGTGGAGATAGCCGGTTTCCAGGTTATCACCACGCTCACCGATCTGATGGTGCAGGCTGTGACCAATTCGGACAAAGCCTATTCCAAGCGCCTTATCAGCCGCGTCAGCACGCAATACGACATCCTGGCACCCACACTCTATGGGCGCATCATGGCGGTGCTCGACTACATCAGCGGTATGACCGACGTGTATGCACTGGACTTGTACAGGAAAATCAATGGCATGAGTCTGCCCATCGTGTAGGCTTCGTGCGCGTACATTATATATTATATAAGGAGAGGGAAAGATGAAAGTACAGATAATCAACCGCAGTCACCATGCGCTTCCGCAGTATGCCACCCCGCAGTCGGCCGGTCTCGACCTGAGAGCCAATCTGTCGAGTCCCATCGAGCTGCGGCCTTTGGAGCGCAAACTGATACCTACCGGACTCTATATCGCACTGCCTCAGGGCTATGAAGCACAGGTTCGCCCGCGCAGCGGACTGGCCTTGAAGCACGGAATCAGCGTGCTCAACAGCCCCGGCACCATCGATGCCGACTATCGCGGAGAGATATGTGTGATACTGGTCAACCTCTCCGAGGAGCCTTTCATCGTCAATGACGGAGAGCGTATAGCCCAGATGGTCATCGCCCGGCACGAACAGGCCGAGTGGGAGCAGGTGGATGTGCTCGACCAGACAGAACGTGGTGCCGGCGGTTTTGGCCATAGTGGTGTGAAGTAAAGGCGCTCATGATGAGAAAGGATAATCCATTGCTGTTGCGCTTGGGGCCCGTTGTGTGGGTGCTCGCGGTGGTCTTCGGCCTCGTGGGCAGTACGCTCCAGGCACAGCGGTCACCCCGCTTCGACTACTTCTACATGGAGGCTGCCAAGAGTTTCCGCAATGATGAAATGGGCGCAGCACTCGAGCTTTTCAGTCACTGCATGGAGATTGACTCCACAGCGGCAGAGGCTCTTTTCTCCATGTCGGTGTTTTATCTCTATGCCCTTGACGAGGACAGTGTGGGTGTGAAGATGCTTGAGGAGGCTTGCCGCAGAGACTCTGCCAACACCACCTACCTCAGTGCGTTGGCCAAGTATTATGTCCAGAATCGTGATACCGAGAAGGTGGCAGTAGTGCTGGAGCGGCTTGCCAGGTTGCGCAAGAACAATACCGATGTGCTCGGAGAGCTGGTGACTGTGTATCGTACCAATGGTCAGAACGAGTTGGCACTGGCCACTCTGGACCGCATGGAGCTTATTGAGGGCATCTCCCAGAATATCTCCATCGAGAAGTCAGACGTATATGAGGATATGGGGAAGCCCGACAGCGCACGTGCCGAACTGGAGCGCCTCTGTGCTGCCTACCCGCGTGAGGTGAGCTACAAGATGGTGCTCGCTGCCAAGTTTGTGGATGAGAAACGGGCCGGTGATGCACGTCGCATACTGGAGGAAGTACAGCGCGACGAGCCTCACTATGGGGGGCTGCCGTCGGGCTGGCTCTATTACTACCAGCATCTCGACTGGCCCCGATACCTGCAGGTGCGTGATTCCATCCTCTTCGACAAGGACACCGATGACGAAACCAAGTGCATGCTGCTCGAGGTCTATAATGCAGAGGCAGCCAACGACTCCACCCGTGTGCCCATGCTCTTGGCGGCTTATGATACGCTCACCTCTCGTCCCGACTGCTCTACAGACATCCTCATGTCCGAGGCCAAATGGCTGGCACGCAAGAGCGAGGATGCTCCTCGGATGGCAGCAGTACTGCAGCAGGTGCTGGACAAGGAGCCTGGCAACGCTCTGGCCATGCGTACTTTGCTCTTCTTTTACCTGAAGGTGCAGGATGACGATGGAATAGAGGATATCGCGCGACGGGGCGTGAACTTCTGCCAGGGCGATCTCATCTACCCTTACTTCCTGGCAAGTGCGCTCCTGAGGCAGGACAAAGAGGCCGAGGTGATACCCATCCTGGAGCAGGGGTTGGCGGTTCGCAATGAGAGCAGCAACCCTGAGATGGTCTCCGATGCCTTTGCTCTGCTGGGCGACATGTATCATTCGTTGGGCAGGCTTACCGACTCCTTTGCCGCCTACGACTCGTCTCTGGTATATAAGAGCGACAATATCTCCTGTCTCAACAACTATGCCTATTTCCTCTCGCTTACCAATGAACGGCTCGATGAGGCCGAGGATATGAGCTACCGCACGGTTGTGCTCGAGCCCCGCAATCCCATTTATCTGGACACCTATGCGTGGATTCTCTTCCAGAAAGGCAAATATACCGAAGCCCGTGTGTATATCAACCGGGCTGCCGACCCGTCTCTCCCCGACGAGAAGATACTGGAGAACGAGGGCATCAACGGCAATATACTGGAGCATGCAGGCGACATACATGCCTGCTGCGGCGATATGGAACTGGCCATGAGGTTCTGGAAACTGGCAGCCGGACTGGATGACGGAACGTGCACCAAGCGCATCAATCAGAAAATCAGGAAACGTAAGTACTTGAAGTAATATGAAAGCAAACATACACACATTGCTCGGCCGCATGGCATGGATAGCCCTTCTGGGCTCTCTGCTCATGGTCTCCTCGTGTAAGCATCGCGGTGGAACGGCTGCCGGAGGTTCTTCGGTGGCTGGTGGAGCACACTCTGCCGGTCTGGCTGCCAAGGCTGTGGATATCATCAATGCCAACCGCCAGACAGAGACAACCCTCACTGCCAAGGCAAGCATCAAGCTGCAGGCAGGGGAGAAGAGTGCAGGCGTGAGCGGCACACTGCGCATGAAGCGCGATGATGTGATACAGCTCTCGCTGGCTTTCCTGGGTCTGATGGAGGTGGGACGGTTGGAGATAACGCCCGACTACTTCCTCCTCATCGACCGCATGAACCATCAGTATGTGCGTGTAGCCTATTCCCAGGTGCCTTTCTTCCAGCAGTCGGGCATCGACTTCCACACCTTCCAGTCGCTCTTCTGGGGCGAACTCTTCCTGCCGGGCGATGCAGGAAAGGCTCCACAGAGCCAGAGCTACGAGCAGGAGATAGCGGGTGATACGCTCAGTCTCACCAGTGAAGTGCGTCGTCAGGCTGCCCTTCATTTCGTGGCCAGTCTGTCGCGGGCGCTGCTCCTGCAGACCAGCGTGGTGGCTCGGGACAGCCATGCCGACCCGCTCATGTCGTGGGATTACTCCAATTACAAGTCTTTCTGCGGCAAGCAGTTCCCCACCGGCATGCTCATGAAGCTGTCGGCGGGTACGCTCAAGGCACAGGTGACGCTCAGTCTGAGCAACCTCAAGAACAATTCCGACTGGCAGACCCGCACCGAAGTCAATACCAAGAAATACAAGCAGGTGTCTATAGAGAGCATCATCAGGAGGCTCGCCAGCTTGTCGATGTAACATTAGCATAGGATTACTGACCGATATGATGAGGCGTGCATTTCTCTTTCTCATGATTCTCAGCCTGTCTGCAGGCTTCTGTCAGGCGCAGAACAGCCGCAAGGTGAAGGCTCTGCAGCGCCAGAAGACCGAACTGCAGAAGACGCTCAAGAAGTCTCAGGACGAACTCAACCGTACCCGCAAGCAGGTGCAGAGCGGCGAGAAGACCATCAACTATCTGGATGTACAGCTCGACAAGAGGCTGGAGCATATCCATGGGCTGGAGACTGAGCTGGACGGGCTGGAGCGCAAACTCCTGCGCCTGCAGCGCGATATCACGCAGATAGAGGCTGAATTGCGTGCCAAGCAGGCCAAGCTCAAGCAGGCAGTCAGATATGCACGCACCCAGCGCAGGCAGGTCAGTCCGCTCCTCTTTGTGCTCTCTGCGCCCACCATCACACAGATGTACCGGCGTGCCAGATATGCCAAGGAGTTTGTTCATTACGAGGAGAATCTGGGACAGCAGGTGCTTCAGAAGCAGACGGCATTGCTTGAAACGCAGAACCGCGTGCTGGAGGCAAAGGCGCGTCAGAATGATGTCTTGCGCGAGTTGATGCAGCAGCGCAAGGAACTCAACCAGCAGCAGATAGCACAGAAGAAGCAAGTGAAGAACCTGCGACAGCAGGAGAAGAACCTCAAGGGCAAGGTGAGCGACCAGCAGAAGAAGCTCAATGCCCTCGACAAGGAGATTGACCGCCAGATAGCCTATGAGATAGAGCAGGCTCGCAAGCGTGCCGAGGAGGCTGCTCGAAAGAGGGCAGCTGCCGAGGCAGCCCGTCGTACACAAAAGGAGAAGGCAGCAGCTGCGGGCAAGGGCAGCAAGGGCAAGAGCAAATCACGCCAGCCTGTAGAGACTCCCAAGCCTGCTCCTGCACCCAAGAGTGGCAGTTGGCTCACGCCCGAGGAAGTACAGCTCAACGGCAACTTCGTGCAGAACAAGGGCCGCCTGCCTGTTCCCATCACCGGCCAATACATGATAGGCAACCGCTTTGGCAAGTATAACGTGCCTGGCCTGCGTAATGTGCAGCTCGACAACAAGGGTACCAACTACGTGGGCAAGCCGGGAGCACGCGCCCGCTCCATCTTTGACGGCGTGGTGTCGGCTGTCTTCCAGTTTGGTGGCAACAAGAATGTGCTTGTTCGTCACGGCAGTTACATCAGCGTCTATTGCAACCTCTCTTCGGTCATCGTGGCTAAGGGACAGAAGGTGAGAGCACGTGATATCCTGGGCACAGTGAAGGATGACGGCGAGGGCAACTGCGTTCTCCACTTCCAGCTGCGCAAGGAAACAGCCAAGTTGAACCCCGAGGTTTGGATAGGCAGGTAACTCGTTACCGCCTTCCAATCCCCTTGCGGGCATCCCTTTCCGCAGTTCCTTCCCTCTTTCTGCCGAGCTCCCTTTCTCTTTTGGTCAAACTCCATCCCATTTTTCACACATCCTCCTTCCTTTCCTGATACAACTCCTCTCCCTCTTCTGATACATCTCCATTCTCCCCTTATTATATAGTGAAAAGCCCTTCGGTTTGTCATGAAATCTTATTTATAATATTCCAAAGGCAGTTCCAGTGTGCTTCAAAAGCCGTTTTTGTGCGTTCTGAAACCTGATTCCGTACGTTTCTGACACACTTTAGCCCGTTTTTGACACCGATTTGGACGTTTTATTAGAAAAAATATCGTCGTTGAATAGTCGCAAGATGTGTCTTATAACATGTTATTATTGCGCGTGTTGTTGCTTTTGTGGTGTAAAGAAGTCTTTTTGTTGACCTTTTTCTCTTTTTGTTCTTTAACGATATTTTGTCTCTTTGTATAGATATAAAGATGTACCTTTGCACCCCGAAAAGAGGAGGCGAGTGCATTTTGAGCCTGTTATCAGGCTTATTTGCAGCTTCTATCTGTATAGTTTATGCATAATATGTTCGAGTTTTCACACACGGGCGAGCGTAATGCTCGGCTTTGACGAAATATTTGAAATTTTATACAAAGCAGTATTTATTATGTTGTTTAGAACATTCTCTAAGAAGGCCCTCTTCATTGCTGCCATGTTTTTGGCAGCGCCCGCAGTTGCAGGCACAGTGGGGGGGGGGTAATTTCAAGGTAGCCAAACCTGTTTATCAGGACAAGGAACCATCGGCTCCCTATTATCTTAGCAACCGTCGTGCACTCGTTGGTCCCGGTTGCGTAATCAACAGTCTCGGCGATGGCATCAAAGTGGGTTCTGTTACTAAGGACCTTCAGAACCTCTGCGATGAGAACCTGGACAATTATGCCACCATCTCCGGTTTGGCTAATGTTGTAGTAGGCGGCAGCCCAGTCATCAGCATCAAGGACAATCAGAATTGCTATGCCAGTGGTACGGTGGCTGGTTTTGTTATCTGTGAAAACTCTAATGCCAAGGTTCTCTCACTTGGTCTGGCTGAGTACTACAAGATTCAGTTCATGAAGGATGGCAAGGCCGTAGGTGACTTGCGGCCCATTTCTTCAGGTAATTCTATCACTGGCCTCGGCTTGTCTTTGCTCACTTTCCCCGGTTCCGACCAGGTGAACCAGCTGTATGTGGCCACTGCTCCTGGTGACTTTGACGAGATCAAGCTCGTTCAGATTAAGTTGCTGAGCGCAGAGGTAGGCGAAAGCATCAACTTCAAGTATGCCTTTGTGGGCGATGCCCGCGAATATACCATTACCAATAACCCAAATAATGGTATCGCCAAATATGCTCAGGAGCAGAAAAGAAAGACGTTTAATTTGGAGGCACATGGCGATGGTCCGACAAAGGTTAGGGGGGAAGCGTCACGCGGACACGTGATTGATGAAGATTTGACCAATGGCTATGGTGCCGTTGTGCCTGTAGTCGCACTTCCTGTCTCAACTCCTGTTACTGTTGTCGCCAGACCTACTGATGGCAAGGAGGCTTTCCCTAAGGGAACAGAGGTCGGCTTCAAGTACAATGGTTTTGATGTGGCCAATCTTACTGTTGGCTCAAGAGTTGACCTCACACTTTACAATAAAGAGAATGCACAAATAGGCACATACAAGATTTCGAGTACAGTTTTGGGGCTTGGGGTATTTAGAGCTAATAATGATGGCGAATTTGTAATGAGAGCTCCGGCGGACTTTTCTGCTGTCAAGATTAAGTTCGAAGGAATAGGATTAAAACTTGGTGGAACCAGCGTCAACTACGCCTTCGTGCGCATGGCTCCCGAACTTGCATCTCACCATTGTCCCCTCAATATTACAGCGAGTACCGATGTGTGTGGCTGTGAGAACACATTTGACTTGCAGCACAATAAATCTTTGCCTGTGACATGGAGCGTGGTAAGCCAGCCCGAGGGTGCGGATGTCAATCTGAATGCCACTACTGGTCATGTGGAGAATATGAATATTCCCGGCAAGTATGTATTCCAAGCAACGGCCGAGGACGGTTGCACAGAGAAGACCACTGTCAACTATGCTCCTACCTACAATCCAGAGGAGAATGGCGTGAAGATTCTCGTCAACAAGGAAGGTGAGGCTCCCAAGTACAGCCTGAGTGACAAGTTCGGTGGCGGTTTGCTGCAAATTGCCGATGGCGTGAAGAACAGAGCTGCCATCCTCACTTCTACGCTCAACGACTTCGCCAAGCGTGGGCCTGAAATAGCTCTGGCTGCCAACTCTGGCATCGTGGGTGTCAAGACTGTCGATGGAGCGCTGCTCGGTGACGGCTTCAATGGTAAGATGCAGGCAGGTTTTGTGGTCACTCGCAAGACTACCGGACTTAATGCCGACGTGCTTAAACTCTATAACATCCAACTCTTCAATAAGGGAGAAAAGGTGGAAGGCAAGGTTACTACCCACTGGGATGCCATCTCGGCAGGCCTTATCGGTAAGGATAATGCCCAGAAGATGCGCCTGAGCGTGGATGTTCCCGAAGGCTGCCAGTTCGACGAGATGGTGCTCTACAGCACTGGTGTGCTTTCTGCTAAGCTCGACCATCTCAATATCTATTATGCTTATGTGAGCGATGCAACCTCTGACAACGCCACCACAAACATGCTTTATGGTGCTGAGGTGGTATCCACAGAGAACGCCAATGCCTCTATCGACTTTGCAAACACCAAGATGTTCCAGGTTGCTGGCATCGGCAATGGCTACAATCAGTTGGCCAACTTGATAGACGATGACTTGAGCACATACCTTACAACTCCCTTAGGAGCAGATGTGGTTGACGGTACCACCATTGCTGTGAATATCGGCAAGATGGTCAATCCCACTCAGCAACTCGTGATGGTGACCAACAAGTTGGCACTGGGTGTGGGTCTTGGCTTGGGTGATGTGCTCAAACTGAGCACCTGGCGCGACGGCGAGTTTGTGGAAGACCTGACAGACTGGAAGGTTCTGGATGCCGACGTGATAGGCAGCACAGGCGATTCTTACGCGGTACTCAGCTCCTCCATGCCTTTCGATCAGGTGCGCATTATGCCCAACAAGGGGGTGAGTGCGCTCAAGGGAATGCAGATCAAGGGCTTTGCTCTGCGCAACACCATGAGTGATGATGGTATCCTTGGCGGCTGCGATGATGTGCTGGTGCTCGATGAGAATAAGGAACTCGCAGAGAAAAAGACCTATAAGAATGCCAAGATGCTGCTGCACCGCACGTTCACCCAGAACGCGAACGACCCTGCCAAGGGCTGGAATTCTGTGATACTGCCTGTAGATATGACGGCAGACCAGGTGACGGAAGCCTTTGGCAAGGGCACACAGATAGCTGGTTTTGACAAGATAGAGGACAACTGGATCCATTTCTCCACAGCCCAGGCCGATGACAACCAGGTGATACTTCACAAGAATACACCTTATATAATATGTCCCACCAAGGAGCCTTATGGCAACTACACCTACACCATCAATGGTGAGACCAACACTCTGGAGGGACCTGTGTATGTGGCCAACGGCATCAACTACGAAGACCAGACAGGAAACCTCGACAACCATCGTACTGGCAGTGAGCTGGCAGGAATGTACTTCTACGGTTCGTATGCCGGTTCCTCTGTGGTGAAGGCTGGTTCTTACATGTTCAGCAAGGGCGATCTGGTACACACCAGCAAAGACCACAATGTGAAGCCTTATCGCTGCTGGCTTGTTGAGACAGCTTCCTCAGGCAAGTCATTCGTGCTCTCTATCGATGGTGCCCATGGCGATGCAACCGGCATCAACGTGGTGGAGGAGAACCATCAGACTGCAGGCACAGGCATCTACAGCATCGATGGCATGCGCATGAACACCAACGATGTGAATGCTCTGCCCAAGGGTGTATATATCATAAACAATAAGGTTGTAGTAAAGTAAAAGGTAAAGAAGCAATATGAAGAAGACATATATATCGCCTGCGATAACCGTTGCAGAGATTGAGGTAAAGGAAGAGATGCTGAATGTGAGCGGCTGGACTCCTGATGGAGACCGAAAGAACGGTTTTGACATCGTTGAAGAAGACGACTCCTACGGAGACAACGACTTCTAAGCCGTAGGCGGCGAAGCGAAGTCTCTAAGTATAGAGACATCATTATCAATCTGCTCATCACTTGGTTTTCTTGGATGGTAACCATTGTGATGGAATATGAGAGGGCATTCCGGGCAATCGGGATGCCCTCTTTCCTTCCTCTCTTCATCAGAAAGGAATGCTTCCCGAAGCTGATGGAGGTTCGCATTCAAGTGGGGGCGTTGCATGACCTTCATTATCTTTACTTCCAAGATTTCCCTTGAAGGCTCCAATCCACCTTCATGTAGTGTTCCTCGAACAATCCACATTTGGTATAACAGAATTGCCACATTCGGTATAATGAAATTGCCACATTTGGTATAATGAAATTGCCAAAAGCTGCATGCTGGAAAACAAATAGGGGCTGCTGAATTAAATTTCCGTTACAAGTTGAGGGAAGCAGACGCAAGCCTTCATGGTGACAATGGCGATGAAACTCTGGCAGATTTCGGTTAGGACAAGACAGAGTTCCCTCAGAAACTTCATCACGTTTTTGTGAAGTGGCATGAAGATACTACTGACGGGCTACTTGTAGTTGGCGCGTGGTTTATGATGACGATATAAACATAAATATCAATTTTTATAGATTATCCAATACGCACTAATTAGTGCATAGGTAGAAGAAGGCTTCTTATGCCCTTCCAGTTCGTCATCATGATGGGGTAGAGGCTTTTCTTCACCGTCCAACCCAAGGCTGGACGGTGGGTGAAGCAAGCTTACTTTGCAAAGTAATATATATTCTCCGACCGTCCAGCCTTGGGTTGGACGGTGAAGTCATACTGAATACCCACCCCTGGAGGCAGAATGAAGCTTGCCGATGAGATGTCTGCTTTTCATCCTCAGGTTAGTTGGTCTCGCATTGCCAAGACTGAGCAACTACTTTCCTTCCTTAAAGATGACTTCCAGAAACCATTGTCTGGAGTAAATCTAATATAATAAACTTCGAAATCCCCACTAGAATTTTGTTTAGCCAAATCCAATGCTTCTTTTTGAAACTGGGCAAACGTTTTTTGGTAATAATTATCAATTTCGATGCACTTCTTAAACC
>UQST01000003.1 GCA_900543815.1 uncultured Prevotellaceae bacterium
AAAGTTTGAAAGTATCTCTGATGGCAGAATCAACTGCGCCAATGCTAAAAGTCCTTGTGTGTTCATGGTGCAAATGTATAACTTTTCTTTTGGTTTGTGGAATCTCTCCCCTAGGTTTGTCGGGTGAGCCGAAGCCCCGGCCTGCAGCCCCAAGCTTCACAGTCCCATCCCCACGTCATTTCCACTGCGACAACCCACACCTGCCACGCCATTGGTTCACGCAAAAGGATGCACAGAACCGCACAAGAGAGGGCACTGAACCGCGCAGCAGAAGGCACAGACCCGCACAAGAGAACACGAAAGGCCCGTGCAACAAGACGCACAGTCCAGCGCAGCAGAAGGCACTGGCCCGCATGACATAAAAACACTGACAGGACTTTTCCGAAGGGATGAGGAAGCAGCAGGAAGCCGAAGGCTTGGATGGAGAGGAAGCCTCCCCGCAGTACCGCCTTGCCGTGGAATGGAAAATGCAGCACGCTGCGTTGGCCAACGGAGCGTGCTGCATCGGTCACCGCAGCACGCTGCATCCGGCATCGCACCGCACTGCGTTTTTGGTGGCACAGTAGCGGGAAACAGGGAGAAGCAACCTGGACGGGCGCAACCAGAGCCGTCCGCTGCCCTCCTTTTTGCCTTCAGAGCATCGGCACACCATATTCGGCATGCCGCAACAGACGCATTTCGGCAAAAAGCATTAACTTTGTGCAGTTATGGAAAAGCAGACAAGGAAATACAATGAGAGCCGTGCAGTGAATGGCGGAGCACGTCCCGCGCATACTGCCATGGCACAGCAGCCCGAGATAATCACCAGTGCGCAGAACCCACGAGTGAAGCATCTGCTCACACTCCAGCAGAAGTCGCAGGAGCGCAAGAGCGCCGGCCGCTTTGTGGTAGAGGGCCGCAGGGAGCTGATGCACTGCATCGAGGCCGGCTACAGAGTAGATAGCGCCTTCGTGCGCGAAGACCTTCTGGGCACACCCGACCTCAGTCTGCCCCAAGGCACAAGCCTCATCCCGGTGAATGCCAGGGTGTATGAGCGCATCGCCTATCGTGGCGGCACCGAGGGCATAGTGGCCATCGTGGAGAGCCGCACCTTGCGTCTCACCGACCTCCGGTTGCGTCCCAATCCCCTCATCATGGTGCTGGAGAGTGTGGAGAAGCCGGGCAACCTGGGCGCTGTATTGCGTAGTGCCGATGCTGCACAGGCCGATGCCGTCATCGTGTGCGACCCCATGACCGACCTCTTCAACCCCAATCTCATACGCTCCTCAATAGGCGCCATCTTCTCGGTTCCCTGCGTGGCCTGTTCGTCAGAGGACTGCATCAGCTTCCTCAAGGAGCGCCACATACAGATACTCACTGCCCAGCTGCAGGACTCGCGCCTCTATTACGACACGCCCATGCAGCAGGGCACAGCCATCGTGATGGGCACAGAATCCACAGGGCTGACCGCTGTGTGGCGCAAGGCAGCCGATGCACACATCCGCATCCCCATGCTGGGCAGGCTCGACAGCCTCAATGTGTCGGTCAGCGCAGCCATCCTCCTCTTCGAGGCCGTGCGCCAGCGTCAGGGACAGGAGCAATAAAAAGGGAAGCGCCCAAGCCGCTTCCCTCCATGAAAAAGCCTACCGGATGGGTACTCCCCACTCGGTGCGCAGGGCATCGAGCATGCGCATGACGGCCAGCGACTCGCTGTGCGGCATCATGGGCGACTCGCAGAGTCCTGCCTCGATGCAGCGTTTGGCCTCCAGCACCTGGTACTCATAGCCGGTCACCACGCCCTCGGGGCGCTCGTAGGAAGCCACTTTGTCGAAGCCCACATACACATCCACCAGCGTGGGATTGTTCACATTGTCAATCACCAGATAGCCCTCCTCGCCGCTTATCACCGCCTGACGGTCGGTGCGGCACAAGGCACTGCACTGCAGCGCAGCCATACGTCCGTGGCTGTAAGACAGCGAGATGCTTTCCTGCAAATCTACTCCTGTGGGGCCCACCATGCAGTTGCTCACCATGCGCTCCACCTCTGCACCGAAGAACATACGCGTGAAGTGGATGGGATACACGCCCAAGTCGAGCAACGCGCCGCCGCCCAGTTCGGGCCGCATGACGCGCTCCTTGTGGTCTATCTTATAGCAGAGCGAGGCGGTGAGCATCCTTGGACGGCCTATCACACCGCTCTGCAGCACCTCGGTTATCTTCCTGCACAGGGGCATGTAGCGTATCCACATGGCCTCGGCCAGGTATATCCCACGCTCGCGCGACAGGCCAATGAGCGCCTCGGCCTCGTCTGCATTCATGGTGAAAGCCTTCTCCACCAGGCATGCCTTGCCGGCAAGCAGGGCCTTGCGGGTGGGTTCGTAATGATGCGAATGCGGTGTGGCGATGTAGAGCAACTGCACATCGTCATCCTCCAGAATAGCATCGTAGCTGTCATACGCCCGGCTGATGCCCAGCGAGGAGGCAAATTCCCCGGCCTTCTGAGCCGACCGCGATGCCACTGCCTTCACACACACCTGAGGCACCTGGGCCAGTGTGCGGGTCATCTTCTCGGCTATGTGTCCGGCACCGATGATGCCTACGTTCAATGTCTTCATACGCTTCTCTTATGCTTTTAAGGGTTTGACTTCTCCCACAAAGTTACGTTTATCCTGCGGAACATGCAAGCGCACGGCGCGTTCTGTTGGGCAGTCAGCAGAATTCCGCCCCGCCGGACAAATCTGCATGCCCCACCACTTTTCCTCCCTCAGGACAGAGCGCGGCAGGCGGCTTTTGCTTAACTTTGCACACAGACAGGCACAGCGCATACAAGCCACGGTGCCAAGGGACAGAAAAGAGAACATAGAAAAGATGAACGAGGAGAGCTTACTCAACGACAGCGAGCTGGGACGCATCAGCATTCATCACAATGCACGCGCCAAGCAAATGACCTTCAGATGCAAGGACGGCCAACTGGCATGCACCGTGCCAGTGCACGCCACCGGGCGCGACGTGGCGCTGGCTGTGAACCGTCTGCGCGACCGCCTGCGCCGACTATTGCAGCGCGGAAAGTCGAGGAGCGTGCAGTCGGTATTCACGCCACAGAGCCGCATCGAGGCCGACGGCTTCGTGTTTGAATGCAGACAGGCCGATGGAGGAAAGCCGCGAGTGCAGGAGGATGCACGGGGAATGACGTTCCTCTACCCCGCCGAACTCGACTGGACGATGCCCGAACTGCAGCAGTGGCTCACCCGCGTGGTGGAGGAATGCCTCAGGCGGCGTGCCCAGAGGATGCTCGTGCCGCGCCTCATGCAGCTGGCCACGCAGAGGGGACTGCATCCGCGCCACGTGAACATCCGCAAGACAAAGAGCCGCTGGGGCAGTTGCTCCACACAGGGCAATATCCAACTGAGCCTTTACCTGATGACGCTGCCGCCCCATCTGCGCGACTTCATCATGCATCACGAACTGACGCACCTCATGGAGATGAACCACGGAGAGCGCTTCCATGCCCTGCTCAACCAGGCTCTGGGCGGACAGGAGGCGGCTATGCAACGCGAGATGAAGCTTTACCACCCCTCACTCACGCTACAATGACACACCGCACCAGACTGCTGTTCGTGCTCCTGCTGCTGTCTGCCAGCCAAGCCGCAGGCCAGAGAGTCATGTGGTGGAACGTGGAGAACCTCTTCGACTGCCGCCATGATTCGCTGAAGGACGACCTTGAGTTTCTGCCCGAATCCAGCCGCCACTGGACACGCAGCCGCTACTGGCACAAGCTGGACAACGTGGCGCGCACTCTGGCAGCCGCCTCCAAGGGCGAAGAGTGGCCCATGCTGGTGGGCCTGGGCGAGGTTGAGAACGACTCGGTACTGCACGACCTCACCAGGCGCAGTCCGCTGCGGCTGGCCCGCTATGCCTATGTGCACCATGAGGGACCCGACCTGCGCGGCATCGACTGCGCGCTGCTCTATCAGCCCGAACAGTTCCACCTGCTGGGGAGCAGGGCGGTGAGAGTACCCTCGGAGCGCCATGGCCTGCGTCCCACACGCGACCTGCTCCACTGCTGGGGCGTGCTGCCCGGCGGTGACAGCCTGCATGTCATCTGCGTGCATTTCCCCAGCAGGGCGGGCGGCACGCGGCAATCGGGCCTTCACCGCAAGCTTGCTGCCGAAGCTCTATGCGGCCTCCTCGACTCGCTCAGCGGGCAGCAGGTGATAGTCATGGGCGATTTCAATGCCGGAGCAGACGACCCCGCGCTGCGCCCCATCGCCCAGAGGCTGGTGTCGCTCACGCCTTCGGGACGCAAAGAAAAGCGGAAGCCCCAGGGCACCTACTACTATCAGGGCCTCTGGGACTTCATTGATCATATTCTCATAAGCCGCTCACTGCAATCCCGTTGCAGCCAGCGCATCACGGTGGGGCGCTTTCCGTTCCTGCTCACAGAGGAGGGCACCCCCTACCGCACCTATCGTGGTCCGGCCTATGTGGGCGGTGTGTCGGATCACCTGCCCATCTGGGCCGACCTGTTCATCAGATAGCAGTCGGCAAGCACCATGGCTGCCATGGCCTCCACCACGGGCACCGCACGGGGCAGCACGCAGGGGTCATGCCTGCCGCGCGCCGTGAGCTTGACCGCCTCACCGGCCTGGTTGACCGTATCCTGTTCCATGAGGAGGGTGGCTACAGGCTTAAAGGCAACGCGGAAATAGATGTCCTGCCCGTTGGAGATGCCGCCCTGGATGCCGCCGCTGCGGTTTGTGAGGGTGGTCACACCGCCCTGCCCGTCGGGCACGAAGCGGTCGTTCTGCTCGCTGCCACGCTGTGTCACGCCCGCGAAACCCATGCCATATTCGAATCCCTTCACCGCATTGATACCCAGCATAGCGGCTCCCAGCAATGCGTGCAGCTTGCCGAAGGCCGGCTCGCCCCAGCCTGCGGGACATCCCTTCACCACGCAGGCTATCACACCGCCTATCGTATCTCCGTCGGCCTTGACCTCACGTATGAGGCTGTCCATGCGGCTCGCCACCCCGGCATCGGGGCATCGCACATCGTTGGTCTCGGCCTGCGAGAGGTCGTAGTCGGCATAGGAGCCGGGCAGGATGATGTCTCCCACCTGCTGTGTATAAGCCTGCACGGTGACACCCAGCTGGCTGAGCATCATCTTGGCAAAGGCTCCCCCCACCACGCGGCTGATGGTCTCGCGTGCCGAGCTGCGCCCTCCGCCACGATGGTCACGCAGTCCGTACTTCTGGGTATAGGTATAGTCGGCATGGCTGGGGCGGAACAGGGAGCGCATGTTATCGTAGTCCTGGCTGTGCTGATTGGCGTTGCGCACTATGAATCCAATGGGGCAGCCCGTGGTGCGCTCCTCGAAGACACCGCTGAGCAACTCCACTCTGTCGGCCTCCTTACGTGCCGTGGTGAGTGCGCTCTGGCCTGGCCGGCGGCGGTCCAGTTCGCGCTGTATGAAATCCATATCTACGGTGATTCCCGCCGGGATGCCGTCTATCACGCCCCCTATGGCCGCTCCGTGACTCTCTCCGAATGTGGTGAGACGGAAGATGTTGCCAAATGTGTTCACTTCTGTGTCCTCCTTGCTTGTATGGGTTAGAAACATGCACCCCCTCTCCCACGCCTCTGTGGGCAGGAAGAGGGGGCGTCTGGTGTGTGCCTGATTACTGGCAGTCGCCGCAGCACGAGCCGCACTCGCCGTCACCGCAACCGCCCGAGCAGCTTCCGCAACCGCCCTCGCCGCCACAACCGCCGCAGCCTCCCTCACCCGAGAGAGCCTTCAGGGTGTTGCTCACTTCGTCGTCGGTGGCGGGACGTGTCGTCACCACTGTACCCACAAAGCGCAGTGTCTTGCCAGCCAGAGGATGGTTGAGATCCACGGTCACGGTATTGTCCTGTATGAGGGCAATGAGTCCGCTGAAGCGATGACCCTCGTTGTCCTGCAAGGGCACCACAGCACCCTCGTAGATATAGCGCGGGTCGAGCTTTCCGTCAATCTCGAACATGCTGCGGGGCACCTCCTGTCTGCCCTCGGGGGCATAGGGTCCGTAGGCCTGCTCCACGCTGAGGGTGAAGTCGAAGGGTGCGTCTTGCTCCAGCGGAGCTATCTCATTCTCGAAGTCATCGAGCGTCATGCCCAGACCGGTGAGGAACTCAAAAGGAGCCTCGCTTGTGGCCTCCTCCACCATTTCGGGCTCATTGCCCTCGGCCTGTGCATAGAGCTTGTAGGCCACGCTGATGTACTTGTGGTTGTTTTCTGTTGCCATATCTTGTTATTGTCAATTGGTTTTGCTACTCTTCTTATGCCGCTCCCCGCATGCCGCCGGGCGCTATGCCCGCCAGCCTCCCCGGCGGCAGAGCACCGGGAACAAGGAGCTGCATGAGACCTACCTGGCGCCCTTGGCGGGCTTGCCACAGAGGGTGCCTTCGAGGGGCAGAGCCACATACTGATGCACGGCACTGGCCATGTTCTGCACCACATCGGCCTGGGCCGAGAAGTAGATGCACGCGCCCAGTTCCAGGATGCGCACAGCGCACAGCTGCGCATCGTCCTGGCGCAGGAACTGATAGGTGAGCATCTCGTTGTGTCCAGGCGTAGCCGCACGGAAGTTCATCGTCTTCTCCAGCCTCATCTTCTCGGCCGGCACCAGTTCGGCAGTCCAGTGGCTGCTCCTGGCCATGGTGTGTCCACGCATGACCACCGCCGTCTCCACCTGTTCGCCATGCACGCGGGGCAAGCTCTTGCGCATCTTGAGCATCGCCTTCCGCACGCGTTCGTCATCCCTCGCCTGCTTGTCAGTACCGGCGCCCACCTGCGTGGCGCCTGTCACGGCATCCACTTCAGCGTATGCCGGAGTGGTGAATGCAAGCCCCAGCAGGAGCGCAATCATCCATGTGCGTCTCATCATCTGTTCCTTTCCATTATACTTTCATCTGCAAAGGTAGGCATTTATTTTGGGATAGAAGTGCGACGGCGCTTCCAATGAGGCGGTGCACATCCTAATTCTGACCCCGGCAAACAGGACGGGGATACGGGACGGCTGCCCTGCCGTATGATTATGGCAGGAAAAACGCAGTGCGGTGCATGGGCCAACGCAGCGCGCTGCACGGACCAACGCAACGCACTGCATCGGGCATCGCAGCGCGCTGCATCCTGTGGAACAAAAAGCAGCCCGCCCTCTCACAAGCGGGAGGGCGGGCGTGGATAAGGCTTCGGGCGGGAGAGGGTGCCTACTTGCTGATGGTGTAGGTGCAGCCCTTCCGGGTGGGGATGAGCAGGGTGTTGTCATCCACCACCGCGCCTTGCATGGGCTTGCCATCGGGGCCGCACACGCGATACTGCGCAATGCCGGGATAATAGATGGGGCAAGGCTTGCCCGACCCGCTGCGGATGACGGCACGCACGAGACGTCCGTCCTGCCACTGCTGATCTACCTGGAAATTGTTCACAGCACGCAGTCCGCTCATGTGGCCTGCCTGCCACAGGTCGGGCAAGGCGGGCAGGAGCTGCAGCGTGTCGGTGTGACTCTGCAGAAGCATCTCGGCCACACCGGCACAGGTACCGAAGTTGCCATCTATCTGGAAGGGCGCATGGGAGTCGAAGAGATTGTAATAGACTCCGCCCTTGTGCGCCTCTACGTCATAACTGGTAGAGTGCCTCAGGGCATTGTGCAGGATGACGTGGGCGTGGTTGCCGTCCAGTGCACGGGCCCACAGGCACACCTTCCATCCCATGCTCCAGCCGGTGGCCTTGTCGCCACGCAGGCGCAGCGAGTTGACAGCAGCGGGGAAATAGGGGCTGCGGGGGCCTATGTCGGACAGGGGATAGAGCGCCATGAGGTGGCTCAGATGACGGTGCGAGGGGTCGTCGCTCACGTCGTAGGTGGCATACTTCCACTCCCGCAGCAGCGTGTCGCCCTGGTGCACACCGTTGCGGGGATTGGTCCAGGCACCGTTGGCACGGGTATTGGCAGTATAGATTTCGGTGTGCAGACCGCGATCCATACGGGTCAGGAAGCGGTCGAGCTGCTCCACATCGGCCTGAGCCAGCCCCACGCGCTTGGCACCCAGGATATCCACGCTCTGCCGCACACTGCGCAGCAGGGCATAGATGAGCTGCTGTGCATGGGCGGTGCCATCCTCCTTGGGGTGGGCATTCTGCTCGGCACTGTACTCGTCGGGAGCCACATAGCTGCCGTCGGGCAGTATGCCGAGGGAGGGGCATCCACGGTCCTCTATCATCCTCTCCATCCAGAACTGCGCACAGCTCCACAGCGTGGGGAAGGCACGCAGAAGGAACTTCTCATCGAGGGTGAAGCGGTAGTGCTGCCACAGATGGCTGCAATACCAGGCATTGGCCACGAAGTAGTTGTTGCCCCACAGACTCATGCCGCCGAAGATGTTGTTCTCTGTGAAACAGGTCCAGCCGTGCTTCACGCCTCCAAACTGTGTGGCGGCACGCTTCCAGTTGTCGCGTCCGGCCATATTGATGACGTAGTTGACAAAGGGCAGATGCAGCTCACTCAGGTTGGTGGGCTCGGCTGGCCAGTAGTTCATCTGCACGTTGATGTTGGAATGGATATCGGAGTTCCAGGCCGCCTGACTGCGGTTGTTCCATATGCCCTGCAGGTTGCTGGGGATATCCACACCGCGGCTGCAGCCGATCATGAGATAGCGTCCATAGGCGAAGTAGAGTTGTTCGAGGAACAGGGCATCGGGCTCACGGCCTGTGGCACACCTGCCGGCATCATTGTAGCACTCTATCAGGCGGTCGGTGGGAAGGGCCGAAGCGGCTCCCTGCAACTGGAAATCCACTCGTCCGCTCAGTGCCGTGAAGTCCTCGGTGTGGCGCTCGAGCAGAGCCGTCCACCCGCGTGAGGCGGCCTTATCTACCTGCTTGCGGATGCGTCCGGAGAGGCCCTCGGTGCCCGATGTGAGCGTGGGGGCAGCGGCATCGAAGTCGGTTCCGCCCGCCAGCACAAGCAGCACCTCACGGGTTCCCGACACGCGGATGCCGTCCGGTGTGCTCTCCATGCGGACATCCGCACCGGCAGGTACCACCCTGAGGCATGCGGAGTGGCTCACGGTCTTGAGCTTTCCGCCAAATGTGGCATAGGCATCAGAGTAGGACACAGGAGTGGCATTCAGGTCATCGCCGGGCTTTACCGACACCAGGAGATCAAGCTGGCGCCGGCCTGTGGCGCGGTAACGCACGGCCACCACCCTGTCGGGGAAGGAGGCGAAGTAGCGACGCTCATAATGGGTAAGGCCGTCGGTGGAACTGTAATCCACGCCGCCGATGCCCGTCTGCAGGTCCAGGTAGCGCACGTAATCGCGCACCTGGCGGGCTTCATTGAAGCCGAACTGGGCCGAGAGGTCAGTCACCAGGACAGAGCCGAAGTTCTTGTAGGAACCATAGTCGAAGGTGCCAGCCATGTCGTTGGGCGTTCCCTCCCACAGGGTCTTCTCGTTGAACTGGATTTCATCCTGCTTGACTCCTCCCATCAGGCAGGCTCCCAGCTGTCCGTTACCAATGGGAAGGGCGTACTCCATCCAGGCGTTTCCTGCCCACTGATAGGCTGCCGGCTGCCGGTACCACAGGGTGTGGGGGTGCTCGGGGCTGAATGTCTGAAGTCCCTGCACGTGGTACTCGGCAGGTTCCGTCGCACCGGGCGACGTCCGTGCATGCGCTCCCATGCTCACGAGAAGAGCCGTGAGGAGCAGATTCATCTTTCTTAGGGTATTCATATCGTAGTGTTGTATTGTTATGCGAAAAAGGTTCCCGCCCGGCACTCACAGTGCCAGGTGGAAACCTCTGGTATGCTTCATCCCCCGTGCATCAATAGCCGAAGATATCCTTCAGTGTCACACGCTGTATGGCTCCACGCTGCTGCAGGCTCGACATATCCCAGTCGGCCTCATCACCCAAGAGCAGCAGGTGGTACTTGCGCTTGGCTATCTCCCGCTCGTGGAACGACAGCAGGTCGGCCATGGTCATGGTCTTGACCTTCTCATACACCGCCTTGTCAGGGTCATCGTCAAGGCCCTGGTCACGGCAGCGCAGGTAGTAGTCGAGAATCTGCTCACGCAGTATGCGCTGTGTGGCCAGGCGCTTGATCACAGCCTCGCGGGCCAGTGAGAAGGCGCTCTCGCTCTGCGGCATCTGCTCCACTATCTCGTCGAATACGTTGAGGCAATCCTTCAGTTTGTCGTTCTGAGTGATGATGCGGGTGAAGAACCACTCCCTGTCAGAGGGGCGGGAAGCCTGCGAGAAGAGGGCGCTGGCATTGTAGGCCAGACCACGTGACTCGCGCAACTCCTGGAAGACAATGCTGTTCATACCCCCGCCGAAGTACTCATTGAAGACTCCCACATAGGGCTGCAGGGCCAGACTGAACTGCTCGCCACGGCTTGAGTAGCCCATCATGTAGGTGTTCTTGGCCTGGAAGGGAGCTATGATGACCCGGCTCTCATCCACCTGGAGAGGCGTGTAGAACTGCCCGTCGTGGGCGGCTTCGGGATGCTCCGACATGGGGTGCACCTCGTTGACCAGACGGCTCACCTGGGTGGACTCAAGGGGTCCGTAGTAGAGCACATGCTGGGCTACACCGCTGAGGGAACGCAGGTGCTGGAGCACGCCTGCCGCGCCGAGCTGCCTCATCCGGGCAGCATCCATGGCATCGGTGATGGCGTTGTGGGGACCATAGATACCATATTGGATGAGGGCATTGAAGCAGGCTTTCTGGTTCGTCTTGTTGTCTGCACGCAGCTTGAGGATATCGTTGACCACCTGTGCATAGATGGCTGTGTCGGGCCGGGCAGTGGCTATCCAGCGCTCGGTGAGGCGCAGTGCCTCCTCCATGTTCTCGGCCAGACCCGAGAGGGTAAGCCGGGTGCGGCCTGCCTCGGTGCTGAGTGTAGCATCGCAGGCAAGGGCATAGAGGCGCGACTGGAGCTGGCTGGCATCCATAGAGTCGGTGCCCAGGTAGGGCAGATACTGCTCGGCAACATCCAGCGCGGGGTCTTCTTTGGTACCTCGCTCGATGACGAAGCTGAGGTGGAACAGGCGGCTGTCCACATCACGATGAGCCAGCAGCTCGTTGCCGCCCATGAGCGTGCCCTTCTGCACTTCACGGCTGAAATCGACAAACACAGGCTCCACCTCGGCCACAGGCATCGCGAGCACCGAATCCACAAAGGCGCTTGTCTTGTCGCGGTTAGTCTCGATGGGAGAGATATGGGGCTTGCCTATCTTCTTGGCCGAAGCGTCGATACCCTGCCTCTTGAAGACGCATCCGTAGCCCTCGGTAAGGTAGCGGCGGGCGCAGTCGGTCACGGTCTTCTTGCTCAGGGTGTCCAGTCGCTGCAGCTCGCCTACGGCATCTGACCACAGCTGTCCCGCTACGAAAGCGTCCACAAAGCGCTCTGCACGCTGCTCGTTGCTCTGCATGGCCTGCAGTTGCTCGCGCTTCATGTTGTTGAGGATAGCCTTAAGCAACGACTCGTCCCACTGGCCGCTGGTGAGCCGGCGCACCTGTGCAAGCATCAGGTCACGCACCTCCTCCAGTGTCTGACCCTCCTTGGGACAGCCGATGGCCCAGAATGCACTCTGGTCGGTCATGCCATCTACAAAGGTCTCACACGTCATGACTTGCTGTGCGCTATTGAGATTCTGGTCAAAGAGACCGCACTTGCCATTGGCGAGGATGCTGTTGGCCACCTCCATCACCAGGTATTGGGGGTCGGCCTTGGCGGGCAGCCTCCAGCCGAGAGCCACCATGGGAGTCTCCTGGCCCACCACATCTACGCTCACAGGAGCCTGGAGCGGCTCCTCACGGGGGAAGGTGCGCTGGGGCAGACTGTCGGATGCCTGCCATGAGCCAAAGTACTGCTCGATGATGCGCACCGTCTCGTCAGGGTCGAGGTCACCGCTCATGCAGATGGCCACATTATTGGGTACATACCACTCGTGATAGTACTGCATGACATTGCGGAGCGAGGGGTTCTTGAGATGCTCCTGCGTTCCGATGGTCGTCTGAGTGCCATAGGGGTGATGGGGGAAGAGGATGCGGTAGAGCGCATTGTTCATCTTGTCGAAGTCGTTGGTGAGGTGCATGTTGTATTCCTCATAGACAGCCTCGAGCTCGGTGTGGAATCCTCGGATGACCATATTGCGGAAGCGCTCTGCCTGCACCTTGGCCCAAGGTTCCAAGGCATAGCATGGGATGTTCTCCTGATAGCAGGTGACATCGGTACTCGTATAGGCATTGGAGCCTGTGGAGCCTATTCCTGCCATCATCTTGTCGTATTCGTTGGCAATGGCAAACTTGCTGGCTTCGTGGCTGAAGCTGTCTATGCGGGCATAGATGGCGCGGCGCCGGTCCTCGTCGATAGTGCTGCCATACACCTCATACTGCGCCTCGATGCTGTCGAGCAGCGGCTTCTCCCGGGCATAGTCGAGCGTTCCGAAGCGCGTGGTACCCTTGAACATGAGGTGCTCCAGGTAGTGTGCCAGGCCGGTGCTCTCGGCTGGATCGTTGCGCGAACCGGTCCGCACCGCCACATAAGTCTGTATGCGCGGTTCGTCGTGGTTCACTGTCAGATACACCTTGAGTCCGTTCTTCAGGGTATAGATGTGCGTTGCCATGGGGTCATCAGCCAGCACCGGTTCCTCCTTCGTGCTGGAGTCATGGCCAGGCTGGCAGGCTGCCAGCGTGCAACAAAGGCAGAGTGCTCCACCAAGGAGGCCGGCTGCCAGCAGTTGTCTCTTCTTCATGCCGTATTGTGATATAGTTTGTTGTTTCATTCTTGACTGGTTGTCTTCAAGGACAGAGGAGCCTCATCAGGCTCCCGCAGGCCGATGTCTAACGCACCACAGTGTCGCCCTCGACATAATTCTCCATATAGAGTTGCTCGCCGTCATACACTGCATAGGTGCACTGAGTAATCCAGTCGCCCATGATGAGCAGGCGGCACTGGCGCGTGAGGAGCAGGTCGAGCTCGATGTGACGGTGCCCGAAGAGGAAGTAGTTGACATTGGGATGCTGCTTGAGATAGTCCTTGGCAAAGCGCACAAGGAACTCGCGGTCCTCACCCTGGTAGGTATCCACGGGCGTGCCATCCTGCAGACACGGTTCGTGCTTGAGCCTGCTGCGGCGTGCCCACTCCAGTCCGAAGTTCACCCCAATGGTAGGATGGAGCCATCGGAACAGCCACTGGCAAACCTTGTTATGGAAGAAAGAGCGCAGGAAACGGAACTTCCAGTCGGGATCTCCCAGGCCGTCACCGTGGGCGAGGTAGAATATCTTGTCGGCCAGTTCGAGTGTCACAGGCTCCCGATGCAGGATGACTCCGCACTCGCTCTGCAGATAATCGGTGCACCAAATGTCGTGGTTGCCCGTGAAGAAGTGCACCTCCACCCCATTGTCAGTGAGTTCGCTCACCTTTCCCAGGAAGCGTGTGAAGCCTCTGGGGACCACTGTGGGGTACTCGAACCAGAAGTCAAACATGTCGCCCAGCATATATATGGCACCCGCCTTGTCCTTTATGTCGTCAAGGAAACGCACCAGGCGGCGTTCCTGCTGCCTGCCGTGCTGCAGAGCGCGACAGCCCAGATGGGCGTCACTGATGAAATAGATGTTCTTCATAGGCGTATTGCTACATGAGTCCCAGTTCCAAGCGAGCCTCCTCGCTCATCATATCCTTGTCCCACTCAGGCTCAAACACGAGGTTGACCTCCACCTTGTCCAGTCCGGGGATAGCCGCCAGCTTGCTGTGCACATCCTCTACGATGAAGTCGGCCGCAGGGCAGTTTGGGGCTGTGAGCGTCATATCCACCTGCAGTGTCTTGCCCTCATCCATCAGTTCGATGCGGTATATGAGCCCCAGGTCATAGATGTTGACGGGTATCTCGGGGTCGTAAACGGTGCGGAGCAACTCCACCACCTTCTCCTGTATATCTGTCTGTTCCATATCGGTTATGCTTATTCCTTATATATATAATAATGTAGTGTCAGCCCAGGGTGCCTGCTTCCAGGAAACTGTAATAGCCCTGCGTGGAGACGATGACGTGGTCGAGGAGCTTGATGTCAACCGCCCGGCAGGCCTGTACAAGGCGGTGCGTGAGGTCCTGGTCCTGCTTGCTGGGCGTGAGCGTTCCGCTGGGATGGTTGTGACAGAACACTATAGCTGTGCACTGACGCAGAATGGCCTCACGCAGCACCTGCCTGACATCCACCACCGAGGCGGTCAGTCCGCCCTCGCTGACGCGCACCGTGCTCATGAAAGTGAGGTTGTTGCGCAAGAGCATCAGGTGACACTCCTCGTGTGCTTTGTCCTGGAGCATCGGACGGAAGTAGTCGGCTATGGCCTTGGCATTGTCCATACGCATCTGCGAAGCGCGCTCCATCGACCGGCGCCTGCCTAATTCACAGGCAGCCAGCACCGTCACGGCCTTGGCCGGACCCACCCCCTTGTAGTTCTGCAGGCTGTCAAGCGACATCCGGCTCAACTCTGTCAGGCTCTCGTGACAGTCGTTCAACACCCTCTGCATGAGCTCAACTGCCGTCTCGCGGCTGTTTCCGCTGCCTATCAGAATAGCCAGCAGTTCGGCCTTGGAGAGCGATTCGGCACCGTGAGCCATGAGCTTCTCACGGGGACGGTCCTCAATGGGCTGCTGGTTGATGCTGAGTTTCTCGGTCATAGGATGATGCTGATAGATTAGTGGATTGGCGATGACTGGCGCGTAGCAATGCTCTGCCGCGATTCGTCATTTGTAGAACGTCTCGCGGAACGCCTGCATTTCCTCGTTTCTCCCCCACACACATCTGAGCCACCAGGCACGCAGGAAACCTGTTCCATAGCCGATGAGCTGCACGAAGCTGGCCATCACACTGAGCATGCCTACACGCAGGCTGTGGTTCTCGCCCGTGCTGTCGGCACAGATGAGAAGCGAATAGAGTACGGGGAAGAGCAGGGAGAGGAAGAACATCTCCCACCCTATCATACCCCATCGGGCGCTCTGCGAGAGCAGGCCCAACGGCAATCCCACCACCATCATGAGCAGCAGGAAGCCCATGCCCAGCGTGAAGAGTGCGGGCAGCAGGTGCACCAGCTTGAGGCTGGAGGGGTACTTCTTGTACAGATTGATGCGGGCAATGCCGCTGTTGTGTACCTGTCGGAAGAACTTCCTAAGGTCGGTGCGGCGCTTGTGCCACACCCATGCCTGGGGGAAGAGGCGGCATCGGGCGCCGCTCTGAAAGATGCGTATGCTCAGGTCTATATCCTCGCCAAAGCGCATCTTGCTGAATCCGCCGAGCTTGCGATAGAGGCTCGCGCTGATGCCCATATTGAAGGAGCGGGGATAGAACTTGTCCAACTTCTTCTTGCCGCCGCGTATGCCGCCTGTGGTGAAGAAGCTGGTCATGCTGTAGCTGATGGCTTTCTGCACCGGCGTGAAGGAGGGATGCGAGCGGTCTGGCCCGCCGAAAGCGTCGCAGGGCGACGCTGAAAGCTCCTTCTCTACCGCCTCCAGATAGCCGGGAGGCAGCACGCAGTCGCTGTCCAGGAAGATAAGGTACTCGCCCTGTGAGCGTTCGGCACCATAGTTGCGCGTCTGTCCCGGTCCGCTGTTGGGCTTGCAGAAGTACTTGATGGGCATCTGGGCGGCATGCTTCTGCACCACCTGCTGGCAGGTTATCTGCGAACCATCCTCCACCACAAGCACCTCAAAGTCACGCAGAGTCTGTTGCGCCAGGCTCTCCAGCAGCTCGTCCGTCTCGTCGGGACGGTTATACACGGGTATCACAAAGGAGTATCTCATCGTTTTATACTTTCTTCATACGAGAGACAAATGTACGTAAAAAAAAGGGAAAAGCCGCTTCCCCGCCCCTCTTTTCTTGGCAAATGGGCCTTCAAGGCGTGCTCGGCATGGATTTTCGGACAGAAATCTCCTCCCTCACAGCCTCCCGGGCGGGAAACAGGAGGCAGAATGGCAGGCCGATGCAGACAGCCGGCCAGGTGCCGCAAGCATCTGCCCAGGGAAAGTCCAAGCAGATGCAGAACCTGCTGCACCACAGCACAAAACCCTGTCCAGGCAAATGTCCATCCTGCTCCACCACCTGGCCAGACGGCCCGCAGCCCTTTCACGGGAATGGACAGGCAGAGCAAACTGCCCCGTGGAGGGAAGCGCATCGGGTACGGCAGAAGCGACCGGCATAAAACGCAGCGCGCTGCATCGGGCAATGCAGCGCGCTGTGATGCCCGACGCAGTGCGCTGCGATGGCTGATGCACCGCACTGGGCTGTATGTTCAAGGCAGGCGGTCGAACGTGCAATGCCGCAAGACGTAATACTGCCAGAGCAGACTGAAGGCTCCCTGTTCGGGTATGGGGTCGAGGACCGTAAGGGTGAGATTCTCCCGGCGCGAGGCTTCGAAGTCCTTACGGATGCGGTGGAACTCCCTGCGCGCCTGCCATACAGCCGCTGCGCTGCGCCATTGGCCCGTGGCCAACATCTGCAGCGAGGCCAGAGCATCGAGCCAGAAGCGCAGGCGCATGACCGCCTGGAGGCGGCGCTCAGGCAGGTTCTTGTAGAGCAGGAGCAGATTGTTGCGGAAATTGAGGAACGTCTTGCGCGGACTGCCTTGCGGCAACGTGCCGCCTCCAAGGTGATACACCACACTCTGAGGCACACACAGAATGCCGCGCCCACGGCTTCGCAAGCGCCAGCAAAGGTCTATCTCCTCCTGATGCGCAAAGAAGCGGCCGTCCAGTCCGCCTGCTTTCCAATAGTCGTCACTGCGGATGACCAGGGCTGCTCCCGTGGCCCAGAAGATGGGGACAGGCTCATCGTATTGCCCGTTGTCGGTCTCCACCATACCCATCAGGCGGCCACGGCAATAGGGATAGCCCAGCGAGTCGATGAAGCCACCTGCTGCACCGGCATACTCAAACTGGGTGGGCGCCCACTCGCAGCGTATCTTGGGTTGCAGGGCAGCCACCTCGGGATGCTTCTCCAGGCAGCCAATCAGAGGGTCAAGCCAGCCTGGAGTGACCCTCACATCGCTGTTGAGCAGTACATACACATCGGCCTGCACCTGCCGCAACGCCTGGTTGTAGCCCTCGGCAAAGCCGTAGTTGCGCTCCATCTTTATAATATGTACGCGCGGGAAATCATGCTCCAACATCTGCAGCGACTCGTCGGTGCTGCCATTGTCGGCCACTACCACCTCGGCTCCAGCGGAATATTCGAGCACGGATGGCAGGAAGCGGCGCATCATGCCGGCACCGTTCCAGTTGAGAATGACTATGCTTGTCTTCATAAGAGAGTTCCCTGAAGTGTGTTTCCGTCAGCGTCCCAGTCGCCCAGCTGCACGCTGGCTATCTGGTTGTCCATATCCTTCGCGCTGACCGATACTCGTATGTAATTGTCTGTAAACCCGTGCATCAGTCCCTCGTGACGACTGTGCTCGAGCAGCACAGGGCGGGTGGTGTGGCGGAAGCGGTCGTAGAACTGGCGCCACTTGCGCTCGCTCAGTGCCAGCACCTGCTGGCTGCGCTCGTGCTTCTGCTCGGGTGACACCACATGGGGTATCTGCAATGCCCGCGTGCCGGGGCGCTCGCTGTAGCTGAACACATGGTACTGGCTCACATCTATCTCCTCCATGAACTGCAATGCCTGGGCAAACAGTTCATCGGTCTCACCGCGCGTACCCACTATCACATCCACACCGATGAAGGCATCGGGCATAGCCTGCCGCACATGGGCAACCTTGTCGGCAAAGAGCCGCGTATCGTAATGGCGATGCATGAGGCGGAGCACCTCGTCGCTCCCACTCTGCAGGGGGATGTGGAAATGCGGCATGAAAGCCCGGCTCTGGGCGCAGAAGTCAATCACCTCATCGGTGAGCAGATTGGGCTCAATGCTGCTGATGCGGTAGCGGGAGATGCCTTCCACCTGGTCGAGAGCGCGTATGAGGTCGATAAACGACTCGCCCGTAGAGCGGCCGAAGTCGCCTATGTTGACACCCGTAATCACTATCTCGCGCCCACCCTGTGCGGCTGCCTGCCTGGCCTGCTCCACCATCGAAGCGATGCTGCCGTTGCGGCTGCGCCCACGCGCCATGGGTATGGTACAATAGGTACAATAATAGTTGCACCCGTCCTGCACCTTGAGGAAGTAGCGGGTGCGGTCTCCACACGAGCAGCTGGGCACGAAGGTGCGGATGTCTGCCGTGCGTACGGTCTCATGTCCATGTGCCAGCAGCGCCCGCTCTTCGGGCATCATGTCTATCCGCTCCGCTATATGACGCAGGATTTCACCCTTCTGCTCGGCTCCGAGCACCATATCTACCCCATCGAGGGCAGCCACCTGCTCGGGCTTCAACTGCGCGTAGCATCCCGTCACGATCACCAGTGCACCGGGATGCCGGCGCACCATGCGGCTGATGGCCTGGCGGCATTTGGCATCGGCCACTTCCGTCACGCTGCACGTGTTCACTATACATATATCTGCCGCCTCGCCTTCTGCGGCGGTTGTCACACCAGCCTCCTTGAGCTGGCGACCCACGGTGCTCGTCTCGGCGAAATTGAGTTTGCACCCCAGGGTAAAGTAGGCGGCTTTCTTGCCTGAGAAGTTATACATGCTGCAAAGATAGTGCAAAATGCGCAAAGACACAAGGCTTGTGCCATCCGAAAAGCGCGCTGCTTCAACCTATCAATCAGCGACTTACAAAAAGGTTTGCACTTTTCATAAAAAAAAGAAGCGTTTTGTGAGTACGGCGTAATGAAAAAGTACGTACCTTTGCAGCGTTTTAGAAAGGCAATTGATTGTTTTACAAATTTAAAAGCAAAGAGAAATGAAAAAGTTCGCATTTGTGTTCGCAGCCATCGTAGCTGTGTCTTTCGCATCTTGTGGCAACAAGACTGAGCAGGCTTGCTGCGCTGACTCTGATAGCGTTGCTACCGACACTGTAGCTGCTGACACTGTAGCTGCTGACACTGCAGCTGCTGACAGCGCTGTTGCTGACACTGTGGTTGCTGAATAATCAGGAACTACCCTGTAAGGTACATAAGAGGACTGCATCTAGGATGCGGCCCTTTTTTTGTGCCTTATCGCAATCCAACAAGAAAGGGACGATGCCAACTGCACCGTCCCTTCCTATTATAACATGTTTACGAGAAGGCTATCCGCCCCGCTTCATCACTCCTGCTCCTGCACGTATTTGGGCGAGGGGCCGTACTTGTTCTCGCCGGGGCAACTGTCCTGACACAGGAAAACAAGCAGAACAAGGCGATAGAGGACAATGAGCGACATCCAACCGAGGCCGGCAGAAAGCAATGACATAACCATCCCAAACAAGTTGTCAAAGGCCAAAAGGCCGAAGCCCATATAGATGAAAAAGCCTACAAAGGCAAGGTACTTAAGGATGAGATAGGCTCCATACCACCATCCGCTACGTCCAGTATCATGCAGGCGACGGAATGTCAATGGAGCAACTATCAGGTCGAATACAAATACACCAATGAGTATAACGGCGGACAAAACCAGCAGAGCCAGTATCACCCACCAGTACTCAGAGCGCCTGGAACGGCCCTCGAACTCGAAGAAACGGCTTACGGCCAACTGTATGGCCTCGGGAAAAGTAAGGGTTTTTATAAAATCCATATCATTTCGTTTTGATTGTCAAACTATCGGCACACACTCCGCTCTGCCGCGCCTGGCCAAGTCCAAGCACTTCCGTAGAGGTACATTACAGACTCTCACACCAGCCACAAACTGACGAACAGAAGCAGCTAAGGCACTCCCACGCCAGCCTCAAACAACCGAATACCAGCAGCAAAGGCGCTTCCCACACCAGCCACAAACGACCGAATACCAGCAGCAAAGGCACTTCCACATCTGCCTCAAACAGCACAATGTCAGCAGCAAAGATAATGATTTTTACAAAGCAGCACAATAAAAATGCGAGAAAACAGCCGCCCGAAGAAAAGGAAAGCCTGCAAGCGTATGTGCGCTTGCAGGCTTCTCTTATGATAAAACCTGTTTGGTTTTGGTCTATTAAGCCTCTGCGGGAGTCTCAGCAGCAGCCTCAGCGGGAGCCTCTGTAGCCTCTTCTGCAGCAGGAGCAGCAGTCTCACCCTCAGCCACAACGGTGAAGGGAACCTCAGCAGATACCTCCTTGTGGAGCTTCACAACGGCTACGTACTCGCCCACAGTCTTCACATCCTTCACGATGATAGTCTTGCGGTTGATCTCGAAGCCCAGCTTCTGCAGCTCCTCAGCAATCTGCAGGTTGTTCACGCTGCCGTAGATGATGCCAGTAGCACTCACCTTGGTAGTGATGGTCAAGTGCAGTGCACCCAGCTTCTGAGCCAGAGCCTCAGCCTCAGCCTTCACCTTAGCCAGCTTCACAGCCTTCTGCTTCAGGTCCTCAGCAAGCTGCTTCTTGGCGCTGTCGCTTGCGATAACACCCTTGCCGTAAGGGATAAGATAGTTACGTCCATAGCCGGACTTCACGTTCACAATGTCATTCTTGTAACCCAAGCCAATGACGTCTTCTTTCAGTATAATTTCCATGTCTTGTCCTCCAGATATTACTTCATCAAGTCAGTTACGAAGGGAAGCAGAGCCAGATGGCGTGCACGCTTCACTGCCTGAGCCACACGACGCTGGTACTTGAGTGATGTACCAGTGATGCGACGGGGCAATATCTTGCCCTGCTCATTGAGGAACTTCTTCAGGAACTCAGGGTCCTTGTAGTCGATATACTTGATTCCGCTCTTCTTGAAACGGCAATACTTCTTCTTCTTGACGTCAATGGCGGGCGCTGTCAAATAGCGAATTTCTGATTGCTGTGCCATGTCCTTAAGCCTCCTTACTTGATTTGTTGTTTCTTCTCTTCTCAGCATACTCAGCTGCGTACTTCTCCATCTTTACAGTCAGATAGCGGAGCACCTTCTCGTCACGGCGGTAAGCAACCTCCAGAGTCTTGATTGTCTCGGGAGCAGCTTTGAACTCAATCAGCTCGAAGAAGCCAGTGCTCTTCTTCTGAATGGGGTAAGCCAACTTCTTCAGGCCCCAGTTCTCCTCGCTGATGATCTCGGCACCAGCCTTTGTGAGAACGCCTTTGAACTTGCTGACCGCTTCCTTCATCTGTTCATCAGACAAAACGGGAGTTAAAATGAAAACGGTTTCGTATTGATTCATAATACGTTAAATGATTAAATGAATTATATTTTGCACAAATGCGGTGCAAAGTTACTGCTTTATTGCGGAATATCAAACATTTCCGTGAAGTTTCTTTCCTGGGGCCCCTCATTTCACTGTGCAGGACGCCGGTCTGCGCTTCGGTACGCCGGACAATCACGCTCGCGCGTATATATATAATGTGCCTGCGCAGGACAAGGCGGCATGCCGGCATTCGGGCACGCTCATGCACCCTAATACGGGGAAAGCTGACCCGCAGGACGCAGATAGGCCACATTTTTAGGGCAAACGCTTTCACGTCTCAAGAAAAATGCGTTATTTTGCGTGAGAATTACGAAGCAAACATTAAAACATCTTTATAGAAATGAAGAATTATATCGGTATAGCCGCCATCGTATTGGGCGCGCTCCTCTTGGTTATCAGTTATTTCACAGGCACGCTGGTAGATTACAACTGGGTGCAGGTGCTGGCTCTCCTGCTGATTGTGGCTGGCATCGTGGGCCACATCATCGTCACCAAGCGCCCCTCTTAAGCGCCCAAAGACACCCGGCATGCGCTTCCGCAATGTAACCTCAGCTATCCGACTTCTGGCCGGAGCGGCATGTGTGGCGCTCTCCATGCAGAGCGCATACGCCCAATATACGATAGAGAACAATGCGGTAGAGAACTGGCAACTGTTTGACGAAGAAGAGGCCGACAGCACACAGAAGCCTCTGCACAAGGAGTGGAAGAACCTGCTCTACGTGCGCTATTCGCCCTCGCAGTACACCTTCCCAGGCCACACGCCGCCACTCAACTTCCATGAGGCGGCCATAGGATGGGCAAGAAGCATCCAGGTGGCCGACAGCATCCCGATCTTTGTGGAGGCAGGAGCCGAGATGAAATGTTCATTCTCGGGCGGTGACAATAAGCACGGCAACGCCAAATACGCGCTGCTGGGTTTCCGTGTACCCGTCAACGTAACCTACAAATTCTATCTCTCACGCACACGCAACATCGCACTTGCCCCACAGGCCGGTGTTCACTTCCGTGTCATAGCCGTGGGAAAGGAGAAAGTGGGAGACGAGAAAGGCAACCTCTTCAAGGATGGGCGCGACAACCAGACCGGCTCCGACTGGGAGAGATGTCAACTGGGTTGGCAGGTGGGACTGCGTCTGCAGCTGGAGAGATACCTCATCGGCGTGAGCTACGGCCGCGACTTCCCCGACAAGAGCAAGCGTCCGCAGATTCACGAATGCGGCATCACGGCAGGAGTCTGCTTCTGAGCAAACCACAACAAACACACTCCATTCCACCGACAACGCGCACAAGCCCAAACAGGCAGTACGCACAAAACACACAACAATGACACAAAGTCACAAAAGAGGAGCGGCAAGGCGCATCATGCTCGGCATTGCCGCTGCTATGCTTGCCGTCTCTGCCACCCAAAGCACAGCCAGAGCAAACTGCAGGCCTGACGGACAGGACGACAACATCATGCGCAACGCCATCCTGTCGGAGATGATTGCCAAGCAGCAGACTTGCCAATTGGACTCGCGCCCACACAAGGTGCTCTGCATAGGCAACTCTATCACGCTGCACCTGCCATCGAATGCCGTGAACTGGTACTCCAGCCAAGGAATGGCTGCCTCAAAGCCCGAACTGGACTATTGTCACGTGCTGGAGAAACTGATGAGACAGCACAACCGCAAGACCACAGTCACCCCCGTGAACATAGCCGACTGGGAGCGTAACCCCTCGCTCAGCCTCGACTCCCTGCTCAGAGACAAGTGCCAGGGAAAGGACATCATCGTCATACGCATTGGCGAGAACGTTCAGCCCGATGGGGTGGCAAACTTCGAGAAGAACCTTGCGGCACTCATCGACTACTGCAAAGGCTTCACCGGAAAGATTGTACTGACCGGCGAGTACTGGCCACACATGCAGAAGGAGCTGGCCATCGTGCGCAACGCACACAAGTACGGCTTGAGATACGTGCCCATCGACTGGATATGGAACCTCTACAGGGAGGAATGCAGCCCCAAGGAAGGCGACACCCTGTATGACGTAAACGGCAAACCCTACACCATCAAGGGACAGTTCATCCTCACCCACCCCAACGACAAGGGCATGGAACTGATAGCCAAATCCATCTACAGCATACTGTAGGGCGGGCAGACATATCCCTGAAACGACAAACACATCGGGCTTCCCCCACATGGCAACTGCCAGAGGAGGAAGCCCTATGTGCATTCTGTGGGCAGAGCCGCCTTTGTCCACCGCCCACGACAGGGCTACAATCAACAAACCACTTACCCACAACCATTCCCCCTCTCGCCTCTGCCCCACCACAGCAACGAGGGCAGGCAGGAGCATGATGAGGGGTTTCCTGTTCACCGTTCGCTTCCCGTCTGCCGTCGCCGGCATTCTCCATCTCGGATTTCAAGCCTAAGGGACAGACATATCAGCCGCCAGAGAGCATCGGGCTGAGGACAACCAACATACGAGAGTCGCCTGCGGGGCAGCCTTACCATCCGCCAGAGTGCATCCCCGGTGGCCGCTCTCTCCACACTCCGTACAGCCGTCCTTGTCATAGCCAAGCGCCTCACCCGAGCAGATGAGAAGGGAGGGAAGAATGAGGAAGGCGCTTGCGTGGGAAAAGCAAGCAGGGATACCTGGCGGTTTCAGCCAGCTGACACTGCCGTACCACGCTGGCGAAACTGTAGTACCAGCAAGGATAAACTGCAGTATCACCGATGCGACACGCGTGCGGTACTGGCTTTCACTGATTATCAGACCGATATAACTTTCCACGAACAGCAGGTTTCTTCCGCTCGCACAAGGTGCTGCGGCATTGCCCCCTAAAACGGCTCATGGCAGGAGGCAGCATGCGAGCCACCTTCTGCCATGAGAATGGATGGAGAGACGAACATCAGTTGTAGGGAACCACCAGGCGGTAGCCCTTGCCGTGCACGTTGTTGATCTCCACGTTGGGATCGTCCTTCAGATGCTTGCGCAGCTTGGTGATATACACGTCCATGCTGCGTGCGTTGAAGTAGTTGTCGTCTATCCAGATGGTCTTCAAGGCCAGATCGCGCTCCAGCACATCGTTCATATGTGTGCAGAGCATCGTGAGGAGTTCGCTCTCCTTGGTGGTCAACTTGGTTGACTTGTCGCCGATGGTGAGCAGCTGCCTCTGCGTATCAAACACGAAGCGGCCCAGCTGGTAGCGCACAGCCATCTGCTTGTTGCGTGCCTTCACACGGCGCAGGATGGCCTCCATGCGATACACCAGTTCGTCCATGGAGAAGGGTTTGGTGAGATAGTCATCAGCTCCCAACTTGAATCCCTCCAGGATGTCGTCCTTCAGGTTCTTGGCTGTGAGGAACATGATGGGCACCTCCGAGTTGATCATCCTCAGTTCGCGTGCCAACGTGAAGCCGTCCATCTTGGGCATCATCACGTCGAGCAGACACATGTCATACTCGCCCTTGACAAACGCCTTGTAGCCTGCCTCGCCGTCGAGATACAGCTCTGCATCGTAACCCTTCGCCTGCAGATATTCGCGCACCAGCATTCCGAGGCTTTCCTCATCCTCACACAGTAAGATGTGCAACTTGTTTTCCATATTCTTTCGTTTTAATGATTAGTCTTGTACTGCTTGCAGCGTGATGGTGAACTTCGTGCCCACTCCCAGCTCGCTGCTTACCTTGATGGTGCCGTGATGCAGCTCCACCATCTTCTTCACATAGGCCAGTCCCAGTCCGAAGCCCTTCACGTTGTGCTGGTCACCCGTGTGCACACGGTAGAACTTGTCGAAGATGTGCCTCAGGTTGTCCTTTTGGATTCCGATGCCATTGTCCTGGATGCTGATGCACAGGTTGTCGCCATGGTTCCAGGTAGCCACCTCCAGGTGGATGGGAACATCCTCGCGCCTGTACTTCACCGCATTGTCCAGCAGGTTGTATATGATATTGGTGAAGTGCATCTCATCTACGTTGACAAAGGGATTGAAGGCGTCGAAGCGTGTGTCAAGCGTTCCTCCGCTACTGGTAACCTGCAGCGAGTAGGTCTTCACGATAGTGGCTATCTGGTCGTTGGCGTCCAGTTCCTGCAGCTTGAGGGCTATATTGTTCCTGTCGAAGAGGCTCATCTGCAGCACCTTCTCCACTTGCAGGCGCAAGCGCTTGGTCTCGTTGTTGATCACACCGCCCAGGCGGTCATAGGTAGCCTCGCTCTTGGGCACCTGCTTGTCCATCAGCATCTGCGCTGCAATGGATATGGTGGAGAGAGGCGTCTTGAACTCATGCGTCATGTTGTGCACAAAGTCGTTCTTCATTTCGCTCACCTTCTTCTGCCGCACCACCAGATAGACGGTCACGAGGAACGTCACAAAGAGGATGACAGTGAAGAGCATGGCAGGTGCCACGTAGCGGGCCACTCCCAGGATGTAGCGTGCCTGGTCGGGGAAATGCACGGTCACCACACCCATCTGGCCTGTTGGGTCGCTGCGGAAGAGCGTCTGCGTATAGCTCACAGCCTGCCCTTCGGGGTCGAAGTCAGAGCAGCGGAACACCTCACGACCGTCGGATGTATATACGATATAATGGAATGGGATGTTGATGCCATTACGCTCCAGAGCCATACGCAGGCAGTTGTCCAATACCGCCGGATTGAGCCTGTCCTGGAACCTCAAGTCGCTTGCCTGGTACATCACAGCATAGATGACCTCGTCGAGTACCTCGCGTTCATACACATAGGCTTCCTGCACATGTTTCTGCAGATGCCCGATGGCACGCGCCACGCTGTTCTGTCGGCGCATCGTGAGAGTGTTGGGGAACTGCGAGGGACGTTTGCCTACGAACTGCACGCCAGTGAATCCGTGCATGGTGTCAGGCGGTGCTATCTGGGGCATGCGGCACAGTGAGTCGAGGGTGGCAGCATCGTGCTTCTCCCGCTCATGCTGGCTGATGACCGACTGCAGATAGCGGAAGGTCTCTGCCTTCTCCAGGTCACGCGAGGCCATATCGAGGCTTCGGAACACATTCTCCTCGAACTGCTGTCGGCGCATACGCACGATGGCCGTGGCGTAGCGGCTTTGCAAGTAGAGCAAGGCAAGAAACGACACGCCTATGACGACGCAGATGCACCAGATATAACTCCTTTTCATACAAACAAAATTAGCAGGTTTCGGGATGGGCAACAAACTTCTGCGCGACTTTAGTTACCTATTTTTAACATTATTAAGATTAGCACAACATAAAGCTGTTGTTTTGTTAACTTCACAAAAGAAAAGCGATGCGTCGGCCATCACATTGACGTGCGACAGCCTAATGAAAAGCAAAAAGTGAAAAAGTAAAAAGCGATGAATCGGCTATCGCACTAATGTGCGATAGCCTAGTGAAAAACGAAAAGTGAAAAGTGAAAAGTCGTGGGGCGGGCTCCGCATATCTGTTCTTTGGGGGAGACAAGACATCGAGGGACGGCGGACTGGCGGCCTCTTTCTCGCAGAAAAAGCGCTTCACTTTCTCTTTTCTTTCTATTGAGGAAGACTTCGGAAGGGAGAGAATCCTAATTTGGAGGGTGGAGCATCATTCTACACAAGACATCGCGGGACGGTGGGCTGGCGACTTTTTCTCGCGGAAAAGCGCTTCACCTTCTCTTTTCTATCTATTGAGGAAGACTTCGGAAAGGGGAGAAATTGTATCGGGAGAGAGATGGGGCGAATCAGGCAGTGCGGTGCGTATGGCAACGCAGCGCGCTGCATCGGTCATCGGAGTACGCTGCATCGGCCATCGCACGGCGCTGTGTTTTTGGAGACAGACTGATGCCTGCTGGTGCGCTGTTCCTTTCGATTCCGGCCTTACAGCGGAGCAAGGGCGTTGCCGGGAGGGCAAACGGACACGTTCATCTCCCTCCCAAACGGAAGTTGGAACCTTGCACCCGCACATTTCTCATCTCATACTTGCCAGAGGCATTGCCCCATCCCACCATTCCACCCCTATGCAAACAGCAGCGGAAAGGCAATGGACAAGAGGCCGGAGCGGCCCTGCCTGCAAAACGCAGCGCACCGCATTCGCCGGTGCTGCATTCTGTGTAATGCACAGAAGTACGGAACGGCTGCGAATGCGGTGCGCAGTAAGGGGGCCAGAGGACTAATCCTGCTGTGAAGCCTCGTACTCGGCGATGAGCTTGTTCTGTACATCACCGGGCACCAGTTCGTAGGAGGCGAACTTCATGATGAAGCTGGCACGACCGCCGGTAATGCTACTGAGAGCGGTGCTATAGTTGAGCATCTCCTTCTGAGGAGCCTTGGCCACTATCTTCTCATAGCCGTTCTCGCTCGACATACCCATAATCATAGCTCTGCGACCCTGCAGATCTCCCATCACGTCACCCATCTTGTCGCTGGGTACAAACACCTCAACATCGTAGATGGGCTCCAGTATCTTGGGTCCGGCATCGCGGAAAGCCTGGGCAAACGCCTGGCGTCCTGCCAGCATGAAGGACAGCTCGTTGCTATCCACGGGGTGCATCTTGCCGTCGTACACGATGACTCTCACGTCGCGGGCATAGCATCCAGTGAGGGGGCCTTGTTCCATGCGCTGCATCACGCCCTTGAGTATGGCGGGCATGAAGCGGGCATCGATGGCACCTCCCACCACGCTGTTGATGAACACGAGCTTGCCTCCCCACTCCAGGTCAACCACCTCGGTGCTCTTGGCATTGATGCGGAACTCCTGGTTGCCAAAGCGATAAACCTCGGGTGCAGGCATTCCCTCGTAGTAAGGCTCCACGATGAGATGCACCTCACCAAACTGTCCTGCGCCTCCCGACTGCTTCTTGTGGCGGTAGTCGGCACGTGCTGCCTTGGTAATGGTCTCGCGGTAAGGTATCTTGGGCTCCGAGAATACAACCTGCAGTTTCTCGTTGTTCTCCAGTCTCCACTTCAGCGTGCGCAGGTGGAACTCACCCTGTCCGTGCACGATGATCTGGCGCAGCTCCTTGCTCTGCTCTATTCTCCATGTGGGATCCTCCTCCCTCATACGCTGCAGAGCATTCATCATCTTCTCTGTCTCAGCCTCGTTGACAGCCTTGATGGCGCGGCTGTACTTGGAGTTGGGGTACTTTATGAAGTTGAAGCGATTCTCGCAGTCCTTGCCATTGAGCGTGTTGCCGGTCTTCACGTCCTTCAGCTTCACGGTGCAGCCAATATCGCCTGCCACCAGTTCCTCCACCTTGATACGGTTGGCTCCGGCGCATACGAAGAGCTGTGCCATACGTTCCTTGCTGCCGCGATCAGCGTTGCTCAGGTCATCTCCCTCGTGTACCTTGCCGCTCATAACCTTGAAATATTGCACCTCACCGATGTGCGGTTCCACTGCTGTCTTGAAGAAGAACAGGCTGGTGGGGCCTTCCTTGCTGGGTACAACCTCCTCGCCGCGGGTATTGAACACGCGAGGCATCTCATCCACAAAGGGTACTACGTTGCCCAAGAACTCCATCAGGCGGCGCACACCCATATCCTTGCCGGCGCACACACAGAAGACGGGGAATATGCCACGTGCTGCCAGGCCCTTGCGGATACCCTCGCGCATCTCGTCCTCGGTAAGTGTATCGCTCTCGAAGAACTTCTCCATCAGTCCCTCATCGTTCTCGGCAGCGGCCTCCACCAGTGCCTTGTGCATCTCGTGGGCCTTTTCCATCTGGTCGGCAGGCACATCTTCGATAGTGGGCTCACCGCCATCGGGACCCCATGAATACTTCTTCATGAGGAGTACATCGATAAGGGAATTGAATCCGGGGCCGGTCTGCAGGGGGTACTGAATGGGCACCACCTTGGGTCCGTACACGCTGGTGAGCTGCTCCAGGATGGCATCGTAGTCGCAGTTCTCGTCGTCCAGCTGGTTGACCAGGAAGATGACCGGCTTGCCCAACTTCTCTGTATAGCGGAAGTGATTCTGCGTGCCTACCTCTACTCCACTGCCTCCCTTGAGGAGGAGCACTGCGGTGTCGGTTACGTTGAGGGCCGTCATGGCTGCTCCCACGAAGTCGTCACTTCCCGGGCAATCTATGATGTTCAGCTTCTTGTTGTTCCATTCAACATGGAACACAGTGGAGAACACACTATAACCATATTCCTGTTCTACGGGGAAATAGTCGCTCACAGTGTTCTGCTGAGTGATGCGTCCGCGACGCTTGATTACTCCGGCCTCGTAAAGGAGAGCCTCTGTGAGGGTTGTCTTACCTGCCCCGTCATTGCCAAGCAAGGCAATGTTCTTGATCTCGTTTGCTTGATAAGTTTTCATCTGTCCAGGTCTGTTTGCGTTAGTCAATTACTTGTTTGTGGGTATAAATTTAGCTGTTTTCAGCCATACAGCAATGTGTATGCCGTATGTTATAAAACATATTTGGGCAAAAGAGTGCTTTCAGTGGCCTTTCACGCCCTCATAAGGTCGCTTATGATGTCGTTTGAGGTGAATATCCCCTGCCTGGTGAGACGAATTGTGCTCCCAGCCTGCTCCAGACGGCCAGCACGCAGATGCGGCTCTGCCTGCGCCATGCAATAGGCTCTGTAGGCGGCTGTGAGGAGGTCCAGAGAAAGCCCCTCGCTGGTACGCAGACGGGTCATCACAGTCTCGTCATAGAGTTCATCATCCGTCAGAACCTCGCTCTGATGGGGAGGCATGGAGCCGGCTGCCTGCACGTAGCCCTTCAAGTCGGAAAGGTTCCAGCGCCGTGTGCGCATTCCGTCATAGCTGTGGGCGCCGGGACCAAAGCCCAGATAAGGCACTCCATGCCAATAGGCGCTGTTGTGCTGCGAGTGTCGGCCGGGCCGGCAGAAGTTTGAGATTTCATAATGAGTGAAGCCCGCAGCCCGGGTGGAGTCGATGAGATGCTCGTACATGCACAGCGAGAGTTCCTCGTCGGCCTCCTCTATCCTGCCTTGCTCCAGCATGCGCCACAGAGGTGTACCCTCCTCATAACTGAGCGAATAGGCGCTCAGATGCTGCACATCCAGCGCCAAAGCCTGGCGCACATCGGCCTGCCACTGCTCCATCGTCTGCGTGGGCAGTCCGTAGATGAGGTCTATACTCACATTGCTGATGCCGTGCCGGGCTGCCTGTTCCACAGCGCGAACGGCCTGCTGCGCGGTGTGGCGGCGACGTATAAGGCGAAGCAGAGCGTCATCAAAACTCTGCACACCCATGCTCAGGCGGTTGACGGGCGTATGGGAGAGCGCTGCGAGCCACTCGGGAGTCACGTCATCGGGATTGGCCTCCACAGTGACCTCAGCATCGGAATCCACCGGGAAGAGGCGGCAAACCTCGTTGAGAATGCCGGCCAGCGCCTTGACCGGCAACTGACTGGGTGTTCCACCGCCTATATATAGAGAATGTACGCGCGCGAGAGGCAGTTCGTCACGGCGCATGCGCAACTCTGCCAGGAGTGCATCAACATAGCGCGACTTCCATTCCTCCCCCTCGGTGGTGGAATAGAAGTCGCAATAGATGCATCGCCCTTGGCAGAAGGGGACGTGTATGTATATGCCGGCCACGCGCTCAGTCACGCATCTCCTGGTAAAGTATCTCGTAGAAACAGGGATACACATTGTTTGTCGCGTTCTTGGTTCCCTCGGAGTGAGGAACGATGATACGCACCTTGGCAATCCCCTCTTCTTCGTTCGTCTGGCGGCCCAGACGTATGAACGAGAGCGGCTTCACCCATCCTGTGGGCACGCTCACCTCCTTGTAGGTCAAGTACATGGCACCGCCACCGTTGATAGACGTATTGAAACTGGCGTTCAGGCTGCCTGAGGTGTTCGACACATCCATTATCTCGGGGTTGGTGTGCCAATAGGGAACATCGTCACGCAGCTGCAGGCTGTCGCCCATAATGTTGTATTCGATGAAGCGGCACAGGATGCGCTTGTTGTCGCCACTCTTCAACTTCTCGCCCACACCCTCGCGCACTATCTGCATGTAGATGCCTGAGCCGGAGAAGAGCACGTATTCGTTCTTCTCCACATTCGTGGTGGAATCCTGGGCATAGAACTGTGCCTCGGTGATGGGATTTATCTTGCCCACACGGCAGATGGTATCGCCTTCCTCGTCGATGATGGCCACATCGCGGTTCAGAAAGGCATTGATGACCTTGCGCTCGCGCTTCTTCTGGTCGGCATAGGTGTCGTCATTGTTGCAGGAGCACAGGCAGGAAGCACAGGCCAGCAGAGCCAGCAAGGCGCCGATATACTTTCTCATGTATGTATCAATATGTTTGTTTGTGTGGCAAAGTTACGGAAAAAAGGCCATCCAGCCCTCTTCCAAGCACCAATAAAGCAGTCGTTTGTGCTATTTTAACAGGTGGTCATAGGCACGGATGGCCTCCTGAACGCGCTCCACAGCCTGGTCCATGGTGCACATGAGGCGCCCGCCGCTGGCATTCCTGTGGCCTCCGCCGTCGAAGAAGCGGGCTGCCATCTCGTCACAGGGGAAGTCATCCACGCTGCGCAAGCTCACCTTGACGAGCCCCTCTACCTCGGTATCCTCGCTCAGGAACACGCTCAAGCGCATCCCCTGCATGGTGAGGGGGATGTTGACAAACCCCTCGGTATCGCCCTGCTTGATGCCGAAGCGCGCACGCTCCTCGCCTGTGAGGGTCATCAGGGCAGCATGGTGCTCGTGCATCACCTGCATCTTGACGTAGAGCATATAGCCCTGCAGGCGCAACCGGGCCGCACTGCAGGTCCAGAATACATTGCGGTAGATGCGGTCCTTGTCGATGCCGCGCTGCAGCAGGCGGAATATACACTCATACACTTCGGGGCGCGACGAGGCATAGGTGAAGGCTCCCGTATCGCACATCATGCCCGTATAGAGGCAAGTGGCTTCGTTGAGCGTGATGCGGTCCATCTCGCCCATCTGCTCCATCAAGTGGCACAGCACCTCGCTGGTGGCGCACATCTCGGGGTGTGAGACGATGGTCTGACAGAAATCCTGAGGATTGAGATGGTGGTCAAACATCACCTTCTGGCAGGGGTTGGCCAGTACCAGCGGCTCCAGCTCACGCAAGCGCGACGAGCAGTTGAGGTCTGCTATGATAATCAGATCGGCCTGGGCGATGAGGTTCTTCACGCCGCTGGGATTCTTGGTATAGGTTCTGATGTCCTGCACACCGGGCAGCCAGCGCAGGAAATCGGGGAAGCGGTTGGGCACCAGCACGTCGGCCTGCTTGCCCCAGCGTGCAAGCCAATGCTTGATGGCCAGTGACGAACCGATGGCATCGCCGTCGGGACCCACATGTGCACAGATGACGATGCGCTCTGCCTGCATGATGTGCCGGCGCAGGGCGGCCAGTTGTTCGTCAGATATAACTTTCTTCATTGTCCAATATAAATATATGTACGCGCGCGAGGAGAAGCGTCACCCGGCGCACCGAAGCACAAAGGTATGACTTTTTCCCGGTATGGAGCACGTGCTGCAAGCGCGTTCCGCAGAAAAGCAGTACCTTTGCGCAGAGTAACACATCAAACCATACAAGAGCATGAAACAGGACAGACTGAGAATCATATTCATGGGCACACCCGACTTTGCCGTGGCATCACTGGAGGCGCTGCTGGCCGGCAGGCATCAGGTGGTGGGCGTGGTGACCATGCCCGACAAGGCCATCGGGCGCCATCATGACGTATTGCAGGCCAGCCCCGTCAAGGAGTGTGCGCTCAAGCACGGCATACCCGTACTGCAGCCAGAGAAGTTGCGCGACGAGGACTTCCTGGCACAGTTGCGCTCGCTGCAGGCCGACCTGCAGGTGGTGGTGGCCTTCCGCATGCTGCCCGAGGTGGTGTGGGCAATGCCCCGACTGGGCACCTTCAACCTGCATGCCGCACTACTGCCGCAATACCGCGGTGCTGCACCCATCAACTGGGCCATCATCCATGGCGACAAGCAGACGGGTATCACCACATTCTGGCTTGACCACCAGATAGACACAGGCCGCATCATCTGCCAGGAGACACTGCCCATCGGGCCCGACGACTGTGCCGGCGACATCCACGACCGCATGATGGTGCAGGGTGCTGCGCTGGTGTGCCGCACGGCCGACATGATAGCCGACGGAGAGGCAGAGGCTGTGCCGCAGGAACAGTTCCTGACCGACGAGCCCTTGCGGCCCGCTCCCAAGATTTTCAAGGAGACCTGCGAGATACGCTGGAACGAACTGTCGGCACAGGAGGTGCACAACTTCGTGCGCGGACTGAGCCCCTACCCTGCCGCCTGGACCACTCTGGAGGAGCCTGGTGGAAAGCGCACCGTGCTGAAAGTATATCGTACACATCCCGAACAGCAGACTCACAGCCTGCCCGTAGGAACACTGGAGACCGACGGACGCAAATGGCTTCGCGTGGCAGCCAAGGACGGCTACGTATATCTGGAGGAACTGCAACTGGCGGGCAAGAAGAAGATGCCTGTGGCCGACTTCCTGCGTGGTGCACACGTAGAAGGCGCCAGGCTGGTGTAACCATCCGCTCCCGCCGCCACCAGCCAAGCGGACGACAAGGCCAGAAGGCCGAGCCGGAAGCAAGGAGCCGAAGCGATTCCCGCCCACCAGCTCCGCCCCATCCCAAGAAACGCACCGCGGTGCGATGACTGATGCAGCACGCTGCGTCGGGCATCGGAACGCGGTGCAATGGCATATGCAGCGCGCTGCGTTTTCCGAGGCAGAACCTCCTCCCTGCCAAGCCCACACGGCCTGCCCTTCACCCAGACGCCCTCTCCAACCCCTTCGCAAGCCCATTTTCAGCCCCAAACACAAGGCCGCAAACCATGAAGAAACGTCATGGCAGCCCCTCACCAACCCTACTTTTCGCCCAGGACAAAGAGCCTCTGCCACAGAGCCAGCCGCCCCGAAGCCGCATTTTCTGGCGCAGCAAGCACAAAAAAGGCCGCAAACATTGGGATACTCGGAATATTATATGTAAATTTGCAGCGTAGAGATTACAAAAACAGATAGAACAACCACAACACATAAACCACGTTGCCTATAGAGAAGAAACTACTCCAAATCAACAAAGGAAGACAGTGATGAACAAACTGGATGCAATGACCGACCATGACCTGGCCGAATTGTATGAACAAGGCAACGATAAAGCATTTGATGAGCTGCTGCGCAGGCATCAGGATTATGTGTACTCCTACATACTCTTCATATGCAAGAACGAGGACACGGCACAGGACGTGTTCCAGGATACATTTGCCCGCGCAATAGTAGCCATCAGGAACCACAAGTACCAGAAGACCGGTAAGTTCAGCGCCTGGCTGGTGCGCATAGCCCATAACCTGGCCATCGACCGCACAAGGAACGCCGAGCCCGGGCTCACGCTGACGCATGACGACCTCCCGCTGGGCGTAACCAACAGCCTGCGCTTCAGCGAAGGGACGGTGGAGAACCGCATTATAGAGAGCCAGGATACCGAGTGCCTGCGCTCTCTGCTCAACTATCTGCCCGAGGTGCAGCGCGAAGTGGTCATCATGAAATTCTATGAGGACCTGTCATTCAAGGAGATTGCCGAGAAGACGGGAGTGAGTATCAACACATCGCTGGGACGCATGAGGTATGCACTCATCAACCTGCGCAAACTCATCCAACAGCACCAGATGAGTCTGGTGGGCTGACCCCAAGGACACCCACACAATGCCGCTCCAGAACACAGAGCGGCATTTTCTTTTCAAAAAACTCTGTTCCCTTGCACAATAAAAGCACACGTGCGCACGTTCTAACAATATAAGGCGGGCACAAAGACCGCCCAAACCCCTCAAAAACGCGCCTATGGAACAGACTTTACCCCTCCCCTACATCTCTCCCGGAGCCGCCGTACTGGCACGGGTACGACAGTTTGCCCGCATCTACAGGCCGCAATGTGAAGATACAGAAAACCGCTAAAGAGATGATTGTTTCCCCATCACTATTGTCGGCCAACTTCGGCAACCTGCAGGCCGACATGGACTGGCTCAACAGGAGCAGCGCCGACTGGTTGCACATCGACATCATGGACGGTGTGTTCGTACCGAACATATCCTTTGGCTTCCCCGTGCTGAAGCATGTGGCGAAGTTGTGTGAGAAACCCCTGGACGTGCACTTGATGATAGTACAGCCCGAGAAGTTCATACCCGAGGTAAAGGCTCTAGGTGCCTACATGATGAACGTGCACTACGAGGCTTGCCCGCATCTGCACCGCGTGGTGGGACAGATACATGAGGCCGGCATGAAGGCTGGCGTCACCCTGAATCCCGCCACACCCGTCGAGGTACTGCGCGACATCATCCAGGACGTGGATATGGTGCTGCTCATGAGCGTCAATCCGGGCTTTGGCGGACAGAAGTTCATCCCCCACACCACCGAGAAGGTGAAGCGCCTGCGTGCGCTCATCACCGAGACCGGAAGCCAAGCGCTCATCGAGGTGGATGGCGGTGTGAATCTGGAGACAGGACGCCTGCTGGCACAGGCCGGTGCCGATGTGCTGGTGGCCGGAAGCTACATCTTCGGAGCCGATGACCCTCTGGAGGCCAGCTCGCTGCTGAGTGCATTATGACACTGGGGCAGCCGCTCTGGTGGAGTGTGGGGCTACTGTCGGCCGGCATAGCGGCAGGTTATGCCCTGCCCAGTCTGTGGTATCTGCCCGCCACCCTGCTTCTGCTGGCCGTCGCCACGGGCCTGAGCGCCCTGAAGAGAGGCAACGGATGGGCCTTGCTGCTCTTCTGGATGGCCTTCGGGGCTGCACGCGCCAGCATGGAAAACCTTTTACCCCAACCGCCCTTGCCCGCATGGGAAGCCGTGCAGGCAAGGGCCAAGTTCAAGAGTGACTTTCTGGTACATAGGCTGCAGGAATCTGGTCTGCAGTCCGAGAACCTGTCGCTGGGTTCGGCCTTGTTGCTGGGCAGGCGCGAAGGCATCAGTCGCGAGACACGGCAGGCCTACTCCGAGAGCGGAGCAGCGCATCTGCTGGCCTTGAGCGGACTGCATCTGGGTATATTGTATGGTATCTTGCACCTGCTCGTCATCAGGCGCATCAGGTTCTCGGAGTGGCGATGGTTTGCCCTGCCGCCGCTCCTGCTGTTGCTATGGGGCTACGTGCTGCTGGCCGGACTCCCGCTTTCGCTGGTGAGGGCGGCGGTGATGTGCACGGCGGTGATGACGGCCACACTGGCACAGCGGTTGCTTGCCCCCATGCACGCACTGGCACTGAGCGCCTTGGGCATACTGCTGGTGAGTCCGTCGTCGCTGCTCAGCATCAGTTTCCAACTGTCATTCCTGGCTGTGTTTTTCATCATGATTATCCTCGCCCGCCCTGCCGGCACACCATCGGCACTGATGCGGGTGCGCCAGGCAGCTGCGGTATCGGGGGCTGCTTGGCTGGGCACGGCACCTCTGGCAGCCTATTATTTCCACACGATGCCGCTGCTCTCCATCCCGTTGAGCATGCTTCTCATCCCCCTCACCACCGTCATTGTGTATCTCTCCATTGCCACTCTGGCACTTCCCGTACCGTTATTGGCCACCTGTCTGAGCACGCTCATCGGCCTGCAGAACCACATTGTGACGCTCTGTGCAAACCTTCCCGGCGCGGTTGTCAGGGGCTTGCACCCCACCTGGTGGCACATAGCACTGGCCTACGTCCTGCTACTGGCTGCCATCACGAGGAGGAACGCGCAGCGCAGGCCTACGGATTTCGAAGAATAAGGGAAGCAGATGCGTCAATCCACAGAGAAGTCTGAGAGCAACTGTCGATAGGCCGAGAGCACGGCGCTCTTGCGTATGAAGCCCACGAAACGACCCTCGTCATCCACCACGGGCAGCGTCCAGGCACGGGTGCGGTCGAACACTGACACCACCACATCCATGCTGTCGTTGACCGAAAGCAAAGCCTGTGGCTGCTTCATCAGTTGCGACACGCGGAACTCGCGGTAAAGTTCTGTGCGGAACACCACATGGCGTATGTCGTCGAGATAGACTGCGCCCACAAACTTCATCTGGCGGTTGACCACAGGGAACACATGATTGCGGCTGTTGCTCACCTGCGTGGCCACATCGCCCAGAGTCATGTCTGGATAGAGCACATGATCATAATGCTGAATCACGCTGTCCATGCTCATCAGGGTGAGGATAGCCTTGTCGGTATGATGGGTGAGCAGTTCGCCTCGCTGGGCAAGGCGCATTGCATAGATGCTGTGAGGCTCAAAGGCCTTGATGGTCAGGTAGGCCACCACCGACACAATCATCAGTGGCATAAAGAGAGCATAGCCGCCCGTGAGCTCGGCAATGAGGAAGATACCAGTGAGGGGCGCGTGCATCACACCGCTCATAAGGCCGCACATGCCCAACATGGCAAAGTTGCGCACAGGCACGGGAATGCCCAGCACATCGTAGTTGTTCCACAGCCGGCTGAAGATGAAGCCGCTGATGCAGCCCAAGAACAGGCTGGGAGCGAATATACCACCGCATCCGCCACCGCCGTTTGTAGCTGTGGAGGCAAAGACCTTGAACAGTACGACGAGCAACAGATAGACGAGCAAGTGGTCACTTCCATAGAAGAGAGAGCGATTCATAGCCATATCCCAGTCGGCCTCACCGTTGCCATTGAGCAGAAGCTTTATCAAGTCATAGCCCTCGCCATACAGTGAGGGAAGCAGGTAGATGAGCGTGCTGAGCATCACACCACCCAGTGCCAGGCGGGCATAAGGCCCTTGCAAGCGGCGGAACACGCCCTCGGTGGCATTCATGGTGCGGGTGAAATAGAGGGAGACAAGGCCGCACACGACACCCAGAAGCAGATAGGCCGGCATACGGCTCACGGCAAAGGTGTCCTGCAGATGGAACTCAAAGAGAGGGGTCGTGCCCGAGACGGCAAAGGTGAGAGCCGCTGCGGTGACGCTGCTGACCAGCAGAGGGAGCAGACTGGTCATGGTGAGGTCGATCATCAACACCTCGAGCACAAAGACCAGACCAGCGATGGGAGCCTTGAAGATGCCTGCCACAGCACCTGCCGCACCACATCCCACAAGCAGCATCATCTGCCTGGCCGACAACCGGAAGATGCGTCCCAGGGTACTGCCTATGGCACTGCCCGTGAGCACGATGGGAGCCTCGGCACCCACCGAACCGCCAAAGCCGATGGTGATGGCGCTGGCAATGACAGAGGTGAAGGTGTTATGGGAACGGATGTTGCTCTGCTTGCGGGCAATGGCGAACAGTATCTTGGTCACTCCGTGGCTGATATCATCACGTACCACATAACGCACAAAGAGCATGGTGAGCCAGATGCCCACTACAGGGTAAACGAGGTAAAGCCAGTTGGACCCCGTCATCACGAACTCGTGGGTGAGCAGTTCCTCAATCTGCCCAATAAGCCACTTCAGCAGCATGCCCGCGCAGGCTGTGAAGATGCCTACCAGTAAACTGATGAAGAGAAGGAACTGATTGTCGCTCACATGCCTTCTGCGCCACCTGAGTGCCCAGGCTGCCGCCTTGCGCGCTCTGGTATTCCGCTTTTCCCTTTCCATGCTTGTCCTGTGTGTCTATGGTTATGATTACGGTTCTGCACGCTGGTGCTGACGGTCACTTACGGATGATATGGACCTCACCGTCCTGCCCGAGCTTGATGATCTGGCTGGGTTTGGCCTTGGCCAGATCGTTCTGTCTGGACCTCATCACGTAGTCAACTCCTGCCACTATCTCGGGTGAAATCTCGGAGAAGTTGGCTGGAGAAGGCTCGCCACTCACGTTGGCGCTGGTGCTCACCACCGCCTTCTGGAAACGGAAGCACAGTTCGTGACTGATGGCTTCCTGGGTGACACGCATACCCACACTGCCATCCTCGGCAATGAGTTCGGGTGCGAGGTTGCAGGCACCGTCGAGGATGAGTGTCAGAGGTTTGCTGGCAAACTCAATCAAGTCCCATGCCACGTCGGGCACACGGAACACATATCGCTGCAGACGATTGGCGCTATCCACCAGGCAGATGAGTGCCTTGCTGTCGTCACGCCGCTTCAACTGATATACCCGCTTGACTGCCTCGCTGTTGGAAGCGTCACAACCAATGCCCCAAATGGTATCGGTGGGATAAAGAATAAGGCCGCCCGAGCGCAGCGTCTGCACTGCCTGGCGTATGTCTTCGGCTATTTCCTTCTGTGTCATAGGGTTCCGTTTATCATTTATATACTATGGGTTAAAGAATGGAATGGAGTCCTGCATGCCTGCTGTTGGCTTAGAGTCAGAGGAGCAATGCGCTGTCTGCCCGACTGGAGGGTTGTCCTGCATGCCTGCTGTTGGCTTGGGATGGAGGTTAGAGTTGAGTGTTGTGGGCGTAGGGGGCGGTTGGGGATTAGAGACCAGGCACGTTGTGGGAACCGGCCTTTGACCCTCAAACATCAGGCTCTGCCCTTAGAACTCGCTGGTGAAGTGGAATTTCAGATGCTTGAAATCCTGCTGCGCCATGGTGAGCACATAGCCGGAGTCGGCCAGGAAGACGTCTCTTCCCTCTCGGTCACGCGCCATGTACTGGTACTTGCGCTTCTTGAAATGCTCCAGCTCATCCTCATGACCCGGCTCACACTCCACCCAGCATGCCTTATAGAGGCTCACTGGCTCCCATCGGCATTTGGCTCCGTACTCGTTCTCCAAGCGGTACTGGATAACCTCGAACTGCAGTTGTCCCACCGTGCCAATGAGCTTGCGGCCGTTGAACTGGTTGATGAAAAGCTGTGCCACACCCTCGTCCATGAGTTGATTGATACCCTTCTCAAGCTGCTTGGTCTTCATAGGGTCGGCATTCTCGATATACTTGAACATCTCGGGCGAGAAGGAGGGCAGACCGCGATAATGCAGTGACTCACCCTCAGTAAGCGTATCACCTATCTTGAAGATGCCGTTGTCGGGCAAGCCCACTATGTCTCCGGGCCATGCCTCATCGATGGTCTCCTTGCGCTGCGCCATGAACTGTGTGGGGCTGCTGAAGCGTACGGTCTTGCCCAGACGCTGGTGCTGGTAGGGAGCGTTGCGCACAAACTTGCCCGAGCACACCTTACAGAAGGCGATACAGCTGCGGTGGTTGGGGTCGATATTGGCGGTAATCTTGAAGATGAAGCCCGTAAACTTGGGCTCGTCAGGCTGCACCATGCGCTCCACGGCCTGCGTGGGACGGGGGCAGGGGGCTATCTGCACAAAGCAGTCAAGCAGTTCCTGCACGCCGAAGTTATTGAGAGCAGAGCCGAAGAAGACGGGTGCCACCTCGGCATCAAGGTACTTCTCCACGCTGAACTCTGGATAGACTCCGTCCACGAGCTCCAGATCATCACGCAATTTGGCGGCATCGTCGCTGCCCACCATATCGTCGAGCTGCTGGCTGTCAATGTCCACCTCCACCTTCTCCGTCACCTTCTGTTTGTCGGGGGTGAACAGATTGAGGCGCTGTTCAAAGATGTTATAGACGCCCTTGAAGCGCATGCCCTGGTTGATGGGCCACGACAGGGGACGCACAGCAATCTGCAGCTCCTCCTCGAGCTCATCGAGAAGATCAAAGGGGTCGCGGCCTTCGCGGTCCATCTTATTGACGTAGATGATGACAGGCGTCCTGCGCATACGGCAAACGCTCATCAGTTTGCGGGTCTGCGCTTCCACTCCCTTGGCACTGTCCACCACAATGATAGCGCTGTCCACTGCGGTGAGCGTACGGAAGGTGTCCTCTGCGAAGTCCTGGTGACCCGGTGTGTCGAGGATGTTGACCTTGTAGCCCTGGTACTCAAACTCCATCACACTGGTGGTGACCGATATTCCGCGCTGCTTCTCAATCTCCATCCAGTCGCTGGTGGCCGATTTGCGTATCTTGTTGCTCTTCACTGCTCCGGCCACCTGAATCTGCCCTCCGAAGAGCAGGAGCTTCTCGGTGAGCGTGGTCTTACCCGCATCGGGGTGTGAAATGATGGCAAAGGTGCGCCTTCTCTCTATTTCCTGATTCATCTATTATGCTTGTGTTGCTTATTTGTTAGAATGCTCTTGTGTATTCCTGTGCCTACTGCTGTGGTTCGCGATAGAGCTTGCCCAGCATGTCCATGAGCTGTGCCACGGGCTTGAGACCCTCGCGCGTGCTCTCGCTCACCGCCTGGTGCCGCATATCGAGCACGCTTAGCCCATAGATGGCATCCATGCAGTTCTCCACCTCGCTCTTGGCTCTGCCGCCCTTGGCACGCAGTTCCACCAGGATGGGGAGCACACGGGCATAGGCAGCCTCGTACTCCGGGTGCTTGTGGTCAACCAGCAGCTCCTGGTGCCGGTCCTGCAAGAGGGTGAGCGTAGCCCGCACCACCTGCACGTGTCCATGCTCCTGGCAGCCCTCGTCCTTCATCATCCGGGCCAGTGCGCCATACCATTCGGTGGCCTGAGCCATCTGCTCCTCGGTGTAACCGAAGCGCGTGAGATAACTGTCACGCAGGCGCTCCACATCGAGTCCGCAGGCGCGCACCACATCCTCCACCTGGTACATGTAGGCCAGATAGGCCGTTACATTCTGCTGTCTGAGTTTTTCTGCAATAAACATCGGTTCACTCTCCGTCTCCTATATATATATTAAATGTACGCGCGCACCCGCACGTACCATACTACTTGTCACCGCAGGCCAAGGATTCCATACACCAGTCCGCACACTGCTACCAGCATCACCATGATGCCCAGACTGCGGTTGAGCAGTCGCAGCTTCTCCATGCTGAACCGGTTCCTCACGCGATGGAGCACCGCTGTGAGCACGTACCACCAGAGCACAGCCCCACCGAAGAGCCCCACGTAGCCAGCCACCATATCGACGGGATGACCGTCGGGCACGAAGCCGAAGCGGGCGAAGAGCACCAGGAAGAAGACCACAATGAGCGGGTTGCTGCCTGTGAGCAGGAAGCCAGTGAGCATATTGTGGGCCAGAGTGCCTACCTTGCCGCTGGGCTTGACCGCCGGAGCGGGTTTCCAAACGTAGAAGTACATGCCGAGGACGAAGAGGACCACACTGCCCAAGAGCCTTAGCCAGCGTACTGCCCAGGGGCTCTCGGCAAAACTCATGGCGAAGCCCATGAAGATGCCAGTGAGTAGGGCATAGACGAAATCGCTGAACGCGGCTCCCATCCCCGTGATGAAACCGTATTTGCGCCCCTTTAGCAGGGTACGCTGAACCGTAAGGACTCCTACGGGTCCCATGGGAGCACTGGACAGGATGCCTATCAGAACACCCCTTACCAGCATCTCCAACATACCTATGATAGCGATGCCTGCCATACAGAGGCGCAAATTTCGGACTTTTTTCCCTACTTACAACGTTTTTTCCAGGGAAATTAGTCCTACCCTGCAGGATTTTGGCTACCTTTGTAGAGAGAGACAGCAAACTCAGAACAAGACATAAACCCATAAAAAGAACTACAATGGACAAACTGAAACCCTACGTTATCGGTGTGGACCTGGGAGGTACCAACACCGTATTCGGAATTGTAAGCGCACGCGGCGAGGTGATTGCGCAGGACTCTATCAAGACCAAGCAGCACAAGACCGCCGCAGAGTTTGTAGAGGCAGGGCTCGCTTGCCTGCGTCCCCTGGTGACCCAGGTGGGCGGCATCGAGCAGATACAGGGCATGGGCATCGGCGCTCCTAACGGCAACTATTACAACGGCACCATCGAGTTCGCCCCCAACCTTCCCTGGGCACACGATGGCGTGATACCCTTGGCACAGCTCTTCTCTGACGCTTTGGGCATTCCCGTGAAGCTGACCAACGATGCCAACGCAGCTGCCATGGGCGAGATGACCTACGGCGCAGCACGCGGCATGAAGAACTTCATCGTCATCACCCTGGGCACAGGTGTAGGCTCAGGCATCGTGATCAACGGCCAGGTTGTGTATGGCTGCGACGGTTTCGCCGGTGAGTTGGGCCACGTGATCATGGACCGCCGCCCCGATGCCCGTCCCTGCGGATGCGGCCGCAAGGGTTGCCTGGAGGCATACTGCTCTGCCAGCGGTGTGGCCCGCACAGCCCGCGAGATACTGCAGACCACCGACCGCCCATCGCTGCTCCGCGAGAAGCCACTCGATGAGATAGAGTCTCTGGACGTGTCCATCGCTGCCGACAAGGGCGACGAGGTGGCCCAGGAAATCTTTGAATTCACCGGCAAGATGCTGGGCGAGGCATGTGCCGACTTCGCAGCATTCTCTTCTCCCGAGGCTTTCATCTTCTTCGGAGGCCTCTGCAAGGCCGGCGACCTCATCATGAGCCCCATCAAGGCTTCCTATGACGCTTCGGTGCTGAAGATCTTCAAGGGCAAGCCCAAGTTCCTGGTGAGCAGTCTGATGAACGCCAACGCCGCCGTGCTGGGCGCAAGCGCACTCGGTTGGGAGGACTAAGCAGGCCACTCACAGCCGCCCGGCACACACCGGGCCAGGCACACCAATCTCTCTGGCAGGGCAGACCACACATCAAAAGTGGCCTGCCCTGTCTTGCTTCATGCCCACCGGTGAGGAGCATGCAGACGAATGCACATGGTGGCTTTTAGGGATAAAAAGAGAAAGAACGAGCGCCCGGCCGCCTTCTTCAAGGGCGAGAGAGGAGGCCGTGGAGGCGCCTGACAACTTTTTTCAAAAGGAAGAAACGAGCGGAGAAGGTGCCTGGACTGTTTTATTCGAAAGGAAGAAACGGACGAAGAGGATGCTTGGGCCGCTTTTTCCAAAAGGAAGAAACGAGAGGAGAGGGTGCCTGGACTATCCCACCAAAAAGGATTGAAAGGGATGGAGGGCTGCGCTTGAGGGATTTCTCCAAGGAAGCAGAAGCAAGCGCATGATGCGCTCAAAAACTTTTCCCGAGCCTGCCAGGCACTTCGCCCAAACTAGTGCCTCTGGAAAAGCAGGGCGCTGCACAGGACATCGCAGCGCACTGCATCGGCCCACGCAGGGCGCTGCGTAGGGCATCGCACCGCGGTGCGTTCAACCTTTTTCACTTTTCACTTACGTGAAGCATGACTTTTCACTTAAAAATAAGTACCTTTGCGCAGGATTAGGAAGGAGGGCGCCGACTGCCCTCCAGACTGGCGCAGGACACGCGCGAACAAGGAAAAGTAGTTCACACACATACACACAACATGAGAGTAACCTTTTTCAAGACTCCACAGAGGAGCATCATCGCCACAGAGAGCACCAAGCCCCTGAGCGCAGAAGACACAGAGAAACTTTGCTGGCTCTACGGTGGAGCAGAGGCACTGACGGAGGAGGCCCTCGGCGGGCACTTCGTTGGACCACGACGCGAGATGGTGACCCCCTGGAGCACCAATGCGGTGGAAATCACCCAGAACATGGCCATCACAGGTGTGACACGCATAGAGGAGTACTTCCCCGTGCAGGACGAGAACGCCGACCACGACCCTATGCTGCAGCGCCTATACGCAGGCCTCGACCAGACGGTGTTCACTACCAACATCCAGCCAGCGCCCATCATGATGATTGATGACCTGGAGACCTACAACGAGCAGGAGGGTCTGGCCCTCTCGGCAGAGGAAATCGAGTACCTGCACGGCGTGGAGAAGCAGTTGGGACGCAAGCTCACCGACAGCGAGGTGTTCGGCTTCGCACAGATCAACAGCGAGCACTGCCGGCACAAGATCTTCGGTGGCACGTTCATCATAGACGGCGAGGAGAAGGAGAGTTCTCTCTTCCAGATGATCAAGAAGACCACTCAGGAGAACCCCCACTGCATCCTCTCGGCCTACAAGGACAACGTGGCATTTGCACAGGGCCCCGTAGTGGAGCAGTTCGCACCCGCCAACCACGAGACGAGCGACTACTTCGTGATACGCGACATCGAGAGTGTCATCAGCATCAAGGCCGAGACACACAACTTCCCCACCACCGTGGAACCCTTCAACGGAGCCAGCACAGGCACAGGCGGAGAGATACGCGACCGCATGGGCGGCGGCACAGGTTCATGGCCCATAGCAGGCACAGCCGTGTATATGACCTCCTACCCACGCACCGACAGCGAGGAGCACCCATGGGAGAAGCAGATGGAACCGCGTCCCTGGCTCTACCAGACTCCACAACAGATACTCACCAAGGCATCAAACGGCGCCAGTGACTTCGGCAACAAGTTCGGCCAGCCGCTCATCTGCGGTTCGGTACTCACCTTCGAGCACCAGGAAGGCCAGGAGAAGTATGCCTATGACAAGGTGGTGATGCTGGCCGGTGGCGTGGGCTACGGCACACGTCGCGACTGCCTGAAGGGCACACCGCAGAAGGGCAACAAGGTGGTAGTGGTAGGCGGAGACAACTACCGCATCGGACTGGGCGGCGGCTCGGTGTCAAGCGTGGAGACCGGCCGCTACAGCAGTGGAATCGAGCTCAACGCCGTGCAGCGCGCCAATCCCGAGATGCAGAAGCGTGCCTACAACCTCATACGCTCACTCTGCGAGGAGGAGGTGAATCCCGTGGTGAGCATCCACGACCACGGCAGCGCCGGACATGTCAACTGCCTGAGCGAGCTGGTGGAGGACTGCGGAGGACTCATCCACATGGACAAGCTGCCCATAGGCGACCACACTCTCTCGGCCAAGGAAATCATTGCCAACGAGAGCCAGGAGCGCATGGGTCTGCTCATCGACGAGCATCACATCGACCACGTCAACCGCATTGCTGAGCGTGAGCGCGCCCCTCTCTACGTGGTGGGAGAGACCACCGGCGATGCACACTTCGCCTTTGAGCAGGCCGACGGCAAGCGTCCCTTTGACCTGGAGGTAAGCCAGATGTTCGGCCATTCGCCCAAGACCATCATGCGCGACAGCACCGTGGAGCGCACCTATGCCCCCGTGCAATACACGCCCGGCGACATCGAAGAGAAGGTGAAGCAGGTGCTCAGGCTGGAGGCTGTGGCCTGCAAGGACTGGCTCACCAACAAGGTGGACCGCTCGGTGACCGGTAAGGTGGCACGCCAGCAGTGCCAGGGCGAACTGCAATTGCCTCTTTCCGACTGCGGCGTGGTGGCTCTCGACTACCGCGGAACGCACGGCATAGCCACAGCCCTGGGCCATGCACCGCAGGCCGCACTGGCCGATGCCGAAGCCGGCTCTGTGCTGGCAGTGGCCGAGGCACTGACCAACATCGTGTGGGCACCGCTCACCGAGGGACTCGACAGCGTCAGTCTGTCGGCCAACTGGATGTGGCCCTGCCGCGCACAAGAGGGCGAGGACGCACGACTCTACAAGGCTGTGCAGGCCCTCTCAGAGTTCTGCCTGAAGCTGCAGATCAACGTGCCCACCGGCAAGGACAGCCTGAGCATGACACAGAAATACCCCAGCGGAGAGAAGATCATCTCGCCGGGAACCGTAATCGTAAGCAGTGGCGCACAGGTGAGCGACGTAAAGCGTGTGGTGAGTCCGGTGCTCCGCAACGAGAAATCCACCCTGCTGCACATCGACTTATCATTCTGTCCCTTCCGTCTGGGCGGCTCGGCGTTCGCACAGTCACAGGGCTATATAGGCAACGAGGTACCCACGGTGCAGGATGCAGAATACTTCCGTGACGCATTCAACGCAGTGCAGACACTCGTCAACGAAGGCCTCATCCTGGCAGGACACGACATCTCTGCAGGTGGTCTCATCACTACACTGCTGGAGATGACCTTTGCCAATACCAAGGGTGGTCTCGACATACATCTCGACAAGATGCAGGCCGATGACCTGGTGAAGATACTCTTCTCAGAAAACCCCGGCGTAGTCATCCAGGTGGCCGACAAGGACTGCTCTAAGGTGAAGAAGATGCTCGAGGACATGGGCATCGGATACGTCAACATAGGCCACCCCTGCGAGGAGCGCACACTGAGCATCACCCGTGAGGGAGAGACCACAGTGCTCGACATCGACCGGATGAGGGCCGAGTGGTACCGCAGCAGCCACCTTATGGACACCAAGCAGACCATGCACGGAAAGGCCGAGGAGCGTGCTGCCAATATGGGCCGACAGCCCATCCACTGGCACATGCCCGCTGCTTTCACAGGCAAGTTGAGCCGCTACGGCCTCAACCCCGACCGCAGGGAGAAGAGTGGCATACGTGCTGCCATCATCCGCGAAAAGGGCACCAACGGCGAGCGCGAAATGGCATACATGCTCTATCTGGCAGGCTTCGATGTGAAGGACGTGATGATGACCGACCTGGTGAGCGGCCGTGAGACACTGGACGATGTGAACTTCATCGTATTCTGCGGCGGCTTCTCCAACAGCGACGTGCTGGGTTCTGCCAAGGGTTGGGCCGGTGCATTCCTCTACAATCCACGCGCCAAGGAGACCCTCGACCGCTTCTATGCCCGCGAGGACACCCTTTCACTGGGTGTGTGCAACGGCTGCCAGCTGATGATGGAGCTGGGTCTGGTGGGCCGCACAAGCGGCACCGCGAACGGCAGCGAGCGTCCTCACATGGAGCACAACGACTCCCACAAGTTTGAGTCAGCCTTCCTGGGCGTGGATGTCCAGCAGGGTGGCCACAGCGTTCTGCTCGACTCACTGGGCGGAAGCAGTCTGGGCCTGTGGGTGGCCCACGGCGAAGGCAAATTCGTGCTGCCCGGCCGCGAGGAGGACTACAACGTGGTGCTCAAGTATGCCTACGAGGGTTATCCTGCCAATCCCAACGGCAGCAGCTTCGGCACAGCAGGTATCGCCAGCGCCGACGGCCGCCATCTGGCCATGATGCCACACCTTGAGCGCGCCTTCCTGCCCTGGCAGTGCGCCTACTACCCTGCCGAGCGTCTCGGCTCCGACCAGGTTACGCCCTGGATAGAAGCCTTTGTCAACGCACGCAAGTGGGTGGAGCAGCACCAGAAGTAAAGCGATAGCCACACACGAGCATATCATCACAAGACGGGTCACGGGGGGCTTGCTCCCGTGACCCGCTCTCACAAACCATCAGCCGGCCGCCGCCGGGCGGCACTTCACACAACGTTATGTACTGGGACTTATTCAGAAACTTCTTCCACATCGGCCTATTCACCATCGGTGGCGGCTACGCCATGATTCCGCTCATACAGCAGAAGGTGGTGCAGCAGAAGCAGTGGGTGAGCGAGGAGGAGCTGGTCGATCTGATGGCCGTGGCGCAGAGCTGCCCCGGCATCTTCGCGGTCAACATCAGTATCTTCATCGGTTACAAGCTGCGCGGAGTGAAGGGCGCACTGTGCTCCACGCTGGGAGCATGCCTGCCCTCATTCCTCATCATCCTGGCCATCGCCACACTCTTCCAGCAGTTCAAGGACAACGAGTGGGTGGCACGATTCTTCCGCGGCATACGTCCAGCCGTGGTGGCCCTCATTGCCGCACCCGTCTTCAGAATGGCCAAATCGGCTCGCGTCACCCGACACACCATATGGATTCCCGCAGCGGCAGCCCTTCTCATCTGGCTGGCAGGCGTGAGTCCCATCTACATCATCCTGCTGGCAGGACTGGGCGGCTACGCTTACGGCCAGCTGATAAACGACCCCGAGGACAAGGCCGACGAGAAGCCAGCCTCACCCGACAGCAATTCTCACAGCGGACAGAAAGCATAAGCGATTCCTGACGCAACATTCCTACATTCACACAAACACACCACACGCAATATGGCACTACTCTTTCTGCAACTCTTCTGGACGTTCTTCTGCATCGGACTATTCGGTTTCGGCGGCGGATATGCCATGATATCCATGATTCAGGGCGAGGTGGTCAACCGCTACCACTGGATGACCATGGGTGAGTTTACCGACATCGTGGCCGTGAGCCAGAGCACTCCGGGTCCCATAGGAATCAACAGCGCCACCTATGTAGGCTATACGGCAGCCATGGATGCAGGGCATGAGTGGTACTGGGGACTGCTGGGAAGCGTGACAGCCACCGTGGCGGTGGTGCTGCCCAGCCTCATTCTGATGCTCATCATAAGCAAGTTCCTCATGAAGTTCAAGGACCATCCCGTGGTAGAGCATGTGTTCCAGGGACTGCGCCCCGCCGTGGTGGGTCTGTTGGCAGCCGCAGCCCTGCTGCTCATGACAGAGGAGAACTTCGGCAGCCGCAGCGAGTGCCCCTGGCAGTTCTGGATCAGTGTGGGCATCTTCCTGTTTGCCTTCATCGGCCAGCGCGTATATAAGATGGGCCCCATCCTGCTCATTGTCCTGTGCGGCCTCACAGGCATGCTGCTGCTGTAGTGCGCCGCGCCCACAGCCCCAAGACACCTTCCGACAACACACCTGCGCCATAGCGCGACACACTTATACTTAGTAAAACATAACCCGCAAATGAACAACCTTTATCCCACATGCAGGCTCGCCGCAGCACTTTTGCTGGCAGCTGCACCCCTACTGGCCGGTGCGCAGAAAGCGGCAACGCCCGACACGCTGCACTACATCTCCCTGGAAGAGAAGAACCAGGGGCAATTCCTCTGGTACGGACTCAGCTCCAAGGGCTATCCGCGCCGCATACCCGCCATCACCACCACGCGTACAGGCACCCTGGTAGCAGTGGCCGACGAGCGCCCCTGCGGGGGAGACATCGGCTTCGGCGAGGTTGACCTGCTGAGCCGATACAGCACCGACAACGGACTCACCTGGAGCACTCCCGTGTGCATAGCCGATGGAGACAACGAGGTGAAGGACTACCCCTTCTTCGGCAAAGGCTTCGGTGATGCCGCCCTGGTGGCCGACCGCGAGAGCGAAGAGGTGCTCATCATGTGTGTGAGTGGCTGTACGCCCTACCCCTATGCCACTGCCGAGAAGCACCCCTGCGTGGCACGTCTGCGCAGCCACGACGGCGGCATGACCTGGACCAAGCCCGTAGATGTGAGCACACAGTTCTGGGGCAAGACTGGCGAGAGCATCCTCGCTGCCGCCGACAGCAGCGTGATTCCCTACGGAGGCTTCTTCGGAAGCGGACGCATCGTGCAGAGCAGACTGGTGAAGAAGGGCAAGTACTACCGTCTGTATGCCGCCATGCTGTGTAGGGGCAAAGCCATGCAGGGCGCCTATGTGGTGTATTCCGACGACTTCGGAGAGACCTGGCAACTGCTGGGCGGCGACCCAAGCATCATGCCCTGCCCCGGTAGCGATGAGCCCAAGGTGGAGGAACTGCCCGGCGGTGACATCGTGCTGAGCGGCCGCAAATGGTATGGCCGATGGTTCAATGTGTGGCGCTTCGCATCCGACGACTTCTCACGTGGACAATGGGACAAGCCCGTGGCAAGCGACCAGGCACGGGGCGGCATCCGCGTAGGTGCCAACAGTTGCAACGGCGAAATCCTTCTGGTACCCGCCACAAACGCCCGCACCGGCAAGGACACCCACATCCTGCTGCAGAGCCTGCCCACCGGCAACGGCCGCACATGCGTGGGCATCTACTACAAGGAACTCACGCCCGACACCCCGCACACCTCTGTGGGACTGGCCGAGGACTGGCAGCCCGGCCTGGAAATCGTCTTCTACGAATCGGCCTACAGCACCATGACGCTGCAGCATGACGGCCGCATAGGCTTCTTCCTCGAGCAGGCTCCCACCGACTACAGCCTCTTCTACCAGCCGCTGACGCTGGAGAGCATCACAGGCGGAGCCTTCCGCGTACGGCTCTGACCCGCCCCCGCCTGCGCCGCACCACCAAGGCACGGCCTGCAGACAAGCCTCCCAAGGCAGCCGGAGAGCATCCCGCTCCCAAGCTCGGAGGCATCAACATACAATCCTAAGAGCAAGCCCTCTTCCCGCCTCCAGCATTGGACAGGCAGGAAGAGGGCTTCTTTTGGGGTAAAATGCGTCCTGGGGGCACCTGTCCGGCACATTCCCATTCTGCACGCAACAGCCCCTTCTCCTCAAGGGATACAGACGGGGCCCTCCACGCAGCACGCTGCATGTGACTACGCAGCACGCTGCGTGAGCAATCGCAGCGCACTGCAATGGCAACTGCAGCGCGCTGCGTTTTTGGGAGCAAAATGCTCGGGGGATTTTCAAGGCACGGAGGAGTGCTCTGTAGTCGGCGTTCCGCATCCCTACCCAGAACGGTCCGCGGCCAGATGCATCATGTTCCGCTCTTACGCAAAACCGCCCAGGGACATCTGAGAGAACTGCTGCGCACGACTTCGTGCCTGCAAAGGGCCTTTGGGCGAGCCTGACGTACCTTTCCCCCGAGCAAGGAACGTCCTTGTGCCAAACGGTCTTCACCGCATTACCTGCCGCCAGAGCGCAGCTGGGACAGTTCTCTGCCCCACTATCTCCACTGTACAGCAACCGTCGGCATACAGCAAGCCCTCCTCCTGCCTCCGCTCATGGGGAGGTGGGAAGAGGGCTTCCTATGGGGGCGTAGATATGCCCCTTATGCTTCGGGCTCAGCGGCCTCGGCGGCCTCAGGCTGCTCCTCGGAGAAGTCGGTCACGCCGTTCTCCACCAGCAGGTCATACCACTGGATGAGCTTCTTGATATCAGAGATATGCACACGCTCACGGTCATAGGTGGGGAGCACCGCTGCCATGAACTCACCCAGTTCGGCGCTGTTGGCCTTGCGGAAATCCACGCTGGCCTTGCCGCCCTGCTCCTTCTCCTTGATGCTGTTGAACACCTGACGCAGGGGTACCTCCTCGTCGTCGGTGTACATGGCAATGTCTGCCAGCGACACCACCTTATCGGTGGAGAACACGGGCATGCGCTTGGGCTTTGCCTCCAATGTCTCTACGATGAGACTGCGATTGCCATGAGATACCAGTCGGTAAAGGCCTGGCTTGCCTGAGATGGCTAAGATCTTTTTCAACATAGTTGCTTTCTTTTATATTCTTATTCTTGTTACTTGTTGTCTTGCATTGCACCGGCTTCGGCCTGGAGCTGTGTCACGATGCTCTCCAGGCATGCCTGCAACAGTTGGTCACCGCCGCCGTCATTGATGACTGTGAAGCGTGCCAACTGCCGGGCTTGCGCAGAGTCCTGTCTGGCCATGCGGGCCATCACCTGCTGGCGGCTGGCTCCATCGCGCAGCATGGCACGCTGCAGACGCACCTCGAGGGGGGCATCCACCAGCAGGATGCTGTCCACCAGCGTGTGGAAACCGCTTTCGCAGAGTATGGCACTCTCGATGGCCACCACGGGGAAACGGCTGTGGGCATCGGCCCAGCGCAGGAAGTCGCTGCGCACGGCGGGATGGATGATGGCATTGACCTGCGCGGCATGCTCGGGGGAGGCAAACAGGTAGGCGGCCAGCACGGGCTTCTGCATCTGTCCCTGCTGCCAAAGGTGGTCGCCCACCAGTTGTGTGAGAGCCGTCCTGATGTCGTCCGACTCTGCGGTCAGCCGCTTGGCCTCGCTGTCACAGTCATAAACAGGCACGTCCCAACGGGCCTGCAGCATCTGAGCCACATAGCTCTTGCCACTGCCTATGCCGCCCGTGATGCCCAGACGAATCTGTCCCGGGTGCCTGGATTGTGCGTCATCGTGAACGCCGTTGCCTGTTGCCATTGCCGTCACTGGTTGTCGTCGCCTTCATCCGAACTGTCTGTCTGCTCTATCAGATAATCCACCTCTTGAGGCACGATGCGCACGTTGGACACGCCCTCGGGCAGTGACTTCAGGTGCAAACGGTACTTGATGGAGGGATTCTGGAGCAGTTCCTCGTAGGTGGCAGCCAGCACGAAGTTGTCGGCAGTATAGCGCGAGAACTGGCTGGAGCCTACTCTGAAGGTCACGCGAGCCTTGCTGGGGAATGTGCGCAGCACCTTGTCGCCCGGGAAGTTGAGCCCTATGATGGGCACCTCCACCGTCTTCTCGGTGTAATAGTCCACCAAGGCCGTCACGTGGATGCTGGATGGCTCATAGCGCACACCCTTCATCTGGCGCGGCGTGGCCTGCACCGTGGTGTTCTCCGTCAGCTGTGCCATGCTCACGCTGACGTATGCGGCACGCATGGTATCGAGCACCTGGGTGGGTGCATACACGGTGACGGTGTCGGGCTCGGGGCGCATACCCACCAGGTAATTCTGTGGCGTGGTGGTCACCTTGCCGCAGACTCTCACGGGCAGGCGGTATGCCAGACCACGGTTGAAGTAATACTCGATGGTGTCGGGGTGGATGGCCTGTATGTGGCTGGTGGCTTCGAGCTGGTTCTGGATGGCGCGCTGGATTTCCTGAAGGGGAATCTGCACACGGGCGCTCGATGCTCCATTGTCATAGGCAGAGAAGTCCAATTCTACGGGCTTCAGTTCCCTGCGGCGCATATAGCGCACCAGGGCTGTCCCCCTATCGTGCACGCTCACCGATATCTGGCTGGGGAGAGGAGTGGTGATGACCACATTCTCGGGCACCTCGGTGAGCTGCAGAGGCACCTGCAGGCGAATGTCAAACGACTCGTTGAGCGTCTGCAGAAGCCAGAAACCATAGGAGATGGCCAGGAAAAAGAGAAAGACCAGGGTCTCACGTGCCTTTGAACTCAGGAGCGCGACTCTGATCTTTCTTATGGTTCTGCTTGTTCTGGCGTTCATTTCTGCTCTTCGATGCGGAAGTCAAGCCTGCCGGCCTGCTCCCGGCAACATATTGGGGTTAGTTTGCCGTCAGCGTACTGTGGGCTGTGCAGAGGCATACACCGAATTGCGGTCCACCTTGATGCAAACGCCCTTTGACACTTCGATAAGGAGAGCATTGTCCTCCTCGATAACGTCCTTCACGGTGCCATATATACCTCCAGCGGTCACCACAGACTGTCCCTTCTCGATGCTGTTGCGGAACTTCTGTATTTCCTTCTGCTTCTTCTGCTGTGGGCGGAAGATGAAGAACCACATGATGACGATAATCAGACCCAGCATGATGAGTGGCTGGTACTGCTGCATAGCGGATGCTGCCAATACTGTAATCATTGTTTTATAGTTTAATGTGTGTTTCTTATCGGGTTTCTTTCACTCGGCCGTAGCGATGGCCTGTGCCTCACGCCTCGCCCTCCTGGGCAGCGGGGGCCTCTTCGGCAGTGCTCCCGGCGCAGCGCACCTGCACGGGCACGTCCTTCATGAGCTTCTTCTCCTTGGCCAGGCGCTTCACGATAGTGTCGAGCGTGGCATTGACATACTTGCCGCTCTTGGGTGAGCCATAGGTCTTGGCCAGCTCCACATACTCGCTGATGCTCACGCTGACGGGTATCTCGGGGAAGGTGACAATCTCTGCCAGCGCCACCTGCATGATGATGCGGTCCATGAGGGCAACACGGTTGATGTCCCAGCCTCGCGTGGTGGAGGCGATATACTCGGTGAATGTGTCGGCTCCCGTGATGGCATGACGCAGCAGACGGATAGCGAAGCAGCGGTCCTGCTCATCGCGGAACTCGGGCAGCAGAGGCTGGTTGTCATCGCTCTCCTCGCTGAAGAGCTTGATGGTCTTGAGCACAAACGTATCCACGATAGCCTTGTCATCGTTCCAGTAGATGTCCATCTCCTCCAGGATGTCATCCAGCTCCTCGTTGTTGCAGACGAACTCCCTGTAGGCCTTGCGCCAGAATGCGCGATCCTCTGCATAGCTGTCCTCCGCAGCCTCCATGTAGGCGGCATAGAGGGGGCTGTCCTCTATCTTGGTGTAGAGAGAGCGTACAAAGTTCTCCTGGTCAGCCCAGGATATCTTCTGCGAGTCCACATAGTCACGCAACTGACTGTTCCCCTCAAGCTGAAGAAGGAAGCGGTTATTGATGAAGCGGCTGTTGTCCAGCTCCTTCAAGCCCAGTCGGCGCGCTCTGCTGCGGCGCATCTCTTCCATACGGAGCCCCATGCGCCCCACTTCCACAATCAGTAGCAAGAGGCTTGCATACAACTTATAAGCGCGACCCAGGCTGAAGTCCAACTCCTTCTCGGCCGCGTCAATACTCTTCGAACCGCTCTGGCAATATGAATAGATTATCTGAACCAGCTTCAGTCGAATCAATTCGCGATTTATCATACCATTGTCTTAAAATGTGGACAAAAGTACGCATTTTGCCCCACATAGGCATAATTTTCCCCGTTTTTTTTGGTGGATAGAGAAAATAAGGGGACTTTTGCGAAGGAAACATGCCAACGCATACAAAAGACAATGGAAGCAAAAACAACACAGAAGAGCACCGACTCAGACATTCTATTCTCGAGGACAGTGAAAGCCGGCCAGCGTATCTACTATCTGGACGTGAAAGAGAACAAGCGCGGAGAGAAGTATCTGAGCATTACGGAGAGCAAGAAGACAACATCGGGCGCCGTGGAGAACCCACACGTGAGTTATGAGAAGCACAAGATATTCCTTTTCTCCGAGGACTTCGACAAGTTTCTGGTCGCCCTGCAAGAGGCCATGAGCTATGCACAGGCCGCCTCACCCGAAGCGGAAGAGCGCGCCGAAGCAGGCGAGATTCACATTGACCTGGACTTCCCCACCGAACTGTAAGGCAGGAGAGAGCACCTTGCAAAAATGAAAGGTTGAGTCCTTGAGTCAAAGAAGACTGGCCTTCGAGGATGAAGGAAAGCTTATTCGACACAGGGCAAAATCCCATGCGCTGCACATCCCGACGACCTATACATTATATATTATAGGGCCACAAGGAGATTACCAATGGAGCACGGAGGGACAGTAATTGGGACACGGGAAGATTGTCAATGGGACGCAGCGAGGCTGCAATTGAGGCACAAAAAGATTATCGATGGAGTGCAACGAGGCTGCAATGGAGATGCAGAAAGACAATCATTGTGACGAAGAGAAACAATCATCAGGGCTTGAAAAGTGAGACAGGCGCGTGTACCGCACCAGACAAGACGCTGACAGACAAGAACCTGCGCGCCAAGGCGACCTGAGGAGCCTGCCCCGCTTTCCAATACAGAAGAATGGAAAAACCAGGGAAACGTGCTGGCATTCCAAGAAAAAGCCGTATCTTTGCCCCGCTTTTTGAGCCGTGTGATGGCGAATTAAGCACCAAAAGACTTAATTTAGAGTAACACAACAAACTAAGAACAAGATGAAAAGTATCAACGTGAAGGGTACTGCACGTACCGAGACTGGCAAGAAGGCTACACGCGAGCTGCGTAAGAACGGCAACGTTCCCTGCAACCTCTATGGCGAGAGCAAGGGTGAGAACGGCGAGAACACAGCTATGAGCTTCTACACATCACAGGAGGAGCTGCGCAAGTTGGTTTATTCTCCCGACATCTACAGCGTTAACCTGAACATCGATGGCAAGGAGTGCAAGGCTATCATGAAGGAGCTCCAGTTCCATCCCGTCACTGACCAGCTGCTGCATGTGGACTTCTACGAAATCACCGAGGAGAAGCCCATCGTGATGGAGGTGCCTATCCAGATGACCGGACTGGCTGAGGGCGTAAAGGCCGGTGGTAAGCTGGCTGCCAGCGTGCGCAAGCTGAAGGTTCGCGCAGCATACACCGCCATCCCCGAGAAGCTGAACATCGATGTGACACACCTCGCTCTGGGCAAGACCATCAAGGTGGGCGAGTTGCATTTCGAGGGCCTCGAGCTGGTTACAAGCCCCAGTGTGGTTGTTTGTCAGGTGAAGATGACACGCTCTGCCATGAGCGCTGCTGCCAAGGCCTAATACAGCAACACTGTCACGACAAGATGAAATACCTGATAACGGGGCTGGGTAACATCGGCGACGAGTACGATGGCACCCGCCACAACATCGGATTTAGAGTATTGGACGCCCTTGCTAAGGCGTCCAATACTGCTTTTGAGGACAAGCGTTACGGCTTCGTGGCCCACATGAGGGTGAAGAATGCCGAGCTCGTGCTACTGAAGCCCTCCACCTATATGAACCTGTCGGGCAATGCCGTTCGCTACTGGCTGCAGCAGGAGAAAGTGCCCATCGAGAACCTGCTCGTGGTGGTGGACGACCTGAGTCTGCCCGTTGGCACCATCAGGCTCAAGCCCTCGGGAAGCGCGGCGGGGCACAACGGCCTCAAGCACATAGCGCAGATGCTGGGCACCGAGCAGTACAACAGACTCAAGTTCGGAATAGGCAACGAATTCCCGCGCGGCGGGCAGGTCGATTTCGTACTGGGCCGTTTCTGCCCCGAAGATGAGCAGAAGGTGAACGAGAAAGTGCCCGTGGCATGCGATGCCATCAAGGCTTTCGCACTCAGCGGAATGCAGTTCGCCATGTGCAACTACAACAACAAATAACTTACAGATGCGGCAAGGCTGACCTTGCAAACCATTAAACCACACCCTATGGAACTGACTGACAGATTTCTCAAATACGTGTCCATCGACACACAATCAAGCGAGGAGAACGAGGCACAGTGCCCCAGCACCGACAAGCAACGGGACTTGGCACGCTACCTCTACGGGGAGCTCCAGGCCATCGGACTGACCGAAGTGGAGATGGACGAGCATGCCTATGTGTATGCCACCCTCCCCGCCAACACCGACAAGGCCGTGCCCACCATCGGCTTCATCGCCCACATGGACACCAGTCCCGACTGCAGCGGTGCCGGCATCCGCCCGCGCATCATACACAACTATGACGGCACCGACATCGTACTCGACCCCAACGAAGGCATCATCACATCGGTGGAGCAGTTCCCCGAGCTTAAGGCACACGTGGGAGAGGACCTCATAGTCACCGACGGCCATACCCTGCTGGGTGCCGACGACAAAGCGGGCATCGCCGAAATAGTGTCCGCCATGACCTACCTCATGCAGCATCCCGAAATCAAGCACGGCAAGATACGTGTTGCATTCAACCCCGACGAGGAAATCGGTGCGGGAGCACACCTCTTCGATGTGGAGAAATTCGGTTGCCAATGGGCCTACACCATGGACGGCGGCGAAGTGGGTGAACTGGAGTACGAGAATTTCAATGCCGCAGGAGCGAAGATACAGATACAGGGACGCAACGTGCATCCAGGCTATGCCAAGGGTAAGATGGTGAACGCATGCCTGCTCGCCAGCGAGTTCATGGCTTTGCTCCCTGCCGACGAGCGCCCCGAGACCACCGAAGGATACGAGGGATTCTACCACCTGACCGGCATGAACGGCAGCGTGGAGGAGGCCACCCTGAGCTATATCATACGCGACCACAGCCGCGAAGCCTTCGAGCAGCGCAAGACGAAGGTGGCCGAGGCTGCACAGATGATGAACAGCAAGTACGGCGAGGGCACGGTGACAGCCGTGGTCAAGGACCAGTACTACAACATGCTCTCGCAGCTCGAGGACAAGCCACACATCACCGGCATCGCCCACGAAGCCATCCGCGAGGCGTGCGGCTTCTGCCAGGTGGTGCCCATCCGCGGCGGTACCGACGGTGCCCAACTGTCCTTCAAGGGGCTGCCATGCCCCAACATCTTTGCCGGCGGCCTCAATTTCCACGGCAAGCATGAGTTTGTGCCCATACAGAGCATGCAGAAGGCCATGATGACCGTGGTCAATATCTGCCGCCTCACAGCAGAGAGGGCTTGAGCACGATGGCCAGTCAGGAAGCACGTATAGACAAATGGCTGTGGGCTGCACGTATCTTCAAGACACGCACCCTGGCCACTGCCGCCTGCCGCAAAGGGCAGGTGAGCATGGGAGGCACCCAGCTGAAAGCGAGCCGCACAGTGAAGGCAGGCGACGTGGTGAGCGTGCGCAAGCCGCCTGTCACCTATTCCTTCAAGGTACTGCAGCCCATCGAGAAGCGCGTGGGAGCAAGGCTCCTGCCTGAAATACTGGAGAATGTCACGCCGCAGGAGCAGTACGAACTGCTGGAGATGAGCCGCATCAGCGGATTTGCCAACCGTGCCAAGGGAACCGGCCGACCCACCAAGAAGGACCGCCGCGACCTGGACGAGTTCACACAGGACGTGCCTACGTACTTCGGAGATTTCGACTTCGACATGGACGACGACGATGAGCTGGAATAAGGCGGGCACCATGAGTCACACCGCCGGGCAGGGTCTTCAGGCCCCCGAAGCACGGCCATAAGGGCCACACAGAGCACCACCTGACACCTGCCCATCAGACACCTGCCGGAAACGCACTGCGGTGCATCGGGCTATGCAGCGCGCTGCGCAGGACATCGCAGCACGCTGCACAAGCCACTGCACCGCACTACATAAAAACGAGGAAGCATGCACACAGAAGAACTTGACAAGACCGACCTGATGATTCTGCGCGCCCTGCAGCAGAACGCACGCCTCACCACCAAGGAACTGGCGGCGCAGGTGCATCTCTCCACCACCCCTGTCTTCGAGCGCCAGAAGCGCCTCGAACGGATGGGCTACATACGCAAGTACGTGGCGGTGCTCGATGCCGACAAGCTCAACAGGGGCTTCATCGTGTTTTGCAATGTGAAGCTGAGGCGCATGAACCGCGACATCGCACAGGACTTCGCCGACCGCATCAGGGACACCGAGCAGGTGAGCGAGTGCTACAACATCAGTGGCAACTTCGACTTTATGCTCAAGATACACGCTCCCGACATGAAGGCATACCAGGAGTTCATCCTTAACACCCTGGGGGCAATAGAGAGCGTAGGCAGCATAGAGAGCACTTTCGTGATGTCTGAAATAAAGAACGACTGCGGCATCAGCATCTAATGCCAAGCCGCGCACAAGCATATACAGAGAGGAGAGACAAGCAAGATGATTGACAGGCTTACCATAGACAAGATTCTGGACGCTGCCAACATAGTGGATGTGGTGTCGGACTTCGTGACCCTCAAGCGGTCGGGAGCCAACCTCAAGGGCCTTTGCCCGTTCCACGATGACCGCACCCCGTCGTTCATGGTCTCGCCGGCCAAGAACATCTGCAAGTGTTTCGCATGCGGAGTAGGCGGCCGCCCCATCGACTTCATTATGAAGCACGAGCAGCTGAGCTACCCTGACGCACTCCGTTATCTGGCCAGGAAGTATGGTATCGAGATAAAGGAGAAGGAACTCTCGCCCGAAGAGAAGCAGTCGCAAACCGACCGCGACAGCATGTTCATCCTCAACGACTGGGCCAAGGAGTGGTTTCAGAACCAGTTGAACAACACACCCGACGGACGCGCCATAGGCCTGGCCTACTTCCACAACCGAGGTTTCCGCGACGACATCATAGCGCGCTTCCAACTGGGCTTCTCGCCCGACAGCCGCGAGCATTCGCTTGGAGCCGATGCGCTAAAGGCCGGCTACCAGGAAAGCTATCTCGTAAATACCGTCAACCAGAAGGAACCGCGGCTGAGCATAGGCACGGGACTCTGTCTGAAGAACGAGGACGGACGCCTGCGCGACCGCTTTCGCGGACGTGTGATATGGCCCATCTTCACCATGAGCGGACGCGTGGCAGGATTCGGCGGACGCGTGCTCGATGCAGCCACCAAGGGCGTCAACGTGAAGTACCTCAACTCTCCCGAGAGCATCATATACAGCAAGCGCAAGGAACTCTTCGGACTCTTCCAGGCCAAGGAGGCCATCCGCAAGCGCGACCTGTGCTACCTGGTAGAGGGCTACACCGACGTGATGGCCATGCACCAGCACGGAGTGGAGAACGTGGTGGCCTCATCGGGCACTGCCCTCACCACCGACCAGATACGCCTCATACACCGCATGACCAACAATATCACCGTCATCTACGACGGAGACGAGGCGGGCATACACGCCAGTGAAAGGGGCATAGACATGCTGCTGGCCGAGGGTATGAACGTAAAGCTGCTGCTCCTGCCCGACGGAGAAGACCCCGACAGTTTCGCACGCAAGCACACTGCCACCGAGTACCAGCAGTACCTGACCGAGCATCAGACCGACTTCATACAGTACAAGACAGCCCACCTCATGCTCTCGGCCAAGAACGACCCCACGCGCCTGGGGCAGCTTGTACACAGCATAGCAGCCAGCATAGCGGCCATCCCCGACGAGATTACGCGTGTGCTCTACACCCGTCAGGCAGCACAACAACTGCAGATGGAGGAGCGCCTCATCACCGATGCCGTCAATGGGCAGAGGCGTGCCAAGGCCGACGAAAAGCGCCGCGAGGCAGAGCGTGAGGCACGCCGCGAGACCTACCAGCAGAGTCAGCAAGCCGAGGCAGCACCCGTGCAGGCTGTACCCTCTGCTGCTCCCCAGCCCATAGCCGGCACGCCCGGCACACCGGCCCAGGGAGGCATCTCCACCGCCGAAAGCAACCGCGAGCGCGAACTGATGCGACTGCTGCTGACCCGCGGAGAGCAGTGCATCTGCACGATAGAGGACGAGCAAGGGGAAGAGAAGAGCCTTTCGGCCTTTGAATATGCCAGCATGAGCCTGCAGGACGACGGCATTGAACTCTCGTCCCCGCTCTATGAACGCATCCTGCAAGAGGGCATCGCACACGTTCACGACCAGGACTTCACCGCCGAGCGCTACTTTGCCCACCATCCCGACCCGCTCATCAGCGGTCTGGCCTTCGAGCTGAGCGTTGACAAGGTGCCGCTCAGCAAGATTCACGCAGCCACCCCCGTTGAGCAGCGCTACGATGATACCATCATGTCGCTGGTAAGCAACATCAAGCTCGATTGCGTGAAGAGGGAACTGAAGAGCCTGCTGGAGAAAGCCAAGAGCCCTGTCATCAAGGAGGACAAGGAGGCCCAGAAGGAACTTTTCACCCGCTTTGCCGAGCGAAGCAAATACGCTCAGGAACTGGCGCGTGAGGGTGGCAACCGCGTGGTGATAAGCTAAGGAGGCACCACGCAATCCATTCATCAAAACACTTTACTACAATGACTCTTAAAGAGGAATTCCCTGTTCTGGGCATGGGATGCGCCATGTGTGCCGCCCGCGTGGAACAGGCACTGAGGGCACAGAAGGGTGTGGCACAGGCCACAGTGAACTTCGCAGCCCAGACCGTGCTGGTGCAGTATGACAACCAGGACTGCACCACCAGCCAAATACAGCAATGCGTGCAGGCGGCAGGCTACGACCTGGTCATCAGCGACAATGCCGGCCAGGCCGAAGAAGAGGCCGAGCAGGCACGCCGCAGGCAATGGACCGGCATGCGCAACCGCACCCTGCTGGCAGCCGCACTCTCGCTTGCAGTGTGGAGCATGCAGATGTTCCTCACCCCCTCACTGCCCTCTGCCCTGCTCATGTGGCTGCTGGCCACACCCGTGGTGGCATGGTGCGGGCGCAGTTTCTATGCCAATGCCATCACACAGCTGCGCCATGGTTCTGCCGGCATGGACCTGCTGGTAGCCACCGGCACCGGCGTTGCCTACCTCTACAGCGCCACTGTGCTCTGCCTCCATCTGGGCTTCGGGCACGGCACCGCCCTGCCCCATCTCTATTTTGAGTCCGCTGCCATGATCATCACATTCGTGTTGGCAGGCCGACTGCTGGAGGCGCGTGCCAAGAGCCACACCACCGATGCCCTGCGCACACTCATCTCGCTCAGCCCCCACACCGTGACGGCCACCGATGAGGAGGGGCGTACCTGGGAGAAGAGAATACAGGACGTGAGCGTGGGCGACCTGCTTCTGGCCAAGGCCGGAGAGCGCATCGCCGTAGATGGCAGCGTGACGAGCGGCACATCGTGCGTGGATGAAAGCATGCTCAGTGGCGAGTCCATCCCTGTAGATAAGGAGGTGGGGAGCCGGGTATATGCGGGCACCACCAATCTGCAGGGCAGTTTCACCTACCGTGCCCAGTGCGTAGGAAATCACACCTTACTGGCGCAGATCATACAGATGGTGCGCGAGGCCCAGGGAAGCAAGGCTCCTGTACAGCGCCTGGCCGACCGCGTGGCTGCCGTCTTCGTGCCCACCATCATGTCGCTCAGTGTGCTCACCCTCATCACATGGGGACTGCTGGGCGGTGCCGACGGGTGGCAAAGGGGGATCACCGCAGCCGTGAGCGTGCTGGTGGTAGCCTGCCCCTGCGCGCTGGGCCTTGCCACTCCCACAGCCATCACAGTGGCCATCGGACGTGCCGCCAGCGAGGGCATTCTGGTGCAGGATGCCGCTGCACTGGAGGAGGCATGCCGCACCGGCGCGGTAGTACTGGACAAGACCGGCACACTCACCACGGGACACCCCACGGTGACAAGGGCGCAATGGAATGGGGACAAGGCACTCCTCGGCCCCGTGCTCATGGCTATGGAGAGCCGCTCAACGCATCCGCTGGCCCAGGCAGTGCGCCAGTATCTGACCGACAACCGTCTGACCCTCTCCCCACAGTCCGCTGTCCTCACCCCCGACACCTGCTCCACCCTGCCCGGCATGGGCATAGAGGCCACCATCCATGGCACTGCCTATCTGCTGGGCAACCGCCGCCTGATGGAACAGAGAGGCATACGCCTCGATGAACCACTGGCCGAGGCCTGCCGTCAATGGGAAAGCGAGGGGCACACCATCATCCTGCTGGCCGACGGGCAGGAGGCTCTGGCCATCCTGGGAGTGGCCGACCCGCTCAAGGCTACCTCGAAGGAGGCCGTGGACCAACTGCGTGAGATGGGCATAGAGGTGCACATGCTCACGGGCGACAACGACCGTGCCGCTGCCCACACAGCCCACGAAGCGGGCATCGGCAACTATGCAGGAAATGCCCTGCCAGCCGACAAGGCGGCATTCGTGAAGCATCTGCAGAGCCAGGGCAAACACGTGGCCATGGTGGGCGACGGCATCAACGACAGCGCGGCACTGGCCACCGCCAACCTGAGCATCGCCATGGGCCAGGGCAGCGATACGGCCATGAACGTGGCCATGCTCACCATCATCGGCTCCGACCTGCGGCAGATAGGGCGCGCCATACGCCTTTCACGCACCACCGTACGCATCATCAGAGAGAACCTCTTCTGGGCGTTCTTCTATAATATAATAGGTGTGCCGGTGGCAGCAGGCCTGCTCTACCCCCTCTGCGGCATGATGCTCAACCCCATGTACGCCAGTATGGCAATGGCCATGAGCAGCATCTGTGTGGTAGCCAACAGCCTGAGGATAAGGGGCAGAGGCAGTCGGCAGGCATGACACTACGCCCCCTGCGCTGCATGCCGTACGCATCCGCCGGCACTGCCAGCACCGCCGCCATCACCACAGACAAGGCTGCAAAGGGAGAAGAAAAAGGCTCTTCCCTTTCTCCTTTCGCAGGAAAGTTGTATCTTTGCGCTTGATAAACGGCTCCGTAGCTTAGCTGTATAGAGCGTCAGATTCCGGTTCTGAAGGTCGAGGGTTAGAATCCCTCCGGGGTCACAGCAGATTAGAGGCAGGTTGTCTTCCCACAAGACAAGCCTGCCTCTCGTCGTTTCCGGCCCCGCGATGTGCCCTTCCCTGGCAAGGGGGAGAACGGCGCGGGATGCCGCCTATAGCGTTTCCTCAAACAGCGAGACCCGCTGGCCGTCATTACTGACGGCTGCGGGTCTCGTTGTGTTACTGTCCCGGGCCACTGCTGTCATGCCTGTCAGCAGGAGCGCCGTGAGCATTGCCCTGCTCTTCCTTACTGCAAGTATTGCTTGAAATGGTTGGTTATCTGGCGGAAGAGATGCGCGCGGGTGTTGCCTCCGAAGATGCCGTGGTTGCGGTTGGTATAGGTCAACTCGCGGAAGTCTTTGTCGGCCTGCACCAATGCCTCTGTGTATTCAGCGGCATTGCGGAAGTGTACGTTGTCATCGGCAAGGCCGTGAACGAGCAGCAGATGACCGTTCAGCTGGCCGGCGCGGCTTATTGCCGACACGTCGTAGCCCTCTCCGTTCTCCTTGGGAGTGCGCATGAAACGCTCGGTATATACGCTGTCGTAGTAGCGCCAACTGGTAGGAGCAGCCACTGCCACGCCGGCGGCAAAGACAGGACGGCCCTCACTCATGCTCATCAGAGTGCAGAAGCCGCCATAGCTCCAGCCCCAGATACCGATGTGCTTGCCATCTACGTAGGGCAGCGAAGCGGCATAGAGTGCTGCCTCCACCTGGTCGTGGCTCTCCAGCTGACCCAGTTTGAGGTAGGTGCACTGCTCGAAGTCACGGCCACGGCCGCCCGTTCCGCGGCCATCCACAACGAGGCTGATGAAGCCCTGCTGCGCCAAGTACTGCTCATAGAGCATGCCTCCCATGTTGCCTGCACTCCAGCTGTCGAGCACCTGCTGGCTGCCTGGACCGCTGTACTGGAACAGTATGACGGGGTACTTGCGGCTCTCTTTGAAGTCGGCCGGAAGCACCATCAGACCATTGAGCTGCACGCCGTCCTGGGTCTTGAACGATATGATGCGGCGCTCGCCCAGTGCGATGCCGGAGAGCTTGGAGCGCAACTCGCTGTTGTCCTCAAGCGTGCCCAGTGTCTTGCCATTGGCATCGCACAGGGTGGTCACAGGCGGTGTCTGCAGATTGCTCCACACGTTCATATAATAGCGCAGCCCATTGCTGAAGATGGCGTCATTGGTTCCCTTCTGGCTGCTAAGCTTGATGGTCTTGCCCTTGATGTCGGTCTTATAGACGGCCTTGTAGAGCGGCCCCTCCTGGTTGCTGGCATAGTAGGCCATGCCCAGGCGGCTGTCGTAGCCGTAGAAGTCGGTCACCACGTGCTGTCCGTGGGTGAGCTGGCGCTTGAGCGTGCCGTTGAGGTCATACAGGTAAAGCTGGTTCCAGCCGCTGCGCTCGCTCATGAGCACGAATCCATTAGGCGTTGTCTGGAAGTTCTTATACACGTTCTCGGATATATACTTCTCGGTCTCATCACGCACGATAAGGCGGCACTCGGTGCTGCGAGGATTGGCCACATAGATGTCGAGGCGGTTCTGGTGACGGTTCTGAGTGAGCACCAGGAGCTTCAGCGGGTCATTGGTGAAGGTGATGCGGGGCACATATCCGTCGGGGGCAAGGGGCAGCTGCATCTGCCTTATCACACGGCTCTTGATGTCGAAGCTGTGTACGGTGACGGTGCTGTTGGTGGCACCTGCCACGGGGTACTTGTATGAGTAGGCCCCTGGATACTCGCTGTACTCCTGACGCTCGGGGGCGAGTCCCTTGTAGAGGGGGAATGAGAAGGTGGGCACAGCCTTCTCATTGTACTTGACCCATGCCAGCATGGTGGCATCGGCATTGAAGTCGAAGGCGCGGCTCAGCGAGAACTCTTCCTCATTGACCCAGTCTGGCTTGCCGTTGATCACCTCGCCGAACTTGCCGTCCTTGGTCACTTGGGTCTCGCTGTTATTGAACAGAAGCTTCACCAGAAACAGGTTGCCGTCTCTCACGAAGGCCACCATATTTCCGTCGGGGCTCCATTTGGGCACCTCCTGGGCACCGTTCTCGCTCAGGTTGGCTATGGTGCGGTTCTTCACATTATATATATAGTACTCTGCCGTGCGGCTGTGCCTGTAGATGGCACGCGTGTCGGTCTGCAGCAGGATGTGCTTTTCGTCGGGACTCATGATGTAGCCGTCGATGCGGGGGATGCGTATGCGCTGCTTGAGCATACTGGGGTCAAAGAGCACACCCGTCTGCTTGCCCGTGCGGAAGCTGTAGCGCAGGATCTGCTTGCCGTCGGCACTCAGCTGGCTGTAGCTTTCGCCATCGGCCAGAGGGTTGACGCCGTGGATGCGCTTGGCAGAATAGGTGCCGTTGGTGAGGTTCTCGATTGTGAGGTCATCGGCAGTGCACAGCGTGGTGACGGTGCACAGCAGAGCCGTCAGTAGTAATAGCCTTTTCATTTCTCTGTTGGTTTGTTTCGTTGTTTCGTACAAAGGTACGACAAATCGGCAAAAGCCGCGTCCATCCGGCCTCCGTTTCTCCTTTTTTGCGTACTTTTGCCTTATGGAATACAAGGAGTTCGGCGCCTGGCTGCAGGCAGAACTGGGTTGCAAGGCCCAGAAGATATCGGTGGATGCAGGTTTCTCGTGCCCCAACAGGGACGGCACGGTGGGCTTCGGTGGCTGCACCTTCTGCGACAACCGCACCTTCAATCCCGCCTATTGCCGGCAGGGCGGCACGATTGCCCAGCAGCTGGAGGCTGGCAAGAGGTTTTTCGCACGCAAGTACCCCACCCTGAAGTACCTGGCTTACTTCCAGTCCTACACCAACACGCACGGCTCGCTCCCACGCCTCAAGGCGCTCTACGAAGAGGCGCTGCGGGTACCCGATGTAATTGGACTGGTCATCGGCACGCGCCCCGACTGCATGCCCGCCCCGCTCCTGGACTATCTGGAGGAGCTCAACCGCCGTACCTTCCTGCTGGTGGAATATGGGGTGGAAAGCGCCAGCGAGGAGACGCTGAGGCGTGTCAACCGCGGACACACCTTCGCACAGGCGCAGGAGACCATCCGTAACACCGCCGCACGAGGCATCCGCGTGGGGGCACACATGATACTGGGCTTCCCCTGGGAGTCATATGCCGACCTCATGCAACAGGCACGCCTGGTGGCCTCCCTGCCGCTCACCACGCTCAAGCTGCACCAGTTGCAGGTCATACGCGGCACGGCACTGGCACGGGAGTACGAGGCTGCCCCCTGGCCCATGCCCACTGCCGAGGAGTATGTCAGCCTGGTGCTGGAGTACATCAGCCGCCTTCCCCGCTCGCTCGTGCTGGAGCGCTTCGTGAGCCAGAGCCCGCCAGAGCTTGTCATCGCACCGCGCTGGGGACTCAAGAACCATGAGTTCACCGACCTGGTGAAGCGGAAGGCTGCCGCCATGAACCGCACCACGGCCGATTCTTGAATACAGGATTCCAGACTAAAAATCAGGCTTCGCTTCTGTCATGAATGCGAAGCCTTGTTTTTGGAAAGCGATGGCGGAAGGCTGGGGAGGGGACCTCTGGAAAGAACGAAACGGATTGCTCGGGGAAAAGAAGAATCCTCCGAAAGCATGTAAAGCGGATTTCGGAGAAGGCCAAAGCGTATTGTCTGGAGAAAAGGAAAATCCTCCGAAAGCACGAGAGGCGGATTTCGGGAGATGGAGAAGCGGATTGCCTTTGGGGAAGGGAAAACCTCTGAAAGCGTGTGAAGAGGATTTCCATGGAGACCGAAGCGTGTTGCCTGGAGAAAAGAAAATTCCTCCGATAGCGCGAGAGGCGGATTTCGGAAGATGAAGAAGTGGATTGCCTGGAGAAAAGGAACGGGGTGACTTGGGAAAGGGTTCATTCTGGTTCGGAAAACGCAGCGCGCTGCATATGCTGGCGCAGCACGCTGCATCGGCTGGCGCAGCGCGCTGCATCAGCCATCGCACCGCACTGCGTTTTCCGCCTCACCCTTCTCCTTCTTGTCCCAAGGCGCCATCGTCTTCTCCGCCAAGCGCCTCTCTCCTCCCCTGCCCGCGCGCCGGACACCATCGGGAGGGGCTGTAAAGAGGAAGCCCCCTCTTGCTCCTTCCCTGTGCGGAAAGTTCAAGAGGGGGCTTTGCTTTATCCTGTCACTTTGCATTCATCCGCTCACCTTTCCCTGAGGAAAGGAGCGGCCTGGAGCGGGCACTCAGTTTGAGGAAGCCTGCATGCGGAATGTGAGGCTCTCGAGAGAGAACTCCACGCCGGGACACGCGAAGAAGCGGGCTATGGTGCCATCGGCTGCCAACTGGCGGGGCGACCCGATGCTCAGTCCCTGGCAGTCCATCAGCCAGAGCTTGTCACCCAGCTGGAGAGCCATCTCCACATCGTGTGTGCTGAGCAGCACAGTCTTCTGCATGTCGTGGGCCAGGCGGCTCAGGAGGCGCAGGGTGCCCACCTTCGACGGATAGTCAAGGAAGGCCGTGGGCTCGTCGAGCAGGATGGCCGGTGTCTGCTGTGCCAATGCCTTGGCTATCACAGCCTTCTGCCGCTCCCCATCGCTCAGCGATTGCACCTGCCGGTCGGCCAGTTCGCCCACACCTGCCAGCCTCATGGATTCATCCACGATGCGGCGGTCATCAGCCTGCAGGGTGCCCCAGAAACCAGTGTATGGGGCGCGTCCCATGCCCACGAGGTCGCGTACGGTGAGTCCCGCCACATCGATGCGCTCGGTGAGCACCACGCTCAACAGGCGGTTGAGGCGGTCCGGCCCCAGCCGGTCTGTCGGCTTGCCGTCTATGCTCACCTCGCCTGCGAGGGCCGGCTGGAAGCCTCCTATGGTGCGCAGCAGCGTGCTCTTGCCCGCTCCGTTGGCGCCCAACAGGCACACCATCTCGCCCTGATGCAGGCAGGCGTTGAGCCCGCTTGCCACCACGTGGCGGCCATAGCCTGTGCTCACATCATGCAGCCTGATTTCCATAAGTCGCGTCTCCTATGCTCAGATGAATGCCGTATGGGTGCTTCTTACTCGATGGTCGAGCAATACTTGTAGCCCAGACTGCGGTAGATGCTCTGCATGGCGGGCAGACGCTTCTTGCTGAACTCCTCGTAGTTCTTGGCCTGGGGCTGCATCCACTGCACCTCGCACATGGCAGCCAGGCGGGGCAGCAGCATGTACATGGCGTGGTCGGGGCTCACCACATACTCGGTCCACAGGTTGCACTGTGCGCCCACGATGAACTTGCCTTCCTCTTCGGTGAGCTCTGCAGGCACGGGCTCCATGCTGTACACGGTGCTCACGGGCAGATAGCCACCGATTGCCAGAGGCTGGGCATCGTGGTTCTTGAGCTGATAATGGTCGATGTAGCAATGGCTGTTGGGGCTCATCACCACGTGATGGTGCTGGCGTGCAGCCTCGATGCCACCCTTGTAGCCGCGCCAGCTCATCACGCTGGCCTTCTCACTCAGACCGCCCTCGAGGGTCTCGTCCCAGCCGATGATATCGCGTCCCTTAGCTGCCAGATAGGCCTCAATGTCCTTGTTGATATAGGTCTGCAACTCCGCTTCCTTCTTCAGGCCAAGCTCCTTCAGCTTCTTCTGACACTTGGGGCAAGCCTTCCAGCGGTTGCGTGGGCTCTCGTCACCACCGATGTGGATGAGCTTGCCGGGGAACACTTCACACACCTCGTCCATGACCTTGTGCAGGAAGTCGAGGGTCTTGGGGTTGCCGGCGCAGAGCACATCCTGGGCAATTCCCCAGCGGCACCACACGTTGTAAGGACCGCCGGTGCAACCCAGTTCGGGATATACGCTGAGTGCTGCAATCATGTGCCCGGGCAGGTCTATCTCGGGAACGATGGTGATGAAGCGCTCTTCGGCATATCGCACAATCTCCTTCATCTCCTCCTGAGTATAGTATCCGGTCTCTGGGGTATCGTCATAGATGGCTCCCGCAGCGTTGCCCACACCGATGTTCTTGCCTACGACCGTGCAGGGACGCACGCTTCCCTTGACTGCCAGTTCGGGCAGCGATTTCACCTCGAAGCGCCAGCCCTGGTCATCGGTCAGGTGCCAGTGGAAACGGTTGACGCCGTGCAGGGCCAATATGTCGATGAACTCCTTGACGAAGGAGACGGGGAAGAAGTGGCGGGCACAGTCAAGCATGGTGCCACGGTAGCCGAAGCGAGGCTCGCCGCTCACCGTTGCATAAGGCAGACGAATGGTGTCGCCCTTCTCCTCCATCACGCTCTTGCGCAATGTCTGCACGCCATAGAACACTCCGCTCTCGCTTGCGCCCTGGATGCGGATGCCCTTCTTGTCCACGGTGATGATGTATGCCTCGGGGTTCTCACTCTTGAGACCCAGCGAGAGCTGCACGCCGGGCACGGCCTTCTTGCCGGCCACCTGAGGTGTGAGAGAGAGGTACTCGCCGGCCAGTGCGGCTGTACTCTTCATCTTGTCGTTGCCTGCAGGGTAGGTCACAGCCTGTCCCTTGATGAGCAGAGCCTGCTTGCCGCTGGGGTCGATGGCTATCTGCTGAGGCAGGGGAACAGTCTGGTAGGTAACTTCTGCAGCAGAGGCCAGTGTCATGCAGGCGGCTGCCAGGAATAGAGATGTTCTTTTCATCTTGCAATTGTTTGGTGTTGTTAATAGTTATTTACGGTTGTGCCCCAGTATCACATACATGATGACCGGGGTGCCCACAAGGGGTGTGATGACATTGATAGGGATGAGCGTGCCACTGCCCGGCAGCGTGCACAGGAGGTTGCAGCCCAATGTGAGTGCCGCCCCCACCAGCATGGACGCTGGCAACAGGATGCGGTGCGTGCTGGTGCGAAGCAGCATGCGGGCTATATGGGGAACGGCCAGACCCAGGAATGAGACCGGGCCGCAGAAGGCGGTGGTGGTGGCTGTGAGCAGACCCGTGACAAGCAGCAATGCCTGGCGCACCCGCCTCACATTCACTCCCAGGTTCTGTGCATAGCGCTCCCCCAGCAGCATGGCATCGAGGGGCTTGACCAGCAGGACAGCACCTGCCAGGCCGCTGAGCACCAGCGCACAGAACACCGGCAGGCGGTCGGTGGACACACTGCCAAAGTTGCCCATGCCCCATAGCACGTAATGGTGGACGCCTTCCTCGGTGCCCAGATAGCTGAGGAGTTGTATGATGCTGCCCGTCACGTAGCTGATGACAACGCCTGCGATGAGCAGGGTGAGGGCATTGCGCAATATCTGCGAGAGGGCCAGCAGCAGTGCCATGACCAGCAGCGCCCCAGCCATGGCGGCCATGATGACCAGCAGGTAGCCGCCTGTAGATAGGTACCCAAGGGTGACCGTGCCGCCCAACAGCAGCATGACCACCGCCACGCCCAGGCTTGCGCCGGCATCGATACCCAGTATGGACGGGCCGGCCAGGGGATTGCGGAAGGCCGTCTGCAGCAGCAGACCGCACGCGCTAAGCGATGCGCCGCACAGCAGGGCCGTGATGGCCTGGGGCACACGGCTCTCCATGATGATGAATGTCCAGGCATGATGCCCCTCCACCTGGCCGCCACACAGTATCTGCCACACCGCCGTGGCTGGTATGCAGAGCGATCCGAACCACACGTTGCACAGGGCCAGCACCGCCACCAGAAGGCAGAGGAGGAGAATCAGGAGGCCATGTCTCATGGTATGCTATGGAAGTATCGGTGGGCGGGCACGATGCCCAACTCGGGATGCAATATCGCCGTGAGGTCTTCCAGAAGCCGCTCGGGATGGAAGGGGGTCTGCTCATAGAACCCTGTGGAAGAGGGGTCGCAGGTCCATGCCTGCGCCTTGATGCCCTTGAGCAGGGGCGTATCACTGGCCAGCTGAGCCTTGCTCTGCAGGCCGTACGTCTTGATGAGCCACACGTCGGCCTCCAGTGCACGCTCCAGCACATGCTCGATGCTGAGCGGACTGCTGCCCGTGCCGGGGATGTCGGAGAACAGATAGCGGGCTCCTGCATCGGCATACATCTGTCCCATGGTGCTGCTGCCGGCAGGCATGTACCACTGTCCGTTGTAGGGTGCTTCGCAGATGAGAGTGGGATGGGAGCGTGCTCCCTGGGCCTTGTCTCTCAACTGAATATAATGCTGCTCCACGCTGCGGAAGATGCTGTCGGCACGCTCGGCCTGTCCCACCAGACGGCCGTAGAAGCGCACCCACTCGGCTCTGGCCAGCGGACCAACCTCCATATAGTCGGCACACTCCACCACGGTGATGCTGAGACGGCCTATCTTGCCATAACCGCCATTCTGCTCGAAGGGGCTGCGCAGCACGGCATCGGGCATGAGGTCGATGAGCCGCTCCATGTTGGGCTCCATGCTGTTGCCCAGGTCACAGATGCGTCCCTGCCCCACCCCATCGTGGATGTAGGCCAGAGGCATATACTGCAGGTCGCACACGCCACGCACCGAGGACAGTGCCCCCAGTTCGCTGAAGAGTGCGCAATGCACGGATGTGAAGACGGCTGCACGCCTGAGGGGTACATGTATGATGCCGTCGCCCCGGCGTGTGGTATCACTGGTGAGGAAGTATCGCGCCAGCGTGCGTCCCTCGTGCCAGGGGTCCAGTATGGTGACCTCTATGCCATCGGGGTGTGCCACCATGTGCAGGTTGCGGGCATAGGCCATGGCTATGGTGTCGCCGCCTCTGTGGTCTGCTCCGGCACCCGCACGGCCGCATCCGGCAGTGAGAGCGAGGCAGAGGCTTGCCAGCAAGGCTCCGACAATGGTATATATAATATAATGTACGCGCGCGAGCATCCTATTCTCCTCCCTTCGTTTGCTCCATGCCCAGACCGGCGCTTATCACATAGCGGGGCGAGGCAAGGAAATGGTGCATGTATTCTTCGGCCTTTCTCACCGCCTCCTGCAAGCCTTCGCCCAGAGCCAGATAGGTGGCCGCAGCGCTTGATAGAGTGTCGCCCGTACCGTTGCGGTCGGTCAGCCGGAGTTTGCGCTTGGGGTACGAGGTCACACGGTCGGCAGTGGCATCATAGAGGTAATCCACCAGATAGTCCTCCCGCTCCACGCTCTTGACAAGCACCGAACAGCCCCATTGGGCCAGTTCACGCAGGTCGGCATGGATATCTGCCAGCGGGCGACCCAGGAGGAACTCCGCCTCGTGGCGGTTGGGAGTGATGAGTGTGGCCAGGGGGAAGAGCTGCTGGCGGTAGAGCGCAATGCACTCGTCGCTGATGAGCTGGCAGCCGGCATAGTTGACCAAGACGGGGTCGATGAGCACCGGTTGGCGCCGGTAGCGCCTGAGCACGGTGGCCACACCGCGTATGATGTCGGCTGCAGGCAGCACTCCGGTCTTGATGCAGTCGGCCCCCACGGTGCTGAGGAAGGACTCCACCTGCGATACGACCAGGTCGGCAGGCAAGGGATAGACTCCCTTCACGCGGTTGACATCCTCGTCCACAACAGCCGTCAGTGCGGCAGCCGCCCAGCCGCCACAACGTGTGATGGCCTTGATGTCGGCCTGCACACCTGCGCTGCCCAAGGGCTCGGTGCCTGCTATGAGGAACACTTTTCCTGTTTTCTCTTTACATTCCATGATGCAGGGTACAAAGGTACACATTTCTTTCTGACCCGACAAACAACTGAGCGTCACTCTTGGAAGCGCACAGGATAAATATCCCCATCGCGGCCTTACCCACCATCATCACCGCTCGCCCAGAATATGCAGCGCGCTGCGATGGCCTGTGCAGCACGCTGCGATAGCCTATGCAGTGCACTGCACAGGACGATGCAGTGCGCTGCGTTTTTCCGCCCATCTGCCCCGCCCGGATGCAAGAAGGGGCAGTCCCTTTGACAGGACTGCCCCTCGGATGGGTAGGATATTGCTTGCGCGCGATGGCTCATGGAACTTGCCGGGGGCAAGGAGCGTGGGCGGGCGCGCTACGGAATCACTTCTTGATGACCACGTTGTCGAATGCGAAGTAGGCAGGAGTGTTCAATCCCCATTCGCCTGTATCGCTGCCCTCCATCGTGAACTTCAGACTGGTCACCTTGCCCAGCGAACTGATGTCGCAGGTGTACCATCTTGACATGAAGCCACCACCTGCGCACAGAGCCACAGGCAGAACGCCCTTGGACTTTTCGCCATCGAATCCCTCTATCTTCAGATTGAGGTAGTCGGTGCCATGAAGCAGCGCAGAAGCCACACCGTTGCCCTGCTTGGCCACGCTCAGCATGTAGGTGGTACCTATCAGGTCAATGGTCTTCACCTCGCGAGCCACGCTGTCGGCGAAGTAGATGGTAGCCTCGTCGAACACCACCACGAAGTTCTTGGAACCGTTGGAAACAGGCACTGCCAACTGGCTCTCATAGGTGTGCAGCGAGTCAATCTCCTCATCAATATAATAGCTGAGAGCAGATCCTCCCTCACTGAAGCCATACTGGCCACCCCACTTGTTGGTCATTCCGCCGGTGAGTGTAGTGGCTGGATCGCTCCAGCGATAGTTGCTTGCCAACTCGCCATAGAGCATCGGTCCGTTGTACTGAGGCGTATCCACCAGGGCGGTGAAGTAACTGCCCTCGAAATCCACCGTCACTGTCTCCTCCACGTCAAGGTTAGGGTTGAAGTTCTCATCCTCGTCACACGCGGTGAAGGTCAAGCCTGCCATGAGCAGCAGAGCCATAAACTTTGTCTTCTTCATATCTTTAGAGTATAAAATAGGTTGCGTTGCACTTGTTTACACTCCAAAGTTAAAGATTATTTGCAAAAGGGAGAAACACTTTTGCCATTTTCTTGACCTTGGGGGTGCAAAAAGCCCCGTTGCACAGGAAAGCGTCCTGCGAAACGGGGCAAAAGGGGCTTCTGCCGGTTGCGCTCAGGGCTTGAGCACCACAGCCTCCTTGTGTCGGCCATCAACCTTGATGGTCAGGGGCTGCGGCAGACGCACGTGGCGCACATGCTCCGTCTCGCTCACGGCAGGCAGGGAGTTGAGTATGTCCTGGCGATAGATGCCGTCCTGGCGGAAGGCATTGATGGTGAGGTAGCACACGCCCAGCGATGTGAGGTTCTGGAAAAAGTGTGTGCCCTGGCTGGGATCCACCTGATAATTGTCAAGTCCTGCCTCTACGATGACCTGCGCGGCACTGATGTGGGGCCACTTGACGGGAATGCCCAGCCACGGGTCGCTGCTTCCCCAGCGTCCCGGACCGATGAGCAGATAGGAGGCCGCCTGCACGGAAGTGTCTCCGTTGGCGTCCGGCGAAGTGCACGTAGCGAGGAAGGAGCGGTTGATGCGCTCTATCTCCTCGGCTATGGAGGGGTTCTGCGATGGCTGGTAAGCGTCGGTCTTGACATATACCACATCGGTGATGTCGGTGATGATGCCGTTTCCGATGGCATTGTGGGAGCGCAGGAGGCAGTCGTCGTCGGGCACCAGGGTGAGGTCTTCATTGATGTCCATGCGGTTGTCCACCATGGGACGTATCTGCAGGAGATAGAATTCGCCGCTCTTGTCATCGTGCAGGTTCACCGCAAACTCTATCTCGACAGGACGCTGCATCTCGCTTTGCCCATAGTCGAGAACGAGCTTCATCAGTTCGGGCAGAGGGAAGACTCCGTGCTGGAGCACGCCTGCAAAGGAGAGTATCTTGCGGTTGCGGCCCTCGTAGTAGCCGTCGTAGATGCATTGGTCATAGGGATCATAGGTGGAGCAAATCCATCGCAAGGCGCCATGCTGCTCGGCATCACGCAGGGCGACACGCACCAGATTGAACCCGTCATCGACCTGCAGTGGGCCGGAGTCGGGGTCGCTGGTGGCCTTGAGCGCCAGGAAGTGAGTCTGGGTATCGCGCAGGGCTGTCTCCATCTCGCTCGTCTGAAGCACCTGGTGGGGGTGTGCCGGACATACCCGCAGGCTCACGCCTCCATCCACGATGTACTTTCCGAGTCCCATGGCAAGCGACACCGTACCCTCCTCGGCCTTCTCATCCCCGATGGGGTAATAGTTGATGCTGCGTGCCACACCGCTGATGAGGGGATAGAAGAGACTGCCGTGGGGCTCACCCACAACCTCCTGCAGGATGACTGCCATCTTCTCCTGGTCGATGACATTGCTCGTTGCGGTCATATAGTCCTTGCTGGCGCGATAGAACACGCTGGCATATACACCGCGTATCGCTTGCGACAGCATGGACAAGCGCTCGTACTTGTCCTGGGCATAGGGAACCATATAGGTGCTATATACACCGGCAAAGGGCTGGTAGTGTGAGTCCTCGAGCAGACTGCTGCTGCGCACCGCGATGGGTCCATCTACCACCTGCAGGAAGGCTTCCAGGTCGCCCAGAAGGCGCATGGGGAGCCGTGCACGGAGGAAGTGTTGCAGCACCTCCTCGTCGGGGATGTCGCTGAGTGCCACCTGGTAGAGGTCATTGGCGTCCATGAATTCGTCGAACACATCGGTACAGAGCACCACAGTCTTGGGGATGCGCACCGCCACGCCATCCATCTCATTGAGGTCGGTGTGCCGCTTGAGCAGGTGGTCGATGAAGGCGAGGCCGCGTCCCTTGCCTCCCAGACTGCCGTCGCCGATGCGGGCGAAGTTGGAGTATTGGTCAAAGCGCTCGCGTTGGAAGACCGCCACCACGCCCTGGTTCTTCATCCTGCGGTACGCCACGATGGCATCCAGAATAATCTGCCTGTGGGCATCCACGTCCTGAAGTCCCTCCCAGGTGATGCCTTTGAGGAACTCCGAAATGGGGAAGAGGGCACGGCTCGCCAGCCAGCGGCTCACGTTGTTGTGCGTTATGTGATAGAGCAGACTGCGTGTGGGGACCGTCATGATGTTGTTCTGCAGGTCCTTCAGATTGTGTATCCTGGCCACCTCCTGCATGGTGTCGGGGTCACGGAAGACGAAATCTCCGAAGCCGAAATACTTAAGGATGAGCTGGCGCAAGTCAACGTCCATCTTCTTGGAGTTCTTATCTATGAAGTGGGCTTTGCACTGCGAGGCCAGAGCCGCCTTGTCGCTTTCGGCCGACTCCATTATCAGGGGGATGTAGGGATCGTTCTTGCGGATGGCCTGCAGCAGGCTGAACCCAGCATTCTCATCCTTCTCCCCACCCGGGAGGAGCGGGAAGCGGCAGTCGCTGATGACGCCCAGGGTATTGTTGGCAAAGCGGTTGTACAGTAGCCATGCTTCCTCGTAGTTACGCGCCAGGACTATCTTGGGACGGCCCCTCATGCGCAGTGTCTCGAGCGAGGTATTGAGTGCCTCGGTGGCAAACTCCAGGCTCTGCTGGAGCACGAAGCGGTATAGGTTGGGCAGGATACTGCTGTAGAAGCGTATGCTGTCCTCTACTACAAGTATCATCTGCACGCCGGCGCTACGTATGTCGTGCTCCAGATTCATGCGGTCCTCCATGAGCTTGATGATGCTCAGGAGCAGTTCGGTATTGCCCAGCCAGCAGAATACGTACTCGAAGGCAGAGAGGTCCTCGTTCTGCATTCGTCTGGTGATTCCGTGGCTGAAGGGCGTAAGCACCACAATGGGCACGGCAGGATAGTCGTGCTTGATAGAGCGTGCGATGTCGAACACGCTGTTGTCCTCGGCTGCCGGCATGCAGATGACGAGATCGATCTTCTCGGTTGCCATGTGCGTCTCGGCGGCATGCTGGCACGCCACCTGTATGAAGCGTGGCGGAAAGCGCAGCCCCAGGCGGGCATACTCAGAGAATATCTTCTCATCTACACGGCCGTCATCTTCGAGGATGAAAGCGTCGTAGGGGTTGGCTATGATGAGGACGTTGCAGATGCGCTTGAGCATCAGGTCCACAAAGGAAGTGTCCTTGAGAGTCATTGTCGGTTGTCTGTTCTTGTTTGCCAAACGGCAAGGGCGCACCACTCCAATGGCACGCCCTTGCGCTATAAATGTGGTTCTCCTTGCAGAGAACGGTCATGCACTTACACGATACCCTGCGCCATCATGGCCTTGGCCACCTTCATGAAGCCTGCCACATTGGCTCCCTTCACATAGTTGACATAGCCGTCGGCCTCGGTGCCGTACTTTACGCAGTTGGCATGAATGTTCTCCATGATGGCGTGCAGGCGCTGATCTACCTCCTGGGAAGTCCATGAGAGGCGCTCGCTATTCTGCGACATCTCCAGTCCCGACACCGACACACCGCCTGCGTTGGAGGCTTTGCCGGGTGAGTAAAGTATCTTCGCCTCCTGGAACACGCGGATGGCTCCGGGTGTGGAGGGCATATTGGCACCCTCGCTCACGGCTATCACGCCGTTGGCCACCAGTGCCTGTGCAGCTTCCTCGCTTATCTCGTTCTGTGTGGCAGAGGGGAGGGCGATGTCGGCCTTCTCATTCCAGGGCTTCGCGCCAGCCACATACTTGGCTGTAGGATACTTCTCCACATACTCCTTGATGCGGCCTCGGTAGATATTCTTCAGCTCCATGATGTAGTCGAGCTTCTCGCGGTCGATGCCGTCGGGATCGTATATGTAGCCGTCACTGTCGCTCATGGTGAGCACGATGCCGCCCAGCTGGAGCACCTTCTCGGCGGTATATTGCGCCACGTTGCCCGCGCCGCTGATGAGCACGCGCTTGCCTTCCACGCTGTCGCCTTTGGTCTTCAGCATCTCCTGCAGGAAATATACATTGCCATAGCCTGTGGCTTCGGGACGTATGAGAGAGCCGCCGAACTCCAGGCCCTTGCCTGTGAACACACCGCTGAACTCGCGTGTGAGCTTCTTGTACATGCCGAACATGTAGCCCACCTCGCGGCCACCCACGCCGATGTCGCCTGCCGGCACATCCACGTCAGGGCCGATATGACGTCCGAGCTCCAGCATGAAAGCCTGGCAGAAGCGCATCACCTCGGCGTTTGACTTGCCGCGGGGGCTGAAGTCGGAACCGCCCTTGCCACCGCCCATAGGCAGTGTGGTGAGTGAGTTCTTGAAGGTCTGCTCAAAGGCGAGGAACTTCAGAATGCCCAGATTGACGCTCTTATGGAAGCGGATGCCGCCCTTGTAGGGACCAATGGCATTGTTGTGCTGCACACGATAACCCATGTTGGTCTGCACTTGTCCCTTGTCATCTACCCATGTCACACGGAACTGATATACGCGGTCAGGTATGCAGAGGCGTTCTATCAAGTTGGCTTTCTCAAACTCCGGGTGCTTGTTGTACTCTTCTTCGATAGTGGTCAATACCTCTTCGACTGCCTGATGGTACTCAGGTTCATTAGGGAAGCGTCTCTTGAGATCTTCCAAGACTTTCTTTGCGTCCATAGCTAAACTTGTTATACGAATACTGTTGGTTGGTTGTCCTAATCCGCTGCAAAATTACAGAAAAAGCATCGCTTTCACAAGTATTATGTAAGCAAATTGCTGGAAAAACACGCAATTTGTCACCGCACAGCATCCTTCACATGCAAGTCCATGCATATGGAAGCGCTTGAGCAGGGCTATGACGGGGAAACAAGCAGCGGCATGCGGGGGGTTGAAGAAGAAAAGCGGGCCAAGAGATGCAGTGCAGTGCATGCGCCATCGCAGCGCGCTGCGATGCCCGACGAAGCACGCTGCACAGGCCATCGCAGCGCGCTGCAAAAAACCTTGCGGCCATCCGGGCGAGCCTCCCGACTCCCATCCGGCACCTCCCTCACTCCCCCGCAAAGGCCAGGGTGAGCAGGCTCACGTGGGCAGAGGGGTCGGCCTCGAGGATGGCCTCGGCACATTGGGCCAGGGTGGATCCCGTGGTCATCACGTCGTCCACCAGCACCACCCTGCCCCCGCGAAGTGCCTCGGGAAGGCGGGCATGATAGATGCGGGTGGTGTTCTGCGCCCTGCCCTCACCCGAGAGATGGGTCTGCGAGGTGCCCTGCTGCTGCCGGACGAGCAGTTCCATCACGGGCACACCCATGGCACGGCCCATCCCATCGGCCAGAAGACGGGCCTGGTTGTAACCACGCTCGCGCAAGCGCCGGGCCGTAAGGGGCACAGGCACCAGCACATCGGCATATTCGTCCAGTCCGGCACGCACCGCCTCGCTGCCGGCCCACCACCCCAGGCGGTAGGCCAGAGCCGTGTCGGACTGGTACTTGATGCGCATGAGCAATTGGTGGAAAGGGGAATTGTGGCGGTAGGCCACCAGACTGAAGGCATGCTCCACAGGCACGCGCGTCCACAGGTGTCGCAGCATGTCATTGTCATCGATGCCGGGCAACCACAGGCGGGGCAGGCATGAGGCACACACGGCACACAGGCTCTGCTCGGTATATTCCAGCCTGCGCTGGCACACCGGACAGCGGCGTGGCAGCAGCAGATGGGTGATATCGTGAAGAATACTCATGGCTCTATACGCACGTACATATTATATAATTATAGCAGGAGAATGCCTCTGCACAGACAAATATACGTTTTTTTGCCCAAACAGACACGCGTTTGCAGGAATATCGCTTTCGCGTATGCGTGAATTTCGTTAACTTTGTGCCAAGGAAGGGGCTTAGCCCTGCCCGAACAGGAGGAAACTTATCCAATAACAAACATACTAACTCAACAAGATGCTCAAACAGTTATTTTTCTCAGCGGCATTGGCTGTGGCTCTGGGTTCACAGGGCGCAATGGCGCAAGCACCTCGCTGGCAGGACCCGCAGGTGAACAGGGTGAACACCGAGAAGGCACGCAGCTCGTTCTTCGCGTATGAGTCACAGGCCCTGGCACAGAAGGGACTCAAGGAGGGAAGCAAGCGCTTTCTGTCGATGGAAGGAATGTGGAAGTTCCAGTTTGTCAAAGACCACAACCTGGCTCCGAAGAACTTCTTCATGCCCGGCTATGACGACTCGCGATGGGAGGACTTCCCCGTGCCCGGACTCTTCGAGATGAATGGACACGGCGACAAGACCTACAAGAACGTGGGCTACGCCTGGGCGACCCAGTTTGCCAACAACCCTCCCATGGTGGAGGAGAAGAACAACTACACGGGTTCCTACCGCCGTACATTCACCATCCCAGCCAGCTGGAAGGGAGAGCGCATCTATGTGCACGTGGGCTCGGCCACCAGTAACCTCGCCCTGTGGGTGAACGGCAAGGAGGTGGGCTACAGCGAGGACTCGAAGCTCGAAGCAGAGTTCGACATCACCCGATACGTGGTGCCCGGACAGAAGGCCGTCATTGCCATGCAGGTGATGCGCTGGTGCGACGGTTCCTACGGCGAGGACCAGGACTTCTGGCGCTTCACTGGCATAGCACGCGAGGTGTATATGTACGCACGTCCCGCAGCACATGTGCAGGACCTGCACATCACCGCAGGACTCACCAATAACTATACCGACGGCACACTCAACGTGAAGGTGGATGCTCCCCAGGCCGCAGGCAAGACGCTCACGATGACCCTCACCGATGCCGACGGCAAGCAGGTGTGGCAGAGCGAGCAGCAACTCAAGGGCAAGGGCACGCACTCCATCGACGCCCAGATAAAGGCTCCCCGCCTGTGGAGCGCCGAAACACCTTACCTGTACACGCTCATGACCACACTCTCGGACAAGGGTGGCGTAATCGAGTCAATCCCCCAGAAGGTGGGATTCCGCAGCGTGGAACACAAGGGCAACCAGATTCTGGTCAATGGCAAAGCCGTACTCTTCAAGGGTGCCAACCGCCATGAGATAGACCCCGATGGTGGCTACGTGGTGAGCGTGGAGCGCATGACAGAGGACATAGCAATGCTCAAGAAGTTCAACTTCAACGCTGTGCGCACCTGCCACTACCCCGATGACCCACGCTGGTACGACCTTTGCGACCAGTACGGAATCTACCTCGTGGCTGAGGCCAACTTCGAGAGCCACGGCATGGGCTACGGTGACCAGCGCCTGGCACAAGACCCCCGCTACAAACAGACCATCGTGGAACGCAACCAGAACAACGTTCTCATACAGAAGAATCACCCAAGCATCATCTTCTGGAGCCTGGGAAACGAGAGCGGCTCAGGCGATAACTTCGATGCCGCATTCGACCAGGTGAAGGCACTTGATGCATCACGTGTGGTACAGTATGAGCAGATGGGAGAGCAGGGCAAGACGGAGGTGTTCTGCCCGATGTACCGTAACTACGGCGCATGTGAGCAGTACTGCAAGGGAAGCAACCCGCGTCCCCTCATCCAGTGCGAGTATGCACACGCCATGGGAAACAGTGGCGGAGGCTTCAAAGAGTACTGGGAACTCATACGCAAGTACCCTAACTACCAGGGAGGATTCATCTGGGACTTCATCGATCAGGGCGTGCGAGGCACCAGCAAGCACACTGGCAAGCAGATATGGAAGTACGGAGGTGATGAGGGCCGATACCCTGCAAGCGACCACAACTTCAACTGCAACGGCGTACTCTTGCCCGACCGTACCCCCAACCCACACGCTTACGAGTTCCGCCATTACCAGCAGAACTACTGGGTGAAGAGCCTGGATATGCAGACGGGCATGGCTGAAATATACAACGAGGACTTCTTCCGCACCATGGACAATGTGGAGGGACTGGTGACCATAGTGGTTGACGGAAAGCCCGTGATGACGCAGAGCGTGCCCGAGCTCACTGGTCTGAAGCCTCAGGAGACACGCCGCGTGAACATGGCCAAGCTGCCTTTCGCACAGAAGGTGCTCGATATCATACGCGAGAATGCTGGCTGCGAGGTATTGGCCAACGTGCAGTTCCGCCTGCGCGACTCAGAGCCTCTGCTGCCCGCAGGCTACGTGGTGGGCGAACAGCAGTTCACTCTGCAGGACTACTCATTCCCCTCTGCCGCCCAGGTATTGGCGCAGGCCAAGGCCGATGAAGAGCAGACCGTGAAGGTGGATTCGCAGTTGGCATGCTACACGATGACCGCTGCCGGACTCTCGGTAACGGTGAACCGCGCCTCTGGCATGATAGACTATCTGGACGTGAACGACCGTCCCATGCTCCAGGATGAGTACAGCGTGACCCCGAACTTCTGGCGTGCACCCACCGACAACGACTATGGAGCAGGCCTGCAAAACAACTTCGCAGCATGGAAGAACCCCGCCATGAAGACCAAGCGAGTGAGCATGCAGAAGGTGGAAGGCGGCGTGGCCGTCACCTCGGAAATCGCTTTGCCCAGCGTCAATGGCGAGCTCACACTCACCTACACGCTGACAAACGACGGCGCACTCATCGTTGGACAGAAGCTCAAGGCCGACCCTGCCAAGAAGAACACCAATATGTTCCGCTTTGGCATGCAGTGGGTGATGCCCGGCAAATACGACCAGGTGACCTACTACGGCCGCGGTCCCGTGGAGACTTACATCGATAGGGATGCCCAGTTGCTGGGCTCCTACACCCAGAAGGTGAGCGAGATGTACCATCCCTATGTACGTCCTCAGGAGAGCGGAAACCACACCGACGTGCGCAGCTGGGCTGTGACCGATGCCGCAGGCCATGGTCTGAGATTCCTGGCAACAGGCAAGATGGAGTGCAGCACCCTGCCTTACCTGCCACAGGACCTCGATGACGGACCCGACAAATACGCTCATCAGAGCCACAGCGGCGACCTTGTGGAGCGTCCCTTCTCCGTACTGCAGATCCAGCAGAGGCAGTTCGGTCTGGGCGGCGTGACCAGCTGGGGCACCTGGCCCATCAATAAGTACCACCTCAACTACCTCGATTACGACTTCACCTATATCGTGAAGCCTTGCTGAGGCAAGCAGGTCATCTGACCCCAGAGGCACGATGAGCGGCCGGCAGAAAAGCAGCTCCACCGCCTACGGGGAACAATACGAGAAAGCCCGAGGGGCAGTCTGGTGCTTGTGCCAGACTGCCCCTCAGTCTATTCCCCCATACCGGCTTCCCCGCCGCCACACTCTGACGCTATCCGGGGTGCACATCGCATGCCCCCACACGCCCGCATGCATCACCAGAGGCAGCAAGCATTTCATTCTGACAAAGGTTGTTGAGATGAGGGGAAAAGAGACCTGGGCGGAAGGAAAGAATGGAATGGAAGAAGAGAGGGAGGCGGCTGTAGAGAATGGACAGAGAAGGCAGAAAGACTGGGAGAAGAGAACTGAAACACGGGACGAAGGAAACTGAAAGGATGGGAGAAAAGGGTTGGGATGGATGCCGAAGCAGTTGTCGGGGAACAAGCCTGCGCGGTAGATTTCCTCATGGAAGCGGAAACGGCGATGATAGCAGGAGGGACATGCGACAAACGCACTGCGCTGCAAAGCCAAACGCAGCGCGCTGCGATGAACGATGCAGTGCGCTGCGATGGACGATGCACTGCACTACGTCATTTCACCCGAGCCATTCCCATGAGGCAAGAAGTACCCAACAACCGAACCCCACAGCCGCCCATCGGCCTGCAAAGGCCACGCCTCTCCCACCCGTCCATACCATCGGAACCCTGCCTCTTATCCCCCAAAAACACCTGTTGTGCCGGCTCCTCGGGACCGACCGACAGGCTGTCAAAAGGAATGCAAGGAACTCAAAAACAGGACGGAGCGAGACAAAAGACCGAACGGAGAAAGACGGGCGAGAGGACGGAGCGGCCCAAAGGATTGAACGAAAAACGACGGATGTGGGTAGAAAACACGAATGGCAGGCTTTGCTGCGCCTGCCATTGGAATAACATACTATGCAAGTCCGCTCTTGAAAGCGGGATGAGGGAGCTTCTGCATCAGCGACGGCCGATGAGCTGAAGAAACTCCTCGCGGGTCTTGGCCTGGTTGAATGCGCCCGAGAAGTCGCTCGTGGTGGTCAGACTACCCTGCTTCTCCACACCACGCATCTGCATGCACATGTGCTGCGCCTCTATCACCACCATCACTCCAAGCGGGTGAAGCGCCTCCTGGATACACTCTCTTATCTGCTTGGTCATGCGCTCCTGGATCTGCAGGCGGCGCGCAAAGCAATCCACCACACGGGCTATCTTGCTCAGCCCCGTCACCTCGCCATTGGGGATGTAGGCCACATGCACACGTCCGTAAAAGGGGAGCATGTGGTGCTCGCAGAGCGAATAGAAGTTGATGTCACGCACGATGACCATCTGACGATACTCCTCGCTGAACTTGGCGGAGTTGAGTATCGCCACCGGGTCTTGCCCGTAGCCGCTTGTCAGGTACTGCATGGCACGTGCCACACGCAGCGGCGTCCTGAGCAGTCCCTCGCGCCCGAGGTCCTCCCCCATCAGTTCCAATATGCGGTGCACGTGGGCCGAAAGTTCCTGCTCCACCGCATCCGACTGGCATCCGGACGCAGCGGATGCACCTGCAGGACTCGCCAGTTCCTCTCCGTCAAAGTCCATCATCTCTTCGTTCATCATCGTCTGACCTATGGTTCAATATAGACTATCACCTTGCATCGCACCATGACCGCCTCGGCATACTGGCCCGACTCCTTCATCTGATGGAAGTACTCGTTGGCCTCCTCGTAGGTACGGAAGTCACCCACGCGGCATATCCAGTGTGGCGATACGAAGTGCGTATATACAGGCAGTTCGGGAAACATACCCCTGACACGCTGCCCCATGGCCATTGCCTCCATCTTGCCCTTGCGCGAGTTATCGCCTGAATACACCTGTATGCGGTATCCGTTGACCCGCATCTTCTGCCCCGTGTGTCTCACAGGAACCACTGCGGTATCCACCGTGTCGGGACGGTGAGTGACGGTAGGCTGGATGGGCTGCGTGACCCGCTTGCCTGCCGTTGCGGAGGCTTTGGGTTGTGAGGTGCCGTTGACCAGGGCGGTGATCTTCTCGCTCTGGTACAGGGTTATCTTGCCCTGCCCCTCCACAGACCTCTGCAGCAGGTCGGTATAACGCTGCTGGGCCACGAGCGGGAAGCTGGCAAGCATGGTGAGTATGACAAGGGATGTGCGCATGTCTTGTGATTTACTGTAAAAGGCCTTGCCGGCCAGCGGCATGCCGCGTGGCTGCCGCAGTACCGGCAAGGCTGATGTTGTGAGGTAGGGATTACTTCCAAGCGTCGATGATGCCCTTGAAGTCGGGAGCCTTCAGAGAAGCGCCACCTATCAGACCGCCATCGATATCAGGCTTGGCAAACAGCTCGGGAGCGTTGCTGGCCTTGCAAGAGCCGCCATAGAGGATGCTTGTCTCGTCGGCCACAGCCTCGCCATACACCTCAGCCACACACTTGCGGATGTATGCATGGATCTCCTCAGCCTGCTCAGCGGTGGCAGTCTTGCCGGTGCCGATGGCCCAGATAGGCTCGTAGGCAATCACGATATCCTTCCACTGCTCGGCTGTGAGGTGGAATACGCTGCCTGCCAGTTCGGCCTTGCACACAGCCTCCTGCTCGTTGGCCTCGCGCTGTGCCAGGCTCTCGCCGATGCAGAAAATGACCTTCAGACCATTGGCCAGTGCCAAGTCCACCTTCTCCTTCAGTATCTCGGGAGTCTCGGCATAGTACTCACGACGCTCGCTGTGGCCCAGTATCACGTACTCAGCACCGGTGCTCTTCACCATAGCTGCGCTCACTTCACCGGTATAGGCACCGCTCTCGTGGTTGGCACAGTTCTCGGCGCTCACGGCGATCACGCTGTCTTTGAGCAGCTCGCTAACGGTAGCCAAGTGGATGAAGGGTGTGCCGATGATAACCTCGCAGTTGGGCTTCTCGGCTGCCAGAATGTCCTTCAACTCGGTGGCCAGCGCCACACCTTCCTGCAGGTTCTTGTTCATCTTCCAGTTGCCTGCTACAATCTTCTTTCTCATAATGCTTTTATTTAGAGTTTGTATTTGGTTTATGTCGTTTACGAAGCTTCCATGCCACCCACAGGCGGTCGGCCAGGGTGCACGCCAGAAGCGGGAGCACATACCTGAAGAGTATGGTGAGCAACCGCTCCATGCGCGACGGCCCCTCAAGGGCACCCCACTCTGTCTGCTCCAGCGGGCGCACTTCCTCGGTGAGGTCGGGCATCCCTGTTGAAGGCCACTTGCCTGTTATCCGTCCGTCATGCAGCAGCATAAGGCCGGGATTGGAGCGTATCATCGTCTTGAGCACGATGCCGTCGGTAAACAGGAAGGGGTATTCGGCTCCCGTCATCTCCTGCCACGTGGCAATGGTCTCCCTCCCGCTGGAGGTGAGACAATAGAATCGGTAGCCATGTTCCTGCGCATAGTCATAGGCCGAGGTGATGATGTCGAGCACCCCGTCATCGGCCTGCTCCAGATAGGGCGAAAGCAGGAGGAACACATAGGAGGTGTCCTGCATGACCTCGCCGGTGAGATCCTCGCCGTCGGCTGTCTGCATACAGAAGTCGGCGTAGGGCGATTCTGCACTGCTCTGTGTTCCCTCCACACGTGTGTCGATGTAGGTCCACGTGCTGTCGGGATAGTCTTCGGTGGCAAACTCACGTCGCTCACCGTTTTTCTCCATGATGAAGTAGGTCTTGGTCTGCCCCTGTGCCGCGTCCCTCTCTGCCAGCTTCTCCCTCAGGTTCACCCCTATGCGGTAGGGCAGGAAGTCGATAGGCGGCAGTCCGTAAAGGCTCATTCCCGCAAAGATGAGCGAGAAGGCCCAGGTGCAGAGCGACACTGTCCACTGGTGGCGTTCGGTGATGAGCCGTGTCATGAGGCGCGTCTTGCACACCAGCAGAATGGCGGCTGCGAGCAGCACCACATTCTTCCAGAACGTCTGCCAGTTGGTGAGCACCAGCGCGTCACCGAAGCAGCCGCAGTCCCTCACCGGATTGGCGAGGGCCAGATAGAGCGTGAGCGGAGTGAAGGCAAGCATGAAGGCCAGTGCCAGGATGCTGGTGCGGCGGCGGCGTATGCCGAACAGCAGATAGATGCCCACCGAGAACTCCAGCATGGCCAGAACCACTGACAGCACCACAGGAGTGACCCCCTGCATGAGTGCCTGCAGCCCGAAGGCCTGGGCGTAGTCCTGCAACTTGTAGGCCGTACCGAGCGGGTCGTTCAGTTTCACCGCGCCCGAGAAGGTGAATGTGACCACTACCACGAGGCGCGCCACGTTCACCGCCAGCCACAGCAGCCTACTCTTCCACCTTGTCCTCACCGAATGTCAGTTTGATCAAGCCGAATACGGCATAGTTCATCATATCCATGTAATTGGCATCGATGCCCTCTGACACGAGTGTGTCACCGCCCAGATCTTCTATCTGCTTAGTGCGCATCACCTTCATGAGGATGAGATCGGTGTAACTGCTTATGCGCATCTGCCTCCATGCCTCGCCATAGTCATGGTTCTTGCGCAGCATCAGCTCCACTGCCTCATTGGCATGCTTGTCATAGGCCGCCAGGCACTTCTCGGCGGTCATATCGTCCTGTGCCTCGGCCGCACCCAGCTCGAGCTGGATGAGTCCGATGATGGCATAGTTGACGATGCCCACAAACTCAGGCTTCACACCCTCGTCCACCAGTCCCTTTCCACAGGTCTCCAGTGTGCGTATGCGGCGTGCCTTGATGTATATCTGGTCGGTCAGAGACGTGGGGCGCAGTATTCTCCACGACGCTCCATAGTCGTGCAACTTCTTTGCAAACAAGTTTCTGCATTCCGCCATCACGGTGCGGAACTGTTCCTGTGTGTCCATTATACCTTATTATATATATAAGCGTGGGGCAAAGTTACGGCTACTTTGCCACTTATGCAAATTTGCTCCCAACAAAGGAGCGTCTTCCTCGAACAGACACCGCACCATGAGGGCCAACTGGCAGCTACATGGCTTTCTCATCGCAGTATTGATGGAAAGAAATGGCACGGCAATGCCACAGGCAAGAGGAAAGGCTGAGGTTGAGGCAAAGAGGGCGGAAAGGACGCCCGCCCTGCCGCACGGACAGCCACGGGCTTGAACTTTTGGGGGAAACGGAGGAAGCGGCGGGAGAGGCGACGGATGGAAATGGCAGAAAGAACGGAACGCGGTGCGATGGCAAATGCTGCGCGCTGCAATGGGCAACGCAGCGCGCTGAGATGACAGATGCAGCGTGCTGCATTTTCCTGTCCACTTTCCCTGGCGATCCCGAGCAAGGCGCACTCATTTCTCCTCCTGCCTACTCCTCCACTCAGATCAACCAACCCTCTCATCGTCATCGAATCTCTTCTGCGCACCTGCCAGCCCACGTTTCCTCTCTCACCAGCACGTCTTACGTCCTTCTGAAACCCCGACTCCTTCCACAGCCAGCACACTCGTCTTCCACAGCAAGCGCACTCGTTTTCCACAGCAAGCACGCTTGTCTTCCTCTGCCAGAGCGCTTGCCCCCACACTGTCAGAGCGTTTGCCTTCCCCCGCCAACACGATCGTCTTCCACAACCAGAACGTTCGGCTTCCTCTGCCAGCACGCCTGTCTTCCTCTGTCAGAACCCTCGTAATCCGCAGCCAACCGAATCATACTCCCAACCGACCGGCTCTCCTGCATCCACTCATGCAGCAAGGGCAGCACGCTGATGTGGCTCAGCATGCTGCCCTTGCAGTTATGGTTTCAGCCCGACAGGCATCTATGCGATGCGGCGGGGAGCCTTGACCGGCTCTTAGCTGTACTTCAGAATCTGTCCGGGACGCAGTGTGGTGCGCTTGGAGATATTGTTCATACGGCAGAGTTTGTCCACTGTCACGCCATGTTTTCTGGCGATGGTGTAGAGAGACTCGCCCTTCTTCACCTTGTGGATCTGCGCTCTGGGGCGTGCCTGAACCTCAGCCTTGCGCTCCTCCTGGAAGGCGCGGCTCTCCTCCTGCTTCTCTTGGGCAGCCAGCTGAGCCGCCTGTTCGGGGCTCATCTCCTCCTCGCCACCCACGATATCATGCGCAGCCAGGATGGTGCCAGCGCCGCTCGAGCGGAACATATAGAAGTCGCCCAGGACATCCTGCGCGGCAAAGTCAAACACCTTTTCGGGGTCGATGAAGTGCCCCAGGAAGCGTGTCTCGAAATGGAGGTGCGATCCGTAGGAACGGCCAGTATTGCCACCCAGTCCGATAGGTTCGCCGGCCTTGATGGGCTGGTCCTCTTTCACGAGGTGCTTACTCATGTGGCCGTAGAGAGTCTCCAGGCCGTTGGGGTGACGGATGATGACATACTTGCCATAGCCCTTGCCTTCGTACTTCACCACACGCACCTTGCCGTCGAAGGCTGCGCGTATGGTATCGCCCACATACACCTTGATGTCGGTGCCGTAGTGCTGTCGGCGGAAGCGGGGACGGTAGCCAAAGTGGCTTGTCACCAGTCGGCTGTCGGTGGGCATATGGAATCCCCGCAGGTCGATGCGGTATTCCTTGGGCAGCGCAACGCCATAGTTGCGGATGTATTCATTGTTCCATGAAGGATAGAGAGCCGATGCGGGCATCTGATAAACCTCCTCCTGCTGCATGAGGCGCACGATGGAGACGCTGTCGATAGCCCTCATCTTGCGGTCGATGGGAGCCATGCTGGCCAGCTGGTCCTGCGCTTGCGCCCCGGCGGAGAGTGCCACCAGAGCTATGGTAAACAGTCTTGTTACTTTCTTCAGTCGCTTAATATACATTAGTCTTTGTCGTTTTTGTCCTCTTACACCTCGCTCACAGCGTAAAGCCGGTCAAGATTGAGGGTTCCGAAATCAAACAGCTCTTCGGGCTTGAAGAAGCGTGCCAACTCGATGGAGGCAGCAGAAGGAGAGTCAGAAGCGTGCACGATGTTCTGCTGGTTGCTCATGCAATAGTCGCCGCGGATGGTTCCGGGTACAGCCTTACGGCCGTTGGTGTAACCGGTGATGAAGCGAACCACCTCGATGACATCCACTCCCTCGAGGCACATGGCCACCACCGGGGTCTTCTTCATCGAGTCCCTCAGTGCGGGGAAGAATGGTTTATCGACCAGATGGGAGTAGTGTTGAGCCAAAAGCTCGTCCGTCAACTGCAGCATCTTCATGCCTACGATGCGGAGTCCTTTCTTCTCAAATCGGCTTATCACCTCGCCTATCAGCGCTCTCTGCACAGCACTCGGCTTGAGCAGCACAAGGGTTCTTTCCATATATCTTTCTGTTCTGTTGCCTGGCCCAACGCATTACCACGCTCGCCCAAACGCCCACAAAGTTACGTAAAAAAACGTATCCAGCAAGGGCTTTTGCCACTTTTTAACCTATTGGACTTCACCACAAGTGCATTTTCAGGGACACGGAAGGGTGTCTGCAGGGCGCTTCTGGGCGGTGCTCAGGCCGCTCCGAGCCCTTCCTGAGGGCTTTTTCGGGCATTGCTGGGCAAAGTTTAGAGGAACGATTATTGCGCATCTCAGAAAAGCGCTCTACCTTTGCATTAAAGACGGAAAGAGTTCGTACTGAAGACAGAATGAGTTCCCAATAAAGACGGAACGAGTTTCTATTAAAGACGGAACGAGTTTGCGCCAAAGGAAGAACGAGTTCGCACCAAAGAGCGGACGAGTTTCCTATAAAGAAGGAATAATCTTTGGTTAAAGACGGAAAGACTTCGCACTAAGGAAGGAAAAGACATCATGCATGAGGCCACGCTTTTCAGGACTTCCGTGGAGACGCCTGCATCGCCCCACCCCATTCAGCCCCACGAGGGTTGCGTGCTGCTTGGGTCGTGCTTTGCACAAGAGATGGGCAGCCGCATGAGTGCCTATGGCTTGCGCGTGCTGTGCAATCCGACGGGCACCCTATACAACCCCGCAAGCATTGCCATGCTGGTGCATCAGGCCCTGAAGGGCGATGCCGGACGGCTGCCAGTGTTTGAGTCGGGCGGCAGATGGCGCTGCTGGCTGGCCGGCACGCAGGTGGAAGAGGCCACGCACGATGCCATCATCAGCACCATGACGCACGAGCTGAAGCAACTGGAAGAGGCTCTGACCCACGCCACACACCTCTTCATAACCCTCGGAACCAACGTGTGTTACCATCTGCAGGAGAATGGAGAAGTGGTAGCAAACTGCCACAAGATGCCCGCCAGGCTTTTCCAGGAAGACACACTCTCGCTCAAGCAATGCACCGGAACGCTGTCGGCCATGACCGACGAGCTGCTGCAGGCCAATCCGAACCTGCACATCACCTTCACCATAAGCCCCTACCGATACGCGAAATACGGCTTTCACCGAAGCCAGTTAGCCAAGGCGACGCTGCTGCTTGCCGTGGAGGAAGTGTGCCGGAAGCAGCCTGCCGCCAGCTATTTCCCCGCCTACGAGATACTGATGGACGAGCTGCGCGACTACCGCTTCTACGCCGACGACATGCTCCATCCCTCGTCCGTGGCGGCCGACTATATATGGCATCGCTTCTGCCAGTCGCGCATGAGCGCCCGCACACGCGAATATATAAAGGAATACGAGCCCATACGCAGGGGACTGGCACACCGCCCCTCGGACCCCCACAGCCCGCAGCACAGGGCTTTCCTCGAGGGTCTGGAACTCAAGAGAAAGGAATTGGAAAAGAAATACGGCATGCCCGACAGGACCGCAGACTGCGGTGCACCCCGCCGGGCAGAGCAATAGCAAACCACACTCAGCACTATGTACACAATTTCGGAAATAGCCACGCTGACAGGCGCACACCGCCTGGGTGACAAGGACTACCAGATTGACTGGCTTCTGACCGACAGCAGAAGCCTCTGTTTTCCGCAGAGCACGCTCTTCTTCGCCCTGCGAACATCACGAGGCGACGGGCATCGGTTTATCGACGAACTGTATCGGCGCGGCGTGCGCAACTTTGTGGTTGACCATCGCCTGGAGCAAGAGTTGCCCGAGGCAAACCTTCTGCTGGTGCCCGACACCCGCAAGGCTCTGCAAAGGCTTGCCGAACGCCACCGCGAGACATTCGACATCCCCATCATCGGCATAGCGGGAAGCAATGGCAAGACCACCGTCAAGGAGTGGCTCTATCAGCTGCTCATGGACGACTACACCGTGACGCGCAGCCCGCGCAGCTACAATTCTCAGATAGGCGTACCGCTCTCGGTGTGGGGACTCTGGGCACAGAGCCAGATAGGCATATTCGAAGCGGCCATCTCCCAACCGGGCGAGATGGAGGCCCTCGAGGCTATCATACAGCCCACCATCGGCGTTTTCACATGCCTGGGGTCGGCACATCAGGAGAACTTCGAGAGCATGGAGCAGAAGTGCACAGAGAAGTTGCAGCTGTTCCGCGACGCGCAGACCCTCATATACCCAGCCGACGACCCTATAGTGAGCAAGTGCGTGGAGCAGATGGACTTCCGCGGCAAGCTCATCCCCTGGCACCGCACCGGCAAGGGTGCCATGGAGGACAACAAGGAGATATGCCGTGCCGTGTGCCGCCACCTGGGCATGAGCGAGGAGGTCATCAACGAGCGCGTGGCACGGCTGGAGCCTGTGGCCATGCGTCTGGAAGTGAAGAGCGGGCGCAACGGGTGCACGCTCATCAACGACTCCTACAACAGTGACCTGGGCAGTCTGGACATAGCGCTCGACTTCATGAGCCGCCGTCCCGAGCGCGAGGGACTGACCCGCGTGCTCATCCTGAGCGATATACAGCAGACGGGCGTGCCCGCCGAAACGCTCTGCACACACGTGTCGCAGATGGCCCGCCAGCGCGGCATAGAGCGCATCATGGCCGTAGGCCCGGTGCTCGGCAGCGGCAGGGAATACTTTGCCGAGTGGGGCGACGCATGCCACTTCTACCCATCGACCGACGACCTGACAGGGAGTGAGGAGTTCCAGGCACTGCACCACTGCATGGTGCTCATCAAGGGAGCACGCGCCTTCCACTTCGAGAAGATCACCGACCGACTGGAGCAGAAGGTGCACGAGACCATTCTGGAAGTGGATCTGGGTGCCGTGGTCAAGAACCTCAACCACTATCGTTCCTTCATGAAACCCGACACCCGCATGGTGTGCATGGTGAAGGCCGACGCCTATGGGACGGGTGCGGTGGAGGTGGCCAAGACACTGCAGGACCACAGGGTCGATTATCTGGCAGTGGCCGTAGCGGACGAGGGCGTGACCCTCAGGCAGGCGGGCATCACGGCGAACATCATGATCATGAACCCCGAAATGAGCAGCTTCCGCACCCTCTTCCAGTATGGACTGGAGCCCGAGGTGTACAGTTTCCGCCTGCTCGAGGCACTCATCGGTGAGGCGGAGCGCGAGGGCGTGGTGGGCTTCCCCATCCACATCAAGCTCGACACGGGCATGCGGCGCATGGGCTTCGACCCCGAGCATGATATGGAAAGGCTCACACAGAGGCTGCAGCACCAGAGTGCCGTCATCCCCTGCTCGGTCTTCTCGCACTTCGTGGGCAGCGACAGCGATGACTTCGACGACTTCTCGCGCCACCAGTTTGCCCTCTTCCAGAAGGGCAGCGACCAGTTGCAGTCGGCCTTCCGGCACCATATCATCCGCCACATATGCAACAGTGCAGGCATCGAGCACTTCCCTGAGTACCAGATGGACATGGTACGTCTGGGACTCGGCCTCTACGGTGTGGACAGCCGTACAAACAAGACCTTGAACAACGTGAGCACACTGCGCACCACCATCCTGCAGATTCACAACGTGCCCGCAGGCGAGAGCGTGGGCTACAGCCGCCGCACCTTCCTCACCCGCGACAGCCGCATCGCCAGCATCCCCATAGGATATGCCGACGGTCTGGACCGCCATCTGGGCAACCGCCACGGCCACTGCCTGGTGGGGGGACAGCAGGCTGAGTATGTGGGCAACATCTGCATGGACGTGTGCATGATAGACGTTACCGACATCGACTGCAAGGAGGGCGACCAGGTCACCATCTTCGGTGAAGCGCTCCCCGCAGCCACACTGGCCGGCTGGCTCGACACCATCCCCTACGAGGTGATGACCAGTGTGAGCAACCGCGTGAAGCGCGTCTATTTCCAGGAATAAAGTCTGATGCGGGCCATGCAAACGACTTCTGCATCCTGCAGACAAGCATAAGGCAAGAAGAAAAGGAATGCTGCGCGGTGGACTTCATCGCGCAGCATTCCTTTTAGGGGAAGGGCAGAAAAGAGGCCGGAGGTGCATGCACTGTCTCCTGCCAGGCAATGGGACTGAAAACGCAGCACGCTGCACTGGCCCACGGAGCACGCTGCATGAACCATCGCACCGCGCTGCATCGGCCATCGCACCGCACTGCCCCTCCCAGACAAGCAGCGATGAGGGGAAACAGCAGAGCACAGGAGCCATCCGTCCACCACGCCGGACAAACTCCCGCCCCCCACTCTACCCCCAAACAAGGAGCACCCGCCGAAGCACTCCATCAGCTCATCCAGAAACAAGAACCGCGATGCCTCATCAGAAGCACCGCGGTCTCTTATTTCAAGAAAGCAGTCCCGAGCTCTGCAACAGCCCGTTTACCACATCGGCATCCAGCATTCGGAACCAGCATGAAACTTAGCTCCACACACATTCTTCCGCATTCGCCATCAGGACGTAGCACAGTCCATGACCCGAAATGCCGCTTTTGCAATCAGAGCACAAAGAGTTCTGCCGGGAGAGCAAGCCCTCTGTCTCACTCCACCAGGAACCAAGGGTTGAGCAGGTCGGGCTTGTTGTACAGCAGGGGCTTGCCGTTCTCGGCATTCCTCACCGCCCTTCCTGCGGCACGCGCCACGGCGTCTCCGGCCGCTGTGTCCCACTCCATAGTGGGCGCGTAGCGTGGATAAGCGTCGGCCACACCCTCGGCCACCAGGCATATCTTGATGCTGCTGCCGCTGCTCACCGTGCGTACCTGCCCATGCACACGCTCCATCTCCTGGATGTATGCCTGCGTCTCGGGGCTCATGTGGCTGCGTGAGGCCACCACCGTGAAGACATCATGTCCCCGCCCTACAGGCAACTGCTCGCCACCGAAGGGTGCCTTACCATCCGAAGGAGCGCCCTGGGAAAGGAATGCCGCCAGGCTGTCGGCCTCGGGAAGGCCGCTTCCGAGGGCAGGCACAGTGCACTTCCAGGCACCCTCGCCCACTATACCATAATATAATACGCGCGTAGCGGGCACATACACAACGCCCAGCACAGGCGCTCCCTGCTGCACGAGAGCCACATTGACAGTGAACTCCCCGTTCTTCTTGATGAACTCCTTGGTGCCGTCCAGCGGATCCACAACCCACAGGCAGTCCCATCCGCTGCGCTCCTCATAGGGCAGATGCCGCCCTTCCTCGCTCAACACCGGAATGGGGGTGGCGGCCAGATAGTTCATGATGACCCGGTGCGAAGCCTTGTCAGCCAGGGTGAGCGGACTGTTGTCGGCCTTTCGCTCGATACCGAAATCCTGCTTGGGATCGGTGTAGATGCGCATGATCTCCTCGCCGGCCTCCAGTGATGCAAGCAGGGCAGTCTGCAGCAATGTCTTCAGATTCTTGTTCTCCATAAGTCTTCATCGGGCTGCCTCATCGGGCACGCCCTTATCTTGTAATTATTTTTTTTACTTTTACCTTTCTCTTTCACCACACTCACTCCCCGCCGGTCATCCGTCCAAGGGGTACCGTCCAGGGTGTAGCGGCGCACCGCCGAAGCACCCTCCGCCTCCACCCGCTCCACGGCAGAGGGGACGGGCGAATACACCCGCACGGGCTTGAGAGGCTCTGACGAAAGCCATATCAGACTGTCGGTGAAGAGGTCGCAGTCATAAGCCAGACAGAGTTCATAGTCACCCTCATCCACCCTCACGCGGGTCTTGCGGAAGAGATAGGTGACCTGCTCGCCTGCATCGAGCCACATGCCCTGGGCCTGCAGCGGGCGATACACGTCGGAGCCGTCCAGTTGGTGCAGCAGGATATAGAGCCGTCCGCAGTATTCCGACATGCTGTTGTTGCGCACGGTGAACTCAAAGGGCGGCCGCTGACCTGCCTGGAGGCTGTCGGGGAACTGCCAGGAGACCAGTTCGATGCTGGCCTGCTGCGACTCATCGGGCGCGAGCGTCAGGCTGTCAGGGCTCACTCTCAAGAGCACGTGCGACGGTGTACCCGTGCCGGCACGCACCAGGGTGAGCGCCCCATCAGGCTCACGCACGGCGGGACATACCCGATAGAGCCCGTCATCTACCGCCTGGCTCACCGCAAAGGAGAGCGTGTCGGTGTAGGTGCTGTCGGTCAGTTCCTCCAGGGAGAATGCATGAGGGTATATGGCCAAGTCCGCCACATGCTCCTCGCCACGCAGGAGCACAAGGCGCACCGAATCCCTGCCCGCCAGGTTCCAGCCCAGATTGGCCAGATGGGCAGTGGCCACCGACACCTGCCCCCGCCTGCCGGCCGAGGCCACGACGGGCTTTATGCCAGCCATTCCAAACGAGTGGCGCACCACGGGATTGGCCTCTGCAGGGCGCACTCCCACGGTCATGGCCTGCAGGACATTGAAGCCCTTCTCGGCCCGGTCAGGGTCAAACGAGTCAGGCATCTGCGGTGTGAGATGGGGCAGGTAATAGTAACCGTCGGCCACGCCACCCATCCCCATATTGAAATGGAAATAGCCGTCCTCGTCATAACCGTCGCATACGATGGCATGGGCAAGCGTGAGCGAGTGGCCCGCAAAGAGCACAGGACGGCCCGCAGAGAGTTCTGCCAGGAGCATGTCGGTCCACTCCCGCCGGCTGAAGAAATCCCTGTAATAGAACTGCATGCCGCCATCGTAGCCAAACCATGTGTGCAGCGCTATGGCCTGCCTCACGCTCTTGGCCCCGCTGGCACTGAGTCCGTAGCGCATGTTGACTGCCACTCCGCAGTCGCGCCACAGCCTGCCAGCCTCGAGAAGGCTCACATCAGAGGAGTCGATGGCACCCCTATATACATCGCGTATCAGGTCCCATCGGTACTCGTGGCGGAAATCGGCGGTGAGTGTCTGCCCGCAGCCCAGGCTGTCCACATAGGTGTGGGTACCGTGCCCCACCACCGGCCAGCGCCAGTAACGCATCACCTGCGAGAGAGCCAGCGCCACGCAACCCACCAGGCAGTGCTTGCCGCCTATCATGGGAGCGCATATGTTGTAGGGGCGGGGCTGGTCCCACGTATCGGTGAGCATCGGCTCCACCGCCGGCCTCAGCCCCGCAGGCACTATCCGGCACACGGGTGTCTGCACCACCGCCGTATCATAAGCCTGCAGGAAGGAGCGGAAGTCGGGATTGTCCAAAGCCCGCTCCAGGTCTCCTTCAGGCGAATAGCCCAGCACGAAGCCCTCGTTTGGCCCGCTTCCCTCAATGCAGAAGCCAGTGCCGCGCATGGGTTTGCACAAGCGGTAGCCACCGCGCGGCGAGCGGGCTACCACACGCATCCGACGTCCGATTTTTTCCACTTCCTTCTGCGGATAAGCAGCCAGCGGAAACAGACCGAGCAGGAGGACCAGGAGGAGAGAGCGGCACGTCATAACATCTTCAGTGCAAGTACGATGATGCGCTCCAATGGTGTGTCGGGCTTTTCATTCAGTATCTGCTGCACAGCCTTGTGGGCAGGAGCAGGACTGAAGCCCAGCGTGACGAGTGCCGTAACGGCCTCGTCAAGCACTTCACGGTTGATGGAGCCGGACTCGGAGCCGGACGGACCAGCCTGGGCAGCATCGATGCCCAGTGTGACTATCTTGTCGCGCAAATCTACGATAATGCGTTGGGCAGCCTTGGGACCGATGCCCTTGACCTGCCGCAGCATCTTGTCATTTCCCTCGCTGATGACCCCACAGAGTTCGGCAGGGTTCATCGCCGAGAGAATCATGCGCGCCATGGCAGCACCTATGCCGCTCACGCTGGTAAGCAGAAGGAAGAGTTCGCGCTCCTGACGTGCGGCGAACCCCCACAGCTGGTAGGCATCCTCACGTATGGCCTCCGTTATCCACAGCTTCACCTCCTGCTTTCCCTGCAGCGCGGCAAAGGTGTTGAGCGAGATGTTCACACCGTATCCCACCCCCGCACACTCCACCACGGCAAGCGTGGGAGTGAGTTCATCGAGCGTACCTTTCAGATATTCTATCATAAGTCAAACTATTGCTGTTCAGTTGTCAATCTTTTGCACAAAGTTAGGCTATTTGCCCGAAACCAGCAGACAGGCAAGAGAAAAATCGCTCCCAAGGCAATAAAAAGCCCCCTATACACGTTATAATTATCGTGAGCGCGCGCAAATTCACCATAGCAATACTCTGTACGCTGGCAGGTCCACTCCTGCTGGCCACATCGCCGTCCCCACTCCGCTTTGAGGGGGAGGCGCCTGCTGATACCATCACAGAGAAGAAACCGCGCTACAGTGTGCGCAAGACTACCGCACAGGACACCAAGGACCTGGAGCAGAAGACGGCTGACCTGAAGGACCCGGACAACCTGAAGACCGAAGTGAGCTACGATGAGAAGGACGGCACATACACTGTGGGCACCGTCCTGGACCTGGCCGGCGGAAAGGGCAGCGGGAAGGGAGCATCGGCGCAGGGCGGTGCAAAGGGCAACGCAGCACGCTCCAACGGCAAAGGCAGTACGCTGCAAGGCACAACGCAGCACTCTGCCACCCTGGGCACAGCCACCAGCTACCTGAATGCCCCGCTGCTGATGTCGCCCGAGGAGTACCAGAAGTGGTCGCTCCGACAGAGCATGCAGAACTACTGGAGGCAGAAGAACCAGGAGGCGTTTGAGAATGAAGGCAAGAACAAATTCGACTTCACCGACATGCACTTTGACCTGGGGCCGGCCGAGAAGTTCTTTGGCCCGGGCGGCGTACAGATAAAGACCCAGGGAAGCGCCGAAGTGAAAATGGGCGCGAACATGAAGAAGGTAGATAACCCAGCGCTGGCCGCCAGCCGCCGCAAGACCTTCGGATTCGACTTCGACGAGAAAATCAACCTCTCGCTAAACGGCAAGGTGGGCGACAAGATAGACCTGAACCTGAACTACAACACCGAAGCGACCTTCGACTTTGACTCGCAGAACATGAAGCTGAAGTACGATGGCAAGGAGGACGAAATAATCAAACTCATCGAGGCCGGCAACGTGTCATTCCCCAGCAACATGAGTCTGGTGCCCGGCGTAAGCAGCCTCTTCGGTCTGAGAACCGACTTCCAGTTCGGTAAGATGAAGCTTCAGACGGTGTTCAGTCAGAAGAAGAGCGCCACAGCAAGCGCATCGAGCAAGGGCGGCACACAGACTACCGACTTCGAGTTCAGCGCCACCAACTACGAGGAGAACAGGCACTTCTTCCTCTCGCACTTCTTTCGCGAGCAGTATGACAAGAACATGCGCACGCTACCCACCATCGCCAGCGGCATCAGCGTCAAGCGTGTGGAGATCTGGGTAACGAACAAGAGCGGCAACAGCGAGAGCAACCGCAACATCATTGCGCTGGCTGACCTGGGCGAGTCAACCTACATCAGCAACCCCCTCTGGGCTTCAAACGGCACACAAGTGCCCAGCAACAGGGCCAACACAGAGTATGACGCCCTGCTGAACAACTACGCCGATGCGCGTGACATATCGCAAGCGACCAACATCCTGGACGCCATCCCCGGCTTCGAAGGCTCCATCGACTATGAGAAGCTGCAGTCTGCCCGCAAACTGTCAACCAGCGAATACACACTCAACAGTTCGCTGGGATTCATCAGTCTGAGCAATACCCTGCAGACCGACGACGTGCTGGCCGTAGCCTACGAATACACCTACGGAGGCGTCACATACCAGGTGGGTGAGTTTGCCAGCGACCTGAGCAGCAACACACAGGCGCTCTTCGTGAAACTGCTGAAGGGCACCACAGGAAGCCCCAGCCTGCCCACATGGCGCTTGATGATGAAGAACGTGTACAACCTGGGGGCAAGCAACGTGCAGAAGGAGAAGTTCCGCCTGGACATCAAGTACCAGAGCGACTCCACAGGAGTGTACCTCACCTACCTGCCCGAGGCTTCTCTGAAGAACACCACACTACTACGCGCCATGAACCTGGACAGGTTGGACTCCAAGGGGAATGCCAATGCCGACGGTCAGTTTGACTTTGTCGAAGGCTTCACCATACAGAAGGGACGAGTGTTCTTCCCCGTTACAGAACCCTTCGGCAAACACCTGCGCGACTGGATAAAAAACGATGCGATGGCCGACAAATACTGCTTCGAGGAACTGTATGACAGCACCAAGACTGTAGCGAAACAGATTGCCGAGCACGACAAATTCCTCATCACAGGACGATACAAGGGCAACAGCGCAGCCGAGATTGACCTTGGAGTGACCAACATAGCACAAGGCTCGGTGATAGTGACCGCGGGAGGAGTGACGCTGACAGAGAATACCGACTACACTGTAGATTACAGCATGGGCCGGGTGACCATCATCAACCAGAGTCTGATAGACGCTGGCACCAGCATCAACGCCAGCGTGGAGAGCAACGACAACTACGGCATGCAGCGCAAGACAATGGTGGGCCTGAACATGGACTACGAGGTGAGCAAGAACCTGACACTGGGTGGAACGCTGATGTTCCTCAATGAGCAGCCGCTCACCACCAAGGTGAACATGGGCAGCGAACCGCTCAAGAACACCCTGTGGGGCGCACACATCAGCTGGAAGAAAGAGAGCCAGTGGCTCACCAACCTCATTGACAAGCTGCCTCTCATACAGGCAACCCAGCCTAGCCAGATAACCTTCAATGCCGAGTTTGCGCAGTTGCTGGCCGGACAGAACAAGAAGATACAGGGCAACGCATCGTATCTCGATGACTTTGAGAGCAGCAGCTACAAGAGCAGCCTCACGCAACCTACCTATTGGACAATGTCCTCCACGCCCAGCATGTTCGCAGAGAGCAAGCTCTCAAACGACCTTTCCTATGGCTACAACCGCGCTCTGCTGGCATGGTACTACGTGGATCCCATCTTCACACGACGCAGTAGCACACTCACGCCAAGCCACATCAAGAGCGACCTCAACCAGCTCTCCAACCACTATGTGCGTGAAGTGTATGAGCGCGAACTCTATCCCCAGAAGCAGCAGAACAGCTACACCAGTGCCAGCAGCCTGAATGTGCTCAACCTCGCATTCTACCCCACCGAGCGTGGAGCCTATAATCTGAGCACTGACCTTGACGCTGACGGACGTCTCAGAAACCCGTCCGGCAAGTGGGGAGGCATGATGCGCAAGCTGGACAATACGGACTTCGAGGCACAGAACATCGAGTATATCGAGTTCTGGATGATGGATCCGTTTATATATAAAAAGGAGTTGCCGGGCAATCACGGCGGCGACTTCTACATCAACCTGGGCGAAGTGAGCGAGGACATACTGAAGGACGGTAAGAAGTACTTCGAGAGTGGAATGCCCGTGGACGGCAATAGCAACTACTACACCGAGGGACTGTGGGGACGTGTGCCCAACACTACGAGCGTCACTTATGCCTTCAACAACGAGAAGGGAGCGCGTGCGCGTCAGGATGTGGGACTCAATGGTCTGAACGACGAAGAGGAACGGACCTACCCCACATACGCCAATTATCTGCAACAGATACAGGGCAAGGTGAGCACCCAAGCCTACGACAGCATACAAGCCGACCCCGCTAACGACAACTACCATTACTATAGAGGTACCGACTTTGACCGCGCTCAGGTGTCCATATTGAACCGCTACAAGCGCGTCAACATGCCGCAGGGCAACAGCGCCGACTCAGATACGAACCCCGAGTCATACGAGACGGCCTGGAAGAGCACGCCTGACGTGGAGGACATCAACCAGGATTATACGCTCAACGAATACGAGAAGTATTACCAGTATCACGTGAGCATCCGTCCCGAGGACATGGTTGTGGGACGCAACCATATAGCAGATAAGCGTACGGCCAGCGTGAAGCTGCGCAACGGCAACACCGAAGAGTGCACCTGGTATCTGTTCCGCATCCCTCTGAGCAGCTACGAGCAGAAGGTGGGCAACATACAGGACTTCACCAGCATACGCTTCATGCGCATGTTCCTAACGGGCTTCCATGAGGATGTCATCCTGCGTCTGGCCACCCTGGACCTGGTTCATGGCGACTGGCGAACCTATGAGCAGGCACTTTACACGGGCGAGGCTCCTGCACAGGGGGCCACTCTGGAGGTCAGCACAGTGAACATTGAGGAGAACAACGACAAGACTCCTGTCAACTATGTACTGCCTCCCGGCATCAGCCGAGTGACCGACCCCACACAGACGCAGTTGGTCGAGAGCAACGAGCAAGCCATGTCGATGGTGGCACGCAACCTGAGTCCGGGCGATGCAAGAGCCGTCTATAAGAACTGCTCCTATGACATGCGTCGCTACAAGCACCTGCAGATGTTTGTGCATGCAAACGCGCTGAGCGAGAACATCACCGAGACTGCCGACGGCGAGACAAGCATCTTCCTGCGCCTGGGCTCCGACTACAAGAGCAACTTCTACGAGTATGAGGTTCCCCTGAAACTCACTCCCGAGGGACTGTACGACACCTACAGTCCCAGCGGACGAGCCGCTGTGTGGCCTCAGGAAAACATGCTTGACATCGACCTCAACATCTTCACCAGCCTCAAGAAGGCGCGCAACACGCAGAGCAGTCTGGGCCAGGCCAGCATGACAAAGCTGTTCTCGGAGTATGACAACAGCAATCCATCCAACCGTGTATCCATCATGGGCAATCCCACGCTGGGCGAAGTGAAGACCATCATGATAGGCATACGCAACAATGGTCGCACGGTGAAAAGCGTGGAGGTGTGGGCCAACGAGCTGCGCCTGCAGGAGTTCACCAACGATGGCGGATGGGCTGCACAGGGCAACCTGAACGTCCAGCTGAGCGATATCGGTTCGGTGGGAGTGAACGCGCACATGGAAACAGCGGGCTTTGGAGGCATAGAGCAAAGCGTACAGGCACGCAAAGACGAGGACAACATAAACTACTCCGTGACCACCAACATGGAGCTTGGACGCATCCTGCCTGAGAAAGCAAAGGTGTCGGTACCGCTATACTACAGCTATAGCAAGGAGACTGTGAAACCCAAGTACAACCCGTTCGATTCGGACATGAAGCTCAGCGACGCACTTGATGCACTGGCCTCGGAACGCGAGAGAGACTCGCTGCGCAACCTGACCACACGCACTGAGGTGAGCAAGAACCTCTCGTTCAGCGGCATCAAGGTGAACATTGCCACGCGCAAGCATCCAATGCCCTATGACCCTGCCAACTTCTCGTTCAACTACAGCCACTCCAGTCAGAGCACCATAGGAGAGACCACAGTATATGAACACGAGAAGTCGTGGAAGGGTGGCATGAACTATTCGTGGAGCCCCAATTGGAAGCCCTGGGAGCCTTTCAAGAAGATGAAGGGAAAGTCGAAATGGCTTGATATCGTCAAGGCACAGAATTTGGCCTACGCACCTCAGAACATTACCTTCAGCACAGATATCAACCGCACCTACTACGAACTGCAGGAGCGCGACCTGGACAACCTGGATGCCAAGAACTCCCTGCCGGCCACATTCAGCCAGAGCTACCTGTGGAACAGGAACTTCCAGTTGCGTTGGGATATCTTCAAAGCGCTCCACTTCAACTTCCAGAGCGGCACACGTGCCGAGATTGAGGAGCCTTACATGCAGGTCAACAAGGACCTCTACCCCGACCTCTACGAGGCTTGGAAGGACAGCGTGCGCAGAAGCCTGCGCCACTTTGGCCGTCCTCTCGACTACTCGCAGAACGCCACAATGAGCTACAAGGTGCCCCTCTCCAAGATACCCGTGCTCGACTGGACATCGATGGACGTGTCTTACACCTCAAACTATTCGTGGAAGCGCGGGGCAGAGATGGAGGATGGAAGCACGCTGGGACACACTGTGAACACCCAGAGGAACGTCAACATGAACGGCAAACTGGACTTGGAGAAGCTATACAACCACAGTACCTTCCTGCGCGAGGCCAACAAACGCTTCTCGGCAAGCAACGCCAAGAGCTCGGCCAACAAGAAGAGACTGGAGAAGGAGAAGGCTGACGAGCGGAAGAAGGTGCAGAAGGAAAAGGAGAAGCAGCTGCGTGCCCAGGCCGAAGAAGAGGCCAAGAAGCAAGGAGTACCCGTGGACTCCATACTGGCCAAGCAGAAAGCAGGAACCGCAGCAAAGCAGTCAAATGCCAACGGCATCTCACAGCAGAAGAAGAAGACCAAGGGCTTCACACAGGAGCTCACGCTCTATCCCGACTCGGCCATCAACGTCAACCACGGCCAGAAGTCCAAGCGCCTGCGCATCACAGCCCTCGACAAGAGCGGCCACAGCGTGAAACTGAAGATAAAGAAGGTGGATGAGAACACCATCAGAATAGTGCGCTCACCCAAGGACACCACACAGATACGTCTGGGGGTAGTGGCCCTGCCCAAGCGTGAAGAGATGAAGGGATACTCCTTCCTGCAGGCTTCGGCCAGATTCCTGATGATGGTGCGCAACGCAAGCATCAGCTACCGCAACACCTACAACCTCACTCTGCCCGGCTTCATGCCAGCTGTGGGCGACATGCTCGGCCAGACGCGCAGGGACGGCACATTCTCTCCGGGACTGGACTTTGCCTTCTCCACCGTGGGCGACAGCTATATCGACAAGGCCAAGGAGCGCGGCTGGCTGCTCGTCAACGACAGCGTATCTACCCCCGCTGCGTCCTCCACCACCGAAGACCTGCAGGTGAAGATGGCCCTGGAGCCCTTTACCGACCTGAAGATAGACCTCAACATGAGCCGCACCGACAACCGCAACCGCAGCATGCAATACATGTATGAAGGCAGCCCCACCACACGCAGCGGCTCGTTCAACATGACTACCATCAGCCTGCGTACGGCCTTCAAGAAGCGCGGCAACGTGCGCAACGGCTACAGCAGCAGCACTTTCCGCCGCTTCCAGAGCTATCTGCCCATCTTCCAGCAGCGGGTGGAGAGGCAGTACATAGGCCGCACCTACCCCGAGGGAACAGGCATGAGCGGCACGTTCAACCCCGACAACGGCACGGTGGGCATGTATAGTTCCGATGTGATGATACCCGCCTTCCTGGCCGCCTACACCGGCAAGAGCGCCTCACGCCAGGGGCTTGACATCTTCCCGGCCATCACCAAGATGCTGCCCAACTGGAACGTCAACTACCGTGGCCTATCTACCCTCCCCTGGCTCAGAGACCACTTCAAGAGCATCACCCTCACACACTCCTACAAGAGCATCTACAGCGTGGGCTCCTACAACTCCTACAGTTCGTGGGTGGAGTGTATGGGCAGCGGACTGGGCTTCATGCAGAACACCACCACCGGCCAGTACGTTCCCAGCTCGATGTACGACATCGGCGCCGTGAGCATAAACGAGACCTTCTCGCCGCTGATAGGACTGAACATCACCTTCCTCAACAATATGACGCTGAAGGCAGAGTACAAGACCACCCGCGTGCTGTCGCTCAGCACCACCAGCGCACAGCTTACCGAGACGGGGTCAAAGGACTTCGTGCTGGGATGGGGCTACAAGATAAGCGACTTCCGCATCGCTTCTCTCTTCGGCGGACACAAAGCAAGCCAGAAGGCAGCCAAGTCATCGCAGCGGGGCAAGGGAAAGACCAATGCCAACAAGGACAACGACACAAGCGCCTCAGGCAAGAAGGGCAGCACCAGCAAGTTTGCCCACTCGCTCAACCTGCGCTTTGACTTCTCGTTGCGAAACCAGGACGCCATCAAGCGAGACCTGCAGACAAGCCTCTGTGAAGCCACCAGCGGCAACATTGCCATCAAGACGAGCACGCAGATAGACTACGCCATGAGCCGCATGGTAACCTTCTCGCTCTACTATGACCGCCAGCGTGCCAAGCCTCTGCTCTCCAGTAGCAGCTACCCCACAGTGACCCAGGACTTCGGCATGACCATGAAGTTCTCACTCACGAGATAAACCGAGAGCGGGGGTACAGACAGGAGGAACAGCCCTGCCTCCGCCCCGCCCTGTCGCACACATCACACCCACACACCGAGTCCAGCCCTATTCTGCCGCATGAGCACAGGATAGGGCTGGACTCTTTGGTATGGTTAGAGGGGAAAGGAAAGGGAGCCCAAGGGCATCGGGATGGGCGGCAGAAGAAGATGTAGGGAGTGGATGAGGGAACGGAAGATACGGAAGGAAGGAGCAGAAGGAGCGAATGAAGAGGATACAGGACAGAGGTAGGTTTCCCATAGGAAGCGCCCCCGTGACTATGGCATGAGGGGAGGTATGTCGGACGCAGCGCGTTGCAAAGCCCAACGCAGCACGCTGCAACAGCCGATGCAGCGCGCTGCAATGGCCAGTGCACCGCACTGCGTCAGCAAGCCGGAAGAACTGCCATGGGACGAGGAGCACAGAAAACAGCCTCACGCACCGGCCCTGGCCTCTGCGAAGAACACTCATTGCCTGTCTGCCCTATGCAACCGCCATCTCTGCATTGTTCCCTACACACTGCCACCGAGCCACTTGGGCATACTCCCCGTCAAAGGACTGAAAAAGGAAACGCAGCGGTACTGCTTCCGATTTCCGTCGTATTGAGGCTGTTATCTCAATCCGTTGGTTTCGGACGGCAGTACTACTGCGTTTCCAGGGGCAGCATGCCATACTTGCTGAATCAGACTACCCCGACTTATCGTATCAGCCCACAACGCTGGCCAAAGCAGTCGGCTTTGCCCGTGGCATCAATCTATTGCCTCGTGGATGCAATCGCATATATAGCGCACATCATCGTCGCTGACACAGGGGCCGGCAGGCAGACATATGCCCACATGGAAGAGCTCCTCGCTCACTCCATTGACGTAGGCTGGTGCGTCCTTATATACCGGCTGCTTGTGCATAGGCTTCCACAGAGGGCGGCTCTCCACCTGTCGTGCATCAAGATAGACGCGCAGAGCCTCCACGTTATCGTTGGGCTGGCAGTCGGTGCGCACCTTGCCTCCTGTGTGGGTCACTCCTGCTGCGCCGCCCACAGCACCGGTCACCGCCGAAGAGTAAGCATTGGCCTGGCCCTTGATGCGCAGGTCGGGCGAGAGCGTGAGCGTGCAGAGCCAGTAGTTGGAGTCGAATTCCGGCGAGGGGGCACAGTGCACACTCAGTCCTTCCACATCGGCCAGCAGCTCCTCGTACATGCGCTGCACGTGCCGGTGATGCGCCAGATGGTCATCCACCACCGTCATCTGTCCGCGTCCGATACCTGCACAGATGTTGCTCATGCGGTAGTTGTAGCCCACAGCTTCGTGCTGGTAATAGGGATAAGCCTCGCGTGCCTGGGTGGCGTACCACATTATGGTGTTCTTGTCCTCGGGGCTGGAGCACACGAGGGCACCGCCTCCGCTGGTGGTTATCATCTTGTTGCCATTGAAACTGAGCACGCCGTACCGGCCGAAGGTGCCCAGTCGGCGACCGCAGAAACTGGAGCCGAAGCCCTCGGCAGCGTCCTCGATGACGGGGATGTTGTACTTGTTGGCCACCCTCATGATGCGGTCTATGCGGTATGGCATGCCGTAGAGGGCCACGGGGATGATGGCTTTGGGGATGCGTCGAGTCTTGCGTATGCGGTCGAGGATAGCCTCTTCGAGGAGCACGGGGTCCATATTCCAGGTGTCGGGTTCGCTATCCACAAATACGGGCGTTGCACCCTGATAGGTGATGGGATGGCTTGAAGCACAGAAGGTGAAGCTCTGGCAGATGACCTCATCGCCTGCCTCCACCCCGCAGGCCACCAGTGCCAGATGCACAGCAGCCGTGCCTGCCGAGAGGGCCACTACACTCTTCCCCTCACCCATGAAGCGCTCCAGGTCCGACTCAAAGCCGTTGACATTGGGGCCAAGGGGCACCACCCAGTTGGTGTCAAACGCCTCCTTGATGTATTTCTGTTCCTCGCCCGACTCACTCATATGTGCCAGGCACAGGTATATACGTTTTCTCTGTTCCATGTACAGTGTTCTTTTCCTTCTCTCAAATCAGTTCTCCGTGATACATGATACGCCTGCCCAGCGCAGTGGCCAATATCATCTTCAGGTCGAGCAGAAGCGTATGGTCATGCAGATAGAGCAGGTTGAGCCGCACCTTGTCGGGGAATATCACTTCATCGTTGTAGCGCTGCGGATCGGGTACCTGCGCCAGCAGTTCCTCCTCGTTGCGGAATTTCAGGCTGGCCGGACCGGTGATGCCCGGTCGCAGGAGCAGTATGTCGCGCTGCTCGCCTGCGAGTGCATCGGCATAGCCAGGCACGTCGGGTCTCGGACCCACAAAGGACATATCGCCCACGAGCACGTTCCACAGCTCGGGCAATTCGTCCAGTTTCCAGCGTCGCAGGCGCGCTCCCAGGGGTGTGATGCGGCTTTCGCCCGCCACGCTCACACTGCTTCCGCCGTGATTGAGCGTCATGGTGCGGAACTTTACCATCGTAAAGAGCCGTCCCCCAAGCCCCACTCTCCTCTGACGGAAGAATACCGGGCCAGGCATTTTCACGCGTATGCAGATGGCCACCACCAGCAGAAGCCAGCCCAGCAGGAGCAGTCCGGCAAAGGCGGCAAGGCGGTCAAAGGTCCATTTTATCATGTCTGTGTTGTCTGTTTCATTCTATAATAGTATCCACGGAGCACTTGTCAACTCTCGTTGGAAATCACTTTCATTCCCGCACGAACATCATTTCACTCTCCCCGGAGCATCATGCGCGTCTGCCACAAGCCGGCCACCGAGCCGCATCCATAGGAGATGTGGAGCGTGAGGAAGGCCATCAGCAGGCAGGGGACACTGAGCCGGCCGGCACGTGCCAGGCGTATGCTCACCATGGAGATGGCGCTCAGATAGAGCAGCAAGGACAGCAGTGCCAACCACCAGAGGGGATGCCAGAGGAAGCCGAAGAGGAATGGGAGAACCAGCGAAAGCACGAAGGCCATGGGCACGAAATGGCGCACACTGAGTGACGAGAACTGCCGCGTGATGGCCACCGTGCGTATGTTCCACAGGCCGTTGGCATAATTGTTCTTGCCCAAAGCGCGGTAAGTCTCACGTGCCAGATAGGTGCAATGGGTATCGGGCACCAGATACACATGCCCGCCACCGCGCTTGATGCGCTTGTTCAGTTCGATGTCCTGGTTGCGTGTGAGCCTCTCGTCATACATGCCATAGCGCTCAAAGACCTCACGGGGCCAGCATCCGAAGGGCACCGTATCCACCTCCTTCACTCTGTCGATGCCTGTGCGGAACGTGGAATTGCCTACTCCGAAGGGGCAACTGAGCACGGCCTTGATGGCCTCGGAACGTGCTGTGTGGTGCAGTACATCCGTGTGGCAGGGTGCTCCCACATTGTCTGCCCTCAGCCGCCCAAGAGCCTGCGTGAGCACAGCAAAGTAGTTGCGCTCATAAAGCACGTGCGCATCGAGCCTCATCAGAATGTCGCCCTTAGCAGCACGGATGCCTATGTTCATGGCCTTGGGAGCGGTACGGCCAGGGTTGTCCAGCAGTCTGACAAAGGGATAGCGATCTATATAAGGAGCCAGCAGGAGGCGTGTGCGGTCGGTGCTCATGCCATCTACCAGCAGCACTTCGAGCCGCTCATGAGGGAAATCCTGTGCCAATACGGAGTCCATGCACAGTTCTATGTATTTCTCCTCATTATATATAGGTATGATTACCGACAGCATGCCGCTGTCCCTCAAGCTCTGTTCTTCCTCTGCCTGCATCGTATGAGATTAAGCATTGAGCATTACAGACGGGCGTCGATGACGCTCTTGTCCAGCACTCCCTTCACGTCATACACCACTCCGCCGTCCCTTGTGAGCGAACGTACATCGAGCTTCATGAACTCATCATGTGCCACACACAGGATGACGGCATCGTATTTCTCCTCGGGAAGAGTGTTCTGCACCTCCACCTGATACTCCTTTCTCACGCGCTCGGGATTGGCCCAGGGGTCATATACGGTGATGTTGGAGGTGTATTCCGACAGGGTGTGATAGATGTCGATGACCTTTGTGTTGCGTATGTCGGGGCAGTTCTCCTTGAATGTCACGCCCAGGATGAGCACCTTGGAATCCTTTACCAGTATGCCCTTCTTGTTCATGCATTTGATGGTCTGCTCCGCCACATACACGCCCATACCGTCGTTGAGGCGTCGGGCATTGGTCATCAGTCGTGGCAGCACACCATATACCTGAGCCTTCTGAATGAGGTAGTAGGGGTCCACCGATATGCAGTGTCCGCCCACCAAGCCCGGTTTCAGGCGTATGAAGTTCCACTTGCTGGCAGCGGCATCGAGCACATCATTGGTGTCAAGCCCCATTGCATTGAAGATTTTGGCCAACTCATTCATGAATGCTATATTCACATCTCGCTGGCTGTTCTCTATTATCTTGCTGGCCTCAGCCACCCGTATGCTGGGTGCCAGATGTGTGCCATTGGTAAGCACGGCGTTATAGACGTCATCCACCAGCCGGGCAATCTCGGGTGTGGAGCCCGATGTGACCTTCTTTATCTTCTCTACCGTATGCTGTTTATCGCCGGGATTGATGCGCTCGGGGGAGTATCCGGCAAAGAAGTCAGTGTTGTACTTCAGTCCCGACACCTGCTCCACCACGGGCAGGCACTCCTCCTCGGTGACTCCGGGATACACCGTACTCTCATACACCACCACGTCGCCACGGCTTATCACCTGACCCACGGTGCGGCTGGCACCCAGCAGCGGAGTGAGGTCGGGATGGTTGTTGCGGTCAACGGGAGTGGGTACGGCCACCACGTAGAAGTTGCACGAGCGTATCTGCTCCATATCGGTAGTGCAGATGAAGCCGTTCTGGCTGATGGCCTCTTGCAGCAGAGTGTCATCCACCTCCATGGTGGCATCGTGCCCGCTCATCAGTGCATCCACCCTTGCTTGGTTCATGTCGAAGCCCACCGTAGGGAACTTGGTGGAGAACAAGCGTGCCAGGGGGAGTCCCACATAACCCAGCCCTATCACGCAGATGCGTATGTCTTCTGTCTTCATATTCTTTTCCTTTGTTTTCTTTCTGTCCTATAAACGGTCAGGCAGCCTGTTCACACGTTTCAGGCAGGACACTTCTGCCCTGCCTGTAATTTAGTGCTGCAGCCTGATGATTTCCTCTTCTATCTCGGCGTCATACTTTTCGTACTCCGAGTTTTGGCTCTTGAACTCAGGCACCAGGTGCTTCATGAGCCTGATGGTGTCGGGCACGTTGCCCTCCAAGGCCAACTGTGCCAGCCTGTCGAGCCTCTCTGCCACCCGTGTGTATTCATACTCCCTCACCTTGGCCACCTTGATTTTCTCGTGTCCGGTGGGTATTGTATTCTCCTCGTTAGAGAGCACCTCCTCGTATAGCTTCTCGCCTGGACGCAGGCCGGTGTATTCTATCTTGATATCCACACCCGGCTCAAATCCTGCCAGCTCTATCATACGCTCGGCCAGATGGGCTATCTTGACGCTTCTTCCCATATCGAAGATGAAGATCTTGTTGACCATGCCCATGGTGGCGGCCTCCATTACCAAGCGGCACGCTTCGGGTATCGTCATGAAGAAACGTGTGATGTCGGGGTGAGTGACCGTCACTGGTCCGCCATGGGCAATCTGCTCGCGGAAGCGCGGAATCACGCTGCCATTGGAGCCGAGGACGTTTCCGAAGCGTGTGGTGACGAACTGTGTGCATCCCTCACGCTTGCCTTCCTCCACCGAGCGGGCCAATGACTGCACGTAGATTTCGGCCAGGCGCTTGGTACAACCCATGATGTTGGTGGGGTTGACAGCCTTGTCGGTGCTTATCATGACCATCTTCTCCACCCCATACTGCATGCACTTGTCGGCCACGTTGCGCGATCCTACCACATTGGCAACCACTGCCTCGGCAGGATTCTCCTCCATGAGCGGCACGTGCTTGTAGGCTGCTGCATGGAACACGACCTGCGGCATGTAGGTGCGGAACACAGTATCGAGCTTGTGCTCATAGCGCACATCACCTATGACAGGCACGAAATCGAGCTGCGGGAAGCGGTCGGCCAGTTCCAGTCGAAGGTTGTGCAGAGGCGTCTCAGCATTGTCCAGGAGCACCAGACGCTTCACTCCGATGAGCGCCAACTGGCGGCAAAGCTCCGAACCGATGCTTCCTGCGGCACCTGTCACCAGCACCACACGGTCGGCGAGCTGCGCTGTGATGGCCTCCATATTGATTTCTATCTCAGGCCTACCGAGCAAGTCTTCGATGCTTATCTCGCGTGGAACGGCCACCTTGGTCTTGTGTCCCATGCCACCCAACTCCTCTACAGGAGGCGCGAAGAGCACTTTCACGTTGGCCTTAGCGCAGTATTTCATCAGTCGGGTATCCTCTTCATTGATATCCTGCACGCGCGTGAATACCACAGCCTCAACCTGGTAACGATCCACCATACGCAGGAATGCAGTCTCGTTCTCAAAGCCATACACCAGTTTGTCGGCTATCCTGTAGCGGCGCTGCACCGTGCCCGGCACCAGGAAGCCTATCACATTATAGCGGGGCGAAAGAGCCTGCAGCTGCACGAAGCTCACGCTGTGCTCCTCGGTACCATACACCAGGATGTCGGGACAGAGGCGCTTGCGCTGGGTGGTCTGCCGCATGACGTCGTAGCACACCACCACTCCTATGCGCTCAATAAGCAGCAGAGCCATGCAGATGAGCACGTCGAGCAGCAGGAGAGCCACCAGATGGGGGAAGGAGAAACCCTGGTGAAGGTGCATGATGGCAAGCGCTCCACCCATGAGGATGTTCTTTATCAATACCGCCCCAATGAGGATGCCTATCTCGTGGAAAGTGCTGTGGCGCACGGCGAAACTGCATGTGCGCAGTCCGGCATAAGACATCATGCCGAAGATGACCGAACTGCCCAGGAAGAGCAGGATATATGCCGTGGAATAAGATATCTGGGTGATAATGGAGAGGAAGCCCACCGCACAGATGGACGCAAAGAATGTGCAGAACAAGTCCGCTATGAAGAGAAGGTAGAAATAGACCTTCTTGTCGATATGTGTCTTCTCTAGAAACTCGTAGAGCATAACTCTCTGTCCTTCCTTTGATTACTTTTCGTTATCCTTTGATTGCCAGTGCTTGTAGGCGACCAACTTACCTTAATAACGTTCAACTTGCGTTAAATATTGTTTGCCAAGCCACAATTTTACGCCAAGAAATCTTCTCTCCCGCACAAAAACATGCTTTCCCCACACGGGTCAGTACACTAAAAAGCCGTAACTTTGCACTTTGCCAGACAGACGAAGCGGAGTCCCATTGGGGAGAGATCGGAATGACTCTGGCACAACAAAACTTTATCAACAACTAAACACAAGCAAAAAAGGCACATGAATATTCGTTTCATGCACATCCAGGGACGACTGCTCGCCCTGGCCACCCTGCTCCTCTGTACGGCGCAGGCGATGGCAGACATCCCCGAAGGCTACTACACAAAGGCTGACGGCAAGAAGAAAGAAGCGCTCAAACAGGCCATGAAGGCCATCGTAAGCAAAGCCAAAGTGCTAAGCTACGGCAGCGGAGACCACAGCACATGGTGGGGTTTCTACGTGACCGACCGCATGGAGGACGGACAGGTGATAGACCGCTACAGCAACGACAAGCGCTACTTCAAATCAAGAGGTTCAGTGGTCGAGGGCATGAACATCGAACACTCGTTCCCCAAAAGCTGGTGGGGCAAGACAACGAACCAGGCTTACAAGGACCTGTTCAACCTCATGCCCAGCGAACAGAGAATCAATAGCAGTAAGGGCAACTGGGTAATGGGCAAGGTGACAGGCAAGGTTTCCACCGACAACGGATGCACCAAGGTGGGCAAGAACGACGACGGTATCACCGTGTGGGAGCCCGCTGACAAGTGGAAAGGAGACTTCGCGCGCGACTACTTCTATATGGTAACTGCCTACAGCGGCCTGAATTGGACCAGCGCCGGACTGGACATGCTGGAGAAGAACGAATGGCCAACCCTGAAGCCGTGGGCTTATAAGCTGCTGCTCGAATGGGCTCGCCAGGACCCTGTGGACGACATCGAGAGGGACCGCAACGAGGCTGTATATGGCATCCAGGGCAACCGCAACCCCTTCATCGACTATCCTAACCTGGCCGAATATATCTGGGGCGACAGCATCACATACGCCTTCAGCGTGAGCGGCAGTTCACAGGGCGGCGGCACCAATCCTCCCATCGGTCCCGACGAACCCGATGTGCCCAACCAGGATTACGTGCTCTGCGACGAGGACTTCTGCACCTCACAGGGCCAGTGGACCGTCAAGAATGTCAACCTGGGTACACTCACACGGGTGTGGAAGCAGGACAGCGAATACGGCATGAAGGCTTCTGCCTTCTTCAACAGCAAGAAGTATGAGGCAGAGAGCTGGCTCATCTCACCCGAATACGACCTTACGGGTACCGAGACGGCAGAATTCACCATCATGTACACCGGCCGTTTCTTCGGCACGATGAGCGACGAAGCCACTCTGTGGGCAAGCACCGACAACGGAGACACCTGGCAGCAGATTACCATCAGCCACTACATGACGGGCCAGGACTGGACTTTCGTCAGCAGCACACAAGACCTGACCAGCCTGTGCGGCAAGCACATTCGTCTGGCCTTCCGCTATACAAGCACCGAGAATGCTGCCGGCACATGGGAGATCAAGACAGCCAAACTGACTGTGAAAAGGCCCACGGGCATCGAAGAGATACCCGTAGAGGACGGTTGGACTACGGCCACATTCACCTACGACCTCTCTGGCCGCCGCGTACCCAGCACACAGCGCGGACTGGTGATACGTAATGGCAAGAAGGTGCTGCAGCGATGAGATACTTCATCCAGTTGAGTTACGACGGCACAGGATACCACGGCTGGCAGGTGCAACCCAATGGTGTGAGCGTGCAGGAAGTGCTGCAGAAGGCGCTTTCCACTCTGCTGCGCCAGCCCACCGAGGTGACTGGTGCCGGACGCACAGACGCTGGAGTGCATGCCAGCATGATGGTGGCACACTTCGACTGGCCTGCAGCCCACGAGGGCGAAGGCTGTGAGGAGGCGCCGCTGGACTGCACACAACTGACCTACAAGCTCAACCGCCTGCTGCCGCCCGACGTGGCGGTGCAGGCGGTAAGGCCTGTCGGTCCCGAGATGCACGCACGCTTCTCGGCCACCCGACGCACCTATCATTATTATATACACACGCGCAAGGACCCCTTCCTGCGCGGCTACAGTTGGCAGGTGAACGTGCCGCTGGACTTCGCGCTGATGAATGAGGCGGCTCAGGTGTTGCTTGAGTACAGCGACTTCACCAGCTTCAGCAAGACGGGCACCGACGTGAAGACGAACATCTGCCAGCTTACCGAAGCGCGCTGGGAGCAACTGAAGCCCGGCGAATGGCGCTTCACGGTGTCGGCCAACAGGTTTCTGCGCAATATGGTGCGGGCCATCGTGGGCACCCTGGTAGAGGTGGGCCGCCATCGCATGACTATCAGCCAGATGCGTCATGCCATTGAGGCCAAGGACCGGCAGCGTGCCGGTGAGAGTGTTCCCGGCCATGCTCTCTATCTCACAAACATTGAATACTGACACTCATAGGATTAAATCAGGACAACAAGCATCATGTGGTTAGCATTTGCATTCCTTAGCGCCACCCTTCTGGGCTTTTATGATGTGTGCAAGAAGCATGCTCTGGGCACCAACGCAGTGATTCCCGTGCTCTTTCTCAACACGCTCTTCTGCTCCATGATATTCGTTCCCCTGCTGCCCCAAGCGCCCTTTGGCGGATGGGAGGTGCAGAGGTTCATCGTACTCAAGAGCTGCATCGTGCTGTCCAGCTGGGCACTTGGCTACTGCGGCATAAAGCATTTGCCCATCACCCTTGTGGGGCCTATCAATGCCACCCGCCCCGTCATGGTGCTGCTGGGAGCGCTCATCATCTTCGGCGAGAGGCTCAATGCCTACCAGTGGGCGGGCGTTCTGCTGGCCGTAGCAAGCTTCTTCATGCTGAGCAGGAGCGGCAAGCGCGAGGGGATAGACTTCCGTCACAACCGCTGGATATACTGCATCGTGGGAGCTGCCATACTGGGTGCCGTGAGCGGTCTGTACGACAAATACCTGATGGCATCGGCACAGAACGGGGGTGCCGGACTGGCTCCGCTCACCGTGCAATGCTGGTACAACTTCTACCAGGCTGCCATGATGGGCTGCGTGCTACTGTTCTTCTGGTGGCCCCGACGCCACTCCCAGACTCCCTTCAGGTGGAAGTGGAGCATCCCGCTCATCAGTATCTTCCTCAGCGCAGCCGACTTCGTCTATTTCTATGCCCTCAGCATGGACGGTTCGCTGGTGAGTGTGGTGAGCATGGTAAGACGCGGCAGCGTGCTGGTGAGCTTCCTGGTGGGAGCGTTCGTGTTCCGTGAGAAGAACCTCAGAAGCAAGGCCATCGACCTTCTGCTGGTGCTTCTGGGCATGGTGTTCCTCTTTATCGGCTCCAGCAGATAAGGGTCCCCCTGGCAGAGAAGCCTGCCCACACAGCCCGCAAAGAATCCTGCCGAAGCCCGACAAAACTGATTGTCCAACCGCTGCCACCTGCGTAGCAACCAAATAGGAGATGATTATATGAAGAAAAGAATACTGGCCATCCTGACAGCCACACTGGCTTTGCAGCCCCTGGCATGGGGGCAAGTGGCGTTGCGCGATGCCTTTGCCAACGCACCCGACAACCTTTTCCCGCTGCTCACACGCAACAACAGGCTCGACTGCATCGACCTGGCAGAGGGACATGCAGACATGGACGTGACCAACCGCGCCGGTGATAAAACGCGCATCGACAGCATTGCGCCCAACTATCTGAGCCTCCGACTCACACCCAAGAGCCGCATAGAACTGCTCATGATGCCTGCCAAAGACGACACTCCACAGCGCATCTGCATGATACACACCTATGAGGGACCGGCCAAGGACAGTCATGTGACGCTCTATGATACCGACTGGAAACTGCTGGGCAGCGTGGAGCGTCCGGCACCCGAAGCATTCTTCGACCAGGAACTCAAACGCGAAGCACGCGGCATCCTGACCGATCTGCAACTCATGTGGGCTGCCTTCTCCCCTGATGGCACTTCGCTCATCTGGAACATCTCAACCACTGAACTCAACAACAAAGAGTGCCAGGAAGCCACTCCACACCTTCATCCCGTCACCCTCCCGATAGCCCTCCCCCAACCCAAGAAGCAGTAAGGGACAGCCGGGCGAGGTGTTTCCATGAATTTTCGAGCGAAGAAACTCCTTCCGCCCAACCTCCTCTCCCGCCTCCACAAGCGGGAATACATAACAAAGAAAGACCGCCAGAAGAGCAAGGGCATCGAGCCTCAACTCTCCTGGCGGTCTGCTTATGTCAGACTGTCAGAGGTCTGTTACTTGACCATCACCTTACGGCCGTTCACAATGTAGATGCCCTTCTCAGGCTTCTGAACGCGCACGCCGGTCAGAGTATATACACTCTGCTGACCAGGCTTGAGGCCATCGTTCACCGCAGGCTGCACGCCCACAAGATTCTGGAGAAGCACGGGATAAGCACCCTCCTCCATTGTGCAGCTCCATACAGTGGGATCCCAGGCCACCACAGCCTTCTGCAACTCGGCGAAGTTAGTGCCGTCATAGTTGAGCACACCGCTCACCTTGTCGCCGTCGGCAGTCTTACCGAAGTTGCCCACGGTATTGTTCCACACCACGATGTTCTTATAGGTGCATGCAGGAGTAGCAGCCTGCTGTCCGCCACCGATGATGCCACCCCAGCTGCCAGCCTTTACGGTACCGGCTGCATAGCAGTTCTCCAGTGTGAGAGCACCGCGAACACGTCCGGCGATACCGCCATTGATAGAAGCCTCACTGGTGAAGTCGATGTTCACATAGCAGTTGCGCACGATGGTGGGACCAGCCACGTTGCCAAACATACCGCCGCTGTAGGCAGCCATAGCACGCAGTTTGCCGGTTACCCAAACATTCTCCACGGTGCTGGTATAGAGCTTGCGGTCGGCGTCGGAGTAGTCACTGTGACCCACATAACCGCCCAGCACACCGCTTCCGGTGTTCTCACAATATACATCCACATCCTCGAAACCTATGTTGCGCAGGTTACCGCAGAAGATGCCGAAGAAGCTATTGTAGTCGCTGCCAGAGGTCTTGAAGTTGCGCAGCACGTGGCCCTTACCGTCGAGGTCAATCCATGCCTGCCAGTGACGATCGTTTATCGCGTCGTTGTAAAGGTTGAGGGGTGTCCAGTTCTCGATGGGTGACATGTCGATGTCATTGTTGAGCACGAAGTAGGTTATCTCGCCCAGGCGCATCTTGCCATGCATTCTCAGCAAATCGTCGGCCGTTGCAAGCACATAGGGATCCTCCTTGGTGCCGGTATGGTCAACGGCGAACTTGCTCTCGTCATTGGTATATTTGCCGTCGTAAGTGGCTCCCAGACGCTTGTGTGATGGGTCGGGATAAGGAATCTTATCGGTACCCAGAGTCTGATACCAGCCTGGATTCTTGTTCTTGCTGCCATTCAGCAGATAGCATCCCTCGCCGCTTTCCAGTTGGGCTGCGGTGATGGGCAGACCTGCCACCGCTGCATGAGGTGTCAAATAATAGCTGTCGGCTATATTCAGTCGGTCAGGATTACGTGCCCAGGTGTTTCCGCCGTCGGCGATAACCTTCATATCACCCATCATCAGGCAGTTGTAAATGGAAGACGTTGCATCGAGCCAGCCCACGAAGCCGCCACAGCAAGAGGTCTTCTCGCCTTCGATGCTGCCGGCAAACATGCTGTTCGTGATAGTCAGCTCGCTGCCTGTGTAGCCTACAAAGCCTCCGTGGGTGCCGTCACCATCCACATTGCTCTTGATGGTCACGTAGCTCACCACGTTGCTGATGTATGCAGCGCTGTTGGCAATGTTACCGGCCACCGAGCCAGCAAACTTGTTGTCGGTAGTCAGCGTACCCTTCAGATAGAGGTTCTTCACTGTACCGCCTAGCAGCTCTATCAAGCCGGCGTTCGCAGCAGGATGATTGATATTGTACTCGATGGTGTGATAGTTGCCGTCCAGCGTTCCGCGGAAGTCCTTGAGCACCATTGCTTCGGTCACACCTGTGATGTCAGCCTCCAGGCGGGCAGATGCATTGGGGAAGCCATTGTTGACATATCCGCTGAGGAAGAGCATGTGACGCAGGCTGTTGATGTATATCACGCCGTTGGCATCTATCTCGGGGATGTTCTGGCTGATGGCTTCTATGTCAAGCAAAGCGGGATGGTTGGCCTCGGCAGTAGAGTAAATGCCATCGGCATATGCGTCGTAGAGTGTCTTCGATGCATTCATGATGTCATTGTACTGCTCCTTGCTGAGTGACTCCTTGAGCACCGTTCCGGCAGCCTCCAGCAATCCTGCGGTGTTGTACAGCGACAGATAAGCCATCTTACCCTCGTTGATGAGGTTGAAGAGCTCAGAGTAGCGTGCGATGCACTTCATCTGGTCCTCCACGGTGGTAGCCGCCGCAGCCTCTGTCACAGCAGTCTGCAGGGCAGTCTTGAGCTCCAGAGGATAGTTGGGAGCAGCCTCGGGATTCAGGTCATCCACCTTATAGAGCGTGAGGATAGTGTTGGCACGGCTTGTCTGCTCGTCCAGAGCCATCTTGACAGCCTCCTGAGCCTGTGTGTCAGTCTCCTGTCCGCAGAAGGTCAGGCGGAAGTTTCCGAATCCCATCCAGTTGCCCTTCGCACTGTTGTCGGCCAAGCGTACTCCAAAGGTGAGCTTGCCGTCGGCACCCACATAGGCAACCACGTGGTTGATGGCTCTTTCGCTGGCAATGGCATAGGCCATACCAGCCACTCCGTGCAGTGCATAAGCGATGGGCGCTTCCTCTGAAGCGGTTCCGCCATTGGCATAAATGGGCAGGTCAATGACGCCCGAACCATCGATGTTGCAGTTCATATCATCCACAGCCTCGTCTGCACTGATGCGTGTTTCGTAGGAAGTGGGCAGATACACATTATTGCCTCCTGCATAGAGCTGTGCCGAATAGGCAACGCTATAGCGGTCATTGTTGTGACGATAAGCACCGTTCATGCTCACCAGATAGTATCCCGGACGCAGTCCGCTCACGGTCTGATGCAGGTCCATGGGCTTCTGCCAGCTCTCGCAAGCGGTGAACACACGGTTGTCCTTAGTGGTCCAAGCGCCCAGGCCATAGCCTTCCACGCCTTCCCAACCAGTCCAGTCGGGCTTCGCACTGAAGTCGGCATTCACCATCAGGTTGGTGATATCCTGTCCCACCTCGTATGATCCTGCCAGAGCAGCGTTGTACATCTTCTCCACACGCTCCAATTCAGCCTCCAGCTGCTCGGCTGAAGCCACGTGCTGCTCCGTTATGTAGCCGTACTGACCCAATGGAGATGCCTCGGAAGGTGCCTCGTCGCCTGTCAGATAGTCCTGCAAGGCATCGATGCCTTCGCCCTGCAAGTGGTCGTTCTCCTCCAGATACCTGCTTATCTCTGCGCATCGATTTATATAGCGTTCATACACTATTGCACTGGCCACAATGCGCTCGTCAAGCTCCATCATCTCGGTATAGATGTCGCAGAAAGCAGCCACTTCCTCGCACACAGGCAGCTTGGCAGCCTTGGCCAAAAAGTCATCCAAGAGTGCCTTCTCGGCCTTCAGGTCGCTGCAATAGCTCTCGGCCCTCTCCTTCAGTGCAGCTCCCAGCTCGGGTATCTCGCTGGCAGAGCTCAGGCTACCGTACGAATTATAAGAGATACCGAAGACGATACCGCTCTTCTTGTCCATCACGGGATGAAGGTCAGTACCCAGAGTCTGACGCCACACGGGATTGGTCACCCGACCCTGGTTGAGCATATAGGCTAGCGCACCGAATTGCACCTGATCCTGAGTGATGATGGTACCCTGGTTGCCATGCACTCCGTAGCTGTTTCGGAACCATGTCACCTCACCACGATACAGGTACTTTTCACCCTCCATGCCTTCTACCTCGCCACATGCCCACAGGTTGTCCAGCTTGGCACCGCCGCCTACCCAGGCACACATGGCAGCTGACTCTGAGCCGCCCGTCACCTTGCCTGTCACATAGCAGTCACTCATCAGGATGGCACAAGCACTGGGGTTGACGCCCACAATACCGGCTGCATTGATGCCGGTAGCAGTCACGGTACCCTCCTGACCGATACCCTCGATGTTGACAGAACCGCTACCCTCGACACTGGCGATGATTCCACAATAAACCTCACCAGAGATGGAACACGAAGAGTCCATGATGAAGTTTCTCACATAAGAGCCTCCTGTCACAAATTTGAACAGTCCCACTCTGTCGGTACCCGTTATCTTCAGGTTCCTTATCACATGTCCCTGGCCGTCGAAGGTACCTCTGAAGGCCATCTCCTGCTTTTCGCCGATGGGAGTCATCGTGATGCCTTCCATGTCGATGTCGGCTGTCAGTCGTGCGTTGGCATTAGGCGTGGTGGCTGTCACCGCCCTCGACCACCACAGCAGATCGTTTCCGCTGGCCAGATTATAGTATCCGTCCGTCTCAGGCTTCAGATAGTCGGCCTGCGGTTCGCCGCATTGAGTACAGAAGCCATTGGAATAGGTGTGCTCACACGATGTACCTTCCTCCACTGGGAAAGCAATTTCAGCGGGAGACACTGCCAACACCTGTTGGGGAGCCATTCCCAAACATAGCATTGCGGCAAGCGTTAAAGTAGTACTTTTGTTCTTCATACTTTTTCGTTTTTGTAGCGTTAATAAATAAAGTAAATAGCGTTTAGGTGCAATAAAGATAGAATGTTTTTCACAAAGGAACACAGAAAAAGATGCAAGAAAGCACATTTCGCCCGCTTTTACACCGTTTTTGCTTTCTCCACCTGTCAATTACGCAAAAAGAAAGAGCATATTGGCTCAAAAGGAACAAACTTATTGGTCCAGGCCTCATACTTTACTCACCCGACAAACGAAAAAGGGGAGAAAGGATTCAATACACTCGTTCTGCCAGGGCGGATACAGTTGCCGTTCACATTCTTAATGGCTGAACAATGACCGCACAGAACGTCTTACATGCCGACTTCTGTATGAAAAAGCATATACAGAGCCAAGACCGCTTGTACTGTTTACGCCAAACGGTCATCAACTCTATTACGCTTGCTGCCACTCTTATGCCTTCTTCTTTCTGGACGCCAGCAGAATATATCCGATTAGCACCATAAAGACTACGAGGATGCATATCATCTGTGTGGCATATTTCTCTGGCTCCACCCAGAACTCATGGAAGAAGTCGAGTCGTCCGAGCACTTCTACCGGCACCCAGAACACCACGACCGTTGCTATAGCCATGCGGATGTTGGCACCCCACGATGAGAGTCGAAGCTGCTTCTTGAAGATGAATACGCTGCCAAGCAGACAGCCTGCAGCGATGATGCTGGTGACGGGATGGCGGTCGCCAAGGAAGTTCTTGTCGTAACAGAACATGAGAAGCAGATAGCTTGCCCATAGTATCATGTTCAGTTCCATGAATGTGACGATGCTGGTGTGGCGGGTCATTGGACGGGCTGCTATCTCGCTCTTGCGCGAACCGAGAAGCACACGTTGCCACCAGTTGATGAAATTGCAGCCGTTCCTTGTAGAGAAGATGTAGAGCGTCATCATCATCATCCACATGCCGAAGGAAGCTGGGAGGATGAGGTATTCGGGACGTGTGACCACCTCACCATTCTCCATTTCGGGCAGAGTTCCCCATCTGGTGGCATAATACTGAAACAGAAACTCTACCCAGCCCGTCCAGAAGAGCAATCCTCCGATGAGTCCGAAAAAAGTCTGCTTGGTATCACCCTTCATGAATACTCCTGCTATCACTATTACAAGACCGACAAAACCCATAAAGAATGCTGAATAATGCAGGGCTGCAGGCGTCATTGTCTTCTCCATTATCATCATCAAGGCATGCCCCAAAGGCATAGTAAGGAGTACTACGAGAAACGATGCTATAGCTTTCCACCAATTTGATTTCATATACTTTATTGCTTAAAATGTTCTGAATAACTTATCTACATCTATCGACAGTCCCACCTGGAAAGTCACTCCGTCGGTAATAGGACTGTTGAGGTAATAATACTTGGGCTTATATCCAAAGAGGTTGTCCAATGCTGCCGTAACCTTGAAAGCATTGCCTATGCGCTGCACGAGCGAGAGTTTCCATACGGTGTAGGCGGGATATTTCACACTCACAGTACCCTTGCCCACATCATAGTAGTCCTTGTATTCCACATTCTCTACACCAGAAAGCACTCGTCCCTGCAAACCTATGTTCAGTCCGTATTGCCTGCCGAACTGGTGATCATATTCTACACGGGCATTCAAAGCATGCTTGCGGGCAGGGATGTACTGGTTGTTGATGATGTTGCCATCCTTATCCTTGGCCAGTTGTTCATTGGTATAGGCATACGTCATGTGGGCACCCAGACCATTGTTCCATTTTGCCTGAGCGCCAAATTCGCCTCCCCATACTCCGTAGTCATCGAGATTGGAGTAAGGCAGATATGGCAGTTTGTCGGATGCCGACTTGAAATAAGGCGCTGCGGTAGCAAGTTTGTTCTTTACCTTATTATAATATACAGATGCCGTGAAGTTGTAGTGACCCTTGGTATATTCGGCCGACAGATTGCAGTTATGACTCACTTCCGACTTCAGGTTGGCATTGCCTTCTACTATCCATATACCCGACATATCGAAGTTGTAGTACTTCTCCTTTAGTGTCGGCGCGCGGAATCCCATGCCATAGCCGGCACGTACAGACAGATTGTACAATGGCTTGTAGCAAAGGTTCAGCTTAGGCGTAAGATGCGACTCCTTGCCATCTGAGAAATAATCATAGCGAAGTGCGCCCACTGCTTCCCATTTCCTATTGATGTGCCAGTCGTACTGTGAGAATATGTCCCAGCTATTCTGCTTGCGTGTTTCGTCTTCCAGATTGGTGTTGAAGAGGTAGTCATGCATAAGGTCAGAACCAATGGTCAGGACATTGTCTCCCACGAAAGTGTGGCTGTAGAGCAGACGCAATGAGTTCTGCACATTACTATAGTCACGTATATCGAGACGTGTAATGCGTTGATAATCTGACTTGTCGTACTGATCAAAGGCATAGCTTGCCTGCAGATTATCCTGCGCGGTAATGTCCCAGTTCATGCGAAGTCCACCGGTAAAGTCTCGATAGCGTTCGGGCTGGTCAACCGACTTCACTGTCTCATGGAAAAAGTATCCCACACGTCCCGTCAGCTGGAAGTTCTTGGACGGACTCCAGGCCAACTGGTCTTTCAAGTTTAACGTCTTATCGCCATATACCGTTGATATGATTCGCGTTACCGGCTTCGACGCACTATGCACATTGTAGTTGTCACGGCTGTTGTAGTTGGCCGTGAGCATGTTGTCCCAATGCTTGTTGCTCAGCCCGAACGTTCCTCCGTACCTTTGCTCATTGTGTTTGGCATAGCGACCATTGACGTTCAGCGTCCAGGGCTGCCTGTTGCGCTTGGTGATAATATTGATGACGCCACCCGTGGCATTGCTGCCATATAATGCAGAGGCTGCTCCCTTGACAATCTCTATGCGCTCCACATTGTCCATGCTGAGTCGGGTGAAATCCACATCGTCCATCGTCTCCCCTGCCAACCGCTCTCCATCGACAAGAAAGAGAACTCCCTGTCCTCCGAATCCAGAGAAGTTGAGGTGGGTCTGCTGGTTCATGGCATATGAGAACTCCACTCCCGGAAGTTCCTGCTGCAAGAGGTCCTGCACGTTGGTAGCATCCAGGCGAGCTATTTCCTTCGAGCTGATTACACGTGTCTGTATCGGAGTATCCTTCAGAAACTTAGGCGTGCGTGTACCCGTCACCACCAGCTCGCTCATATCAAACTGGCGACAGATGGAATCCAAGTCAACATCTTGTGCCGCTACGGTCTGACACGAGACGGATGCCAGCAACATGCAGATGTATATTTGTCTTGTCATTTAATAAGGATACTTGTAATTGATAGTGAGATGACACTTGGTGCCGTTGGGCGACAGATAGTTCTCAAGCTGCAATGCCGCATAACTGTCGTCGTTCAGACGAAGAATGAAAACATGGTTGTTCATGCTGAATGCAGGCGGCATGGGTGGGATATCCATGCTGAGCCACGACGACAGCAGCTTGTTTATCCCGATACCTTGGGACGGTACATTGCCCAGAAGCATCTGGTCCTGACTGTCCCACACTTCGTTTTCCGTCCATTCATCCTCCGTGAATTTCATATTGCGGAAAGCTTCGCTGCTCTCAGGCAACTCGTCCATAGAAGTATAATCGGTTTCCAGCACAGCTCCACCGTTGGTCCTTACGTTGTTGCGATGCACAGCGAAGGTCCACCCCTCGGGAGCGGCTTGTGTGGCTGTGGGCTGATAATAGACGAAGCGGTTGTTCGTTATGCCTGCTCCAAACACGTCGAACCAGTACATGTATTGCCCGGGCTTCCTGTCATCGGGAGGTGTGGTCACCTTGTCGCCGGTAGGTTCCATTGGGATAGGGTAAGCCGTGAACTCCGTCTGCGCCTTGAGCAAAGCTTCCTCGTCGCCATCTACGGTGAGCTGATGCAGCCGGTGCAGGTCAACATAATACCAATCGCTCCAGCTGGTAGCGTCAACCACAATCTGTCCCTTGGCCGGCACTATCTCCTTCGGGTGGTCGTATATGCCGTCTAAGATGCCTGTACAAGCAGTAAGCTTCAACATGCACATTATGACAAAAGCCTTTTCCAGAAGGTTCCTGCTAGTCCAATTCTTCATTTATGAGCAATCATGTCAGCAACTTGGGTTGCATGTTATTTCTTCTGGATTTTCTTCCCGTTTATGATAACTATGCCCTTGTAGCTTTCGTCCACCACTTGTCCCTGCAGGTTGTACATCTTGCCGTCATTCTTTCGGTTGCTATTCACTGAAGCAATGCCTGTGGTGTGAGTGTTGAACTTGCTGACGATAGCGAAAGGCATAGCTCCCATCTGGAAAGTGTTCACGATATCGGCTACCTGGCTACCGCTATATTTCACAAGGATATTATTGTCTTTCGTATCATTGAACGAATAGTTTCCATCCATGGTCTTTTTGCCGCCATTCTCTGCCATGAAGTGGAATGACAAGCCATCGTTCCGATAGTCACGATAGAATCCGCCCTTCTCCTCATCATATAGCAGGCCCTTCACGGTATATGTACCCAGAGTGAGATTGCCCATCACTGTGTTGGCCAGGGTATAAGTAGGAATCTCCACATCCACTTTCTGGACATTACCGTCCATATATTTGCGCACATTGTAGCTGACACTCTCATTGGCATAATTGAATGCTCCGCCCACATTGACTGTGATGGCGCTTGTCACAGCCTTCACATAGTAAGCCTTTATGTTGTAAGTCACACTGAAGGGCATAGCGCCATATTGGAATACCACCTTCAACGAGAATGAATTATCGGACATATTGTAGGTGCCCGATACAGAAGTGCCGGTAATCGTCTTCTCGTTGCCATCGACAGTTACCTTGGAGGTGAAGGGCTGGTCGGCAAAAGTGATGACATGGTTTTGGCCCATAGTGAAAGCCACATTGCCTATAGTGAAGGAGGGAATGGTGGCCATACCCTTCATGGCAGGGAGTGTGATGCTGCCGGCTGTCATGCTTGCCATTTCAAATTTCACGGTATCACTAACGTTCTCTATATTCGTGGTCATCACATTCACTGATGAAACGCCTGCAAAATGCAATGCTCCGTGCATTTGGGCCATAAGGTTACCTGCCAAGAAGGTGGCGAAAGCGAGAGTAAGGATTTTCTTCATATTCATATAAAAGTAATAATGAGTAAGATTTCTTCTGTATTTGAGCGGCTTATTGTAAGCCACTTTCCTTTTGAGGCTGCAAAGGTAGTAAACTTACTCAGGCAGCGCAATACTCAAAATTCCGTAAAACACACATACCTACCTTTAGGTATCTGTCGGGCTTCCCATACACTTCCGCTCATCATTCAAGATTACAGCATCGGCAAGGACCGCTGCTGCAGAAACACTTATAATATGCTGATTTACTGGTACTCCAATATCACAAGGATATCCAAGGGAACGTTACCGCAGCCACAAGGGAGCTAATCGGCAAACAAGACTAAAGGATGCAGAAACTGGGTATTATAGGGGTGTTACATGATACCCAAACAATTGTACCATGAATCAGCTCAAACAAACTGCAGTACAGGTGAACTCCTCTATAGAGGGGGCACAAGCGTCAACAGGAGCAGCACGATTGTCATGCAAGTGACAACTGATTCTGTATGGCTTTCAAGACATTGACTACGCTTTCTGTTCATGAAGGGAACGAGCGCATGGCGAAGAACCAGAAAAGGCGATGCGGGACAGGCAAAGAAACGAAGCAAGGATACTTAGCAAAGTGTAGTCGGTTACTTTTTGAAGCATTTTGGGCTACCCACAAATAAATCCTTGCTGGCGTTTGTGAGCCGGCAAGGACACTTGCCTATTCAAGTTTCGGGGAGTCCTTGACTCACCGTTTTACATCTATATAATTCGCATATATGAGCTCACTCATCAGATTCGTCAGCCACAGCTTCAAGCACTTCTTCATCCGTGATGCAGAAGACTCTTGTGATGGCAGCAACCAGTCCTGGGATGGCTCACACCATATCCTTTCGCTGATGGTAATATCGAGGCGGTACAAGGGAAGCCGATTGACGAACAAGGAGATGAAGGCTTCTTCGGCACTTCCAGTAGGTCTTCAAATCAGGTGAGAAGTTATCCTTCACCGTCCAACCCAAGGCTGGACGGTCAGAGAATATATACTGCGATGCAAAAGTATCCAAGCTTCATCCACCGTCCAGCCTTGGGTTGGACGGTGGCGAAGAGAGTCTTCTCCATCCAGAAAACAAACAAAAAGTGCACCAGGAGCCTTCTCTCCTAATGCACTAATTGGTATTTGTTGGACAAAAATGTTGATATCGTCTGCCGAAGCAGTCAAGAAGCCTGGCAAAGTATGCCAACATACATTTTAGGGGCAGGAAATCTGCCTTGCGTTATCAGGCAACAGGAGCGGCTGTTTATCTCAGCCCCCAGGCTCCCAGCACCAGATTTCTCTCCACCTGAAGCTCTATGTCATCGGGGAGGTTACAGAAGAAGTCGATGCCAGTACGCTTCTCCAACTCGTCGATGCTGATGGCATACTTGGCAAAGTCGGTGTCGTTGTTGGCCTTATGCTCCATCCAGAAGGCGATGGCCTTGTAACCTCCCTGTGTCTTCTCGCCATTCTTGCAGAGGATGGCCATATAGAAGTAACGGGGTACCGGCACGTTGTTCTTGGCCAGCGAATACTGGCCTTTGCCTATCGTACCACCCTTCACCACGTAGAGGGTATCGCGGAAGGAGTTCTTGTCATACTCGTTGCGCAGACGGTTCTCCAGGTTGTACCAGATGCCGCCCTGGTTGAACCCGGCCAACTGAGGGTGCATGTTGGACAGATAGAATGTCTGCCCATTGGCTTTCTTGGAGTTCAGGCGATCGGCCGAACCCAGCATGTGCCCACGGTCATAGCCATTGCGTGTGTGATCCTCAAGGGTTGTCTGATACTGCTTGGGCAGCAATGGGTCGGGCTGGAAGGGACCACTGTAGCCCGTGTAGCCATTGAAGCTCTCACCATTACGCCAGTTGTTACGGTTCCAGTTCTCCTCTTTGGAACTCAGTCCGGCATACCACTGGTAGGCAGTCCAGCGGTTTGCCTTCAGCGTGCAGTCATACTCCATGCTGTAGTTCACCACGCCATTGCTGAGGGTGTGAACCACAAAGAGGTTCTGCGTACCACCCTGCAGACGGGGCATCTCGAGCCTGTTGGCCACCTTCTGCACATCAGTGGCAGTTGACTCAGTGCGGTAGAGTACTTTCTTCTGGGTGACAAGTCCAGCGTTGCTGTTGGCATTGGGAGTGCCGCCAGTGGATGGTGCCAACGGATTATCGTCATTGCATGCGGCAAGCAATACGGCTGCCAGCACAAACAGATATTTCTTCATCATATAGTCTTAGTTCATCCGGAGCCTTCTGGAGTGAAAAACGGCAAAAGGTGCAGATACACACGCATGTATCCACACCTTTGTCTGTATGCCTTCCCACACGGGCCTGTGGCTCGGGTAAGGGGAATTACTTCTTTGAACGAGCGTAACGGCTCATGAACTTATCTACGCGACCAGCGGTATCCACCAGCTTGTTCTTACCTGTGTAGAAGGGGTGAGAAGTGCTAGAGATTTCAAGCTTAACCACGGGATAAGTCTCTCCCTCGAACTCAACAGTATCAGAGGTCTTGCAGGTTGAGCGGCTCAGGAACATGTCACCATTGCTCATGTCCTTGAACACAACGGGACGATAGTTTTCGGGATGCAGTCCTTTCTTCATTTTTCCATTTCTTTTTTTGTGTCCCCGAGTTCCCTGCCTTGCGTCAGGAAGTGGATAAGGGACGGATTAAACTAATTTTCAGGGTGCAAAGTTACAGCACTTTACCTTATCTGCCAAATGTTTGGGCAGGAATTTGCAAAGTCTTTGGACACAAGAAGGAGCGGCATGACGGAAACTTGTACCTATCATGCCACTCCTATGCCAATTCTTATATATCAGGGAAGGATGCCCGCTCTATAGCAGGAGATGTTCTCTGCCAATCGGACGACTGACCCATATATAGAGAGATGTGTCTGCTTTACTTGATGCCGAAGAAGATGATACGCTTGTCAGAAGTTACCTTAATGGTAGCATCCTGAGTCAACTCTATCTCATACTTGTCTGCATCGGTCACAGTAAGAGTGTATGGAGCATTGCCAGTAGCACCGGTGTTGCCCTTCACTTTCACAGTCTTCACAACTGCATCACCATTGCTGAAAGTCACATCAGCAGAGGCGGTACCCTTCCAAGCCACTGCATAGAAGGTGTGCTTGCCAGCAGGCATTGTCAGGGTGAAAGTACCAGCTAACTTGGCGGTACCAATCTTCAGAGTCTTGCAGTCTTCCACGCCATTGATGGTAGCCATACCATTGTCATAGGCATTGGCACCCAATGAGTAAGCGAGATCAATAGAGAACTCTGTCACTTCACCGGGCTTCTCCTCACCGCCAGGAGTGTTGCCACCGCCTTCGCCTTCGGTCTTGCCGTTGAGGGATACCAGGTAAGCACCAGGAGCATATTCGGGAGTGTTGCCCATGAAGTTGACTACCTTACCGCAAACAACTACCTCATCGCCCACCTTCAGGTCGGTCAGAGCCTTGAAGGGAACATTACCCAGGTTGTTGCAAAAATACACCAGCAGGCTGTTGTTCACGTTCTTGTCGTGCATCTTGAACTGGATAGAACCGGAGTCACCCATCTTCACTACCTCAGAGATAACACCCTTGGTATAAACCGAAGCCTCGGGCTTTTCGTCTGCAGGGAGATTCTGGATGTAAGTGAGAGCACCTGCCACGTTGTAGGGATCATTCTCAACGCCTGTACCAGCGGGAGTTCCCTCTATGGGCTGGTCGGGTGTCTCATCGCCGCCTTGCTCCTTGATTACCACGGTTGGGTTCTTCACCTCGGCAATCACTGTACCATCAGGCTTCACATACTTGAGCAACTTGCCAGTGATAGTCACCTTAGAGCCAACTGTGAATGCCTCAACACCCTCGGGGAGATTTGCCCAGAAAGCCTGAATCATCTTGCCACCGTCCTTGGTGTCAGCCAGCCAGAAAGACTGCTGGTTGTTGTTGATGTTGACAAATACGTCAGTGATGTAGCCAGTGATGCTGTAAGCCTCGGCAGATAATTCGCCTGCAGCCAGAGCATTGCACAGCTCCACAGCCTTTGCACAAGTAACCTTGGTGCCTTCAGCGCCGGTCTCATCGCCACCGCCTTGCTCCTTGATTACCACGGTGGGGTTCTTCACCTCGGTAATCACTGTACCATCAGGCTTCACATACTTGAGCAACTTACCTGTGATAGTCACCTTAGAACCTACGGTGAACTTCTCTACGCCCTCGGGGAGATTTGCCCAGAAAGCCTGAACCACCTTGCCACCATCCTTGGTGTCAGCAAGCCAGAACGACTGCTGATTGTTGTTGATATTGGCAAACACATCAGTGATGTAACCAGTGATCACATAGGTCTCAACAGACTGGGCACCATCGGTCAACTTACCGCACAGCTCCGCTGCCTCGGCACATGTGATTTTCTTCTCTGTAACGATAGTAGTGTCCTTGCCGCCTTCACCGCCACCGGGATTAGGATTGTAAGGAGCAGGAGTGTCGTCACAAGCCACCATAAACATAGCGCCAGCCAATGCCAGAGCCAATGCCTTAAAGATCTTTTTCATTGCTTTAATTGGTTTTATTGTTAAGTAATACGTATTCGTCTGTCTTGGCTCACTTATTCAGCCACCTCGATATCAGCCTCACTGCGCAGGATAAGTTCCCACTTGTTGTTGAAGCGCTTCCATATACCTGTGAGGTTGAGTTTGCCTGTGGGCACCACTGCATTGGCAAAGTCGCTGTAGCAACTGGTATAGACCATCATGTTTGCATTCTCACCCTTGAAGTAGAGGCTCACAGTATTGTTCTGCGCATTCTTCTTGTTTGCCCAAGTGAGTTTGCCGTCAGCACCGTTGATTTCCACTCCGGTCACTGTCATCAGCTTACCGCAGTTGGTGTTCATGTCAAGTGCCTTGAGCTGGGCAGCCGTATAGCGGGGTATCTGGATATCAGTCTTCTTAGTGGGCAAAAGACGCACATGTGCTGCCCACAGGCTGGATGCCATGCGGCTCACATAAGGCTGGCTGGTGGCATTCTTCTGATAGGGCTGGCCTATCTGAGGCTGTGAACCATAACCGCCAATATAGAGTCCCTTGGTATCGATTACGATTTCCTGGCCCACAGGAAGGTAACCGAAGAGGCTGCCCTCGCTGATGGCAATGATAAGAGCATCACCATTCTCGTCCTGCACAGCAATGCTGTTGTAGAGGTTGCCCTCAATGTCATTGCCGGTCACATAGCACTTCAGGCGGCCTTCCTGTGTCATCTCCGTCACACTGTTGTTCGTTGCATAGGCAGGATACATGCGTCGGATGTCGGAGATGGTAATCATGCCAGCCGATGTGGTGTCTATCTCATTGTTGCCGTAAGGCGGGTTCTGGTTGCTGGGAGCATCCCAGTCACCGTCCATGCAGGCTGTCATCAGCATACCGCCAGCCAGCATACATGCGGCGAGAAGAATATTCTTGGTCTTCATATTACGTTGTTCTGATATATATTATATAATGTATATAGGCCGCAGATTAGAAGCGGTAGTTGAGATTGAGCATACAGTTGAAGCCCTGCGCATAGTACTTCTTGGGGTTGCGAGAGAAGGAGTATGTGCGCTGTGAGGTGGCTCCTGTGCTGCTGTTGACGCTGTAGTTGGAGCGGCTCTGCTCATATCCGCCAGTGGTGATGCCACGATTGTTGAGGATGTTGGTGAGCATGAGGTTCACGCTGAGAGGCTTGTGAGCCACACGGAACTGCTTTCCGATGCTTGCATCCAGCATGAATCCGCCGTCACCCTTGGCCTGTGAAGGCACGTCGAAAGAGCCATCATTCTGCTGCAGACCTGCATTGACCATGTTTTGTTCATAGCGACGGTTGGTGTTGTAAGCAAGATAGATGCGGTCGTAGTAGTTGCCTATCAGGCTCAGGAACCAGCCCTTCACGCGGTAGTTGAGTCCCAGACTTGCAGCTGCCAGAGGTGTTCCGCTCTCATGCATACCCTTGTTATAGCACACGTCAGTCTTGCGCTCTGCGCTTGTGCTTATCATATAGGTCACATCGGTGTTGCTTGCATACTCTGCCTCAGCCCATGTGCCAATCAGATTGATGTCGAACGAACTGGTCACCTTGAATGTCAGACCGAGCTCTGCACCATAGTAGTTCTTCTCCACACCATTGAAGCTGTTGTAGGTGAAGGAGTTTACATCATCATTGTAGAAGTTCTGCCACTCGGCTCCATCATAGCTATGGGTGAAGTAGCCGGTAAGGTTGGCACGCAGCCAACTGCCATTGTAAGAGTAGCCCAACTCGGCTGAAGCAATCTTCTCATTGGACAGGTTCTCCACGAAATTGTTGTTCATCTCGGGGCTCTCGAATGCTACGCTGGCCTGAGGAGCACGTGCCTCATAGCCCACACCCAGGTTGATGGCGTTACCCTTACTCAGATTGAGGGTTGTTCCCATCTTGAAGCCGCCATCGAGGAAATAGCCTGTACCGCTCTTTCCATAGCTATATCCGGCACACATACCATTGTTCATGTAGCCATTACGCCACATCTGGGTGCCGCCTATCTTGGCTGTGAGGAAGTTGTGACTGATGCCCTTGTCCTTGGTGATGCCTGCCCAGATGCGTGCGCTCTGGTTCCACAAATCATAGTCATAACGCATGCGGTCACCCTCACGCACCACTCCGTTGGGGTTGTTGAGGTCATACTGCACACGGGGGTCGCTGCTGGCATACTCGCCGATAGCATATGTGTTGAGGTTGTGGAAGTTCTGTGCGCCCAACATATCCTCCATGGTGGTGTAATGCATACCCTTGTTGGAGGCCAGCTGGACACCTGCGCGGAACTTGGTAGTGCGGTTGATGTCCCAGTCGAAGGTGCTTCCCAGGTTGGTCACCATATGGTCGTTGTGCTTTGCTTCTACCCAATACACAGCATCCTTGCCTATGGAGTTGAGCTGCTGGTTGGTATAGTAGAGTTTGTCCCAGTTTATCTGGCGGTTACGCTTGCTGGCTGTCCAGTAGTCGTAGCTCTCCTGCCATCCCGTCCAATCGGCATTCGCATCCTGTTCCCATACGTTCACATTGTTGCTGGGGAAGTTCTTCCAGTAGTCAGGAGCAGGGTTCTGGCCGTTGTAGTTCAGCTTGGTGCTGCTGTACATGGCGTATTTGAAGAATGCGCTGGTGGTCAGCTTCATGTTATCCTTTATCTGGAAATCCCATGTGAGCAGTGCACTGGGCTCGAAGTTATTCACCACGCGGCTGTTGCGCTTCTTGCCGCCCTGGTAACCCCAGTAGGGGTTGTACTGGCGGTTATCAGCCAGCCAGTAAGCCTCATCAGTGCTGGCACCCTGCTGGGCACGCTCTGTGGGGTTGCCCCAAGTGGCCAGGTTGAGCGAATGCTTTTCGTTGAAAACCTTCTGCACGCTCAGGAAATAGGCCAGGCTATTGTAGAAGTTGCCCTCCACATTGCTGGTGGCCATATCAGCCCAGCGATAACCCACGGTACCCATGAAAGCCCAACCCTTCTGACTCAGTCCGCTGGCATAGGTGTACATACCACGCAGGGTATAGTTGCGGTTAGCGCCCGAGAGGGTCACCTTGTTGCCTGCAGCATAGTTGCTGGCACGGAAGTTATAGTTGTTGCTGCCGCCCAGTCCGGCCATGCTAAAGCTGTTTGACTCGAAAGGAGACGAAGCGTCGATACTGCGTGTAGCGTCATTCATGCCGCCCACAGTGGAATAGTTGAACTGTCCGGTCTCGCCGTTGTTGACATTCACACCGTTCATATACACGTCGCTATAGCGGCTGTTATAGGCGCGGTACTTGAATCTCGCGGGGCTCCACAGGTATCCTACGTTGCTCGTATAGACGTTGCTGTTTGAGCTCATCATAATCACGTTCTGTGTCATATCCTCATCCTCGCCCAACTGCGACTCCGTGAAGACAAAGGCGGCATTGTCCTGCTTCAGGTCTTTCTCCGTCTCCGAAGTATTCACCTGCGCATTAGCCTGCAAGGCAGATGCTGTCAGCAGCACTGCCGTCAGAAATTCCTTTCTCATATCTTATTCTTTATGTTGTCAGTTTGTCTAAGCAGTGCAAAGTAACTAAAAATATTGCATTCCGCGTAGGATTTCTCTTAATTTTAACCTACAAAGCACAAAAATACCTTGCAGAGCGGACTTTTCTGACACTGAAATGTTACTCCCGCGTATATACAATAAAGGTACGCGCGCGCGAACAATATTATTATAATGCTGCAGAAGCTGAGAAAAAGGAGACAGATGCCTTGCTGTTTCGCGAAAAGGAATTACCTTTGTGGGAAAAGGAAAACGTCAACATGAGAACTACAACGAAAATGAGAAAGGCATTCTTGCTGCTTGCGCTCCTGATGGTCATCGTGCCATCGGCCTTTGCGCAGAAGAAGTTCGGATGCTATGCAGTAGGCTTCTACAATCAGGAGAACCTCTTCGACACCATCCACGATGCCGGCAAGAACGACTATGACTTCCTGCCTAACGGCTCGTATCACTGGAACAAGATGAAGTATGAGCACAAGCTCGCCAACATGGCCAAGGTGCTGCTGGAAATCGGACAGGACAAATTGCCTGGCATAGGAGCCAGCGTAATCGGACTGTCCGAGGTGGAAAACGACAACGTGATGCGCGACCTCACCAACCAGCCCAAGATGAAGGAGAGAGGCTTCAAGTACATCCACATCGAGGGCCCAGACAAGCGCGGTATCGATTGCGCTCTGCTCTACAACCCCCGCTTCTTCACTCCCGAGAAGAGCTGGCTGCAGCCCTACATCTATGAAAACGGCGATACCACACACGCCACACGCGGTTTCCTCACCGTGCAGGGCAAACTGGCAGGCGACGACATCACCTTTGTGGTGTGCCACTGGCCAAGTCGAGGTGCCGAAGGCAAGTTCCGTGACTGGGGCGGCAAGCAGGTGCGCCACATGACGGACAGCATCATGAAGGCCAATCCCGACATGCGTGTGGTAGTGATGGGTGACATGAACGACGACCCCGACAACACGTCAATGGCCAAATTCCTGGGAGCCAAGAAGAAGATGGAAGACGTGGGCAAGCACGACTTCTTCAACCCCTGGTGGACCATTCTGCGCGACAAGGGACAGGGGACACTCTCCTACAAGGGCGGCTGGAACCTCTTCGACCAAATCGTGATGAGCCGTAACCTGCTCGATGTGAAGAAGTCCAAGGACTACAAGCACCTCACTCTGCACTCCTGGCACATCTTCCGCCGCGACTATCTCATCCAGCAGGAAGGCAAGTACAAAGGCAGTCCTCTGCGCACCACAGCAGGCGGCGTATGGCTCGACGGCTACAGCGACCACCTGCCCACAGTGACCTACTTTGTGAAGGAACTGTAAGCCCATCAGGCACACAAAAAGCCATAACGAAGAAAAAACGCGCCCTCGGGCGAGCCTATTCCCCATATTTGTGCTAATTTTGCAGTGTCGTAAGGCAAAGAGGAGAAAAGACAAACAGATATTCCAATAATATTAAAACTTCAAAGAAATGACAAGTTACAAGGAATTGGGTCTGGTGAACACCCGTGAGATGTTTGCCAAGGCAGTGAAGGGTGGCTATGCTATCCCCGCTTTCAACTTCAACACTCTGGAGCAGATGCAGGCTATCGTGCAGGCTGCAGTGGAGACCAAGTCACCCGTTATCATGCAGGTGTCTAAGGGCGCACGCAACTATGCCAACGGTACCATCCTGCGCTACATGGCTCAGGGCGCTGTTGAGTATGCAAAGGAACTGGGCTGCGAGCATCCCCAGATCGTGCTGCACCTCGACCACGGTGACAGCTTCGAGCTCTGCAAGGACTGCATCGACAACGGTTTCTCCAGCGTGATGATCGACGGCTCTTCTCTTCCCTACGAGGAGAACATCGCCCTGACAAAGAAGGTGGTAGAGTATGCTCACCAGTACGACGTTACCGTTGAGGCTGAGCTGGGCGTGCTGGCTGGTGTAGAGGACGAGGTTGCCGCTGAGGTTTCTCACTACACAAAGCCCGAGGAAGTAGTTGACTTCAGCACACGCAGCGGCTGCGACAGCCTGGCTATCTCTATTGGCACAAGCCACGGAGCCTACAAGTTCACTCCCGAACAGTGCACACGTGACCCCAAGACAGGTAAGCTCGTGCCTCCTCCATTGGCATTCGACATCCTGCACGAGATTGAGAAGCAGCTCCCCGGATTCCCCATCGTACTCCACGGATCATCTTCAGTTCCTCAGGACGAGGTAGATACCATCAACAAGTACGGCGGCAAGCTGCCCGACGCAGTAGGTATCCCCGAGGAGCAGCTGCGTGAGGCAAGCAGAAGCGCAGTGTGCAAGATCAACATCGACTCTGACTCTCGTCTGGCCATGACAGCCGCTATCCGCAAGCACTTTGTGGAGCATCCCGGAGACTTCGATCCCCGTCAGTACCTGAAGCCTGCACGTGAGAACATGAAGAAGATGTACATTCACAAGATTGTGGATGTGCTGGGCAGCAACGACAAGCTGTAATCCATCGCTCACTGGCACGGCATCGTACGTGCAAGCAGCATAACCAACAAGGGGAGGCAAACCGTCTGGTTTGCCTCCCCTACTCTTTTCCGCCCATTTTTCGGGTCAGCGGATTTTTCCGGTTGGTAACACCGTATGTTAGGAATAAAGTCGTACCTTTGCCATATGGAACAGACCAA
>UQST01000004.1 GCA_900543815.1 uncultured Prevotellaceae bacterium
TTGAGAATGCTTGAATGGCACATTTGCACATCGTTCGCTTTTGCCTCCAATTCTGGACACAAATAGAGATTCGTGCCCCTCTTATAATAGGTGTAAGCCTCTGCCCATAGTTGATGCACCACAGACTGTAGGGCTGAGAGCCAATCTGAAACGTGACCATTGCCTTGAACTGGCACTATCCACCAACGGCGATTTCCATTGTCGCCTTGCAGGAAGTTGGTCTCGTTTGTGGTGGCTGCAAAAACATTGTGGCGCAAGTACTCTATAGGTTTGCGCCCATAGGCAGGACGCATACAGTCGCTACGACGGCTAAGGAAAGCCTTTGCCGCCTCTGCATCGTTGGCTCGTTTCATACCGTTCAGTTCGCTTATCTCGATAATCCAGCCATTCGTGATAGTCTCAACCTTTTCCTTATCGCCACTTGCGAAAGAGAAAGAGTCGTTAAACCATCTGTCACCTATGACTTTAAAAAATGTACTTTTGCCAATACCTTGTGGCCCTGGCAAAGTGAGCACATTGTCGAACTTACAACCAGGCTCAAAGGCACGAGCAACAGCTGCCACAAACCACAACTTAGTCTGTTCTCTGATGAGCGGAGTGTTCTCTGCACCAAGATAGTCGATGATGGCAGTCTCAATGCGAGGTGTGCCGTCCCATTCCTCTTTGCGGATATAATCTTGAACTGGGTTGAAATTGCGCTCAGAAGCGGTAGTCTTCAACATCTCGAACACTTTGTTCTGGGTAAGTCGCAAGTCATAGTTCTGTTCCAAGTAGTCTTGAATCTTCCCTACGGATTCTTCATCTACCTTGTTCCCATTGACGTTGCAGAACAATGGAGAAAAAGAGATGTCGTCTTGGCAGAAGGTGTCAAAGCGAATCTGACGGAGATTCTCATCATGTGTGAAAATCATCCTAAGATTGCTGATGGTCTTCAAAGTGTTCCCCTTAGCATCAGTGGATAGGTAGTCTTTCCAATCTTCTTCCATACTACTTTCTGATAGACGCAAAGCCACCTGCTTTCTTGGCAAGTTCCAAAGCCAGTTCCACATCAATCACTATCTTGCGAGCAACCTGAGTGATGGCGGGGTCTATGACACCGCTTTTCTTGATACGGTTAGCCGTAGGAATGCTGCAACCGAATATCTTGGCTATTCCAGCAATGCCATACTCATAATGTTTCTCTGGTACCACCTCGGCAGGTGCCTTTGCCGTTCCTTTCTCTGCATTTTGAAGGAGCAGGACAAATTCTTCTCCCGACATCATGCAGACAGGCTTCTCTAACAATTGTTCTATTGTAACGAGTCTTGTCATACTATTCTTGCTTTGTGGTTTGTCAGTTGTACTTCCTGACATCCCGATTACACATCTATTGTTGGCTCATGAACCATCTTTGAAATTCCGTGATTGGAAATCCGTGGGCAAAGGTAGTTCGTTTGGTGTAAAGGAACATTACAGGTGCTATTCGCCAAAAACTGAGATAGTTTTTTATGTATGGTTTCTTAGCAGTCGTTAACGAAAGTGCATGGTTTTATGGAGAAAAAGACAGGAGAACTTCAAGGAGGGTAATGCCATAAAGCACATAAGCCTCAAAACCCTAAAAAGAGTCTTGTGGCTTTTGTTTCTCTATAAAATTGTTGTTTTCCCAAGTTGTTTTGATATTCGGAGAAACCTTATTTACATGCTTTACTTGGAATGATATAATGCCAAGTATATCGAAAAATCAAGGAGTTTTCAAAATCAATGTGTTTTCCCATTGTTTTCCAAGAAAAAGAAAAAGCACCTACAGAAAATCTGTAAGTGCTTGATTATTAAAGTGGACCAGCCTGGGCTTGAACCAGGGACCTCCAGATTATGAGTCTGTTGCTCTAACCAACTGAGCTACAAGTCCAGTGCATGGCAATTACTTGCTTGCGGGTGCAAAATTAGATAAAAACCATGAGACTGCCAAATGCACGGTGCGAAAAATTTGGCTTGCCAAGGATTATTGGCTAATTTTGCAGGGCGAAACAGCCCGTTTCGTCATATCGAGAAGCGCGGAGATGTGTATTGACACGTCGGCTGATGCGTCTTTCGAGGCAAGGAAGTTTGTTCGGGTAGGCGCAGAAGGAGCTATTGAGAAGCGATGAATGTCGTCTTGAGGATTGATGAAAAAAGTTCAGTGAAGCGAGCATGCTCATTCGGAGAAGGGCGAAAACTCATTCCTGGTAGCGAGGAAGCTTGCATTGAGAAGCGATGAAAGGGCGTTTTAAGATGCGGCTGAAAGTTGCCTTGAGTTTGGCTGAAAGACAAGGCGGATTTGGCTGAAATTCGTTTGGAAGGGCGTGGGATGCATGTTGAGAAGCGGGAGTTTCGAGCGGAGAAAAGAGAAGATACTTGTAGAGAGATGAGGAGATACGTTGCCACCATAGGCTTTTTCGATGGAGTGCATAGAGGACATCAGTACCTGATAGGGCAGTTGCGCAGGGAAGCCAGCGCGCTGGGATTGGGCTCAATGCTTGTTACGTTTGACAGGCATCCGCGCCAGGTGCTGCATGCCGATTATGTGCCCAGCCTGCTTTCCACCCTTGACGAGAAGGTGGAACTGCTGCGGCAGACACAGGTGGATGAGGTGCACGTGCTGCATTTTACGCCTGAGATGGCCAGTATGGATGCGCAGCAGTTTATGCGCGAAGTGCTTGCCGATGAACTTCATGTGGCTGTCTTGCTCATGGGATACGACCATCGGTTTGGGCGCGGCGGCGGCACCTTCCCCGAATACTGCGCTTGGGGACGTGAGGCAGGCATCCAGGTGATGCTGGCCAGTGCGCTTCCTGGCGAAAAGGTGAGCAGCAGCGTCATCCGCCGACTGCTCTCTCAGGGCGATGTGACTGGGGCTGACGAGCTCTTGGGCAGACCTTACCGCCTGACAGGAATGGTAAGAGGCGGCCATCGCGTGGGGCGTCTCTTGGGTTTTCCCACAGCCAACATCTCTCTGCCGGCAGGCAAACTTATCCCGGCAGGCGGAGTCTATGCCGTCAGAGTGCAGCTTCCCGATGGGGAATGGCGGGCTGGGATGCTCAATATCGGGCATCGCCCCACCCTGCACAATGGCGAGAACGTGTCGGTGGAGGTCAATATCCTGGATTTCGAGGGCGACCTATATAATAAGGAGATAAGCGTGGATTTCGTAGGGCGCTTGCGTGACGAACAGGCTTTCCCTTCCCTGGACGATCTGCGGAGGCAGTTGTCGAGAGACAAGATGGAGGTTCGCAAGCTCACCGAAGGCATGTGACGAGCTGATTTCTGGCAAGTTGTCCACTCGTGGCAGACATCCCTGAAGAATAGCCGCTTTCTATAGCAAGGCTGAAACAAACCGTCATAAAGAACCGTCAACCCCAACAACCAAGCAATTTCAAACCTATATAATATATAAGGAGAAGGACAGATGGACAATAGCGAATACATTCTCGCCCATCGCACGGATGATGTGCGTGCGCTTGCTCTGCGTAGTGCAGATGCAGGTGTTGACAAGTCCTTCTGCCTTCGTCAGATAGAGGCTTGGCAAACTGCCCGCACCAAGTTGCCCCGCTGGGCAGCCACCGATGGCATCCTCTTTCCGCCCCGTCTCAATATGGAGCAATGCAGCAGCCAGTTGACAGCCGAGTACAAAGCCCGTCTGGTGGAGCGTCTGTTGCCGGAGGAGCGTGGTTCGTTGACCGACCTTACGGGTGGCTTCGGTGTGGATTTCAGTTTTCTCGCCCCTTTGTTCCGTAATGCCGTTTATGTGGAGCGCAACTCCGACCTTTGTGAAATGGCGCAGCACAATCTGCCGTTGCTTGGTGCCGGACATGCCAGGGTGGAGTGTGCTCAGGCCGAGGACTTCCTGGATGGGGCAGACCAGCAGGATCTTATCTTCCTCGATCCCGCCCGCCGCGACGATGCCGGCCGCAAGGTGGTGGCTCTGAGCGATTGTTCGCCCGATGTGGCAGCCCTCTCTCCGGCCCTTCTCTCCCGCTCCCGTGTGGTGATGGTGAAACTCTCTCCCATGCTGGATATCGGGCAGGCTCTGCTCTCCCTTCATGCTGTGCGTGAGGTGCATACGGTGAGTGTGGATGGCGAGTGCCGCGAGCTTCTGCTGGTGCTGGCTGCCGGCGAGTGCCGCCCGGCCTACCATTGTGTCAATCTAGGTAGGCATCCCCAGTCGTTTGTCACCTCTGAGCGCCATGCCCAACCGCGCATCGCCGGCGCTCCCGGCCAGTTCCTCTATGAGCCCAATGCCTCCATTCTGAAGGCAGGAGTGCAGGATGCCTTGTGCGAGAGTATGGATGTGAGCAAGTTGCATCCCTTCAGCCACCTCTTCACCTCCGATATCCTGCGGCAGAACTTCCCTGGTCGTAGTTTCCGTGTAGATGGCATCTCTACCTGCGGCAAGCGCGAACTCAAGTCCTTCTTGCGCGATGTGCGGCAGGCCAATCTGGCTGTGCGCAACTTCCCCTCCACGGTGGCTCAGCTGCGCAAGCAGTGGCATTTGGCCGAGGGAGGCGACATCTATCTCTTTGCCACCACTCTGGCTGATGGCACCCATGCGCTCATCCGCTGCTCCAAGGTGTAGTCCGCTTGATTTTTCTTCCTGTTCCAATGGCTTCGGGAGGTTTCTGCTCTGATTCCTTTTGTCCAAAGTGTTGTGCGATGAGGCTTCTTTCCGTTTTTGAAGGAGAAGGTTGTCGTCAGAGGACCTTCAGGCCGCCTTCCTTCTCTCAAAAAGCCGTTTTGCTTGCTTCGAAAGGCAAAAATAGGGGTTCTATTTGCAAAAATTGTCTCCTTTATAGTGCTGGGTGTGATTATTATTGCTAAATTTGTGGGGAAGATAAAGCAATTTAGCCCTTAAAACATAACAGTATGTCCACAAGAAGAGATTTCCTGAAGGGAGTGGGCTTGGCTACAGCCGGGCTGACTCTGACCCCTGGAAACGTGTTTGCAATGACCAGCAAGGAGACCAAGCACGCCAAGGGAGAGAAGGTGAAGATTGCCTACATAGGCATCGGAAACCGCGGTGAGCAGAACATCAACGAGTTTGCCAAGACCAACATGGTAGATGTGGTGGCCCTGTGCGACGTTGACCTGCAGGGCAAGCAGTGCCAGAAGGTGCTCGCCAAGTACCCCAACGCCAAGCGCTATACCGATTTCCGCAAACTTTTCGAGGAGTATGCCGACCACTTTGATGCCGTTGCGGTGAGCACCCCCGACCATACGCACTTCTTCGTAGTGATGATGGCCATGAAGTACGGCAAGCATGTCTATTGCGAGAAACCGCTCATGCGCACCTTCCAGGAGGGCGAGCTCCTCATCGAGATGGCCAATCGCCATCCCGAGGTAGTGACCCAGCTGGGCAATCAGGGCCACTCAGAGGGCAACTATTTCCAGTTCAAGGCATGGCAGGAAGCTGGCATCATCAAGGACGTCACTTCGGTGGTGGCCCACATGAACAACGACCGTCGCTGGCACAAATACGACTGGAACATGATCAAGATGCCCGAGGGCGATGCCATCCCACAGGGTATGGACTGGGATGTATGGCATGGCGGCGTACGTTATCACAATTTCAGTAAGCTCTTCCACCAGGGTGACTGGCGCAGTTGGTACGATTTCGGCATGGGCGCACTGGGTGACTGGGGAGCACACTTGCTCGATACCGTGCACGAGTTCCTCAATCTGGGGCTTCCCTATGAGGTAAGCATGCAGTATGCCAAGAACCATAATGAGTTCTTCTACCCCTACAGCAGCACCATCCTTTTCCGCTTCGGCGCACGCGGCAACATGCCCCCATGCGATGTGACCTGGTATGACGGAGTGGATAATCTGCCTCCCCTGCCCGCCGGATTCGGCGAGAGCGAACTGGCCGACGGCATTCCTGCGAGCGGTCAGGGCGAATACACCAAGCAGAAACTCAATCCGGGCAAGATCATCTACAGCCGTGACCTTATCTTCAAGGGAGCCAGCCACGGCAGTACCCTCAGCATCATCCCCAAGGAGAAGGCCGAGGCCATGAAGGACAAACTGCCCCAGGTGCCCAAGAGCCCCAGCAATCACTACGTCAACTTCCTGCGTGCGTGCCAGGGCATAGAGAAGACCCGTTCGCCCTTCCAGATAGCGGGAGTGCTCTGCCAGGTGTTCTGTCTGGGTGTGATAGCGCAGCGTCTCAACACACAGCTCTTCTTCGATCCGCGCACCAAGCGCTTTACCAACAATGAGTTTGCCAATGCGATGCTCACTGGCATGCCGCCGCGCCGTGGTTGGGAGGACTATTACAAACTCGACTAAACGTATAATGTAAGCCTGATGAAAAAGATTGTTTTTCTCATGATGCTGCTTGCGGTGATGCCCGCTGCGGCCAAGAAGAAGTTGACCACTCCAGTGCCCGAGGTTCAGCCTACGGCCGACAATGTGCTCACAGAGCAGGAGCAGCGCGAGGGCTGGAAACTCTTGTGGGACGGAAAGACCACTGAGGGATGGCGCGGAGCCAAGCTCACCACCTTCCCCCAGAAGGGTTGGCACATCGAGGATGGCATCCTCAAGGTGGAGGCCGCCACGGGTGCCGAGAGCGGCAACGGCGGTGACATCGTGACCGAGAAGACCTACCACAACTTCATTCTCAAGGTTGATTTCAAGATCACAGAGGGTGCCAACAGCGGCATCAAGTACTTCGTGGATCCCGACATGAACCGTGGCGAGGGCAGTGCAATAGGTTGCGAGTTCCAGATACTGGACGACCTGCGCCATCCCGATGCCAAGCTGGGCGTGAAGGGAAACCGCAAGCTGGGTGCGCTCTACGACCTCATCCCCGTCTCCGACGACAAGCCGTTTGACATCACGGCATGGAACACGGCCACCATCATCGTCAAGGACCGTCACGTGGAGCACTGGCTCAATGGCGTGAAACTGCTCGAGTATGAGCGTGGCACGCAGGAGTGGAATGCCCTGGTGGCCTATAGCAAGTACAAGAACTGGCCCGACTTTGGCAACCGCGATGGCCGTATCCTGCTTCAGGACCACGGCAACGAGGTGTGGTTCAAGAACGTGAAAATCAAGGAACTCTGACCTTGTCATACGCGCCTTGCGTGCTCCCGTTGCGGAGGCATGCAGGGCGCGCTTGCCGTCTGTGCGGATGCGCCATGTGGTGCGCAGCCGCTTTTTCTTATTCTGATTGGCATTCAAATAGAAGATTAACATAATGAAAAGACTTATCCTTATCCTTACCTGCATCTGCGGAGCACTCTTTGCCCGCGCACAATACACCTTCACCGACTCTGTCCAATGGCAGACGTATGAGGACTTCAACCGCATCTTCCTCGATACCAAGAAGTACATCTATCGCGACCACTCGGCCCGCGTGAATGCCGTTGACCGCTGGAACGGCGCTGCTGCCATCTGGTGCCAGGCCATCTTCTACGATATGGTGCAGAACGCATACCGCCGCGCGGTGGCTCAGGGCGACAAGGCGCGCCAGGACAAGTACAAAGCCTTGCACCGCAGAATATACTTGGGCGAGAAAGCCCAGTATGTGAACTTCAACTTCGACGACTGCAATACCAACACCGGATGGTTTGTCTATGACGATATCATGTGGTGGACTGTGGCCTTGGCACGCGCCTATGAAACCTTCTCAAGCCGCGAGTACCTCACCTACAGCGAGCGCAGTTTCTGCCGCGTGTGGTATGGCTCTGCCCGTGTAGGCGATGACGGCTCCTATGCCGACCCTGCGCGTGGCTTGGGCGGAGGCATGTTCTGGGAGTGGCAGCCCATCGACAAGCCCAAGCCACACCAGAAGGGCGACTTCCGCTCGGCCTGCATCAACTTCCCCACGGTGATAGCAGCCTGCCTGCTGCACCGCAACGTGCCCGAGGGGCGTGCCGTTCCCACAGTTGCTCGCCCTACCCAGCAGACCAAGGAGTGGTATCTGGAGAAAGCCCGGGAGATATACGCCTGGGCCGACAAGACACTGGTGCAGGACGGCCGTGTGGCCGACGGTATCCACGGAGGCGGCCCGGAGTTCAAGGACCACCTCTACAATCAGGGTACCTACATCGGTGCCAGTTGCCTGCTCTACCAGTTGACGGGCGATGTGACCTATCTCAACAAGGCCAAGCAGGGTGCCAACTACGTATTCAACAAGATGTGCCGAGGTGGCATCCTGCCCTATGAGACAGGTGTGGAGCAGGGCGTGTATGCTGCCATCTTTGCCCAGTACATGCACACGCTGGTGTATGAGTGCGGCCAGACACAGTACCTGGGCATGATGAGGCGCAACATGCAATGGGCCTGGGACCATCGTGACCAGATGCGTGGAATCTCCTGCGGCAACTTCCTCCAGGACACTCAGGCCGACAGCCAGATAGACAGTTACAGCGCCAGCGGCATGCCCGCCATCATGCTCCTCTTCCCTGCCGATGACAACGCAAGTGCACTGGAGGCTGTACCCGAGGCATCCCGTGATGCCGCTCAGGTGGGTATCTACACGCTCGATGGCCGCTGCGTGGCACCCTGCGGCACACCCCGTCTGTGCGGCCAGCTTGCCTCCGGCCTTTATGTTACTGGCGGGCGCAAGCTGCTGGTGCGCTGAGCACCATGGCCCGAATGGCGGTTCTCTCCTCCCTCTGATGCTTTGGCTCGGGAAAAGCAGCCTATGGCTTTGCTTGCTCCAGGAGAATGGCAGGAGCGGCGCTGGGTGCCGTGCGTTGCCGCTCATAGGATTGGCCCCAAAAACGTACTGCGGTGCATCGGCTGTTGCAGCGCGGTGCATCGCCCTTCACAGCGCGCTGCGATTGCCACCGCAGCGCGCTGCGTTTTTCCGGGTGTCATCGTGCCTGCCATGGTGCTGCGCTTTTCGTTCGTGGCTTCACTGCCGTATCTGCTCCCGCCAGGGAGGATGGACGTAACTCCGCACCGCCTGCCGGATGCCTCTCCAGCTTTCTTGCCCCGTATGGCAACCTGTCTCTCGGGAATGCTTCGCTCTCCTGTTTCCTCTTGTGTGAACAAATCTAAAAGTCAAACCAGATGGCTGGCAAAGTGGACCAATTCCTTTGCCTACTGCAAAAGATACGCTAACTTTGCACATTATGAAGGGCTTATGTATATTCTTGGCCGTCATCCTCGTGTGCCTGTTCCTGCCAGTGCGGGCATGGGCTATGGCGTGCTCCGTGGCTGCGGACGACGCTGCACCGGCCGACACAGCGCAGACCGCCGCACGCGACAGTGCCCGGCGTGACAGCCTGCGCACCGATACTCTGCGCGAGGTGGTGGTGCGTCCCGACTCGGTGCTGCCCGTTGTGCGGGTTCTGGAAAAGACGGTGGGGCGCAGCCGCGGCCCTCGGTCCATGTCGCTGGGCGACATTATCGAGAAGGTGGCACCGGGCTTGCAGGACAAGATGCTGCACCCCTTTGCCATCAAGCAACGCAAGTCGGAGCGAAGGAAGAAGAAGATGCGCCGCGTGCTGGAGAACTATGACAGGCAGAAGACATTCAACGAACTTCTCGACGAGGCCGTCAAGCGTCAGCAGATGGAGGACGAACGCGCCAAACGCGAGGCAGAAAGGGGCTACTGAGCCGCGCGCCTGCATCCCCCGCGTCAGATATTTGCCTCATTCACCGAAAAGCCGTAATTTTGCAGACGCAACATTTACACATAATTATATATACACAATAAGACAGCGATGACAGACCAGATAGTGAAGGCCGTGGAGGCCGGTATAATGGAGATGTATGGGCAGAGCGCGCCACAGGGCTCTGTGGTTCTGCAGGAGACACGCGAGGGATTCGAGGGTGAGCTCACACTGGTGGTGTTCCCCTTCCTGCGCATCAGCCGCAAGAAGCCAGAGGACACCGCCCAGGACCTGGGCCAGTATCTGGTGGCCAACCTCCCCGGTGTGGTGCGTGGGTTCAATGTGGTGAAGGGATTCCTCAACCTCAGCATCCAGCCCGCCTGTTGGATAAGCCTGCTGCAGGACATCTGGCAGAATCCCCGCTATGGCTTCACTCCTGTCACCGAGTCATCGCCCCTGGTGATGATAGAGTACAGCAGCCCCAATACCAACAAGCCCCTTCATCTGGGCCACGTGAGGAACAACCTTCTGGGTTGGGCCTTGGCAAACATCATGGAGGCCAACGGTAACAAGGTGGTGAAGACCAATATCGTGAACGACAGAGGCATACACATCTGCAAGAGCATGCTGGCCTGGCTGCGCTGGGGAAACGGCGAGACGCCCCAGTCGAGCGGCAAGAAGGGCGACCATCTCATCGGTGACTACTACGTGGCATTCGACAAGCATTACCGCGAAGAGGTGAAGGAACTCAAAGCCCAGTACATGGCCGGGGGCATGGCAGAGGAGCAGGCCGAGGAAAAGGCCAAGCAGGAGGCACCGCTCATCCGCGAAGCACACGAGATGCTGGTGAAGTGGGAGCAGGGCGATGCCGAGGTGCGCGCACTCTGGAAGAAGATGAACGAGTGGGTGTATGAGGGCTTCGACGAGACCTACAAGGCATTGGGCGTGTCTTTTGATAAGATATACTACGAAAGCCAGACTTACCTCGAAGGTAAGGAGAAGGTGGAGGAGGGACTCCAGAAAGGCTTCTTCTACCGCCGTCCCGACGGCTCTGTGTGGGCCGACCTCACCAAGGAAGGACTCGACGAAAAGCTCTTGCTGCGCTCCGACGGTACCAGCGTGTATATGACCCAGGACATTGGCACAGCCAAGCTGCGCTTCCAGGACTTCCCCATCGACAAGATGATCTACGTGGTGGGAAACGAACAGAACTACCACTTCCAGGTGCTCTCTATCCTGCTTGACAAGCTTGGCTTCAAGTGGGGAAAGGACCTCGTGCACTTCTCCTACGGCATGGTGGAGCTGCCCAACGGCAAGATGAAGAGCCGCGAAGGCACCGTGGTGGATGCTGACGACCTCATCGAGAGCATGGTGGAGAACGCCGCACAGATGAGCGCAGACAAGGTGAACCGCCTGGAGAACATCACGCCCGAGGAGGCTCACGAGATAGCACGTCGCGTGGGACTGGGTGCCCTCAAGTACTTCATACTGAAGGTGGATGCCCGCAAGAATATGCTCTTCAATCCCGAAGAGAGCATCGACTTCAATGGCAACACAGGTCCCTTCATCCAATATACCTATGCACGTATCCGCAGTATCCTGCGCAAGGCCGAGGCCGAGGGCACACAGGTGCCGGCCGAACTGCCTCTTACAGCCGAACTGACCGCCAAGGAGATAAGCCTCATACAGCACTTGCAGGGCTTTGCCGCTGTGGTGCGCCAGGCCGGCAATGACTATAATCCCAGTGCCATAGCCAACTACTGCTACGAACTTGTGAAGGAGTACAACCAGTTCTACCACGACCTGAGCGTGCTGCGCGAGCCTGACCAGGACAAGAAGGTGTTCCGTCTGGCCCTCTCGGCTGCCGTGAGCCAGGTGGTGAAGAATGGTATGGGTCTGCTGGGTATCGAGGTGCCCGAGCGCATGTAATCCGCTCTCCGCTCCAATCAACAGCATCGGATGGCAGGCAAGAACAAGTTCTATGTCGTGTGGGTAGGCGTCTCCCCGGGTATTTACACCACGTGGGAGGAATGCCTGCAACACGTCAAGGGGTACAAGGGAGCACGCTACAAGTCCTTTGCCACACGTGCTGAGGCAGAGCGCGCACTGGCCTCCCCCGAGGACTATCAGACACCTGCCGCTGTGCGCAAAGCACCGTCTGCCCCCAAGGCATTGCCCGAGAATATCGACTACAATGCCATTGCGGTGGATGCCGCATGCAGCGGCAACCCCGGTCCCATGGAGTATCAGGGGGTGTACCTGGGCAATAACCAGCAGCTCTTCCACTATGGACCCGTGCACGGAACCAATAACATAGGGGAGTTTCTGGCCATTGTCCATGCTCTTGCACTTATCTGCCAGAAGGGTTGGAACATGAAAATCTATAGCGACAGCCGCAATGCCATCAACTGGGTAAAGGGCGGCAAGTGCAAGACCAAGCTGGAGAGGAATGCCCGCACAGAGCCCCTCTACGCCCTGATAGCAAGGGCAGAGGAGTGGTTGCGCCAACATCCTCACCATGCACAAGTAATCAAGTGGGAGACCGCCCAGTGGGGTGAGATTCCCGCCGACTTCGGTCGGAAGTAACACACAAGCCTATCATGAGGGAATTCTTCCGTACAATGGGCGGCTACCTTGCCCGTTACAAACGTTTTATCGCCGGCACTTTTCTGATGAATGTGCTGGCTGCGTTCTTCAACGTATTCTCCTTCTCCATCCTTCTTCCCATACTGCAAATCCTCTTCAAGGTCAATGACGAGCACTTCGCATTCATACCTTGGGGCACCGGGGGATGGGGTGCATTTGTCGATGTAGCCAAGAACAATGGCTACTTCTACTCGCAGCAACTCATCGAGCGTTACGGTCCATCCACCACCTTGCTGTTGCTCGGACTCGTGCTCTGCGTGCTCACCTTCTTCAAGACAGCCACTTACTTTGGCGGTTCGGCCATGCTTATGCCGCTGCGCACGGGTGTCATCCGTGACATCCGGGCCGATATCTACCGTAAGATCATCAGTCTGCCCCTGAGTTTCTTCTCCGATGAACGTAAGGGTGACATACTGACGCGTGTATCTACGGACGTTAATGAGGTGGACGCCAGTATCAGCAGCTCACTCGATATGATAGTGAAGAATCCCATCTTCATAGTAGTATATCTGGTGACGCTCATCTGCATCAGTTGGCAGTTGACCCTCTTCACACTGCTTGTGGTACCCCTCTTGGCATGGGGTATTGGCACAGTGGGCAGGAGGCTCAAGGCTCGTTCGCTGCTCATGCAATCACGCTTGAGCGACAGCATGAGCCAGATAGAGGAGACCCTGGGAGGCCTGCGTATCATCAAGGCTTTCATTGCAGAGAAGAAGATGATGCGCCGTTTCACGGCCGTCAATGACGATTACCGGCGTATAGCCACCCGTGTGGCCATGCGACAGAGCGCTGCTCATCCCGTGAGTGAATTCCTTGGTACCGTGATGATTGCCATTGTGTTGTGGTTCGGCGGATGGCTTATCTTCACCGGAGCAAGCAGCATCGATGCCAATCTCTTCATCTATTATCTGGTCATCCTGTACACTACCCTGCAGCCTGTCAAGGACTTGAGCAAGGCAGGTTATGCCATTCAGAAGGGCCTGGCCAGCATGGAGCGAATAGAGAAGATACTGCATGCCGAGAACCCCATCAAGGAGGTGGAGCACCCTGTGCAGATAGCAGGCTTGGAGCGTGAGATATGCTTCCACGACGTGAGTTTCTGCTATCAGGACGACCGCGAAGTGCTCTCCCACATCAATCTCACCATTCCTGTAGGCCGCAGTATAGCCCTTGTGGGACAGTCGGGCAGCGGTAAGAGTACGCTGGTCGATCTCATTCCCCGCTACCATGACATACAGCAGGGCAGCATCACCATCGACGGTGTGGATATCCGTTCACTCTCCATCCATTCCCTGCGCAGCCTGATAGGTAATGTCAATCAGGAGGCTATCCTGTTCAATGATACCATCTTCAACAATATAGCCTTCGGTGTGGAAGGTGCCACACAGGAACAAGTGGAGGCCGCAGCACGCGTTGCCAACGCCCACGAATTCATTATGCAGACCGAATCGGGCTACCAGACTATGGTGGGCGACCGCGGTTGCCGGCTCAGCGGAGGCCAGCGTCAGCGCATCAGCATAGCGCGTGCCATACTGAAGAACCCGCCCATCCTTATCCTCGATGAGGCCACCAGCGCTCTCGACACCGAGAGTGAACACCTGGTGCAGGAGGCTCTGGAGCGCCTGATGAAGAGCCGCACCACCATCAGCATCGCACATCGTCTGAGCACCATTCGCAATTCCGATGAGATATATGTGCTGCATGAGGGACGTATCGTGGAGCATGGTACGCACGACGAACTGCTTGCCTTGGGCGGATATTACAAGCGACTCACCGAGTTGCAGCAACTTTGAGCCACCTCGCATCAAGATTACTTTGTGATGAAACAGCATTTGCATTTCCTGGAGATACTCTTCTGCCACCTCCTGCTGGTCTTTCTGGTGGGCAGGTTAGGCTTCATCGTCTATAACCGTCATATCGAGGCACTCTCGCTGGGCGACGTTTTCGGAGCCTGTCATGCAGGCTTGCTGGCCCACGACTTCTCGGTGGCAGCATTGTTCCTGTTGCCTGTAGCGCTGCTTGCATTCGTTGCCTCGCGCCGTCAGAGCCTGCCTCTACGCGCCTTGCTTACTCCTTATTATATTATAGCAGGCTTCTGTGTGGCAGCCATCATCGTGGCTGATGCGGTCATGTATGAGTTCTGGCAATTCAAGCTCAGCGCGGTGGTGCTCAGTTATGCAGCCTCTCCCGAAGGCGCTTCCAACAGCGTGAGCCCCTGGTTCCTCCTTTCTCGTGTCATTACCGCAGTGCTCATGGTGCTGTGGGTGGTGGTGCCTTGTGTGATGCTCACACCGCGTCGCTTGCCGCAGTCGGCCGTATGGCAGGGCTGGATGCGCAACATGCTGATTATCGTGGGAGCCTTCTCCGCCATCAGTCTGGCCTGCACGCATGTGGGCGACAGCTACAGTGAGGGGAAGAGCCTGTTCCGCAATCATGCATCCGTCAATCCCGTATATGCCTTTGTCTCCTCCTTTCCCTGGACCACCGAACCAGCCCGCCGCTTCGATTATCTGAGCGAGGAGGAGCGTGCCAAGACCTTCGGCGGCCTTTATCCACAGGATACCGAGGATATTCAGGATACCCTGCTTCGCACCGGGCGCCCTAATGTGCTCGTCGTGCTGATAGAGAGCTTCGGAGGTCGCTTCATAGAGGAACTGGGCGGACTGCCTGATGTGGCGCCCAACTGGAGCCGCCTCATTCCCCAAGGCATCTTCTGGGACAACTACTACAGTTGCAGTTTCCGCACCGACCGAGGCACTGTGAGTACCTATAGCGGCATGCTTGCCTACCCTGATGTGTGCCTTATGAAGGAGACTTGGCTGCACCCGCACTTGCCATCGCTGGCGCATAGTCTGGCCCGTGAAGGCTACAGCACCACCTACCTCTATCCCGGTGCGATGACCAACATGGGCAAGCACGACTACCTGCAGGACATGGGTTTCGAGGAGCTGATGGACAACTCCGCTTTCACTCCCGACGAGATGAACAGCACCTGGGGAGCCAATGACAGCACTTCGGCAATGAAGACCTTCCACCGTATCGCCCGCCGTGATACGGCCAGCCAATGGTTTATGGCCTATCAGACTGTGTCGAGCCATGAGCCTTGGAAGGTGCCTTACCACCGCCTGGAGGACGAGAAACTCAATGCCTTTGCCTATACCGACCACTGCCTGGGGCAGCTGATTGACAGCCTGCAGACGCTTCCCCAGTGGGACAACATGCTGGTCATCATGATACCCGACCACGGTTTCCTCTACAAGCAAAGCTATGAGGATCCCGAGTTCTTCCATTCACCTATGCTCTGGCTGGGCGGTGCCATTCGTGAGCCACGCCGCATGAGTGTGCTGATGAACCAGAGCGACCTGGCTGCCACACTGCTCAGCCAGATGGGTGTGCCGCACCAGGATTATCCCTGGAGCCGCAATGTGCTCAGCCGCAACTACGTCAACCCCTTTGTGTATAGCGACTTCCCCGCTGGTATCATGTGGAAGGACCACACCGGTGTGTCGCTCTTCGACATCACTGCCAACAGCCTGGTAACCGATGAGGGAGCTGGTGGCGAGGAACGTGTACGCAAGGCAAAGGCGGTGTTGCAGACCAGTTACGACTGGCTCTCGGTGCAGAAGCACGAGGCAGGCAAGGCTCCTGCCCAGCAGTGAAATTCCATTCCTAAATCCCAGAAAACATGTCACGTATCCTGTATCTGCTGCGCTTGTGGCTCAGCCTGCTCCTCCTCTTTGCCCTGGGCAAGATGGTGTTTCTGATGTACAATGCTGATGTATCGCCCTTCGGATGTGCCGACGCCTGGCAGGTGTGGTGGCATGGCCTCACCATGGATATCAGTACGGCGGGATATGTGACCGCCCTGCCTCTGCTGCTTGCACTCGTATCGGTGTGGTGGCGCAACTTGCCTCTGCGATGGGTGCTTTGGCCCTACCTCACGGTGGTGGCCGTATTGCTGGCTGTCATCATAGGCGGTGATACGGTGCTCTATGAGTTCTGGAAGTTCAAGCTCAATGCAGCCATCTTCGGTTACATGCAGAATCCCGAGGGCGCCACCAGCAGTGTCAGCCCCCTGTTCATCATTACCCGTGTGGGCGGCATACTGCTTTTGGCGGTGCTGGCAGGATGGTTGCTCTTGCGCCGCACGCCCGTGCATTTCCCCGCTGTGCACCGCAGACTGGTGCACACAGTGCTGCTCATCCTGTGTGGCGGCGCACTCTTTGTGGGCATACGTGGCGGTGTGCAGCAGGGAGTGATGAATGTGGGTGTAGCCTATTACAGCCCTTCGCTCTTCCTCAATCATGCTGCCGTGAACCCCGCATTCAGCCTGCTCTCTTCGTTGAGCAAGACCAAGGACTTCGGCGGACAGTTCAACTGGCAGGACGACAAGTCGCTGGCCCGGTCCTTCGAGGGACTTTACCCCGGTGAGACAGAAGATATCCAGGATACCCTCTTGCGGGTGAAGCGCCCCAATGTGCTGGTTGTCCTGATGGAGAGTTTCGGCAGCAAGTTCGTGCACGAGCTGGGAGGATTGCCCGATGTGGCTCCTGGCATGAGCCGCCTGATACCCCAGAGCATCTTCTGGACCCACTTCTATTCCAACAGTTTCCGCACCGACCGTGGTACGGTAAGCGCCTTCAGCGGATGGGTGAGCTATCCCACCGTGAGCCTGATGCGCCTTCCCGAGAAGCTCAATCACCTGCCCTCACTGGCCCGCAGCCTGCAGCGCGAGGGCTACCACACGGGTTACCTCTACGGCGGAGACATCACCATCATGAACAAGAAAGGCTATCTGGTGGCCACGGGCTACCGTCAGCTCACCAGCGCAGCCGACTTCCCCAAGCGTGAGACCAGCGAGAGCAAGTGGGGAGCCAACGATAGTGTGACCGCACGCCGCACTTATGAGATGATAGCAGGCGGACAGATGCCCGAGCCTTGGCACATGACCTTCCAGACGCTCTCCAGCCATGAACCCTTCGAGGTGCCTTACCACAGGCTCAGCGACAAGAAGCTCAATGCCTTTGCCTTCACTGACCATTGCGTGACAACGCTCATCGACAGTCTGCGCAACACACCCCAGTGGGACAACCTGCTGGTCATCCTCATCCCCGACCACGGCTTCCTCTACGACCTCACCTATGAGTCGCCCGAGTTCTTCCACGCTCCCATGCTGTGGTTGGGCGGTGCTATTCGTGAGCCTCGCCGCATGGAGGTGCTGATGAACCAGAGCGACCTGGCCGCCACACTGCTCAGCCAGATGGGTATCAGCCACCAGGATTTCCCCTGGAGCCGCAATGTGTTGAGCCGCAATTACAGTTATCCCTTCGCCTACAGCTCCTTCCCCAGCGGCATCCTCTTTGTTGACAGTACCGGTGTGAGCGTGTTCGACATCACCAGCCGCAAGCCTATCACCGAGCAGCCAACTCCCTCGCCCGACCGCATCCACAAGGCCAAGACCATTCTGCAGATGAGTTACGACCGCCTGGAGCAACTGCGATGAGGCGTCAGCAGCCAGCTCCACCTCTTTCAGGATTACGCTAAACGGCACACCCGACAAGCTTATGGGGGGGCTGGAAATGGAGACAGACGGGAAGCGCATCGTCATTACATCCTTCCACAAGGACCGTCGGCCGGGCTTCTTAAAGAGATATCGCAGCAAGCGTATGCCCATATTCCGCCAAGCCGGCAAGGCTGACTTATATATCGGTTGCCGCTGATTATCCAACAGATACCAATTAACACACAGGGAGAAGAAGGCTCCTGACGCACTTCCAGTCAGCCTTCATGATGGGGAAGGCATTCCCCGTCACCGTCCAACCCAAGGCTGGACGGTGGATGAAGCATGGTTACTTTGGCATCGAAGTATATATTCTCTGACCGTCCAGCCTTGGGTTGGACGGTGAAGCATACAGCTTACCCGCCCTTGGAGACGGAAAGTAATCTCGAAACAATACAGGTTCGTTGCCCGGAAGAGTCTGCTGATTGTACTGTATGCAACGGAGTGTTTACGACAGAGAGAATATTGTATTGTTCAAAATACCATAGGATAGCACCTGTGCCAATGCTTGACACCTTGGGCAGAACCCCTAAGGAAGTCAGACTTGAGCATGATGCAAACGTATAAGTCTTCTATTGGCTTGTGTAATCTTTCCCTCTCTGGTTTGTCGGGTTGCGTGTAGGAGCCTATATATATAATGTATAGGAGAGGACTGGAGCCGTGCTCCCACAGCATGCGCTTCTGCTTGGGGGAAGGGCAGGAGTTGCTTTGGCCTACAGAGCAGGCGCGTCCTGAGGAGTGGTGCTGGGCGTTCCACCTGCCACTGACGGCCAGCCATCCTGGTCCCAGAGCAAGCGGTCGAGCAGGAGCACACGGCCCTTGGAGGGGGCTTGAGCATCGAAGGCGTGATAGAGCAACCACGTCTGTCCTTTCTTGTCAGTGATTATCTCGCTGTTGTGACCCGGACCGCGCCAGCGGTCGTTGCCCTTTATGATCGTCTCGTAATGATTGTCCAGCATGCGTCCTCCCTGCCTATCCACATACGGGCCAGCCAGCTTGCGCGAGCGTCCCACCACGGTTCGGTAGGTGCTCCTCTCGCCTTCGCAGCATGTGCCAACGCTGGCAAACAGGTAATAATATCCGTTCCGCTTGAAAATCATGGCTCCTTCGAAGGCTTTCCCTGCCAGTTGGGTAAGCTCGTTGGGGCGCTTCAGCTGCTTGCCGTCCTTGCTCAGCTGACCCATGTAGAGTCCGCTGAAGCTGCCCCACACAAGGTATTTCCGGCGTCCTTCCTCCACATAGCAGGGGTCGATGCTGTTCTGTACTCCAATCTCTGTACTGCGGAACATGCGGCCGCAGTCGGTAAAGTGTGTGGGTGAAGTGCCTTCTGCCACTCCCAGGCCCGTGCGTGTCTCATTGCCCCAAAAGGCTGATGCGTAATACACCAGATACCTGTCCTTCTTCACCCGGCTTACGTCGAGAGCCCACAGACTGAAGCGCATGGGGTGCTGCTTGCCGTTCTTGTCTGTCCGTACAGAGTCGTTCCATGTGGGACGCTCCAGCGCTACACCCTCATCGGTCCAGTGCACCAGGTCGGTGCTCTTGCGGCAGGTACCGCCTGTGCCATAGGCATAGAAGGTGCCGTCAGGTGCTTGCACCACGGTGGGGTCGGGCGTGTTCTGGTCAAAGACAGGGTTTGTGTATTTCTGCTGAGCCTGGAGCGATGCCAGGGAGAGTGTGCCGAGCAGTGCGGCAAGGAGTCTTTTGCACATGAGGTATGGTTTATGAATTTCCCCACGAAGTTACTCATAATTTTCCACATGGCATGGTGGCAGGTGCGGGAAAATGGCTAACTTTGCCTTGGAAGGCCGCTTCCGGCCCCATTATAAACCCAAAGGAAGAGATGAAACGGCAATATGACTATCTGATTGTAGGCTCCGGACTGATGGGAGCCACCTTTGCCCATCTGGCCACCCAGGCAGGCAAGCGCTGTCTGGTGGTGGAGCGCAGGCAGCACACAGGCGGCAATATCCATTGCGAGCAGGTGGCTGGCATCAATGTGCATCAGTATGGAGCGCACATCCTGCACACGGCTGACGAGCGCGTGTGGCGGTTTGTCAACCGCCTGGCACCCTGCAACCGCTACACCAACAGCCCTGTGGCCAACTGGCGGGGACAGCTCTACAACCTTCCCTTCAATATGAACACGTTCGTCCGGATGTGGGATGTGACCACTCCCGATGAGGCTCGTGCACGCATTGAAGAGCAGCGGGCCGAAGTGCGCAGCCGTCTGCAGGGCCGCGAGCCGCAGAATCTGGAGGAGCAGGCACTGCTGCTGGTGGGCCGGGATATCTTCGAGCGGCTCATCAAGGGATACACCGAGAAGCAGTGGGGACGACCCTGCACGCAGCTTCCCGCCTTCATCATACGCCGCCTGCCCCTGCGTTTCACCTTCGACAATAACTACTTCAACGACCCCTGGCAAGGCATTCCCGTGGGCGGTTACAACCGTTTGACCGACGCTCTGCTTGCTGGCGTGGAGGTGCGCACGGGCATTGATTTCCTGCAGCACCGCGATGAATTGCTCCCGCTGGCCGATAAGGTTCTCTACACAGGTGCCATTGATGCGTGGTTTGACCACCGCTTGGGGCATCTCGAATACCGCACCGTGCGGTTTGAGACAGAGGTGCTCGATACGTGCAACCACCAAGGAGTGGCGGTGATGAACTATACCGATGTGCAGGTTCCCTATACGCGCATCATCGAGCACAAGCATTTCGAGTCGTTCGGAGCCGATGTGGAGGCCAATCCCCGCACGGTGGTGAGCCGCGAATACAGCACAGAATGGATGCCCGGAATGGAACCTTATTATCCCGTCAACGATGCAGCTAATACCGCGCTGCTGGCTGACTATCAGCGCCTGGCCGCCCAGCAGCCAGGTGTCATCTTCGCCGGCCGCCTGGCGGAATACAAATACTACGACATGGCACCCACTATAGCCAAGGCGTTTACGCTGTGGGAAAAAGAGCAACAGTAGGGTAGCAGACCGGCAGCAGAATGTTTTTCGGATAAGGAAAGAGGACAGACTCTGTTGGCAGTCGCTGGTTCTGTGGCGTAGGGAGCGTGTTTCTCGGATAGGGAAGAGGATAGGCTCCGTTGGCTGTCGCTGGTTCCGTGGCGGCGGAAGAGTGGTTCTCTGATAAGGGAAGGACGGTTCTTGGTGAGGTGAAAGTGCCAAGGCTTTTCGCGCCAAGATGCTGCTTGGGCAGACGGACGCTTTTGGCCAGCCCATCTGAGTGAAAATAACAAGAGGCAGAAGTTTGCTGTAATGCATGCTCCTGCCTCTTGTGTTAGTTGTATCGCTCCTCTGTCTTTCCTTCCCGATGAGGCTCCGCGCAGGCACCCGACATCCTTCCTCCCCTGGTGGGGGAGGGTAGAAGGGGGACAGCACGCGGGCTTGTGCAGGCTTGAAACCTCTTTTAGAAGTATTCAAATCGCCTTTCGACTATCTGAGAACCTTCTTTCAGAAGCGCTCAAATCGCCTTCCGGCTATCTGAGAACCCTCTTTTAGAAGTCCTCAAATCGCCTTTCGACTATCTGAGAACCCTCTTTCAGAAGCGCTCAAACCGCCTTCCGAAGGTATCCAAATCGCCTTTCGGCTATCTGAAAAACCTCTTTCGGGAGTCCTCAGATTGTCTTGCTGCGGGTCTTCCAGCGGACAGAGGTGCCCCTTTTTACTCGTCGTAAGTCTGCTCGGCGTATTCCAACTCACCCTCTACAACCCATCTCAGGTCTTCGGGTGAGAAGTCGCCCATCTTGTCCTTCTTGGCTTGTCGGGCCAGGTGAGCGGCCACTTCGTCGATGTCGATATCCATCTCCTCGTCGTCCTTCACCCCTTTCTTGTCCGCCTTGTCCAGCAGCGTCACGTAATACTCATCGATGACATCGAGGAAGTAGTAGAGGTCGTCTTCGGTGAAACGCTCCTTCGCCTCCTGGGGCAGATAGTTCTGTATGAACTCTACGGCCAGTCTGTCGTCCTCAGCATCGGCAATGAGATCTTCTTCAAATGTACTCATAGTAGTGAATGATTACAGTAAAGCCTTCAGTTTGTCCTCCAGAGTCTGCTTGGGTGTCAGTCCTACCACCTTGTCTTTTACCTCTCCGTCCTTGATGAAGAGCACGGTGGGGATGTTGCGCACGCCGAATCGCATGCTCAGTTCCTCGTCTTCCTCCACGTCGCATTTGCCTATGATGGCTTGGTCGTGATACTCTTCGGCCAGTGCCTCAATGGCAGGCGCGAGTCTTTTGCATGGGCCGCACCATGTGGCCCAGAAGTCCAGTACAACGGGCTTGCCGCTCTGGGCCAGCTCGTCGAAGTTGTTGCTGTTGATGATTTGTGCCATAAGTAAGTCCTTTATTGGTTTATGGTATAGGTGATGCTGCGGTCATCCAGCACCTCCATGAGTTTCTTCGTCACTGTCACACCGCCCCCGCGCTTCTGCAGGCATACGGGTATGTTGTTCTCTGCATCGATGATATTGATGAAGAGGTCTGCCCTGCCCGGACTCTGCTCGAGTGCTTCGGTCAGCCGCACAACCAGATCTTCGTCGATACTTGTCTCGGGAAGATAGATGGTGATGTTCTCTATCAGAGAGTTCTTCACGCTGTCGAGGAACTGCACGTTGCCTATGCTCAGCTCCAGTTGGCTGGGGTTGTAGAATCTTCCTTGCACCCTGGCTGTGATGTAGAGCGTGGTGCCAGGTGTCTCCATGTAGCTTCCGAAGCGTGCCCAGTTCTCGCCGAAGAGCGCCAGATCGCCCGCTCCGGAGTAGTCCTCAATGGTTACTATGCCATAGGGTTTCCCGTTCTTGCTCACTCCCTTGCGCAGTCCGGTCACTATGCCACCCAGCCTCACCTCGCGGTTGGCAAAGGGTGTGAGGTCGTTGAGCTGCGTCATCTGCATGTTGCATACCTTCTTCAGGATGACCATATACTCGTCGAGCGGGTGTGCCGAGAGGTATATGCCGATGAGCTGTTTCTCCTTGTTGAGCCTTTCCAGTGCACCCCAGGGTTCGGCTGCAGGCACTGGCGGGGTGGTGATCTCCACTTCGTCGAAGCCAAAGAGCGAGCATTCTGCCTCGGCTTTGCTCTGCTGGTATTGCGTGCCGAACTTGAGGAGAGCCTCCACGAAGAGGCCGTCCTTGAGCGTAGGAGCGAAGAACTGTTCGCGTGTTATGCCGCCCAGAGCGTCGAAGGCACCGCTCAGAGCCAGGCACTCAAGGCCGCTCTTCTTCACGGCAGGCAGCGAAACTCGCTGCACGAAGTCGAATACATCCTTGTAGGGACCGTTCTTCTCGCGTTCCTGCACGATGGCGATGGCAGCCGCTTCGCCCAGTCCCTTGATGGCCATAAGTCCGTAACGGATCTCTCCCTTGGTGTTCACACCGAAGTCGGGATGCGATTCGTTGACGTCGGGACCCAGCACGTGGATGCCCATCTGGTGGCATTCATCCAGCAGTTTGGCTGTTTCCTTGATGTCGTCTTTGCGCCTCGTGAGCAGGGCTGCCATGAATTCCGAGGGATAGTGTGCCTTTAGATAAGCCGTCTGATAGGCTACCCATGAGTAACATGCCGCATGAGACTTGTTGAAGGCGTAGGATGCGAACTTCTCCCAATCGCCCCAGATCTTCTCGAGCACCTTGGGATCATGCCCGTTCTTCACGCCTCCGTCGATGAACTTAGGCTTCATGGCATCCACTATATCCTTCTTCTTCTTACCCATGGCCTTGCGTAGCGCATCGCTCTCACCACGTGTGAAGTTGGCCAGCAGTCGGCTCAGAAGCATCACCTGCTCCTGATACACGGTGATGCCATAGGTATCCTTCAGGTACTTCTCCATGATGGGGATGTCGTACTTGATTTCTTCGCGGCCGTTCTTACGGGCGATGAACGACGGGATATAGTCCATGGGTCCGGGACGATAGAGCGCATTCATGGCTATCAGATCCTCGAACACCGTGGGATGCAGTTCCTTGAGGTATTTCTGCATGCCTGCTGACTCAAACTGGAATGTGCCTACCGTACGCCCGTTCTGATAGAGTTCGTAGGTCTTCTCATCGTCGATGGGCAGGCTGTCCAGGTCGATATCCACCCCATGTGCTTCCTTTATCACACGGCATGCCTCCTTCATCTCCGAGAGCGTCTTCAGCCCCAGGAAGTCCATCTTAATCAGTCCCGTGCTCTCAATCACGTGGCCGTCATACTGGGTGACAGCCGTCTTCAGGCCCGGGAAATCAGGGTCGTCGGCGGTGGAGACAGGCACATGGGTGCTGATAGGATCGCGGCAGATGATGAATCCGCAGGCGTGTATGCCGGTGCCTCTGACCGTCCCCTCCAGCTTGCGGGCGTACTTGATGGTGTTCGACTCACGCGGATCCGGGCTTGCCTCAGCGGCCTGCAGTTCGGGAGTACATATGATGGCATTCTTCAGGTTCATCTTCATCCCGTCGGGCAGACGGTCGGGGATGGCCTTGCAGAGCGCGTTGCTTCGTTCGAGCGGGAGCTTTTCCACACGTGCTACATCCTTGATGCTGTTCTTGGTAGCCATAGTGGCATAGGTGATGATGTGGGCACAGTTTTCGTGTCCGTACTTGTCCATCACCCACTGGAGCACCTTTCCACGTCCGTCGTCATCGAAGTCCGTGTCGATATCGGGCAGCGAGATACGGTCGGGATTGAGGAATCTCTCAAACAGCAGATCGTACTTCATGGGGTCGAGCTTGGTGATGCCCAGGCAGTATGCCACTACCGAACCGGCCGCCGAACCACGTCCCGGACCAACCCATACGCCTAACTCCTTGCGTGCGGAGTTGATAAAGTCCTGCACGATAAGGAAGTAACCAGGGAAGCCCATCGTCTTCATGATGTGAAGTTCAAAGCGTATGCGGTCATCCACTTCCTTGTCCAAGGGGTCTCCATACAGGCGTGCAGCACCCTCGTAGGCCAGTTTGTGCAGATAGTCAGCCTCAAACTTGATGCGGTAAATCTTGTCGTATCCGCCCAGCTTCTTTATCTTCTTCTCTCCTTCCTCCGCTGGCAGCTGGTTCTCACCGTTCTCATCGCTGGTGAACTCCTTGAAGAGATCCTCCTCGCTGAACTTTCTTCTCCACTCCTCTTCGGTGCCAAAGTCCTCGGGGATAGGGAAGAACGGCATGATGGGATCGCTCTCTATGTTGTAGATTTCCACCTTGTCGAGCACCTCGCAGGTATTTGCCAGAGCCTCGGGAATGTCCTTGAACACTTCGTTCATCTCCTCACGCGTCTTGAACCACTCCTGTTTGGAGTACAGCATACGCGTGGGGTCGTCCAGATCCTTGCCGGTGGCCAGGCAGAGCAAGTGGTCATGCGCTTCGGCATCATCCTCGTCCACGAAGTGGCTGTCGTTGGAGCAGATGAGCTTGATGCCGTATTCGCGGGCCAGTTCTATGAGCCATTTGTTGGCTTCCTGCTGCAAGGGGAATGTCTCGCGGTTGGCTCTCTGGCGCGGGTCTTTGACCTCATGCCGCTGCAGCTCCAGGTAATAGTCGTCGCCGAAGAGGTTCTTGAACCACTGCACACTCTCCTTCGCCCCCTCGATGTCGCCTCTCAGAATCTTGCTCGGAACCTCTCCCGCTATGCATGCAGAGCAGCAGATGAGGTCCTCGTGAAACAGTTCCAGGTCGGCATGATCGGTTCTCGGCTTGCCGTAGAATCCATCTACCCAGGCTCGGGATACCAGTTGTATCAGGTTCTTGTAGCCATGGAAGTTCTTGGCCAGCAGTATCAGGTGGTTGCCGCCCAAGTCCAACTTCTTGTCCGTCTTCTCCTCCTTGCCCCTTCGTGCCACATACACCTCGCAGCCGAAGATAGGTTTGAATGGCTCCAGACCTTCCTTCTTGCGCCCTTTGTTCACCTTTCCGCAATAGTCGAACAAGTCCTTGATGCCAAACATATTGCCGTGGTCGGTGAGAGCCATTCCTCTCATGCCGTCCTTGACGGCTTTATCCACCATACGGCTGATGCTTGACTGGCCGTCGAGCAGCGAGTATTGCGAGTGAACATGAAGGTGTACGAAATCTTCCATAGAGCATTTTCCTTTTTACAGCATAAAGATAGCACCTTTCTGCCAAACCTCTGCCCTCTCTCCTCTTATTTATAGCTCAAAAGGGCGCATCGGCATAAAAAAGGCGACAAGCCTTGCTCATAAATGAAAAAACACATACCTTTGCCTTGAAGTAGGTTAAATAAAAGAATGGGTAAACGACTAAAGAAGCTCAAGAAGATAAGGTTGCACCACGAGGGTACACACACCTTGGTGGGCACTTTCTGTTCCCTGCTGGCCTTCAACGGGCTGCTTTACCTGCTCCTCTCATCCTGTCTTATCCTGAAGGTGAGCATTTGTCTCAGTGTGATTGTATATGCTGTGTTGCTCAACTTCTTCCAGTGTCCCATACGCCTCTATGTCGGTGAAACCGACGATGTGGTGGTTGCCCCTGCCGACGGTAGGATAGTGGTGGTGGAAGAGGTGGAGGAAAACGAGTACTTCCATGACCGCCGCATGATGGTGAGCATCTTTATGAGTCTGTTCAATGTGCATGCCAACTGGATTCCCGTAGATGGTACCGTGAAGATTGTCAGGCACCAGAGCGGCAACTACCATCGTGCATGGTTGCCCAAGGCAAGCGAGGAGAACGAGCGCAGCATGGTGGTCATCACCACCCCCGACGGCAATGACATCATGGTGCGTCAGGTGGCTGGAGCCATGGCCCGACGCATTGTCACCTATGCCAAGGAGGGTGAGGAATGCTATGTGGATGAGCATCTGGGCTTCATCAAACTCGGTTCGCGGGTAGATCTCTATCTGCCTCTCGGCAGCGACATACAGGTAGAGCTGGGACAGAAGACGGTGGGCAATGAGACAGTCATTGCGCATCTCAAGCCAGTACAAACAGATAAAAACGAAAAGAAAGATGCCTAACGCCTTTACACGACAGCTGCCCAACGCAGTCACATGCTGCAATCTGCTGTGCGGATGTGCAGCTACAGGCGCTGCCTTCTATGGTCATCTCCACTGGGCAGTCATTATGATTATATGTGGAGCAGTGTTCGACTTCTTCGACGGACTCACTGCCCGTGTTCTGGGAGTGTCCTCTCCCATAGGCAAGGAGTTGGATTCGCTGGCCGACTGTGTCACCTTTGGTGTGGCTCCCAGCGCCATCCTCTTCTGGGTGATGCACGAAGTCCATTGTCCCGAAGTGCTCATGCCCTTCAAGAATATCCTGCCTTACTCGGCTTTCCTCCTGGCTGCCTTCTCGGCGCTAAGACTGGCCAAGTTCAATCTCGACACGCGTCAGAGCACACAGTTCATAGGTTTGCCCACCCCTGCCAACGCCCTCTTCTGGGGCTCTCTGGTGCTGGGTCAGCATGCTTTCCTCACCTCTTTGCGCTTCAATGTCGTGTGGCTCATAGCCCTCACCCTGCTCTTCTGCTATCTGCTGGTGTGTGAGGTGCCCATGATGGCGCTCAAGTTCAAGGAGTTCACCTGGCAGGCATTGCGCTGGAAGGTTGTCTTCCTCGTGGGCTGTCTGTGCTTCATCCCACTGGGCTACAGCGCCTTTGCAGCCATCATCGTGTGGTACATCTTCCTCTCGGTGGTGCTGGTCAAGCTGCATCAGTTCTGATTCTGCTCTCGGGAGAGCGCTTGCCCCGGAGCGGCAGACAAGACTTCCTTGGCCGCCCATAAGCATTCGCAAAACATTATTATAATATAGGAAAAGTGGCTCAAGCGGCCACTTTTCTTCTTTTTGACCCCTTCCTGCATTTGGTGCAGCCGCCTTTCTTCCGAAAGTCAGCCTTCCTCTCGTCAGAATAAAGCCTCTCTTCAGGGCAAACGCACATTCTCCTTAGGGCAAACGTACTCCCTCTTTGAGTCAGACTCATCCTCTTGTTAGGCTAAACTCATTGCTCTTCTTATTAAGATGATGCCTTTTGCCCGGAAAGGTTCGGCTTTCTCCCTTCTGTCCTCCAATCTCCTCCCTTCGGAAATGCAGCCCCATCGACTTTTGGGGGCACAATAGTTGCCTCGTTATCGCAGTGCGCTGCATCGGTCATCGCAGCGTGCTGCATTCGCCCACGCAGCGTGCTGCATCGGCCTATGCAGCGTGCTTGCCTTTCCCTTTCTGGTGTATCTTCGTATTTCGGGCAACCGGCTGCCCATTTGCCCGCATTCGGCTTCTCATTATATATAATATGCGTGCGCGCGGTGGGGAAAAATGGCCCGTTTGTAGATAAATTGTTATTCTGACGTAATAAAAACGGGATAAGATGTTGGTGTCTATAGTGAAAAATAGTAAATTTGTAGGGATGGATGGCTCATAAGAGTGCTTTTTGGGCCATTCTGAAACCATATCCAACGTGTTGGACAGGGTCTCGGAGAAAGAAATTGAGTTCATTAATATAGTTTTAATCTAAAGACAAATCATTATGAGAAACAGACTACTTGGTCTATGTCTTATGGCTGTCATGACAGTCATGGGCAGCTCTGCATGGGCACTCGACCAGAAGGACGGTGTCTATCAGATCGGCTCTCTGGAGGACTATCTGGCCTTTGCCTCTCTCGTGAACACCCCTGCAGACAAGGGTGGTAACCCCGCGGCCAACGCGGTGCTTACCGCTGACATCGATCTGGGGACAGATGTCACGATGATAGGTACGCAGGCTCCTGATTACTACCAGGGAACTTTCGACGGTCAGGGACACACCATCAAGGTGAATGCCTACCCTGTGGATCCCGATTATGCTATCTTCAGACGTCTGCAGAAGACCGCTGAGGTGCGTAACCTGCGAGTAGATGCAACCATCACTACTGCCAGGATGAGAGCTGCGGGCCTTGCTGCCTATACTCAAGGAGCTTACATCCACAACTGTATAGTGGAGTGTACCATCAACTCCAGCGTGGCTGGCGACGGCACACATGCTGGTGTGGTGGCTTTGGCAGAGAGAGCAACTTTCATCGCCGACTGCTTGGTGAAGTTCACTCTCAACGGCTCACAGACCATTAACTGTGGCGGTATCATCGGATGGTCAGTCAACCACACCACCGTGCAGAACTGCTTGCTCATAAATGAGACCACCATGAGCAGTCTGGGCGGAAGCGGTACCATCAGCCGCAACTCTGCCAATCTGCAGATGGTTGACCTGGCGAAGTATGCCAATGGAGAGCGTCCGAGCGGTGCCACCTATGGCAACCTGGCCACCGCGAAGTGGGATGACGCCAAGGGTGTGACCATCATCACCAAGGATGACATCAAGAAGGGTGGTGCCTGCTATCAGCTCAACAACGACCAGAGCAAGATTGTGTGGACCCAGGCAGTGGGCCAGGACGAATATCCATTGCCCTCTCCCTTCGGAAGCGGCAAGCAGGTATATGCCAGCGCTGCCACTGACTGTCACGGACATGTGGCTGCAGGCACCGAGGTGACCTATAGCAACACAGCCAGCGGTGCCGAGTGCACCAAGCATGAGATAGACAAGTTCGGCGTTTGCCCCCACTGTGGCTACTTCGACTACTCCCTTATGCCTCGCGATGACAAGAGCCACAAGTTCCTGCTCAGCTCGGCAAAGGACTTCTGGCTGGCTGAAGGACAAAACCGCATAGCACGCGGTACCTTCTATGACATGCAGCTCACAGGCGATGTGACACTGGAAGCCAACAAGGAGTATGTGTTCAACAACGACAACTGGTACGGAGGTATCTTTGACGGACAGGGTCATGCATTGACCATCAACTTCACTGAAGCTCCCGAGGGTGCTTCGCTGTTCCCGCGCCTGCAGGGTACTGTGAGAAATCTGGTAATGCACGGCAGCATCAGCGGTAGCAGCAAGTACTACTGCTCTATCGTGCAAAAACCTCAGGCCGAAACAGCCCGCATCGAGAATGTATATAGTGATGTGAACATCTCCACCACTCTTGCCGGTGATGCGACAAACGGTGGCTTCGTGGGTGTAGCCAGCTCAAAGATAACTCTTGACAACTGTATCTACAACGGCACACTCGCTGGAGTCAATGGTACAACCAACTGCGGCGGTCTGATAGGCTTTTGCGAAGAAAACGTGTATGTCAGCAACTGTGCCTTCACAGGCAAGATGGATGGTATCACCGATGATAATCATTCCATCGGACGTAACCCTTCACGCCTCGTGATGAAGAACACCTATTACGTCAACGCCTATATCAAGGAGGACGGCACCATCAGTGGCGCCACACAGGTAGATGCCAGCACAGTCGGGAGCGGCGAGCTGGCTTTCCTCCTCAATGAAAATGTACAGGGTCGTGAAGGCCGTTTCTACCAGACTATCGGCACCGACAAGGCTCCTTACACCGTGTCTCTGGGACATGAGAAGGTATATGCGCTGGCATCCAGTTACCGCTGCGACGGTATGCCCATCGGTGCTGTCACCTATGGCAACACACCGTCATCGGTAACCATCCCCGCTCATCAGCACGAGAATGGCTTCTGCACCGTGTGCGGAAAGATGGATATGGATTATCTGAAGCCCGATGCCGAGGGATGGTTTGAGCTGAAGAACGGCCATGAACTGGCTTGGTGGTCTCAGTACGCAGCCAGTGTGGATCTGGGTGCAAAGGCCCGTCTGACCGCTGACATCGAGATGGATGGTATCGACAATGAGCATTACGCAACCATCGGAGAAGAACTGGCTCCCTTCTACGGCTCCCTTGACGGACAGTTCCACCGTATCAGCAACCTCCACATCAACCGCCCCGACCAGCTGGGTGTAGGCTTGATTTCTGTGATGAACAGCGAGCCCAAGCGCTCGGGAGACGATGATGCAGCACGTGCAAAGGATCCCATCTTCATCCGCGACCTTATCCTCGACAAGAGTTGTAGCATTACAGGTAAGGGCTATGTGGGCCTTATCGGTATGACAGCACCCTGGGGTGGTAACATCCTGGTGCAGAACTTGGGCATGGAAGGCGATGTGACAGCCACAGCAGCTGCCAATGCCGGTGGTGTGCTGGGCTGTGTGATGAGCAGTTCATGTAAGATTACCATCGACAACAGCTTCATGTCTGGTGATATATATGGCGTGAATGAGAATGGCTCATTCTCTGGCTGGCTCGGTAGTTATGCTACCGTGAGCAACTGCTATGCTCTGGGAACCGTAGAGCATCCCGATGGAGACAAGGAAGATACTGACCGCTACTTCGCACGCTATGGCACTGCAGAAATCCGCAACTGCTTTGCCCTCCACGGAGGAGAGCTCAAACAGGATATCAACGGTACATCTACCGTGGTGGTGGCAAAGGTGACTGAGGACGATGTGCTCAGCGGTGCTTTGGCCTACAGAGCCAACGGCAACACCAGCGTCAGCCCCAAGTGGTACCAGAATCTGGAGAATGACCTCGACGAGCATCCAATGCCCGTTCCCACTCACGGCGTGGTGTTCAAGCTGACCGAGACGTATAAGTCGGCCGCCAATGTTGATGAACTGACAGAGGTCATCAGTGCCATCATGGATGAGGCCAGCGTTTATAGCGAAGAGACACTGGCTGAGCAGGCCGTGAAGGAAGCTTACACCGACGCTGCAAATGCAATGGAGGGTATGACCTCTGTTCCTGATGCAGCCAAGGCATACATGGAGGTGCTCAAGAAGAGAGAACTGGCCAAGGTAAGTGCCGGCAAGTATGCAGCCTACGTAGCAGCTATGACCAAGGTTCATACTTACCTGAAGGAGCATAGCGACTTCGAAGGCGAGGAGCGCGCACTGCTTGAAGATTACTTCGAGAACGAGGAAGGTCCCAGCGAGAACTATCCTCTGGGAGGCTATATGTACATTACCGGGGAGATGCAGGCTCCCTCCGACTCTCTTGCCAATGAGATTATACGTGTCAACGAGGCGCTGCAGAGTGCCATCAAGCATGGTTACCTGTCCGGTACAGAGGTTTCAGGCCTGCTCACCAATGCTGACTTCCTCAAGGGTCAGGAAGGTTGGGAGAACAGCGCAAGCATGGGCGTGAAGGTTTACACTCTCGAGGGCGAGAAGCAGATAGCCGGTGCCGAGGTATGGTCCGGTGCCCTTGATATGAGCCAGACCGTGGAAGATCTTCGTCCCGGATACTATAAGATGGAGATTACCGGTGCTGTGCGTCCGAGCAACGACCGCTATGGACTCAACTACATAGGCACCTTCAACCTCAACGGAAGCACCAACTACTTCATGGCTGACATCGAAGATCCCATCGCGATAGCCGATGCTGTGGATGGCGTGAACTGCCATCTGACAGGTTCCATCATAGACCTTCCTATATATGCGGACGGTGAGTCTGTGAACAATGAGTCTGGCAATGACAGCATAGGTTACGTCATGCAAGGACAGGAAAGCGTTGCAACCGTGATCAACGGCGGTGTACGTTACAAGAACTACATACTGGGTTATGTGGGCGAGGACGGCAAGTTGACCGTAGGAATACGTCAGGACAAGAGTGGATACAGCAACGACTGGATAGGCTTCGGCAATATCCGACTGACTTACTGCGGTGACGCTGACTCTGAGGAGACTACAGCTGCCCTGGACGACGTGCTCAATGGCCAGTTGGCACGTGCCAATACCATTCTGGAGAAGTATGTACCTGATGCACTGAACTCTGCCAAGGCTCCCAGCTTCCCGCAGGAACTGCGCACGAAGCTCGCTGCTATTGTCAACGAGGCCGCTGATGCCGCTGACAACGAGGCTAAGATAGCTCTGGTGAAGAAGTTCTCCGACATCTTCCTGGAGATTCGTGAGGCCAAGGCAGCATACCTCGCCATGATGCTCACCGCCGAGGCTATCAATGAAGCTGCAGGTCGTGTGGAGGGTGATCTCACTGAGCCTGAGTTCAGGGCTATCTCTGATGCTCTGCTCAATGCTCAGAACGGCTACATGGATGGTACTTATACCATCGAGCAGGCCAAGAATCTGGAGCCGATCAAGACTCCCGAGATGACTCCGTTCATCCCTGATACTGTCGATGGTGTGTTCCAGATTGGCACCCGCAAGCAGATGGCTTACTTCGTCTCTTATCTGGCAATGGTGAGCAAGTATGCTTCGGCCGACCTCACAGCCGACATCAAGAACTTCACAAGTTCAATGATGATAAATGACTTCGATGGTACGCTGGACGGTAAGTTCCATTCTATCGAAATGAACATCGATGTGAAGGGAAGCGAAGATGCTGCTATGTTCAAGCACGTAAACGGCAATGTGAAGAACCTCATCCTGACTGGTACTGTCAGCACAGACAGCAAGTATGCCGCTGGTCTTGCAGCTCATGCTTATAGTAAGACACGTATCAACCGCGTGACATCATCTGTCAATATCGTGTCAAGCATCAGTGGAGACGGTACACATGGCGGTCTCATCGGTGTGGTTAACGAGGAAGGTGCAGAGATCAGCAACTCTGTGTTCAACGGTTCAATCACTGGCGAGCAGACCAACAGCTGCGGTGGTTTCGTCGGTTGGGCTGGTGCAAAGCACAAGATCATCAACTGCCTGCAGATAGGCGATATCCAGGTAGGTACCAGCGGAGGCCATACATGGTCACGCAATCCCGACAACTGCACCGTGAGCAACAGCTACTATCTGAATGCCTATGGCGATGCTGCAGGCACACAGACCACTATGGAGAAGATGAAGAGCGGAGAAATCTGCTACGCGCTCAACGGTAACAGCTCTGAGGATCCCGCTTGGTTCCAGACTCTCGGCACCGACAGCATTCCTCATGTGACTCCTGGCAGCACCGTGTATTTCTATAATCAGGAATACATCAACGAGCGTCCCAACATCCAGCTCAACTCTTATGCTTCTAACATCAAGCTCCAGAGCGATGCTGAGAAGGTGGTGGTATCTTATCTGCTCAATGCTCCTGCACAGGAGGGAGAAATCCGCTTCTACAACGGCACTGAGCTGGCTTACACCGAGACACTCGCTACCGGCGACCTCACTACGGGTTCGCACTCTGTGACCATATCCAATTCCAACCTGCCCGCAGCAGGCACCAAGATGACATTCGACGTCAAGGTGAAGGGATTCGGATCGAAGGATCCTGCCCGTGTAGGCGAGATTCACCATACATATTCACCCTATAGCATGGCAGTCATGAACGACCCCGAGAGCCCTGCATTCGGTAATATCTACGTGGTGGAGAGCTATGACAACAAGGCCGTATATGGCGAGGGTACTGCAAGCACCGGTTATATCTCCGATGTGAAGCGCTCTGCTCTGTACATGTTCAATCCTCTCTTCGAGGTGCAGAAGGCTGCCGACGGCACTCCCGGATGGAAGTGCGGTGACGAAGAGGGCGAGCCTGTGCTGGCTGTCAACAGCTATAAGGACCGCGACTACAAGACTGTACGTGTATCAGAGGACGGCCGTCTGTTCGTAGGACGAATGAGTGGCAAGACCAACAGCCCCATCTATGAGCTAAACCCCAGCAATCTGGATGAGCCTTGGACACCCGTCTTCACAGGTACTGTCAACAAGGAGGACGGTATCACCTATGCAGGTGAGGAGGAGCAGGCACGCATGAGCGTAAGCTTCGACGTGGCTGGTAAGGGTGAAAACCTCCTGCTCATGAACCTGGGTATTGCACGCAGCAATGGTGATTTCAACTACACTGACTACAGCGCTGATATCTATGCTCTGGGTACTGCCAAGCAGTGGACAGGTGCTCCCACCAGGAACTTCGCACCCCTGACAGGACAATATACCATTGCTCCCATGCCAGTGAGCGTGCTTTCCGACCATCGTGGTGGCGTGTGGTATGTGCAGTATCGCGCTAACCCCTCTGCCCTGCAGCCTGCTCTCAAGCATTACAACGCCCAGGGTGAGGAGGACTTCTCCGACATCAGCACCAATCTGAACGGTGCTGGCAGTGCCATCTCTCACGACGGCACATTGATTGCAGTGAGCCAGAACGACCGTATCCTGGTCTTCACCACTGACTATCAGGTGATGCCCAATGGCCTTATCAACATGGTGCCCGTCGCAGCCTTCCAGCACAAGGAGTCTTCTGTGAACTCTCTGGCATTTGACTTTGCCGGCAACCTCATGGTAGGTGCAAGCGGTTCGGAGACCATTACTCGCTACGTTGTGCCCAGCCAGACCGACAATGTCACTGTGACTCCCGCTTCTTCTCGTTGCGCATTCAAGGTGGGTGAGGTGCTGACAGGCATCGAGCAGATTGCCACTGAGCAGGGTGACCAGAAGGTGTACAACCTGCAGGGTATCCGCCTGAACAAGGCAGAGAAGGGCATCAACATTATCAACGGTAAGAAGGTGATGGTTAAGTGAGAGGAGTGAACCGAAAGCCTCTCGGGCTTTAGAGTTCAATCCCGAACGCCCAATCAACTCGGCGGAAGCCAAGGTGAAGGTTAAGTGAGAGGAGTGAACCGAAAGCCCCCCAGGCTTTAGGGTTCAATCCCGAACGCCCAATCAGCTCGGCGCAAGCCAGGGTGATGGTTAAGTAAAAGCACTCTCGAAAATATCGAGATATTATTCCCAGAAGCCCCGCACGGCATAGTTCGTGCGGGGCTTCTCTGTTTCTGTCCGTCGGGTAGCAGGCGGGGCAGTCCGATGCAGGATTATTGGCCAGATGACGCAGCGCGGTGCGTTGGCCGTCGCAGCGCATTGCATCGCCCGTCGCAGCGTGCTGCAACCGGCATCGCAGCGCAGTGGCTTGTTTGGAGGATACCTTGTGCGGATTCTCCCGACGGCTATATAAAAGTCTTCGTGAAGTTATGGAAATCTCCGTTTGCAGGTTGCGTACGGCCGTTTGCAGCCTTTGGATGGCCATCCAAAGCCTTTGTATGTGCATCCAAAGCCTGCAAACGGAGATTTCAGTAAGCTTCGCGGAAGATTTTAGTAAGCTTCGCGAGCGATTTCAACATGCTTCGCGAGCGATTTCAACATGCTTCGCGAGCGATTTCAACATGCTTCGCAAGCGATTTCAGTAAGCTTCACGGATGGTTTCGGTAGGTTTCGCGGATGAATTCAATATGCTTCGCGGACGTGTTCTGTGAGTTTTGAGCGGTGTATCAGTATGTTTCGTGAATGGTTTCATCCATCAGCCGGTGGAACTGCGCTTTGCTTCGGGAGGCGGTTTGCTCCAATGTGCCGAGGCGGCTTGTGCGTAAAACATGTTGATGACGAGGCATCGGAAAATAACAGGTCCTGTGATGAAGGTTTCTGGGAGATGCGGTGGCGAAGTGGGGACATAAGGCAGCAGGAACGGGTGAGGCCTTTTGAGGCGTTTGAACAAGAATAGTTCGGAAAGTGCGGGGAAATCTTGCTTTACGTGTAAAATAAATGTAACTTTAGGCTCACAAGGACTGAAAACGGTCCTTCCAGCAGCCACGGGATGTGGCAGGAGGAAGCCGGGCCGGTCTGCGTGAAGAAGTGAATCTCAGATAAATAACCAACAAATAGTTCAACTAAAAACATCCATTTATGAAGAAAAGACTCCTGAGTCTGTGCCTGATGGCTGTTGTGACAGTCATAGGTATGTCTGCGTGGGCGCTTCAGAAGAATACTGAAGGAGCTTACCAGATAGGTTCAGCAGAAGACCTGAAGGCTTTTGCCGAACTGGTGAATGGTGGTGAAACCCATGCTTGGGGTCAGCTGACGGCTGACATCGACTATGGTACCGAACAGACCATGATTGGTTGTGACGACTACAACTATTGCGGTCTGTTCGATGGCCAGGGGCATACCATCAAGTACAATTTCTATCCCGATGCCGACGGCAGTGCGCTCTTCCGCAACGTGGGCACCACCGGACAGATCAAGAACCTGCATGTGGTGGGCAACATCACCACCTCGAAGAAGTACGCTGCCGGCCTTGTGGTGTGGAACAGCGGTGCCATCAGCAACTGTGTATCCGAGTTGACCGTCAACTCCGGCGTGGCTGGCGACGCTACGCATGGTGGAGTGGTGGCAGTGGCAGCCCAGGGTACATTCATCAGCAACTGCGTGAGCCGCATCGTCATCAAGGGCGCGAGCACCGAGTGCTGCGGTGGAATCGTGGGTTGGGCTGATGGACGCACCAACATACAGAACTGCATCGCGGTGAACAACGAGGGAGATTTCAAGATCACCGATGCAAGCGCAGCCTTCGGACGCAAAGGGAGCAACCTGGTAGCCTTTGATGCCGCCAAGTATGTGGAGTTCCGTGCGGGAACCGACAAGGATGCCCGCCAGCAAGGAGCCTGCTACAACAACTTTGCCCTCAAGCAGTGGAGCAAGGATGATGCCAATGTGGCCGACGGGACTTTCGTCTCTGCCGACGACCTCACAGGCGGCAAGGTGTGCTACATGCTCAATAATGACCAGAGGGAAATCGTGTGGCGGCAGACCATCGGCAAGGACCCCTGCCCCCTGCCAGGCATCTTCGGCGAGGGCCACGGACAGGTGTATGCATCGGTGGCAACCGGTTGCAAGGGCCGTGTAGAGGTGGCCGACGGAGCCGAAGCCCCTGTGATGACCTACAGCAATACACCTTCGGGAGTGACAGCAGCCGCCCACACGTGGGACAACGGCGTGTGCACCACCTGCGGATACTTTGACAACGACCACCTGGCAGTGGACCATGTGGATGGCTACCACATGGTGACCAGCGCCGAGGACCTCAACTGGTGTGAGATAAAGAACCAGGTGAGCGACGGAGGACGCTTCTCCATGAAGCAGATGAACGATATAGAGATCACCCCGCACAAGGGTTATCCCGTGTTCAATCTGGGCAACTGGTTTGACGGAGAGTACAATGGACAGGGTCACAACCTGACCATCGACATCGACTTCACCGACCTGGTGAAGACCTCCTATGCCGCTCTCTTCCCCCAGGCATCGGGCTTGATAGAGAACCTCTGCCTGCACGGAACGGTGAAGACAAGCCATAACTTTGCCGGTTCGGTGGTGGGAATTTCACAGAGAAGCACCCTCAAGCTGCGCAATATCTACAGTGACGTGACCGTGCAGACCACCAAGACAGGCGATGCCACATGCGGTGGTATCATAGGCAAGACCAATGGCGTTTTCTCCATGGAGAACGTGATCTTTGCCGGCAAGGTGGTTGGCGTGGAGGGAACAACCAACTGCGGAGGCATCTGCGGATGGGCCGGTCACCGTATCCAGATGAGTAATGTGGCTATGGTGGGCGAGATAGAAGGTATAGGCAATGATACCCACAGCTTCAGCCGCAACCCTCAGTCGCTGAAGTCGGTCAACTGCTGGTGCAGCCCCACCACAGGAGCACCCAAGCAGGATGGAGCAGTCTCTTATTACGAGGGCGATGACCTGACGAGCGGAGCACTGGCCTATGCGCTCAACGGCAACGTCAACGGCGGCGGGAACTATTATCAGACCGTCAACACAGATGCTGCCCCTTATCCCTTCATGACGGGTAATCACCAGAAGGTGTATGCCCGGCCGTCGGGCGGATACAGGTGCGACGGAAAACCTCTGGGCAATGTGGAGTATGTGAACGCCGACCCCGGAGCGCCCACATATCCTTCCCATAAGTTTGCAGATGGCTTCTGCACAGAGTGCGGCGACGTGGATCCCAATTATATAACCGCTGCAGAGGACGGATGGTACGAGATATCCACTCCGCAGCAGCTGCTCTGGTGGGCATATTATGCCGCCAAGAAGAACCTGGGAGCCAAGGGAAGACTGACTGACGACATCGACATGCAGGGCATCGACAACTATCCCATCGTGGGCCGGGAGGGCAACCCCTTCTATGGCAGCTTCGACGGACAGTTCCATGTCATCAGTAACCTGGTCATCAATCACCCCAGCGAGAACGGCGTAGGCTTCATCGGCTTCATCAACAGCGTGCCTGCCGATGCCGAGCACAAGGATGACGACCGCAAGCAGAACCCTGTCTTCATCCGCAACCTCACTCTGGATGAAAGCTGCGAGGTGACCGGCTATGCCTACGTGGGCGGTATCCTGGGTGGCACATCGGACTGGCAAGGACTGGTGCAGGTGCAGAACTGCGTGGTGCAGTGCAAGGTGTTTGCCTTGGGAGGTGCCAATGCAGGCGGCATACACGGAGTATGTATGGGCGGCTCATGCGCTATCCATGTGGATAACTGCGGCGTGACTTCTACCGTGAGAGGTTATAAGGAGTGCGGCGTAATATCGGGCTGGATGGGTTCCTACGGCAAGCTCTCCAACTGCTGGTCCATCTCTCAGGTCTATGAAGAGAAGCAGGAGATAGACAAGAACAGCGCGCCTACGGTGGATCCATGCAAGAACTTCGTGCGCAAAAAGAACTGTGAATGCAAGAACAACTGGTGGATATATGAGCAGAAGGACGTAGTGAACCACACCTTCAAGATGGATATCGTGCCCACCGGAGAGCTGGCATGGGTGCTGAACGGCAAGCAGTTCAAGGAGCCGGTATGGTACCAGCGTGTGGGTGACGACGAAGTACCCTACCTGGATGAGCGCCGTGGAGTGGTGGCCAAACTGGGTGACAAGTACTATAGTATATATGATGAGGCTTCGCTCACAGAGGCGGTGGAGGTCGTGAAGAACGATAATGACTACATGGTCAACGACGCTCTGGCCAACAGCGAAGTGCGCATGCAGTTGGGCGAGAAGTGCACTGAGCTGGACAACTGTGCCAGCTATCTCGACCTGGCCAATGCCATGGATTCCATCAATGTGTATGTTGCCAAGGTAAAGGCAAGCCAGAAGATTTACCAGGCTTATGACGCCAAGTGTAAGGAGGTGATAGCCTATATGGACACACATGACGACTTTGAAGGTGACGTGAGAGATGCCCTCCAGAACTATCTCAACGAGCTGGAGGAGCCCAGTGATGAGAATCCCATAGGCTCTTATCTCTATGTGGTGGATGCCCGCGAGGCGGCTGACTCACTCGTGCAGAAGGAGACCGAGCGCGTGGGCAAGTGGCTCCAGGAGGCCGTCAATACAGGCTACATGGCTGGTTCGGATGTGACCCGGCTCATCACCAACCCCACTTTCAGCAACAAGTTCAACGGCTGGCAGGGACAGGTGGGCACATCGGTAAGCGGCAAGGTGACCACTAAGGATGCCGAGCCAAAGGAGGTATATGCCGGAGAAACATGGTCGCGCACCCTCGACATGCACCAGACCCTCACGGGACTGAAGCCCGGACTCTATCTGCTGAAGCTCTCCGGTGCCTACCGCCCCGTGAATGACCGCTACAGCTACAACCATGCAGCCACCTTCTATGCCAATGACAATGCCAACTATCTGATGACTGTCATCGAGGATCCAGTGATGGTAAATGACACCATCGAGCAGGTGAACTGCAACCTCCACGGCAGTACGACCGACTACGCTATCTACTCCGACGGCGTTTCCACCAATGGTGATAACGGTGCAGAACTGGTGGGATATGTGACGCGTAGCTCTTACGGAATGGCTGTTGCAGCCAGCTATGGCCGCTACACCAACTATATCGCTGCCCAGGTGGGCGATGACGGTGAGCTGACCATCGGCATCAAGAGCCCCTCGTTCGGCTATGGTCAGGACTGGCTGGGCTACTCCGACCTTCGTCTCAAGTATCTGGGTGATGCCGATGACGACAGTTCATCAGATGTTGACCTGGCGTTGCAGAGCCAGTTGGCACGCCTGAACACCATCCTGGAGAAGTATGTTCCCAGCGACGGAGTCATCCAGAATGTCCACTACGCACCGGCTTATCCTGCCGCACTGCAGGACGAAATGGCCCAGGCAAAGGCTCAGGCCGAGGCTGCAGGCACGGTGGAGGAGAAGATGCAGAGCATCAGCCAGCTCTCTTCACTCTTCCAGAAGCTCTATGAAGCCAAGATGGCTTACATATATTATTATGGTATAGCCTACTTCACAGAGACCCTCGCAGGCATGCTGGAGCCGAACATAAGCATGGAGGAGTACAGCAAGATGCTGGAGATGAGCGACAAGATGATAGAAAGATACCAGACCGGTTCGCTCACGGTAGAGGAAGCACTCCATCCCGCAGAACTCCAGCAGGAGCCTCTGTTCAGCCTGGTTCCCAAGACGGACGAGGATGGAACATTCCATCTGTCGGCTCCCAAGCACCTGATGGCGTTCTCCGCTGCCGTTTCTGCAGGCATGCACAACATCAATGCAGTGCTTGACAACGATATCGACATGGCTGGCTTCCGCTATGCACCTGCCGGTGCTGCAAACGAGTCAGTGAAGCCCGATGACTATGTCAGATACACCGGCACGTTCGACGGAAAGCGGCACACCATCAGCAATCTCACTATCGGTTCGGCTGAACAGCCATATTCGGCCGAGGGTGCAGCACTCCTGGCCAAGATGCAGAATGCGATCGTGAAGGATCTGCAGCTGCAGGCAGTCATCACTTCAAGCAAGAAATACATCGCAGGTATTGCCAGCCACACAAGCGGCAAGAGCAAACTGCAGAACTGCTCAGTGAATGCCGTGATGAACTCCACGCTGTCGGGCGATGCCACCAACGGCGGTCTGGTAGCTGTGAACGACGATGAAGGCACCTGCATAACGGACTGCTACGTGCATGCTGTCATGCTGGGTGAGAATGCCGGCAAGTGTGGCGGAATCGTCGGCTGGGCTTCTGGCAAGGTCACAGTGAGGAACTGTCTCGCCATCAACGAGATTCCTGCCGAAGGCGGCATACAGACCGACGGCTGCAACTCCATTAGCCGTAACCCAGACAACTGCACGGCAGAGAACACCTACTACACTCTGGCAATGGGTGATACCGACAAGGGAACCAAGACGACCTTCAAGGCTTTGAGCAGCGGAGAGGTGACCTGGAAGCTGAACGGCTCCAAGGGCGACGGTGCATGGTACCAGACTCTGGGCACCGACACCATTCCTCATCTCTATTCAGGTGACAAGGTGTGGTATTCAGGCGGCGAGTATGTCAACGAGGAGCCCATCGTGGAACTCAACGCATTTGCCTTCAACGTGCGTGGCAACACAACAGCCGACGACGTGAAGGTTCATTACACCCTGAACGCACCTGCCCGCGCTGTGGATGTAGTCTTCTACAACGGCGACACTCAGGTGGCTTCTATTGCCTCTGAAGGTCTCGACAAGGGTGCTCACACAGTGACCGTTCCCAACTCACAGCTCGCTGCCAACGGCACCACACTCCGCTTCGAGGTGAAGGTGACAGGCTTCGGCAGCAAGGATCTGGCCAAGGTGGGCGAAAGCTACAGCGTGTGGAACCCCTTCGGACTGGCTTGCAACAATGTGCCAAGCAGTGCAGGATTCGGACAGACCTACCTGATAGAGACTCAGCCGCAGGTGGGCGTGGGATATGACAACGGCAAAAAGACCGGCTATATCTCTGACACCAACCACTCAGCGCTCTATGCCTTCGATGCGGACTTCCAGCAGATAATGAACAAGGACGGTCAGCCCGGCTTCAAGGGCGGTCTGGACACCAAGTTCGGCCTCTTTGCACACGAGAGCGGCCAGTATGACCTGAAGACCGTGCGCGTAAGCAGAGACGGCAGAGTGTTTGTGGGTCGTGGAAACGGCTTGACAAACAGCCCCATCGTGGAGGTTAACCCTGCCGACCTGAACGCTGACTTCACTCCTCTCTTTACCGCAGGCAAGCTCGATGAGAACACTGGTATCGTATATACAGGCGACGGTGCAGAGCAGGCACGCATGGTGAGCAGCTTCGACGTGGAAGGTGAGGGAGCCAATCTCAGGCTGTGGGTGCTGGGCAACCAGCATTCTGACGGAGCGTTCAACTACTCTGACTATGCTTGCCATACCTACAATCTGGGTACAGCCAGCGCATGGGTAGGTGCAGCCAGCTCCGTGTTCGAACCTCTCACAGGCCGTTACACCATTGCTCCCAAGTATGTGAACGTGATGTCTGACCAGCGTGGTGGCCTCTGGTATGTGCAGTATCGTGATACTCCCACCGAACAGCAGCCTTCACTGAAGCACTACAATGCCGAGGGCAAGGAGGACTTCAGCGACATCACTACTTCGCTCAAGGGAGGTGCCATGGCAATGTCGCCTGACGGTGAGACCTTTGCACTGCCTCTGAAGGACCATAAGGTCATCATCTACACCACTGACTATGCGCCCAACCCGCTGGGCAAAATCTTCCTCAACCAGGTTGGAACCTTCACCATAGAGGAGGATTATGCCACTGCCATGGCATTTGACTATGCCGGCAACCTCTATGTGGCTTCCGAGTCAACTGAGACAGTGACCCGCTACACCGTTCCTCGTGCAAACAAGGTGGCGGTTACTCCCGCAGCTGCAACCATCCAGGTGGGTGATGCCACCGGCATTGATGCAGTGGAGTCAGAAGGCAACGCCGACGCTGCCATCTATAATGTAGCCGGCCAGCGACTGCCCAAGACTCAGAAGGGAGTCAACATCGTCAATGGTAAAAAGGTGATGGTCAAGTGAGAGGAGTGAACCGAAAGCCCTCAGGCTTTAGGCTTCAATCCCGAACGCCCAATCATCTCGGTGGAACACCAAGGTGATGGTCAAGTGAGAGGAGTGAGCTGAAAGCCCCTGTGGGTATTCGGCGAATCCGTCACAGAACATAAATGAAAAGCCCCGCATGACATGGTTCGTGCGGGGCTTTTCTGCTTCTTCTCCTGCCACAGGAACTGGTTGGGCCAACAAAACCAGTGACTTTCGGGGGGATAATGTCCCTTCTCCTTTGCCGTGAGACAATAATGCCGTAACTTTGCCAGACGAATAAAACATCTGACACATTATGGAACAACCACTCATTATCTACAATACACTCACGCGACAGAAGGAGCTCTTCCGTCCCATCAACCCCGGTCATGTGGGCATGTATGTGTGCGGTCCCACCGTTTACGGCGATGCTCATTTGGGCCATGCACGTCCTGCCATCACCTTCGACCTGCTCTTCCGCTACCTGCGTCATATAGGATACAAGGTGCGCTACGTGCGTAACATCACCGATGTAGGCCACTTGGAGCACGATGCAGACGAGGGAGAAGACAAGATAGCCAAGAAGGCAAGGCTCGAGCAGCTGGAACCCATGGAGGTGGCACAGTACTTCACCAACCGCTTCCACGAGGCTATGGATGCTCTGGGATGCCTTCCGCCAAGCATCGAACCACATGCCACCGGACACATCATCGAGCAGGAGCAGCTGGTGCAGCAGATTCTGGACAACGGATATGCATACGTGAGCAACGGCAGTGTGTATTTTGATGTGGAGAAGTATAACCACGACCATCACTATGGCATACTCTCGGGCCGCGATCTGGAGAACGTCAAGGATGCCAGCCGCAACCTGGCAGGAGTGGGCGAGAAGCGCAATCAGGCCGACTTTGCACTGTGGAAGGCTGCCCAGCCCGAGCACATCATGCGCTGGCCTTCACCATGGAGCGAGGGCTTCCCAGGCTGGCACTGCGAGTGCACCGCCATGGGCAAGAAGTATCTGGGAGAGCACTTCGACATCCACGGTGGCGGCATGGACCTCATCTTCCCCCACCATGAGTGCGAGATAGCACAGGCTGTGGCATCGCAGGGCAGCCAGATGGTGCACTACTGGGTACACAACAACATGATTACCATCGACGGCAAGAAGATGGGCAAGAGCTACAACAACTTCATCACCCTGCCGCAGTTCTTCAGCGGAGAGCACCCCTTGCTCAGCCAGCCCTATTCGCCCATGACCATCCGCTTCTTCATTCTGCAGGCGCATTATCGCAGCACCGTCGATTTCGGCAACGAAGCTCTGCAGGCTGCCGAAAAGGGTCTGGCACGCCTGATGGAGGGGCTGAAGAACCTGCACCGCTTCCTGGACGGACAGAAGGTGAAGGGTCAGCCCGCCGTGGAGATGAAGTATGTGGAGGAACTCAAGCAGAAGCTCTACGATGCGATGAACGATGACCTCAACAGCCCAATAGTCATCAGCCACCTCTTCGACGCTTGCCGTGTGGCGAACACGCTGGTAGATAAGAAGGCGAGCATCACTGCCGAAGTGGCACAGGCACTCTATACGCTCGTTGACACCTTCGTGCACGACATCCTCGGACTGGCTGAGGAGACCGGCGCAGGCAATAAGGCGCGCGAAGAAGCCTTCGGAGCAGTGGTTGACATGTTGCTCCAGCAGCGCCAGCAGGCCAAGGCAGAGAAGAACTGGGCACTCAGCGACCAGATTCGTGACCGCCTGGCCGAACTCGGTTTCGAGGTCAAGGATACCAAGGACGGCTTCTCCTGGACATTGAACAAGTAAGCGGAAAGGGGGCTGCAGCCTGCCTCCCGACTTCCCGCAAGGGAGAGAAAGGAGCCGGGAAACCTTCTCCCTGACTTCCCGCAAGGGACTTGAGCAAGGCGGGAAAATGCCCTTCAAGCTTCTCTCAAGGGATAAAGTAAGGCTGGATAGCCTCCCACCGAATTTCCCGCAAGGGGATGAGTAGGGCAGAAGAACTGGCCTCCAGCCTCTTTCCAGGGGAGAACAGTGTGGCTTTTGAGGCCGCTCTTGGGAAGCCCGCAAGGCGGACCGTCGGCATAAGAACAATACTATAATGATGAGAGCAGAGCGAAGGGAATGGCCCTTCACCCTGCTCTCATTGTTTTCCCTGCGCCCTTCGGTGGGGCGGGAGAGGTAGGCTGGTCAGATGATGCAGTGCGGTGCACCGGCCATCGCAGCGTGCTGCATCAGTCATCGCAGCGCGGTGCGCAGGCACATGCAGCGCACTGCGTTTTCCGGCGCTTCCCTTCAGCCGTGTTCCGTGAGCCTGTCTGCTTGGTGCGTCAGCCTTGCATGCCCGTCTCCATTAAGGTGCTGCCAGGCCGACCAGGAAGCTTCATCTGTGCCTGGCATTACGCTCCTCCTGGCATTCCGGGCAAATCCCCTTGATCATGAGGCTGATGGCATGAGGCAGGAAGCCCTCTGGCAGAGGTACTTGCGGCACACGTATGTCGTGCAGGCAGAAGGTTCGCTGGCATCGCTCACAGTAGAAGTGCCCGTGCTGGTCGTCGTGTGCATGATGGTCATTACTGGTACACAACTCGTAGCGAAGTGCGCCGCTGCCGTCCTCTATGCCGTGTATCAGGTGGTGCTCAAGGAAGAGCGTGAGCGTGCGGAAGATGGTGCTTCGCTCGGCGTTGGGCATCCTCTCCTCCATTTCCTTGAGCGAGAGCGGGCGCTGGCTGCGCTCCAACTCGCGATAGACAAGCAGCCTCATGGCGGTGGGCTTCACGCCCATCTGCTCCATCCTCTGTTCTGACTCGTGTGACATAGTGACTGGTAAGGGTGATAGAAATCGGTTTCGTGCGGAGGGCAGATGGCAGTGGGTGGTGCATCTGCCCACCTGTGGTCAGTATTTGAACGAACTTCCGCCGGCAAACTCACGCAGCAGCGAGGTGGGCGGCACCTGCTCTTCGGGTACGATGCGGAAGTATCTCAGGAAGCGGCGCAGGCGGCTGGCCTCGGCATATTCAGGGTCTCGCTCGGCCACTTTTTCCAGTATGGGCATCACCTGCTCGCGTATCACTCCCAACTCATAGAGCAGTGCGCTGTTGAAGGTAGCGTCGGCCAGCTCCTGGAAGGGCATTATCCACTTCTCCTCGCCAGCCGTCACGCTGGGCTGACGATGGATGGTCTCGCGTGCCGAATAGCCGCGGTACTTGTAGTCGCGCACTATTCGGCGCAGCAGTCTGACGTCCTGCGTGGGGATGTGGTTGTGGTCGTCGAGCTGGATGGTGGTCAGTGCCGACACGTAGATGCGGTACTTCTGCTCCTCGGGCACCATCTCGGAGAGCAGCGGGTTGAGCGCGTGCAGTCCCTCCATCACGATGATATCCTCGTCGCCTATGCGCAGTTTCTTGCCCTCGAATACACGTTCGCCCGACGGGAAATCGTACCTGGGCAGCTCCACCTCTTCGCCTTGCAGCAGCGCGCTCATCTGCTTGTTGAAGAACTGGGTATCCACTGCCCCTATGCACTCAAAGTCGTATTCGCCGTTCTCATCCTTGGGTGTATCCACGCGGTTGACGAAGTAGTCGTCGGTCGAAAGCGTGTGCGGGCGCAGTCCGCAAGCCATGAGCAGGATGGCCAGACGCTTTGCGGTGGTGGTCTTTCCGCTGCTGCTGGGGCCGGCTATGAGCACCAGTTTGGCCTTGCGGGCAGCTATCTCGTCGGCTATATTGGACAGTTTCTTGTCCTGCAGCGCCTCGCTCACGTTGATGAGCTGGGTACCTTCGCCCTTGAGAACCATCTGGTTGAACTCACCCACCGTGCGTATGCCCAGAATGTCTTGCCAGTGACGGTGCTCGCGCATCACGTCCAGCATCTTGTTCTGGGGTGTAAGCGGCTCCAGTTCGGCTGGGTTCTTGGCCATGGGAATGCGCAGGAGCAGACCTTCGTAGAAGGGTACGAGGTCAAAGAGATGCAGCAGTCCGGTGCGCGTGAGCAGGCATCCGTAGAAGTAATCTACCGTCTTGTCGAGCTTGTAATAATAGGTGTAGAGGTTGCTCTGGCTCTCCAGGAGCTGCACCTTGCTGGTCATCCCCTTGCGCTGGAACATGCTGATGGCCTCCTCTATCGGGCACTGCATGCGGTGGATGGGCATGTCGGCAGCTATGATTTCCTGCATGCGCTGCTTGATGGCGCTCACTGTCTGCGGTGTCACAGGCTCTCCCGTGTGCAGTTCGCAGTAGTATCCCCGGCTCACGGGGTCGCCTATGATGATGTCCCCATGCGGGTAGAGGTCCTCCACCGCCTTGACCAGCACGAAGAAGAGCGTGCGTGTGTAGGTGTATATACCGGCTGGCGACTGCAGGGAGAGGAACTCTACGTCCTTGTTGTTATAGAACCGGTAGTTCATCCCTTGCACCTTGTTGTTCACCGTAGCGGCTATTGGCCCGTAGTCCATGTGCAGTCCTGTGTGTTCATACACCTTGTAGAGCGAACTCCCGAAGGGTACATGTATCTTGCTCCCGTTGTTCTTGCATCTGATGGTCAGCGTATTGGTCATGTCTGTGCTGTTTTGTTCTTTCGCGCGTTTGTGCGGCTTTGCTGTTGCTTGATTATTTGTCTGTTGTGTTGTCTGTCTGTATGCGTATGCCCTTTCGTGCGGCTTTGTGTCCGATGGGTCAGTATTTCTTGAGTATGCAAGCCATGCCTTCGCTTGCCCCCATCTTCAGTTGCTCGAAGGGGCGATTGGCATTCCATCCCACGGGCTTGGGGTCGATGAGATAGATGGGTGCGGTGCGTGGTACATAGCGGGTGAGTCCGGCTGCAGGGTAAACGTTGAGGCTGGTGCCTATGACTATCATCACCTGGGCCTGCCGGCACAGCTCGATGGCGGGTGCAATCTGCGGCACCGGTTCGCCGAACCACACGATGAAGGGTCGGAGCTGGCTTCCGTCGGGTGCCAGATCGCCTATGTGCACGTCGGGATGCCCGGCCGGCAGGGTGCTTATCTGGCTTGGGTCGTTGGGTGCCAGGCTGCTGGTCACCTTCGTCAGTTCGCCATGCAGATGCAGCACATGCGTGCTTCCTGCCTGCTCGTGCAGGTTGTCGATGTTCTGGGTGATGACATCCACCTGATGCCCTTTGCGCTCCAGTTCTGCCACCAGCCGGTGGCCCTCGCAAGGCTTGGCAGCCAGCAGTTCGCGCCGGCGCGCGTTGTAGAAGTCGGTCACCAGTTTGGGGTCACGTGCCCATCCCTCTGGAGTGGCCACATCTTCCACGTTATAGTTGTTCCACAGTCCGTCGCTGTCACGGAAGGTGCTGAGTCCGCTTTCTGCGCTCATGCCTGCGCCTGTCAGTACCACTATTCTCATCTTTTCCTCCTTTGCCTCTAACTCTCTTGCAAAAATAAGAAAAAAAGAAACGTGCAAAGCCGTGAGTTGGGGAAAATATTGTAATTTTGCGCCACTATTAAACATTATATATAGGATAAGCATATGAATAAAATCAGTTATGCACTGGGTCTCGGCATTGCCCACCAGCTGAAGAGCATGGGCATCGAGGACTTCTCTGTGGAGGATTTCAGCCAGAGCGTGAGCGATGTGCTGGCCGATAAGACACCAGCCATGACTAATCGTGAGGCTCAGGAACTGCTCAACGATTACTTCCAGAAGAAGCAGAAGGAAGAGGCCGAGAAGGCCATCGCCGAGGGTAAAGTGTTCCTGGAGGCCAACGGCAAGCGTGAAGGCGTGACCACCACCAAGAGTGGTCTGCAGTATGAGGTGCTCACTCCCGGTAAGGGCGAGCGCAGTCCCAAGGCCACCGACACAGTGGTGTGCCACTATGAGGGAAGGCTTGTGTCGGGCAAGGTGTTCGACAGCTCCTATGAGCGCAACCAGCCTGCCGAGTTCGGACTGAACCAAGTGATACCCGGATGGACCGAAGGTCTCCAGCTCATGAGCGAGGGTGCCAAGTTCCGTTTCTACATCCCCTATCTGCTTGGTTACGGCGAGCAGGGTGCAGGCCCATCCATTCCTCCCTACAGCACACTGGTGTTTGACGTGGAGCTCATCAGCGTGAAATAAGACGGGAAACAAACAGATATACAAACATAACAAACATACAAAATGAAGAAGATTGCTATTCTGGCCGTAGCGGGTATCGCTGCTGCCATGGCTTCTTGCGGCAACGGTACGCCCAAGGCCAACCTGAAGTCAGACATCGACACACTGAGCTACACCGTAGGTATGGCCCAGAGCCGTGGACTCAAGGAGTATCTGCAGACGCGCATGAACGTTGACACTACATTCATCGACGAGTTTATCAAGGGTGTGAACGACGGTGCCAACGCAGGTGATGACAAGAAGAAGGCTGCTTACTTTGCAGGTCTGCAGATTGGCCAGCAGGTGAGCCAGCAGATGCTGAAGGGCATCAACTATGAGGTGTTCGGTGAGGACAGCACACAGACAGTGAGCCTGAACAACCTCCTGGCAGGCTTCGTGGCCGGTACCACTGGCGAGAACCAGCTGTGGGACGTGGATTCTGCTGCCGTTCTGGCCGAGTCTATGATGACTACCATCAAGGACAACCAGATGATGCAGAAGTATGGCGACTACAAGAAGGAGTGCGAGGAGTTCATGGCCAAGATAGCCAAGAAGGACGGCATCAAGTCTCTGGGCGACGGTATATACTATGAGGTAATCACAGAGGGAACCGGTGAGGTGCCCAGCGCAGACGACCGCGTGAAGGTGGATTACGAGGGTACTCTCATCAACGACACTGTGTTCGACAGCAGCTACAAGCGTGGTGAGCCCACCGTATTCATGTGCAAGCAGGTGATTCCCGGCTGGACAAAGGCTCTGACACACATGCCTGTGGGTTCTACATGGAAGGTGTATATTCCTCAGGAAGAGGCTTACAAGGGCCAGGATCGCGGTCTCATCAAGCCTTTCTCTGCCCTGGTATTCAAGATTGAGCTGCACAGCATCGAGAAGTAATCACGGCTCGAATTGACTTTCAGCGATGAAAAAGACTAAGATAGTATTGCTGGCGCTGGTGGCCCTGCTCTGTGTGGGTGCCACCGCAGCCAACAAGAAAAGCCAGCGCAAGGGCAAGAAAGCCGCCAAGGAGCAGGTGGAGAAGGTGGATACAGTGTGTATCGATACCTTCAGCTACCTGTACGGAATGGCAAACAGCAACGGTCTGATGGGTTATCTGGCACAGCGCATGGGCGTAGATACTGCTTACGTCACCGATTTCCTCAAGGGTTTCCAGCAGAAGGAACTCACTGAGGCCGACAAGCGAGAGAAGGCTCGTCTGGCTGGTGTGGAGATTCGCGAGCAGGTGGAGACGCAAGTGTGGGCCAACGCAAACCGTCAGATTGACGACAGCGTGGAGGTGCTCAACCATGAGCAGTTCCTCAAAGGCTTCCAGAACGGCATTTTCACTACCGACACACGCTACTCTATGGACAGCGCCCAGGCGGTGGTGCAGAAGCAGATGGCCTATTACCACAAGGTGAAGATGGAGAAGAAGTATGGTGCCAACCGCCTGGCAGGCGAGGAGTTCCTGCGTCTGAACGCCAAGAAAGACAGCGTGAAGACCACTCCCAGCGGCCTCCAGTACAAGGTGATCACCATGGGCACGGGCGAGAAACCGCAGTCCACCGACCGCGTGAAGGTGGATTATGAGGGCCACCTCATTGATGGCACAGTCTTCGATAGCAGCTACAAGCGCGGAAAGGCAGCTACATTCCCTGTTAACCAGGTGATTCCTGGATGGACCGAGGTGCTCTGCCTGATGCCTGTAGGCAGCAAGTGGGAGGTGTATATCCCCCAGGAGTTGGGCTACAGAGACCATGAGCAGCAGAAGATTCCCCCCTTCTCCTGCCTCGTGTTTACCGTTGAATTGCACGAGATAGTGAAGTAAAAGACGCTCTGAGACAAACAAAAAGACACCAGAAACCGCTCTGGTGTCTTTTTTTATGCCTATTTGGTAGGCCGACACAAATAAATGATGTAAATTTGCTACGAATCTGAAACATCGTTTACAAAGTATATATGGAAAAGATAGATAGTCTTGACAAAAAGATTCTGGGCATCATCTCGGCCAATGCCAGACTGCCCTTCAAGGATGTGGCAGCAGAATGCGGAGTGAGCAGGGCTGCCATCCACCAGCGAGTACAGCGCCTTATCGACATGGGCGTAATCGTTGGCTCGGGCTTCCATGTGAACCCTGTGAGCCTGGGCTACAACACTTGCACCTACGTGGGAATCACCCTCGAGCGCGGTTCCATGTATAAGAAAGTGGTGTCGGAGTTCCAGAAAATCCCCGAGATAGTGGAGTGCCATTTCACCACCGGCCCATACACCATGCTCATCAAGCTGTATGCACGCGACAATGCACACCTCATGGAGCTGCTCAACGACTGCCTGCAGGAGATACCTGGAGTGATAGCCACCGAGACACTCATCTCGCTCAAACAGAGCATACGCAAGGAAGTGCCCATCGGACAACAGCAGCAGGAAACCATTCCCACAGTCAGCCCCGACGAGTAAGATGGTACAGGCAGGTCAGGCACAGCGCCCTGTGATAGGTATCACGGGCAACTTCGGCGACAAGGGCTGCGAGTTGGCACAGGCCTACTACCAGTCTGTGTTGCAGGCGGGTGGCATTCCTCTGGTCATCCCACCCTATGAGGTGGAGGCCGGCAAGGACGAGGATCATACGCCTCTCTTTGCTGACCCTGTGGAGGAAGCCCTCTCGCGTACCCTTGACAGCGTGGATGCTCTGTTGCTCTCAGGCGGTGGTGACCTCAATCCGCTGCTTCTGGGCGAACAACCCATACCAGCTCTGCACGGCATTTGCGCCGAAAGGGATGCCCAGGAGATGTGGCTCGTGAAGCATGCCTACCAGCGCCAGTTGCCCATCCTGGGCATCTGCAGGGGCATCCAAGTGCTCTCGGCGGCACTGGGCGGGCACAATTTCCAGGATATCTATACACAGCGCGACGGCCGGCCCACGCTGAAGCACAGTCAGGATATGCGCCGTGACGGAGCTTCACATACGGTGAGCATTGAGCCGGACAGCCTGCTGCACAGCATCGTGCAGACCGGCACCCTGGCCGTCAATTCGTTCCACCATCAGGCAGTGAGCGAGCCTGGTGACTTGCTCAAGGCCGTTGCCCACTCCTCAGATGGCATCATCGAGGCAGTGGAGAGTACGGAGTTCAAGCCCATCCTGGGTGTCCAGTGGCATCCCGAAGCCTTCTTCGCCCGCCAGGGTGAGACGGCTATGCACGCTCTCTTTGAGTGGCTCGTGCAGGAAGCTGCCCTCTTCCGTCAGGCCAAGAAGATACATGCCGGCACCATCACACTGGACAGCCATTGCGATACACCCATGTTCTTCGGGGACAGTCAGGACGATGTAAACCACATGTTCACCACGCGCACCGGTCGTGTGCTGGTCGATTTGCCCAAGATGACAGACGGCCGTCTGGATGCCTCCATCATGGTGGCTTATATCCCGCAGGGAGAGCGCACCGACGAGGGAAACAGCCAGGCGTTGGCGTTGATAAAGAAGAAGTTGGGGCAGATACAGGCTCTCACCGACACATATCCCCACCTGGTACAGCTGGCCAGCATGCCTGATGACATCGCCTGGCTCAAAGCGAGGGGTATCAAAGCCATCATGCGCGGCATTGAAAACGGATATGCCATCGGTCACGACCTGGCTCTTCTCGACTATTTCCGCAGCCTCGGAGTCGTGTATATGACGCTTTGCCACAACGGGGACAATGATATCTGCGACTCGGCACGCGGCAATGCAGAGCATGGCGGGCTGAGTGCCTTCGGGCGCGAGGTGGTTGGCAGGATGAACGCATTGGGCATGATGGTGGATATGAGCCATGCAGCAGAGTCGTCCTTCTATGATGCACTTGAGCTGAGTACCGCCCCCATCGTGTGCAGCCACAGCAGCAGTCGGGCGTTGTGCAACCATCCGCGCAACCTCACAGACGACCAGATGAAGGCATTGGCCGCCAAGGGAGGAGTGGCGCAGGTCACTCTCTATCACGGTTTTCTCCGCCAGGAAGGCGAAGCCACCATACTGGATGCGCTCGAGCATCTGCATCACATGGTGAGCGTGATGGGTCCCGAGCATGTGGGTATAGGCACGGATTTTGATGGAGACGGTGGTGTGAGGGGCCTCAAAGATGCCTCCGAGCTCATTGGCTTCACGCGCGAACTCCTTCGCCAGCGCTATTCCGAGCAGGATCTGCAAGGCATCTGGGGAGGGAACTTCCTGCGTGTAATGCGCCAGGTGCAGGCTTCGGCCGCCCTCTGAACAGTTTGTCCATCTGTCTTCAAACGGCAGAAAAGGGTCTGGGAGTGGGCTTCGGCTTCTCTCGCACGCGTATGACACATGTCTCGCACGCGTATAATATATATAAGGTATAAAGATAAAGTTTCAATCAAATATGAGATGTAAATCCTTCTTAGCACTCTCTGCGCTGACCTTCAGCTTCGCAGCAGCCATGTGTTCCTGCGGTGGGCATTCGGGCAAGAGTGGTAAGGGAGCCGATACCATAGCGCTGGCTCCCTGTCCTGAATTCCAGGCCGATAGCGCTATGAACCATATACACACGCAGTGCAACTTCGGTGCGCGTGTTATGGGAACAGAGGCCGCACAGCAGTGCGGCGACTTCATAGTATCACGCTTCCGTGAATATGGAGCCACTGTGACGGAGCAGAAGTGCAGTGTCACCCTGTATGACGGCACCCAGGTGCCTGCCCGCAACATCATCGCAAGCATCAATCCCGACCAACTGGACCGCATCCTCTTCTGTGCCCACTGGGACAGCAGACCTTGGGCAGACCATGATCCCGACGAGGCCAACCGCCATACTCCTGTGCCTGCTGCCAATGACGGAGCCAGCGGAGTGGCTGTGCTGCTCGAACTGTGCCGCCTGCTCCAGCAGCAGCCAGTGACCAGAGGCATCGATTTCGTGTGCTTCGATGCCGAGGATGCCGGTACGCCCGAATGGGCAGAGGAGCCTGCCGACGGGCGCGATACGTGGTGTCTGGGTTCTGCCTACTGGGCACGACAGGCTGTGGAGAGCGGTTATAAGGCCCGTTATGGTGTTCTGCTCGATATGGTAGGCGGCCGCGGATGCACTTTCGCCCGCGAGCAAGTGAGCCTCCAGTACGCCCAACCCGTGGTGGACCTCATCTGGCACCTCGCCATACAGCTGGGCTACGGCCATTTCTTCCCGCTTACCGATGGCGGATGCCTCATTGACGACCATGTGAATGTCAACAGCATCGCCCGGGTTCCCTGCCTGGACATCGTTCCGTACTTCACTGATGGGCCCAGTAACTTCGGCCCGACATGGCACACGCTGCAGGATACACCAGAGAATATAGACCCCAACGTGCTCAAGGCCGTAGGGCAGACACTCACACAACTCATCTATAACGATAACGCAGAAGAATGACAATAAACGAGATTCAGGACGAAATCATTGAAGAGTTTGCCGACTTCGACGACTGGATGGACAGGTACCAACTGCTCATTGACCTGGGCAGCAGCCAGCCGAAGCTCGATGACAAGTACAAGACAGAGCAGAACCTGATAGACGGCTGCCAGAGCCGGGTGTGGCTGCAGGCTGATATGAAGGACGGGTTGCTGCACTTCCAGACCGAGAGCGATGCGCTTATCGTCAAGGGCATAGTGGCCCTGTTGGTACGTGTGCTCTCTGATCACACTCCCGCAGAGATATTGGGTGCCGACCTCTACTTCATAGATCGCATCGGCCTGCGTGAACACTTGTCACCCACACGTAGCAACGGACTGCTGGCCATGCTCAAGCAGATGAAACTCTATGCCTTGGCTTTCCAGGCTAAAGCAGAGGGGCAGGCATGAGGATAGGCAATGTAGATTTGGGGGAGAAGCCGCTCCTGTTGGCTCCCATGGAGGATGTCACCGACATCGGATTCCGTCTCCTGTGCCGTCGCATGGGCGCTGCTATGGTCTATTCCGAGTTTGTGTCGTGCGACGCACTGGTACGCATGGTCAACCGCAGCCTGGAGAAACTGGCAGTCTGTCCCGAAGAGCGCCCTGTGGCAATACAGATTTACGGCAAGGACTGTGAGGCAATGGCTCAGGCGGCACGTATTGTGGTGGAGCAGGCACATCCCGATGTGCTCGACATCAACTTCGGCTGTCCGGTGAAAAAGGTGGCTGGCAAGGGTGCCGGAAGCGGCATGTTGCGCGATGTTCCCCAGTTGCTGGCTGTCACGCGGGCGGTGGTGGATGCCGTGCCAGGTACTCCCGTCACCGTGAAGACCCGTTTGGGATGGGACGAGCAGTCGCTCTATCTGCCCGACGGAACGCCCTTCATCGTTGATTTGGCCTTGCGCCTGCAGGACTGCGGAGTGCAGGCGCTCACCTTGCATGGGCGTACCCGTGCCCAGATGTACACTGGTGAGGCCGACTGGACGCTTATAGGGCAGGTCAAGAACCATCCTGACATGCACATCCCGGTCATAGGCAACGGCGACATCACATCGGCTCAGGAGGCTCAGGAGGCCTTTGACCGCTATGGGGTGGATGCTGTGATGATAGGCCGGGCCACCTTTGGCCGTCCCTGGATATTCCATGAGATAGTTCACTCAGAGGCTCCCTACAGCCTTGATGACAAGATAGATGTGCTCAAGCAGCAGGCCACCGAGTCGGTGGAGCGCATAGGCGAGTATCGTGGCATACTGCATGTACGCCGACATCTGGCTGCTACGCCTATCTTCAAGGGTATCCCCGATTTCCGGGAAACGCGCATCCGCATGCTCCGCGCCGACACTGTAGAGAGCCTCTTTTCCGTCATCGAGGAGACGCGCGAACTGCTTCATCGCCTGGGCCAGCAGTAACCCCAGCCGTCAGAGGCTTCTTGCAGGTTACTGGAAAGAAGCCTGTGGGACAAGAGACATCCTTCTAACAACAGCATCGGGGCGGATTTCGTATAATCGCGAAATCCGTCCCGATGCTGTTGTCTATCCGTTTCTCCGTACAATTTCTTTAGGCTGTTTGCTCCAATGTATTGGGCTTTCTTTTCACACGTTTCCGCCTCTCTGTCCAAGTCCGTTGTACTATTCGGCTCAATATAGGAGCATTCCGCTCCATTTTTCTATGCTTTTCTTTCCAGGCGCTTCTGCCTGTTCGTTCCGTAGGTCGAGGCTTCTTGTCCCACGCTATCTGCCTTGGAAGTCTCGGCCGGCAAGGTTTTCCGTTCCAGTCCGTCTGCCATCATGACCTTAGGAAGCAGGCAGCCCGCCCGGGCTTTGTGTTCCGGGCGGGCTGCTTGAGTATCAATGCTTGCTTGCTGCAGGCTTCTTGCTGAAGATGGCATGAATGCGCTTCATGTCAAACTTGCTGGTTCGGTCGTAGAAGTAGATGCCGTTCTGCTCCTGCTCCACATCGGTCAGCTGGGTGTAGCAATAGCCCCACACATTCTCCGAAATCTCCATCAGAGCATCTATCTGTCCTTCCAGTCGGGCGTAGAACTCTTCCAGCGAGTGAGGTGGTTCGCCGTAGCCCCATGACTTGTTCTGGTCATTGCCGGTCTGTGCATCCTGTCCCTTTACCCACTTGATGCCGCCAACCTCGTCGATCAAGTAGGGCATGTCGGGCTTGTCATAGGTGGGGAAGTCATACAGGTTATTGTCTGTGTGGCGGTTGAATCCCACGTTGCGCTGGGGGAAGGAGAGTGTATAGTTGGGTGTCTGGAACCATCTCTGTCCGTTGAAGACGATATCTTGCAGCTTCTTGGGATCCTGTTCATAGTTGTGTGTAGTCCAGATGTCTGTCTTCACATGTACACCTCCGCTCACATCGCAAACGGGTCGTGTGGGGTCGAGCGCCTTGGTGAGGTCATACACGTCAGACACGAAGCGGGGGAACTGCACGCGGTCGGGCCACCACTCCTCGTTCATTGGAGTCCAGGTGACAATGCTGGGGTGATTGCGGTCGCGGATGATTTCCTCGCTCCACTCAGTGATGAAGTTGCGTGCCACCTCGGGGTTGTTGGCATCCATGCCCCACGATGGAGCTTCGCCCCAAGTGATGTAGCCCAGCTTGTCAGCCCAGTAATGGAAGCGCTCCTCAAACACCTTCTGGTGCAGACGTGCGCCGTTGAAGCCTGCCTGCATCGAGAGTTCGATGTCGTGGCGAAGAGCCTCGTCGGAGGGAGCCGTCCAGATGCCGTCGGGGTAGAAGCCCTGGTCGAGCACCAGTCGCTGGTAGAAGGGTTCGTTGTTGAGATACACCTTGTTGCCCTTCACATGTATCTTGCGCATGCCCACATAGCTGCTTACCTGGTCGATGCACTTGCCTGCCTCGTCCTTCACCTCGTAGCTGAGTGTGTAGAGGAAGGGGTCGGCGGGACTCCACAGGCGTGCCTTCTTGACGGGCAGCACGATGGTGCTGTTGTTCTGTGCAGGCACTGTCTTGGTGGCCACCACCTTCTTGCCGTCGCTCATGGTGACGGTCAGGGTGGCTGCCCCTTCGCTGCAGAAGGTGGGGTGCACGATGACCTGGCTCTGGTCGATGTCGGTCAGCACCTGTGCCCTTTCCAGTCCGCAGGCATCCACCGGCTCCATCCACACGGTCTGCCAGATGCCTGTGCAGCGTGTGTACATGCACTCAAACTGTGTCATGCGCACGTTTTGCTTGCCTGCGGGTTGCAGATTGGTGCGTGTGTCGCTGTAGGCGTGTACCACCAGCGAGTGTGCCTTTCCGTCGGCCACAAAGCGTGTGATATCCACACCAAACGAGGTGCTTCCGCCGAAGTGGCGTCCTGCCAGTTTGCCGTCGATGAAGATTTCCGAGTTGTAATACACAGCTCCGAAGTTCAGTCTCACGCGTCTGCCGCTCCATGCCTGAGGCATGGTGATGCTGCGCTGGTACCAGATGTGATTGATGAAATCGGTGTAGCCCACACCCGACAATTTGCTCTCGGGGCAGAAGGGAACCGTAATCTTGTCGGCAAATCCCTGGCTCTGGTGCAGGTGCTTCTCCATGCCCGAACCCACGAAGTCGAATGTGTAGGTCCAGTCACCGTTGAGGTTGACCCAGTCTTGGCGTTCAAACTGGGGACGGGGATACTCTGCCCTGGGGATTGCCAGCAGGGTAGCGGCCATAAGTAAAGCCACCATTAAGAGGAGGTTTCTTTTCATTGTTTGTTGATTATGTGTTATGTGAATGTATATACATTATATATATAGGCGTGTGGCAACTCACTTCACCACCTTCACACCCTTGGGAGCCTTGATGGTGGATTTCACTGTGCCGTCGGCCTTGCGCTCGTGTCGGATGCTTATCTGTCCCATGGGAGTGGGGAAGGTGCCCTCTGCCCAGTCCAGCTTGCCCAGATGCGGGGTGATGCGCACTTTCTTGCAGCCTGGCTCCAGTACCTCTACGCCCAGCACGTGAGTGCTCATCCATGAGGTGGGTCCGCTGGCCCAACCATGGCAGAAACTGTGGCGGAACCCGGGGTAGCAGTAGGCACCGAAGTCGCCGTGGATGTCCTTCTTGCCCTCGGGCACGAAGTCATCAATGCGTCCGGCGTTCTTTGTCCACTCCAGGTCAAAGTCCTCCCAGAAGGTGGTAGCTCCCATGTCGAGCATTCCGCCCCAGTATTGGCTGATGATGTCCATGGCCTCCTCGTAGCGTCCGTCCATTGCCAGTGCCTCCAGCATGTAGTATCCGTAGAAGGTGGAGAAGCCCTTGGGACCGCCTACTGCCACGTAGTCGCGGCAGGCCTGGTCGGGTTTCATTATGCCTGCAATGGCCATCAGTGCGGCAGCCTGCTTCAGTCCGTTGGGGTTCACGGCCTTCTTGCGCAGCCTGGCCTCCACCTCGCGGCACTTCTGTGTGCGTGCTTCGTCGCCCAGCAGGGTGCTCATCTTGGCGGCATCCTGCATGGCCCACACCAGCAGTGCATGGTAGCCTGCATCCACTCCCTCGCTGTTGGGGCTGCTGGGCCAGTCAAGGAAGTGTGCGCCCATGGCGTCGTTGCCGTTCTCGTCTATGCACTTGTCTATCTGGTCGATGAGTCCCAGGATGTAGTCGCGATGCTTCTCGAGGAACTCCTTGTGCCCGAATCTCATGTACCAGTCATGCTGTATGATGAGGTACCACAGCGAGTAGGCGCTCATGCCGTTTATCCATGCGGGCAGCGGGTATTGCTGGCACGCGAGGTCCATACTGGCGTAGAAACTCTCATTGTCACCGAATACGTTGCTTATGGTAGTGGTCTCCGGGTGCATGTCACCCAGCCACACCAGGCGGTCGCGCTTCACTCCGTCCCAGATGTATTCCTGCATGTTGAGGTGTACGGTGTAGGCGCCTGTCATCCAGATGTCGTTTAGGCGCTGGTCCGAACAGCGGAAGCTGCCCACGTAGGGGATGTCGCGGTAGCGCAGGATGGCCGTTGCCTCCTTCAGGTTGATGGTCTGTCCGGGTGTGAGCAGGTCGATGCGCACAAAGCGGTAGCCCGTGCTGCCTACCTCCATCTGCCCGTAGAAGGGCACGGTGAGCACCATATCACGGATGGCATGATCGTTGGTGGCGGTGTTGGCCTTCAGGTTTACATCGGCCTTGCTGCCTGTTTCGGCTATCGACTTGGTGGTGTTCAGTTCGGTGCAGGTCTCGCTCACCGACTCGCCGAAGCGCAGTCTCACCTGAGGGGTCTGCAGGGGAGAGCAGCTGCTGATGACCAGCTTGAAGCCGCCGTGAAGCTCGTGTCCGAAGTCGAGAATCAGGCTGGCCTGGTCATTGCCGTTGTTTGTCAGTCGGCACATACCCTCGCCGAAGATGTCGGCCTGCCCGGTGTTGGGCTTCAGCAGCAGTTCGGCGTTCTGCACGGCAGTGGCGCTGCTGGTCCACAGAATCTTCTTGGGTGTCATGTAAGAGCGCGTCATGATGTCCTTGCGGAAGAGGGCTGTGTCGGCTCCGAATACGGGTGGCAGATGGTCTTGTGCCATTGATGCGGCGGCTGTCATGAGTATTGCCGCGGTGAGACAGAGTTTCTTCATTTTCTTTCTTATAGTCTTAGTAGTGATAGTAATCAGTCCAGTTGCCACATGCCGTCGGTGCAGGTCACGTGGTGCTCCTTGATGCCCAGGCGGTCCATCCACACTCGGGTGCTCAGGGTCTCCAGTATGCCCGTGTTGAATCCCTTGCCTTGGTCGTTGTTCCATACCCACAGAGGCGTGGGCCAGAGGCAGGCGCGGAACTTCACCTTGCGGTAGAACTCCTCGCTGCAACCCCTCTGTCCGTGGTGGGCCATCTGCAGATAGTCGCAGTGCAGACGGTCGGCGTAGGGCCCGTTGAGCACCTTGTTGCCGCACTCCACGCCCGCATCGCCCAGGAAGGTGATGGACTTGCGACGGTCCCACACCCTCATCACCATCGACGAGTTGTTGTATGGATTGGTGGTGAAATCGTTGGCCACACCCAGTATCTGCAGGTTCATCCCGTCCCAGCAGAACGTCTCCCCCGGCTCTTGAATGTCGGTCACCTGTATGTCGGTGAGCGTGTCCAGCATGGTGTAGAACTCTCGGCAGTGCGCCTCATAGTCGTGTTCTGCCTTGATTACAGGCTCGGGCATACGCGAGTGATAGACGTGCTTGATGCGCAGCTCCTGCCTGTCGCGCAGCAGTTCGAGCAGTGCCCCCATGTGGTCACCGTGGGGGTGTGATATGAACCATGCCTCCACTTCGCCTCCCATGGCTCCCAGAAATCCCCTCAGGAACATGCTTTCGGCGGGCATTCCGCCGTCCATCACTATCAGTCTGCCGCGGTGTGTGCGGAAGACGTAGGAGTTGCCGATGGTGTTCTCGTGTGAAGGAATCTGCCACATGGTGAAGCAGGAGCGTCCCTTCAGCGTGATGGGAGCCTCCTTGCTGTCTCTTCCTGCCAGTGCCGGAAGAGGGATGGCGGCAGCTGCCAGCCCCAAGGCTGTAGAGCGCAGGAATTGTCTGCGCGAGGGGTCAGTCAGTTCTTTCATAACGGATGAATTGCTCTAAGTGTTCACAAAGTTAGCTTTTTTTCCTCAAGTACACAAGTGCGGGGAGCCCAAAAGGCTCCTGCGGCTGCCATTTTTAAGAGGTGGAGCGGCAGGGACAGGGATTTTCTTCTCTGTCCGGAGGGCAGCAGGCGTGGCCTTGAAGCGTGGAGTAGGGGGAAGGGCTGCATCATGCCCATGAAAATGCAGCACGCTGCAATGCCCGATGCAGCGCGCTGCGATGCCCGATGCAGCGCGCTGCGATGGCTGATGCACCGCACTGCGTTTTTGGAAGGATTACGATTCTCCTCCACGCGGAACGCTAAACGGAGCAATTAAGAACGCTAAACGGAGCAATTAAGAATGCTAAACGGAGCAATTAGGAATGCTAAACGGAGCAATTAAGAATGCTAAACGGAGCAATTAAGAATGTTGAATTATGAATTATGAATTGGGCTGGCGCGAGGTGGGCATTACGCTCTTTGCCATCGCGCAGCACTTTTCACTCTTCACTTTTCACTTTTCACTTCCCGAAGGGACTGCTTTTCCCTTCTAAATCCCACCCTTGATGCTTGCTTGTGCCAGCAAGATTAGTTAACTTTGCATGCAGAGTCCCCGGCGTGCGGGAGAGCTGTGCGAGGACGGGGGCAGAGACTGCTAAACAACTACACACATGAATCATCGTTTCACAACAGCCCTTATGGCTCTGTTCTGCGTGGCTCTGACAGCGGCGGCGCAGGTGAATGTGGAGGTTGACCTGGCCGACAAGCGCGCACAGGTGAGCCCCACGCTCTACGGCATCTTCTTCGAAGACATCAATCATGCAGCCGATGGCGGACTCTATGCCGAACTGATACGCAACCGCTCGCTGGAGTTTTCAGACAGGGAGCCGGATGGCTGGGAGCCACTGCAAAGCCAGTTGGAGCTCTGCCGCGAAGGCATGCTCAACGATGTGCAGAAGCAGGCACTCAGGGTACGCATCGAGGCTCCCGGAGGCGGTGTGCGCAATACCGGGTTCTGGGGCATCGGCGTGCAGGAAGGCACTCAGTACCGCCTCTCGCTGTGGGTACGCGCCGAGGCAGGCAAGCCGGGCAAGCTCACAGCCAGTCTGCGCAGCAAGGACGGCACCCTGCTGGGCAGCAGCGAGGTGAAGGGCAGGGTGAAGAGCAAGTGGCGCCACCTGGAAGCCGTCATCACCGCAGAGGGCAGCGACCCGCAGGCCGAGTTCGTGCTCACGGCCGAGAAGCCCTGTACGATGGTGCTCGATGTGGTGAGCCTCTTCCCGCCCACCTTCAAGGACCGGCCCAACGGATGCCGCCGCGACCTGGCCGAGATGCTGCTGGCCATGCGCCCTGCATTCGTCCGCTTCCCCGGAGGATGTGTGGTGGAGGGCAACATCAAGCCCGAAAACGCATGGCACTGGGAGCGCACCGTGGGTCCCATCGAGCGCAGACCCGGACACATGAATGCCATTTGGGGCTATCCCTCAACCGACGGACTCGGATTCCACGAGTACCTGCAATTGTGCGAGGACCTGGGTGCCAAACCCCTCTATGTGGTCAACGTGGGCATCTGGCACGGCGGCTGCACGCCCATCGACAGCCTTCAGGGATGGATAGACGAGTGCCTGGCAGCCCTGGAATATGCCAACGGACCCGTGACGAGCCGCTATGGCAAGATGCGCGCAGCCAACGGACACCCGGCTCCCTTCGGCATCGCCTATGTGGAGATAGGCAATGAGAACTACAACTTCCACCTGCAGGACAACTCTGACCAGAGCGATCACTATCCCGAGCGATACCGCCTCTTCTACGATGCCATCAAGGCCCGCTTCCCCGAGGTGCAGTGCATAGGCAATGTGGAAGCGTGGGGCACCGACCATCCCAGCTGGCGCAATGACCATCCGGTGGATATTATCGACGAGCATTATTACCGCTCCCCGCAGTGGTTTGTGGGGCAGTACCACCGGTTTGACCATTATGACCGGCAGGGGCCGGTCATCTACCCCGGCGAATATGCCGTGACGCAGAACTTCGGACAGACGGGCAACATGAATGCGGCACTGGGCGAGGCGGTCTTCATGATGGGCATGGAGAACAATTCCGACATCGTACGCATGAGTAGCTACGCGCCCATCTTCATCAATGAGAACCACAGCCAGTGGCACCCCGACATGATTCGCTTCAATAGCGCAAAGGCATTCGGCACGCCCAGCTACTGGGTGCAGCAGCTCTTCCCCAACCATGTGGGAACCCGCGTGGTGGGCAGCCGGCTCACCTGGAGCATGCCGCGACCCCAGGGGATGAGGCGCAGCCGGCCAGTGCAGGTGGGCGTGGGCACATGGAGCACCCGCGCCTCGTTCCGCAACGCACAGGTCATCATCGATGACCGAACGCTGGATGTGGAGCCTGGTCAGGCCTGGGCGACGGCCAACCTGAAGCAGCACGGCGAGTGGAAGACCGCCGACGGGATGCTCACACAGACCTCTATGGAGCAGGGCACGGCACGCCTCTGCCCCGTGGCCATCAGGGGCGACCGCTATTCGTGGCGCATCGAGGCACGCAAGGACAGCGGTGACGAGGGTTTCCTCGTGCTCTTCGACTATGCCGGCAGGCAGGACTACTGCTGGTTCAATGTGGGTGGATGGGGCAACACAAAGAGTGCCGTGGAGCAGACTGCCGCAGGACAGAAGAGCAAGATGCCGGGTGAAAAGGACGCCCGGGTGGAGAACGGAGTGTGGCACACGCTGCAGGTGGATGTGGATAGGGACAGCGTGTTCTGCCTGATGGACGGGCAGCTGCAGTGCGAAGGCATCATCACAGGAGGCGACATGCACGGTGTGTATTCCACCAGTACGCTTGACGAGCGCACGGGCACGCTATATACCAAGGTGGTCAACCTGGGTAACACAGGTACCGACGGCACGCTCCATCTCAATGGAGGGCGTGCCACCAAGGCTACCCTCACCCGCCTGGCAGCCCAGAAGGGCACCGATGAAAACACCATACAGGAGCCCCTGCGGGTGGCACCCGTGCAGGTGGAGACGGCGGTGGAGCCCGATGGCAGCACCGTGCGATTCAGCGTGCCGCCGTTCAGCATCAGCATCCTCAGTGTGAGCCTGCAGTGATTTTCGGGCGCACCACCGCGGTGCGTTCCACTTTTATATCGTATCTTTGCACTTATAATATGGACCAGAAGAACGTACTAATCCAGCAACAAGGCCAGCAGCAGGTGCAGGTGCAGACACTGGCTCCGCAGCAAGTGCTCTTGGCCAAGCTGACGGAGATGCCTGTGGATGCCCTTCGTCAGAGGGTGGAGAACGAGTGCATGGAGAATCCCTGGCTGGAGAAGGCCGGTGGCGACAGCGATGAGGCCGTGGGCACAGAGGCTGACAGCGACGGCTCCACTGCTCTGGACGGAGACGGCGGGAGCGTTGCCGACGAGCGCGTGGGCGACTATGGGTCCGAGGACGACATCCCCGACCACCTGCTCAATGGCGCCGCTGCACAGAACCGACCCGAGAACGTGGATTACCGCACCACGCTCTCCTTCTATGACCACCTGAAAGACCAGGTCCATGAATACGACCTCACACCCCATCAGGAGCAGGTGCTCGAGTACCTGATAGGGTCGCTCGGCGAGGACGGCATGCTGCCCAAGTCGCTCGACCAGCTGGCTGATGAGGCCGAGATATACCAGAACCTGACCACCGACAGCCGCGAGCTGGAGCAGATGCTGCACATCCTGTGGCAGTTTGATCCGCCTGGCATCGGTGCCCGCTCGCTGCAGGAATGTCTCCTGCTGCAGATAGCCCGAGCCCCCCATGTGCGCTTCCGCAAGGAGGCCACCGAGGTGTTGCGCTCCTGCTACGACGATTTCATGCACAAGCGATGGGACAGGATAGGGCAGCGGCTGCACCTGGACGACCGCACCATCGAGGGTGTCAAGCGTGTGATACTGCGCCTGAACCCCCACCCGGGCTTCTCCCTGGGCGAGCAGGACGGGGCGGCCAGCCAGCACATCACGCCTGACTTTATCGTGGAGACCGACTCCGATGGCAACATCACCCTGACGCTCAACGAGGGCGACATGCCTGCTCTCACCGTGAGCGAGGATGCCACCGAGCGCCTGGCGGCATACGACAGACGCAAAGGCCGACCGCTGAGCCACTCCGAGCAGGAAGACATGCGCTTCACACGCCGCTACGTGGAGCGCGGACAGATGTTCATACAGGCGCTGATACAGCGTAGGGAGACCATGACACGCACCATGCAGGCCATCATCAACTGGCAGCGGCCCTTCTTCCTCGAGGGTGACGAGAGCCTGCTGCGCCCCATGGTGCTCGACGACATTGCCGGACGCACGGGCTACGACATCAGTACCATCAGCCGCGTGAGCAACAGCAAGTACGTGCAGACCAGCTTCGGCATCTATCCCCTGCGCTGGTTTTTCCAGCGCAAGAGCGTGAGCGCTGACGACAGCAGCGAGGTGACACAGCGCGCGGTGATGGGTGAGTTGCGCAGGCTGGTGGAGTCGGAGGACAAGGCCCGCCCGCTGAGCGACGGACGTCTGGCCGAACTCATGGCAGAGCGAGGCTACCCCCTGGCACGCCGCACCGTGGCCAAGTACCGCGAGCAGATGGGCATCCCGTCGTCAAAAATGAGAAGATGAAGACAATAATCAGCATAGCACGAGTGCTCTCAGCGCTCTTCCGCCCCGTGTATTACCCCATCGTGGGGTTTATCATACTGTTCACCTTCACCTACATGAGCATCTTCCCGTGGGTGTTCAAGCTGTGGGTGGTGGTCATGGTATATGTCTTCACCGTGCTCCTTCCCAGCGTCACCACACATGCCTACAGCCGTCTGAGGGGATGGCGGGCGCATGAGCTGGGGCACAGGGAGAAGCGTGTGGTGCCCTACGCCATACACCTCTGCGGCTACCTCTGCTGCATGTTCATCATGCGCAACATCCATCTGCCGCGCTTCATGCTGGCTATCCTGGCCGTGAGCTTGCTGGTGCAGGCTGCCTGCCTGCTGGTCAACCTGAGGTGGAAAGTGAGCACGCACTCGGCAGGAGCGGGCGCTGTGACAGGTGCCCTGGTGGCCTATGCGCAGCTCTTCGGCTTCAATCCCGTGTGGTGGCTGTGCGGTTGCATCCTGCTGTGTGGGCTGGTGATGACCAGCCGCACCATACTGCGCCGGCACACGCTGTGGCAAGTGCTGGCCGGCACACTGCTGGGCGTGCTGTGTGGCTACTCGGGCATCAGGATGATGTGACGCGGCGGGCCGTCTGACGCAGTACGCTGCATGTGCCCACGCAGTGCACTGCATCGGTCATCGCAGCGCGCTCCGTAGTCCATCGCACCGCACTGCATGAAAAGGTACGGTATTCCGGCTGAAACTGGTTGGCGCACCGGCAGGAGCGTGATTGTGCATTGAGCATCGTCGAAAGGGGCACTGCGGGGAACCGAAAAGCCTCCCGTATGGAGAGGAAAGGGGCGCTGCGAGGAGAAGAGGAGACTCCTTGGTGTCCCTGACCAGAGTGAAGAAATGGAAAAAGGAACGACTTAAAACTATAGACACATGGAACCCATTGTAAGTGTTATCATGGGCAGCACAAGCGACCTGCCCGTCATGGAGAAGGCTCTCGCCTTTCTGAACGAACAGCAGATACCCTTTGAGGTGAATGCGTTGTCGGCCCACCGCACGCCCGATGACGTGGAGGTCTTTGCACGCTCAGCCGAAGAGAGGGGCATCAAAGTGATTATCGCGGCAGCAGGCATGGCTGCGGCTCTGCCTGGCGTCATCGCTGCCAGCACCACCGTACCCGTCATAGGTGTGCCCATCAAGGGTATGCTCGACGGTCTGGATGCCATGCTCTCTATCATCCAGATGCCTCCTGGCATACCTGTGGCCACAGTGGGAGTGAACGGGGCGCTCAATGCTGCCATCCTGGCAATGGAGATGCTTGCCCTGAGCGATGCACACATCGCCAAGCGGCTGCACGCATACAAGGAGGGGCTGGGCGCCAAGATAGCCAAGGCCAACCGCGAGTTGGCCGAGCTGAAGTATGATTTCAAGTGCAACTGAAACCAAAGGAGACTGCAAGGCATGACCGACATCAATCATAGTACGGCTTCTGCCCTCAAGCCAGAGGCTCCCTACGTGCGCCGCCGGAGCAGCGTGGCCAGGGTGGGGCAGACTGCCATCGGTGGCGACAATCCCATCAGGGTGCAGTCGATGACCACCAACAACACCAACGACACAGAGGCTTGCGTGGCGCAGGCCAAGCGCATCATCGCTGCCGGGGGCGAGCTTGTGAGGCTCACCACACAGGGCACGCGTGAGGCGGAGAATATGGCCAACATATCGGCGCAACTGAAGGCGGAGGGCATCATGACGCCCCTCGTGGCCGATGTACACTTCAATCCCGCTGTGGCGGATGTGGCTGCCACATGCTGCGAAAAGGTGCGCATCAACCCCGGCAACTACGTAGATCCCGCCCGCACCTTCAAGAAGTTGTCCTATGACGACGCTGAGTATGCCGACGAGGTGCGCAAGATAGAGGCCCGGCTGCTGCCCTTCCTCGATATCTGCAAGCAGCATCACACGGCGGTGCGCATAGGGGTGAACCACGGATCGCTCTCCGACCGCATCATGTCGCGCTTCGGCGACACGCCCGAGGGCATCGTGGAGTCCTGCATGGAGTTCCTGCGCGTGTGCCGCAAGGCGGACTTCACCGATGTGGTGCTGAGTGTCAAGGCCAGCAACACCGTGGTGATGGTGCGCTCGGTGCGCCTTCTGGTCGAGGCCATGGACCGCGAGGATATGCATTTCCCCCTGCATCTGGGTGTCACCGAGGCGGGCGAGGGTGAGGACGGACGCGTGCGCAGTGCCGTAGGCATAGGCGCGCTGCTCACCGAGGGGCTGGGCGATACCATCCGCGTGTCGCTCTCCGAGGAGCCCGAATGCGAGATTCCCGTGGCGCGCAAGCTGGTCAGCTTCATCCCCGAATGCGCCTCCCTGCGCCGTACAGCTCCCATTGAGGATGGCGTGATGAGGCTCTCGCTGGACGAGGATGATGCCGAGGACCTGATGCTCAAGGCGGCTATGGCTGCCGGTGCACCGCTCATCGACGGCCGCGCCACCGACCTGGTGGTGACCAACAAGGGGGTTGAGCAGCCCCGCCTGGCCGACAGCATCCTGCAGGCTGCCCGCGTGCGCTTCACCCACACCGAGTTTATCTCGTGTCCCGGATGCGGCCGCACCCTCTATGACTTGCAGGGAACCATTGCCCGCATCAAGGCTGCTGTGAGTGAGGCGGCTGTCTCCTTGCCCCGTCTCAATACACTGAAAATCGCCATTATGGGCTGTATTGTGAATGGTCCGGGCGAGATGGCCGATGCCGACTATGGCTATGTGGGCGCCGCCCGACGCAAGGTCTCGCTCTATCGCGGCAAGGTGTGCGTGGAGAAGAACATCCCCGAGGAGGAGGCTGTGGAGCGCCTGCTGCAACTCATCAGAGAGGACGGGGAAGCCTGACAGCGTTTCCCTTCCATGGAGTGGCAATAATGTGAAGCCCGGTTCATGCCGGGCTTCTCTCGTCTGCATCGCCGGGCACAAGATGTACCATTGTATCATGCCGTCCGGCCCGTTCCGCTCCTCCGAAACCCTCATCCCGCTCCTTAGGGGGCCATAACTCGCCCCGAAGGCCAAAAAAGCGAGCCTCTATGGGTGGGTTGTCGGCAAAAAGGTGTATATTTACAACCATAAGTTATAAAGTACAAAGGATGACGAAGTATCTCAGACCGCTCTTGGCCGTGTGCACATTCGTGGCTGTCCAGGCCATCACATGCACTGTCGTGTACGTGCTATTGATTCTCGAATGTATGAGAGAGACCGCTGCCCGCACCGGCGGAAGCATATTCTCGACCAGCAGTTACCCCAATGTGCTGCCCGAGCTCACTGTTGGCAACACCGTAGAAATACTGGTAGTATCGTCGCTCGTGACGCTGATATTGCTGGTGGGGGTGCTTCATCTGGTTCGCTTTCCCCGTACATTCGACGCACGCAGCGTGCATTGGTTCAAGGTGCCTGCCGCCTTGGTGGGCAGTGCCGCAGGCATCCTGGCCGTGAGCCTCTTCTCTGAATTCTTTGACCTGCCCGACTTCACAGGCGGGAGCCTCGCTAAGATGATGGACAGTGTGCCCGGTATCCTGGCCGTGGGAGTGCTGGGGCCTATACTGGAGGAGGTGGTGTTCCGCGAGGCGCTGCTGGGCGGAATGTTCGCGCAAAGGGTCTCTCCGTGGAAGGCCATCCTTATCTCGGCATTCGTCTTCGGCGCTGTGCACTTCAATCCGGCACAGTTCCCCGCAGCCTTCTGCATCGGTCTGCTGTTGGGCGTAGTGTATTGGAAGACGGGCAACATCGTGGTCACCTCCATCATCCATATGGCCAACAACCTGCTGTGTGTGACGCTGGTGAGAGGGTTGGGCGATGCTGCCGACACCTTCTCGCTGGGTCAGTGGATGGGCGGCGGCATGGTGCCCATAGTGGTGGCAGGCCTTTCCCTGTTGCTCTGCGTGGGCATGTTTGCCGTTTTCATCAGGACTTATCCCCAGGTGGCAACGCCCGAGGACTACGATGATGACCTCAAGTACATCTGACCTCACCACCCTCACCACCCTCCAGCATTATGAAGAACAAGATAATCAAAGTCAGTGTGGATGCCCATAAATGCCGCCACTGCCGCCGTTGCGTGGAGGTGTGTCCGGCATCGGTGCTGGGCTGGACCGAGGAGCGTATGCCTCGTCTCCAGCATGCCAGCCAGTGTATAGGATGCGGCCATTGCATGGACGTGTGCGAGTCGGATGCCCTGCACCACTCCCTGTTCCCCGCAGGGCAGGTCCACACGGTGAGGCGCGACATCCTGCCCACCCCCGAGAGTATGATGGAACTGCTGCGTGCGCGGCGCTCCAACCGCACGCTCACCAACTGCCCCATCCCGCCCGAAATGCTGCGTGACCTGCTTGAGGCAGCCCGCTATGCGCCTACTGCCGAGAACACCAGGCGGGTGCGTGTGACGGTGCTCGAGGGTGACCAGATACGCGAACTGGAGGGCGTGGTCATGCGATTCTTCTTGCGGTTGGCCAGCGTGCTGATGGCGCGTCCCATGCGCCCCATCACCCGTATGCTCCTGCCCGACCTCTATGGTGAAGCTCCCGAACTGGAGCGCTTCCGCCAGCGCTGGGAGTCGGGCGAGTTGCCCTGTTGCTGCAACGCTCCATGCGTTCTTGTGTTCAGTGCTCCAGCGGGTTATGACTTTGCCTGGCAGGACTGTAACCTGGCCTATCAGAACGTTTCGCTCATGGCGGAGACGCATGGTCTGAGCCAAATATACCTTGGTCTGGTGCAAACCGCACTCCGCTTCATGTCTCGCCGCAAGGTGTCGCGCCTGCTCGGCTTGCCCAAGGGGCATGTTCCCCGCGCCTATATGGCCATTGGCATTCCCCGCTTCCTCTATCCCCGCTACACCGAGCGCTAATCCTTTCACCGGTCTTGAAAACCAATCCAGCCTGCTCCCTTCGGGGGTTGAAAAGCGGTCCCTTTGGGAAGTGAATAGTAGTCCCTTCGGGAAGTGAATAGTGAAAAGTGCAAAGTGAAAAGCGGTCCCTTTGGGAAGTGAATAGTGAAAAGTGCAAAGTGAAAAGTGGTCTCTGCGGGGAGTGAAAAGTGAAAAGTAAAAAGTGAAAAGTGCTGCGCGATGGCAAAGAGCGTAATGCCCACATCGCGCCAGCCCAATTCAAAATTCATAATTCAACATTCTTAATTGCTCCGTTTCGCATTCTTAATTGCTCCGTTTCGCATTCATAATTGCTCCGTTTCGCATTCATAATTAAGGAGCATTGCAAACTGCAATAGAACGCAGTGCGGTGTATCGGTCGTCGCAGCGTGCTGTATCAGCCAACGCAGCGCGCTTCACAAGCTATCGCAGCGTGCTGCGTTTTTCGGGGCAGGATGCAGTCCTTTTCCGTGCATCCTTCTTTAATATCACACTTCATGCTCTTCGAATTGGCCAGGGAGCACGTGTCTGTTCCTAACCATTACAGTACAGAAGTCCAGTTTCCTTGTTTCGTTTTGCATCGTAGTTCGCTCCGCGTTTCTGGTCATCCTGATTTGCAACTCGTAAACCAGCGTTCCTGGCTGATGCGAAGCGCATTTCTCTTTTCTTGTTTCCGTTTTTCAATTTGCCTCGAGGCGATATGAAAAAAGGTGCGCATCCTGCTGGATACGCACCTCCATTATTGTCGTGGAGGTTTTGAACCTCCATCTGGTCTTGTTTACTCGGCCTCGTTCTCGGCGTTGTGGTCGGGACGGGGACGACGCTCACCGCGCTCGGGACGGGGACGGCGCTCGCCACGCTCGGGGCGGGGACGGCGCTCGCGCTCTACATAACCCTCGGGCTTCTCGATGAGCACACGGTGTGAGAGCTTGAACTTGCCGGTCTTGGGATCAATCTCCAGGAGCTTCACCTTGAGCTTGTCACCCTCCTTGATGCCAGCCTCTTCCACGGTCTCCAGGCGCTTCCAGTCTATCTCGCTGATATGGAGCAGGCCGTCCTTGCCGGGCATGAACTCTACGAAGCAGCCATAAGGCATGATGCTGCGCACGGTGCCCTCGTACACTTCGCCCACCTCGGGAATAGCCACGATGGCCTTGATCTTTGCCATGGCAGCATCGATGGTCTCCTTATTGGGACCGCTCACTTGTATCTTGCCTACGCCATCCTCCTCGTCGATGGTGATGGTAGCACCGGTCTCCTCCTGCATACCCTGGATAATCTTTCCGCCCGGGCCAATCACTGCACCGATGAACTCCTTGGGGATGGTCATCTGCTCGATGCGTGGTACGTGGGGCTTCAGTTCGGCGCGGGGCTTGTCGATAGTCTTCATCATCTCGCCCAGGATGTGCTCTCTGCCGGCCTTTGCCTGCATGAGCGCTTTCTCCAGAATCTCGTAGGAGAGTCCGTCGCACTTGATATCCATCTGTGTGGCAGTCAGTCCGTTTACGGTACCTGTAGTCTTGAAGTCCATGTCGCCCAGGTGGTCCTCATCGCCCAGGATGTCGCTCAGCACGGCGTACTTGTCCTCTCCGGGGTTCTTGATAAGGCCCATGGCGATGCCGCTCACAGCGTTCTTGATGGGCACACCAGCGTCCATCAGAGCCAGACAGCCTGCGCAGGTAGATGCCATTGATGAAGAACCGTTGCTCTCCAGAATGTCGCTCACCACGCGAATCACGTAGGGGTAATCCTCGGGAATCTGGCCTTTCAGACCGCGCCAAGCCAGGTGGCCGTGGCCAATCTCGCGGCGGCCTACGCCACGCTGTGCCTTTGCCTCACCTGTAGAGAAGGGAGGGAAGTTGTAGTGCAGCAGGAAGCGCTGGTATTCGCGCACCAGTACATCGTCCACCAGCTTCTCGTCGGTCTTGGTGCCCAGTGTGCAGGTAGCCAGTGACTGGGTCTCTCCACGTGTGAAGATAGCACTTCCGTGGGGGCCAGGCAGGGGGCTCACCTCGCACCAGATGGGGCGTATATCGGTGGTCTTACGGCCGTCGAGGCGGATTCCCTCGTCGAGCACGCAACGGCGCATGGCATCGCGCTCCACGTCGTGATAGTATCTGTCGATCAGGCCATTCTTCTCCTCCAACTCTTCGGGAGTCATGTCGGCATGTGCTGCAGCGTACTCCTCCTTGTAGTTCTCGCGGATGGCTTCGAATGCCTCGGCGCGTGCATGCTTCTCCAGAGCCTGCTTCGTCACGTCGTAAGCCTTCTGGTAGCAAGCTACCTTCACTGCCTCACGAAGTTCCTCATCGTTCACCTCGTGGCAGTACTCGCGCTTCACGTCCTTGCCCAACTCCTTAGAGAGCTCCTTCTGAAGGCGGCACATGGGCTTGATGGCCTCGTGTGCAGTCTTGAGGGCGGCCAGCAGATCCTGCTCGGAAACTTCCTTCATCTCACCCTCTACCATCATGATGTTCTCCTCGGTGGCACCTACCATCAGGTCCATATCGGCCTGCTCAAGCTGCTGCCATGTGGGGTTGATGACGAACTGGCCGTCTATGCGAGCCACTCGAACCTCAGAGATGGGGCCTTCGAATGGTATGTCGCTGGCAGCGAGTGCTGCTGATGCGGCAAAGCCTGCCAGAGCATCGGGCATGTCCACGCCGTCGGCAGAGAAGAGAATCACGTTCACATACACCTCAGCATGATAGTTGCTGGGGAAGAGAGGGCGCAAGGCACGGTCCACGAGACGGCATGTGAGGATTTCGTCATCGTTAGCCTTGCCCTCACGCTTGGTGAATCCGCCGGGGAATCGGCCGGCTGCATAATACTTCTCTCTGTACTCCACCTGCAAGGGCATGAAGTCTGTTCCGGGAACGGCATCTTTTGCGGCGCAAACGGTGGCCAGGAGCATGGTGTTGTTCATGCGCAGCATGACGGCTCCATCGGCTTGTTTGGCCAGTTTCCCGGTCTCGATGCTGATGGTTCTTCCATCAGGCAACTCGACTGTCTTAGTAATTACATTCATCTTGTTTAACTCGATATATTTTTGCGTCAAATGAAATTCATGCAAAGATACATCTTTATTCTCGTAATCAGCCAAAGTAGAGGCGGTTTTCTCTGAATGGGCTGCGCTTTTCTTCCCTTTTGGCTGAAATAATGTGTAAAAGGGGGAAAAACATGTACCTTTACAGCGTAAAACGGACTAAGAAGACTTATGAGAAAGATAATTTTACTTATTGCCGCCGTGCTGTTGGCCTCATGCCAGCACAAGGGACAGTTCTGTGTGAATGGCCATGTGACGGATGCCGCCGACACGGTCATGTATCTGGAGCATATCTCGCTGGGCAATGGAATAGAGGTGGTGGACTCGGTGCGGCTGGATGAGAGCGGGGCATTCGAACTGAAGGGCGACACTATGCCCACTCCCGAATTCTATCGCCTCAGGATAGGCGGCCAGTGTGTGAACCTGGCCATCGACAGTACGGAGACCGTTACAGTGGAGGCGAGTCTGAAGAACATGTCGTTCGGGTATGCAGTGAAGGGCAGTGGTACCTGTGATACCATACGTATCCTGAGCCTGAAACTGGCTGATTTGGAGAGGTCTATCATGCGGGTGGCTGCCGACCGCGACTATACTGTGGAGGAGCGTGATGCCATGATAGAGGATCTCGTGCAGCAGTATAAGACCGAGGTGAAGATGGATATCATCCAGAACCGCTACGATGCTACAGCCAGCTACTTCGCCTGTTTCCAGATGCTCGGAGGGCGCTTGCTCTTCAATCCCAAGGCCGACCGCAGCGACCTGACATGGGTCCGTGCTGTGGCCAATGCGTGGACCGAGCGTTATCCTGGCACGCAGCGTGCCGAGAACCTTTATAATATAGTGATGGAGGGACAGCGCCTCTTTGCCAAGCCCCGCGAGATAGTCATCGATGCCAACCACAGTAAGGTGAGGGAGTTGGGCATCATCGACATGACCTTCCCCGACATTAGGGGCACCGAGCGGACGCTGAGCGACCTCAAGGGCAAGGTGGTGCTGCTTGACTTCACAGCCCTCAGCCTCAATGGTACACCTGAGCGCACGCTCCAGCTTCGTGAGCTCTATGACCGCTACCACAGCCGTGGCTTCGAGATTTATCAGGTGTGTGTGGATCCCGACAGGCACTTCTGGACCCAGCGCAGCGAGCAGCTTCCCTGGACCTGTGTGTATTGCGAGGAGGGCATCGAGAGCGACATACTGACACTCTACAACGTGCAGCAGCTCCCCACATACTTCCTCATCGACCGCAACTGCGACCTGAAGTCGCGTCAGGAAGACCCTCGCACGCTGAGCGCATCCATCGAGAAACTTCTCTGAAGCGCGCTCTATGCTGTGATTCAGTGTGATGGACTGTCCCCGGAAGCATGCTCCCTGTGTGCCCTCGCAGCAGTCCGTCACGCTGGTTCATACTGCTGCTGATGGTCAGATTTCGCGCTGAAAGTTTGCTGATTCGCTTTTTTGTGCCTATCTTTGCAGCGTAAACATAAGTGAGTAATGGGTAAAGGGTTCCGGCTCTATGGGCTGGGATTCTTTTATTTTGTACTCTTCTCAAGAGACATCACCCCATCAAAAACATTGCCAAAGGCATAATCTTAAAACACACAAACAATATGGCTTATATGTCACAGAAGGGTTACGATGAGCTCGTAGCCAAGTTGCAGCACATGGAGAGCGTGGACCGTCCTGCCGCCAGTGCAGCAATCGCAGAGGCACGCGACAAGGGCGACCTCTCGGAGAATGCAGAGTATGACGCTGCCAAAGAATGGCAGGGTAAGTTGGAGACCGAGATAGCATTGCTGAAGAAGACCATCATGGAGGCCAAGATAATAGACACCACCCACATGGACACCAGCACTGTGCAGATTCTGGCAACGGTAGAGCTTCGTAATGTGAAGAACAACATGAAAATGAAGTACACCATCGTGAGCGCCAGCGAGGCCGACCTGAGGGCCGGCAAGATCAGCGTGGAGACTCCCATCGCCAAGGGTCTGCTGGGCAAGAAAGTGGGCGAGGTGGCCGAGATTCGCGTGCCTCAGGGCACCATCCAGCTCGAGGTGGTCAACATCTCTTACGAGTAAGGAGGCGCACCATGGCAAGCATATTCTCCAGAATAGTGGCAGGTGAGATTCCCTGCTACAAGATAGCCGAGGACGAGCACTACTTTGCATTCCTCGACATCAGCCCCCTGCAGAAGGGGCACACGCTGGTAATCCCCAAGCGTGAGGTGGATTACATCTTCGACCTTGAGGACAGCGAGCTGGCCGGCTTGCAGGTCTTTGCCAAGAAGGTGGCCGTTGCCATCCGCAAGGCAATCCCCTGTGTGAAGGTGGGCCAGTGCGTGCTGGGACTCGAGGTGCCCCATGCCCACATCCATCTGGTGCCCATGCAGAGCGAGGCCGATATGCGCTTCACCAATCCGCACCTGCAGCTCACGCCCGAGGAATTCGAGCAGATAGCCCAGAGCATCAGGGAGCAGTTGTAAGCCCTGCACATACCTATATAATATATGCGCCTATATAATATATGCGCGCATACGCGCATGCGAGGAGCACCCTTACCGCTGCTTCACGCCCTGCCGGGCGGAACCGTGCACTGGCGGACGGGAAAATCATGGGGCTACTGGCCAAAAACGCGCAATAAGTATTACTATAAGTTAAATCATGCCGGGGGAGAGGACAAAAACCTCTTCCCCGGCTTTTTCTTTAGGGAAGAAAGCGTTATATTTGCATGTAAGAAAACCAACAAAGTCTGATTTGGATATGAAAGCAAGGACTCTCTTACTGCAGATTCTTCTGCTGGCCAGCCTGGGTGTGCAGGCACAGAAACACGAGTTTGCCAACTGGAACCGCTATGCCCAGGACAACAAGACAATAGGGTTGCCCGCCAAGGGAGAGCACCGCGTAGTGCTTATGGGCAACAGCATCACCGATGGCTGGCCACGCACACGCCCTCAGTTTTTCGCCGACAATAAGATCATTGGCCGTGGCATCAGCGGTCAGACCTCCTATCAGTTCCTTCTGCGCTTCCGCGAGGACGTCATCAACCTGCATCCCAAGGTGGTGGTCATCAACTATGGTACCAATGATATAGCCGAGAATACAGGTCCCTATGACGAGGACCTCACCTTCGGCAACGTCTGCTCAATGGTGGAGCTGGCCCGCTACCACAAGATAAAGGTCGTGTTGGCCAGTTGCCTGCCCGCAGGCGGCTTCGGTTGGAGACGTTCCATAACCGACAGCATGCAGAAGATACGTTCGCTCAACGAGCGCGTCAAGGCTTATGCCAAGGAGAACAAGATACCCTATGTGGATTACTTCAGCGCCATGGTCAATGCCGAAGGCACTGCCATGAGGGCCGACTATGCCAATGACAATCCCGGCGTACATCCCAATGCCGCAGGTTATGCCGTGATGGAGAGCCTCCTGCTCCCCGTCATCGAGAAACTGCGATAAGTGTAACTAAACTATCTGACGATGGACAATCACAACTATTGCCTCATATTGGCTGGCGGAAACGGCAGCCGCCTGTGGCCCGTGAGCCGCTCCCACAGGCCCAAGCAGTTTATTGACTTCTTCGGCACAGGCCGCTCGCTCCTGCAGCAGACCTTCGACCGCGTGTCACAATTCATGCCTCTCGACCACATCTATGTATCGACCAATGTCGATTACCTGCCGCTGGTATATGAGCAGCTGCCGCAGATTGATGACGAGCACATACTCGAGGAACCCATCCGCCGCGGCACTCTGGCATCGGTGGCATGGAGCACCGTGGTGGTGGCCAAGCGCGACCCACAGGCCTGCCTGCTGGTCACACCTGCCGACCAACTCATCCTCAACGAACCGCAGTTCCAGCATGACATGACCGATGCACTCGGCTTCGCCGCACACAAGGAGGGCATCGTCATCACGGGCATTGCACCCACGCGCCCCGAGACAGGCTACGGCTACATACAGTCCGACGAGGACAAGCAGATAGCTCCAGGCATCTTCGCCGTGAAATCCTTTACGGAGAAACCCGATGCCAACTTTGCCAACATCTTCGTGCAGGAGGGCAATTTCCTGTGGAACACCGGCCTGCTCACCTATCATGTAGATGTCATGCTGAGCAACCTATACCAGCTCGTGCCCGAGTATCAGATGGAGATACCCCGCATGATGGCCGAAGCAGAGAGTGCCAATCCGCGCCTCGTGCCCGAGTTCTTCTCGTCGCTGCCCAATCTGGGTGTGGATGTGAGCATCCTCGAGCGCAGCAACCAGGTCTTCGTGCAGCAGGCACATTTCGGATGGACGGATATAGGCACCTGGGCGAGCCTTTATGATGATGCCCCTGCCGATGCCGACGGCAACGTCCTGCTGCACACTCCTGCCTATCTGTATGAGTGCCGCAACAATGTGGTGCGCCTGCCCGAGGGACGCACCGCAGTCATCAAGGGTCTGCAGGACTATGTAGTGGCCGAGCAGGGTGAAATACTCATGATATGCCCGCGCAGCGATGTGGCTGCCATGCGTCGCATGCACAACGATACCAAGTTCTCATAGCAGAACTGCCCTTCACACTACAGCACCAGGCGGTGCGGATGTCCCCAGCGATGTCCGCACCGCCTGCTTTCTTGTATAGCAGGAGCGTTTCCGCTCCCTTTTCAAGGGGGGGCTGAGGCTGGGCAGGGGCTGTATGTCGCTGGGAAATGCAAGGCGCAAAGCCGCGTTCATAGGCATGCCTTCCTGAATCCTGCCATAGGGTGCAACGGGTGTGGAGGAATGTCGTGCTTTCCGTCAGATGCCGCCTTGTACAATAACGGGGAACGCTCGCCTGGAAACCGCAGCGCGGTGCATGTGCCCACGCAGCGTGCTGCACCAGTCATCGCAGCGTGCTGCATCGGCTATCGCACCGTGGTCCCTTCGGGAAGTTAAAAGTGGTCCCTGCGGGAAGTGAAAAGTGTCCCTTCGGGAAGTGAAAAGTGTCCCTTCGGGAAGTGAAAAGTGCAAAGTGAAAAGTGAAAAGTGGTTCCTGCGGGAAGTGAAAAGTGCAAGGTGAAAAGTGAAAAATGCTGCGCGATGGCCAGAGGTGCAATGCCTACATCGCGCCAGCCCAATTCTTAATTCAAAACTCTTAATTAAAATTTCCTCGCAGCCATGTCATAAACCAGGAGACCGCAGTGCCCAATCTGGTGCACCACGGTCTCTTGTTCCTGGAATATGGCTACGCTTCCCGCGCCAGCCCAATTCTTAATTCAAAATTCAGCATTCATATTTAACTCCAAGCGTGTCAGTATTTCCTGAACACCAGCGTGAGAGTGTCGCTGCTGGTGAGTACCATCCGGCTCGAATTGAGCACCTGTATGCGGAAAGCACCGTCGGAGGGCACACCGAAGCGCGCAATGTCCGACATGCTCACCAGGCTGTCCTTGGCCGAATAGAGCGTAGGACGGTAGATGATGAGGCTGTCGGGGGTGTGGCGGAAGTAGCACTGATAGTAGTCGCCCTTGTCTGTTTCGTAGTTGCGAAGGCGGATGAGCTTCAGTTGTATGCTGTAGAAGATGCGGCTGTACTTGTCCTTCACCACTTGGTTTTGCGCGTTGCGCCATTCGAGCAGCTGCCACATACCGCCCAGGTCACCGTTCTGGTCACGCTTGTTTTCGCAGGAACACAGTCCGCAGCATACGAATACGGCCAGCAGCGCCATACACTTGGCCAGGCGGCTGGGCAGGAAGGAACACAGGTGTGAGGGTGTGAGGTGAGTCATCATTTCTTCTTCTTTATAAGGCCCTGATAGGCCAGGGTGAGCATGCCGCCGTGGCTGCGCCCGATGAGCGTGCCACCATTCAGTCCGTAGGAGCCGGTCACGCTCAGCCCGGGAGCGAAGCGCGGTTGCCAGGTGAGCTCGGCCAGCAGGTAGTCGGCCCGCTTGGGGTCGATGGTGGGATTGTGGTAGGTGCCCAGGGTACGCAGGTGGGTGTAGAGCATGCGCCACTGCAGCCACTGTGCGGGCTGCCCCTTGAGTCCCAGATGGTGGGCGTTCACACGGTTGTAGTAGCAGTATATGCGTCCGTCCCTGTTGTATATGGGCGAGAGGATGAGCGGGTTGCCCATCACGTAGCCCGCGTGTTGCCAGGCCCCATATACGTGGTGGTTGTAGTATTCGTCGATGGCGCTTATCTGCTCGGGCAGGTTTTCGCGGGAGTCATGATACACGCACCCGCTCTGGTCCATCGTGCCCAGATGCTCGTAGAGGACGGATGAGAGGAACGGGTTGCGCGGCAGACTGACCTCCACTCCCAGCAGGAAGTCCTTCCATCCATACTGCCAGAAGAGCTGGCTCTCGTCCTCGAAGTAATGCTCCAGGTAGGCCGATGCGCTCCATCCCTTGCCCTGCCAGTCGGCACGCAGGTGCCATGAGCCCAGCATATTGCCCTCGGCGTTGGCAAAATCACCGTCGTCCTCGTCGCCTCCGCCCGGTATGATGGCATGCCAGATGGAGCTCAGGCCGTGGAAGAGCTTGCGGTGCGAGGAGAGTACAGTGCCGTCGTCGAGCCTCTGTCCCATGTTCCATCCCTCGCCACCGAACTGTGTGCTCATCTCCAGACCGCCCGTGAGTGTGAGCGGGAAGCGCTCCCGGTTGCCTATGCGTAGCAGTAGCTCCTTGCTGTGATAGAGTGAGTTGTTGGTGTAGGGCAGGCTGTGGGTCTTCGTAGAGGAGCGCTGCCATCCGTTGTCGGTATAGGCTCCCATGGCAAAGTGGGCCTTGAGCGCCAGCCAGCGGTGTGTGCCGGGTACCGCCCAGAAGTCGGGCAGTTCCAGCCGCACTTGCGGCAGCGGGCGGGTGTTGATGCCGGTGGTCATGGCTCCGCTGCTGAGTGAGTCATTGAGCAGTTCGAGCTTACGCTGCTTCTGTCCCACGCTCAGCCTCAGGGCTTTCCACTGTACCTCGGCATAGAGTTGCTGCAGGATGAAGTGGTTGTCCATGCCAGCCGCCACCGCGAAGTCGGCTCCGTATCCCACGCGCCAGTGCCGGCTGCTGTCGGCCGTGGTGCTGCGTCCGATGAAGGCACGCGTGAGGAAGCTCTCGTTGTTGGGTGTGGCCAGTCCGTAGCGGTTGGCTGTGAACCAGAAGGGTGCATAGTCGCCGCTGGAGGCCATGCCGCTCATGCTGGCCCCATAACGCACATTCTCCCCCAGACGGCCTATCTGTGCCTGTGCCGTCAGAGGGAGAATGGCGAGAAGGATTAGCAGTCTTCTCATTTATTTCTCGGTGTGTCCGCTCTGTGAGGGTCGGTTGCCATAGTGTCCGTACAGGCCGTAGTTGCTGTAGTTGCCGTAGTGACCATACTTGCCGTACTTGCCATAGCCATAGTAGTAACCGTACTTGCGCTTCCTGAGATCCACGCCGTTGAGCACGAGAGATATCTTTGGCATCTTGTTGTCTTGCTTGAGCTCGTTGATGAGCTTGAAGTTGGACTTGGGCGAGAAGTCGGCTCGGCATACCATGAGTGTCATATCGGCCACGCGGGCGATGGCCAGTGTGTCGCTCACCAGACCCACAGGCGGTGTGTCGAGGATTACGTAGTCATAGTGCTCGCGAAGCAGGTCCATGGCCCTGTCGAGCTGCACGCGTGAGATGAGTTCGCCCGGGTTGGGAGGGATGATACCGGCAGGCAGGACGTCGAGGTTGGGGTTGACCACTCCGTGGATAATCTGCTGGTCGAGCAGATCGAAGGTCTCCTCGGTGCTTGACAGGAAGGTGGTGATGCCCCGCTTGTCGGCTGGCAGACCAAAGAGCTTGACCAAGCGTGGCTTGCGGATGTCCAGTCCCACGATGATTACACGCTTGCCCAGCAGGGCGAGCGACATGGCCAGATTGGTGGAGACGAACGTCTTGCCCTCGCCTGGAATGCAGCTTGTGCAGGCTATGATGCGCTTGTTGTCGTCCAGCACGAAGCGCAGGTTGGTGCGCAGACCGCGGAAACTCTCCTCCATGAGGTCGTTGCTGTTCTCGCGCACAGCCAGTTTGTGCTCTCCGTCGAGTGTCTTGGGTCCCAGGGGGATGTCGGCCAGCAGGGGCAGCTTGGTGAGCTTCTCCACATCCTCGCGGCCCTCAATCTTGTATCGGAGCAGTCCGAGCAGATACACCAGACCCACAGGGAACGCCAGTCCGAAGACGAATGCGCCCAGCATGATTATCTTGCTCTTGGGCGATACCATGCCTTCGTAGCGCGGAGCATCGATGATGCGTGCCTTGGCAGCTGTGCTGGCCAGTGAGATGTAGTTCTCCTCGCGCTTCTGCAGAAGCATGAGGTAGAGCTCTGCCTTTATTTCCTGTTGGCGTGTGATGTTGTTCAGGTTGTGCTCCTGAGTGGGCACCTCGCTCACACGCTGGCTGAAGAGTCGGTACTGGCTGTCGGCACTGCGCTTCTGTGTCATGATGTTGGCATGCACGTTCTTCAGGCTGAGACGGATGCTGGGCCACATCTCCTCGAGCTGCGAAGTGATGCGCTTCACGTATGGATTGTCGGCGCTCGATGACTTGAGCAGTCTGTTGCGCTGCAGTACATAGTCGTTGTATTTGTCGAGCATCTTGCTCATGTCGGCATCCTTCAGTCCCAGGTTGGACGGGATGACGTTGAGCGCGTTGCGTGGGTCGTCCATGTATTCGAGCAGTGCATTCACCAGGTTGAGCTGTGTCTCCAGCTCCACCTGCTCCTTCTGGTACTCTGTGCTTTTGGTCAGAGCGTTGCTCGCGTCGTTGGTCAGGTTGATGAGTTCGTTCTTCTTCTTGTATGACTCCAGGCTGTTCTCTGTAGCGTCCAGCTCAGCGCGTATGGCCTCGATACGGTTCTCGAGGAACTCCTCGGTCTTGAGAGCCACCTCGTTTTTGTCCTCGTTGGCATCCTCGTTGTAACTCTTGAAGAGTTCGTTGAGATAGTCAACGGCACGCGCGGGCTGGGTGTCCATGTATCTCAGCTCGGCCACAGTGGTTGTCTTGCTGGTGGCACTGGCTGTGAGGCGTGCTCCATAGGACTTGGCGGCAACGTCGAGTGGCATGATTGTGGCAAACATATCACGGTCGGTTGCCTCCACGCCAGGGTTGCTCTGCAGGGTCACTGTACCCACAGGGGTGCTGAAAGAGCCAGGCAGGGCGTTCACGTCACGCTCAAAGGTCATGGGCTCCTTGGCCTTGGGTACAAAGAGCTTGCCCTCGACATGCAGTCCGCTGCCGCGGCGGCTCACACGCATGGCGATGACCGACTCCAGTTCATCGAGCTGGTTCTCGGGCATATCCACGATGTAGGGGCTGTTCTTGTAGAGTTCGTGCTTGCGTATGCTGCCCTCCAACTCGTAACTCACATAGAGTTTCAGCGCCTTCACCACGCGTACGCTGATGTTGGAACTGGCCAGAATCTCCAGCTCATTGTCGAAGCCATTGGAGTTGGATATCACTCCCATACTCTCGAGAGCCATCTGTCCTCCACGATACATGCGTGAGCGAGAGTCCTCGTCCTTTACCAGAATCTTCATGCTTGAGGCATACACAGGACGTGTGTAACGCAGGTAACAGAAGGCACAGCCAACTGCCACGATGGCAGACAGCACTATCCAATACCAGTAGAGCACTACTATCTTCCACAGAGCGGCAAAGTCAAAACTGCTCTGCTCCTCTTCTCTGTTCTCTTCGGTTGCTATAAACTCAGCCATATCAATTGATTGGTCAATACTAATTTGTGTTCTTTTCCTATCGAACCACAAAAGTACCTAATAAATAATATACTGCAAGGTTTTTTCGCGAAATTTTATCCTCAGGGCGTAATTTAGGGCTGTGTAAGGGGTTTATTTGGAATAAGATTTGTATTTTTGCCGCTTGAAGTAGTTATCGCAAATTACTGCAATGGATTGTGTAGAATTGTGAACCAATATGCACAAGCTAATGACAAACAAATGATATGGGACAGAGAATGAAAAGTAAACGTTTTGAGGACTCCGTTTCCTCGCGCCTTCTTGTCAATCTGATTGACGTTGTGCTTTTGTGTGTGGGCTTCTTCCTTGCGCATTATGCTTTCCTGCACTCGGGGCAGAATTACGTAACCATGCCTGACACACAGCGCAATCTCGTCATCGCAGTTCTCTGTTATGTGCCGGTGGCCGTTTTTTTCCCGCCCGTCGCACTACGCCGCGTGACGGGTTCTGACAAGATAGCCCGTAATGTGTTCCTCACTACCACCATGCACTTCATCCTGTTTCTGGTGGTCTGCTATCTGCTCAAGACAAACCATATACCACGTGGCTATCTCCTGAGCATCTATGCTATATACACTTTGCTGATGCTTGTGGAGCGCATCGCAATGTTCAGGTATATGAAGAAAGTGCGCAATGACGGCTTCAGCCTGGCACGTGTGTTGCTGGTGGGCAACGGCGAGGAAATGCGCGAGCTCTATTTTGACCTGAAGACTACAACCTACGGACTGGATATCGAAGGCCTCTTTGCCATGGATGCAGAGGAGGATCTCCCCGAGGGTGTAAAGTTCAAGGGTGTGCCTTCGCAGGCATTGCCTTATCTGCAGGAAAATGCCGACAATATCGATGCAGTGTATTGTTCAATGGCTTCGCTTGACAAGAAAGTTGCACACGAACTGTACTCATTCTGCGAGAACAATATGATTCGTTTCTTCATGGTGCCTGTATATGTCAACCTCACACGTCGCCACATGGTCACCACTCAGGTGGGAAACTCCTTTGTGCTTGCTCCTCGTGAGGAACCCCTGCGCAGCTTTGGCAACCGTGCCATGAAGCGTATTCTGGACTTGCTCGTCAGTTCCATATTCCTGTTGACGCTCTTCCCCATCATCTACGTCATCGTGGCTGCTGTCATCAAGTGCCAGAGCCCGGGCCCCGTATTCTTCCGCCAGAAGCGCAACGGCCTTTATGGAAAGGAGTTCTACTGCTATAAGTTCCGCTCTATGCACGTCAATGCCGATGCCGACAAGGTGCAGGCCACCGAGAATGATCCCCGTAAGTTCCCCTTCGGAGACTTCATGCGTCGTGCCAACATCGATGAACTGCCACAGTTCATAAACGTCTTCGTGGGTAATATGTCGCTGGTGGGTCCACGTCCACACATGCTTGCCCATACCGAGGAATACCGCAAGATAGTAAACCGCTATATGGTGCGCCACTGGGTGAAGCCCGGTATCACAGGTTGGGCACAGGTGCAGGGCTTCCGTGGGGAGACGCGTTACCTGAGCCAGATGGAGAACCGCGTGCACGCCGACATATGGTATGTGGAGAACTGGAGCTTCTGGTTGGACGTCCGCATTATAGCATCCACTTTCTTCAAGACTCTGCTCCATAAGGAGGAGAACGCTTATTGACAACCCGACACAAACGCCTGCCACAGGGCGGGCACACCTTATATAATAATATAGAATACAGAATGTCATTATTCAGCAAACTCTTCGGCCGCAAGAAGCAGGCCGATAGCATAGTGGGCGGTGTGGAGGATTTCATGCTGCTCATTCGCGTATATTATCAGTCGAGCATTGCCGCACAGTTAGGCATAAACAACCTCGCCGCCTTGCCTGACCTGCGCGTCTTCAAGCAGACCTATCATGTACCCACCGTCAATAACAAGTTGGGGCAGGGGGAGAAGAAGCACTGCCGCCTCATGATGCAGGATATCTACGGCATTTCAGACGGCTTCTTCAAGGAAATAGACGCCAGTCTGAAGCATCGCTGCCGCAAGCCTCAGGACGCGACACCCTATCTGGCGGCCTTCCAGGGCTTCAGCCAGGACCTCATGATGCTCATGAGCAACCTCATGCAGTGGAAATTCCGACTTCCATCATTCCTCCACAAGGCTCTGCGCGAGATGGTGGCCAAGCAGGTGCACCAGGTCTTGACGAGCAACAACTGGAAGGATGATGGCGTGCGCAAGGCGTGTGTCTCTATCCGCAAATACCAGTCCATGCTGGGCTACAGCGAGCAGTGGATGACCGAGTACGTGCATACCTTGGTCATGCTGGCGAAGAAGGAACCGCGCAAAAACATGGAGGAATAACTTGTGAAGCCCGGAAAAAAGGACTAACTTTGTACCTAAGGAGCGACTTGTACAGATGAATGCAGAGATGAACGACCTGCTGATGAGGGTGGAGACAAGGGTTCGCCAGCTCATCCTGAAGCATCGGGAACTCCAGGCCAAAAAGAAAAGCCTGGAGGAGGAAATCGCTGCGCTCCATCAGGAAATAGACAGCCTGGAGGAGAAGAACAGGCAGCTCCAACTGCAGTATGACCATCTCAAGATGGCCAAATACATTGACATGGCCGACAGCAGCACTAAGGATCTGCGTGGGCGAATAAGGAAAATGGTGCGAGACATTGACCAGTGTGTGGCAATGCTAAAGGCTGATTGAAGGCATTATGGGCGACACATTATCAATAACTATCCGTTTCGGCACGATGAGCATACCGCTGAACATCCCCAGGGAGCAGGAGTATGCCTACAGGCAGGCCGAAAAGCTGATTAAGGAGAAGTACGGCTTCTACACGAGCAAGTACCCGGGTCAGAGTGAGAACATCTATCTCATCATGACCATGGTGGACATGGCTGTGCAGGCCAAGCAGAATGAGCTTGCCCTGGACATCACTCCTGTGGCCGAGCGACTGGCTCCCCTGATTGGCGAATTGGAGTCCGCACTCAGTTCCGAGCAGTAGGCACGCACCGCATGAGAGGCATGAGGCGTGCTGGTTGACAAAGTGAACAGAGATAACGAACCGACCCCAATAACAAACAAAGTATTTAGCAAATGGAAATAATTATCGGATTGGCGGCTGGACTGGTGCTCTTCTTGGCACTCACGGCCGCATTGTACTTCCTCATCATACCCTCCAAGAGGGCGGCCCTAACACGGGAAGCCAAGGAGGCCGCCGAGAAGGAAGCGGAAGTCATCAAGCAGAAGAAGCTGCTCGAAGTGAAGGACAAGTTCCTCAGCAAGAAGGCCGAACTGGAGAAGGAGGTGCGTCAGCGCAACCAGCAGATACAGCAGGCCGAGAACCGTGCCAAGCAGCGTGAGCTCTCGCTCAACCAGAAGCAGGACGAACTTACACGCCGCAAGCAGGAGACAGAGTCGCTGCGCCAGCGCGTGGAGACACAACAGGCACTCCTGCAGAAGCGTGAGGAGGAACTGGATGAGCGCAAGAACAACCTGCTGGAGCAGGAACGCACCAAGCTGGAAGAGATATCCGGTATCAGTGCCGAGGAGGCAAAGGAGCGTCTGGTGGAGGCTCTCAAGGACGAGGCAAAGACCAACGCCCAGGCTTACATCAATGAGATAATGGATGACGCTAAGATGACGGCGAACAAGGAAGCCAAGCGTATTATCATCCAGACCATACAGCGCGTGGCCACTGAAACTGCTGTGGAGAACAGCGTGACTGTGTTCCACATCGACAACGACGAGGTGAAGGGACGCATCATCGGCCGTGAGGGACGCAACATACGTGCCTTGGAGGCTGCCACAGGAGTGGAGATTGTGGTCGATGATACACCTGAGGCCATTGTCATCAGCGCCTTTGACCCCGTGCGCCGCGAGATATGCCGACTGGCCATGCACCAGCTTGTGGCCGATGGCAGAATCCATCCCGCACGCATTGAGGAAGTTGTGGCCAAGGTGAAGAAGCAGGTTGAGGAGGAAATCATCGAGACTGGCAAGCGCACCACAATAGACCTCGGCGTGCATGGCCTGCACCCTGAACTCATCCGCATCATAGGTAAGATGAAGTACCGCAGCAGTTATGGCCAGAACCTCTTGCAGCATGCCCGCGAGACAGCCAACCTCTGTGCCGTGATGGCAAGCGAGTTGGGACTGAACCCCAAGAAGGCCAAGCGTGCCGGACTGCTGCATGACATAGGCAAGGTACCTGATGAGGAACCCGAACTGCCCCACGCTCTCTACGGTGCCAAACTGGCAGAGAAGTACAAGGAGAAGGCAGACATCTGCAATGCCATAGGCGCTCATCACGACGAGATGGAGATGACCACACTGCTGGCTCCTATCGTGCAAGTGTGCGATGCCATCAGTGGAGCACGTCCCGGAGCGCGCCGCGAAATCGTGGAAGCCTACATCAAGCGTCTCAAGGACTTGGAGAACATTGCCATGAGTTACCCTGGCGTGGTGAAGACTTATGCCATCCAGGCAGGTCGCGAGCTGCGTGTGATAGTGGGTGCAGACAAGATAGACGACAAGCAGACCGAGGAACTGAGCAACGAGATAGCCACCAAGATCCAGAACGAGATGACTTATCCCGGACAGGTCAAGATTACGGTTATCCGCGAGACACGCTCTGTGTCCTACGCCAAATGACATTGCCCCGCCATCTGCGGAGCATCGGAAAACTCCAAGCGGGAGGCAAGACCAGCAGTGGTTCTTGCCTCCCGCTCGTTTTGAACCTTTGTCCAACCCCCATTTTACTCCATCGTGCCTTTGCCCGCATCGCAGCGTAATTTCTCGTCTGATTGTCTTCGCACTTCCCCGCACCGAACCGCTTCTTCCCGGATTCCGCTCCGCCAAGCGCCTGGAATCAGCCCTTGTCATTTTCTGCACCGAGGTGTTTTGTTCCGAATCCTGTTCCGCACGACCTCCTGCTGCGGCCTGCTTCATCCCTGGTGATGCTTGGCCTGGTGCTCCGCTTCCTTCAGTTTGCTTCCTTTCGATGGCCCGAAAGCAATTCTGCTGTATTCCACAATGCCCGTTGTATCATGCTTGCGAAAACCTTGCGCCCCCTTAATATATATGGTACGTGCGCGTGTGCGTACATATTATATATGGGCAGATGGGAGTCAGAAAGCCGCCGCCAGCCTCGTTCCTTGTGGGGAGAGAGAGGCTGGCGGCGGGCTTGTGGGGCGGGATGGGAGTCGTGTGTGGGATGGAGGTCAAATCTGCCACCACTTCTTCTTGGGCTTCTCGGGTGCCATGCTGTACTCTTCGCGCATGATGTCTTCGTAGCTCTTGCGCTCTGTTATCATGCGGTAGATGGTGCCCCAGTCGGGCAGTCCGCCCACGTTACGGTCGTCTATCCACATATCTACCTTTAGTTTTCGGCTGAAGTGGCGGTTCTTCTCCACATCCTCTTCGGGGAAATCCTTGTTCACAGCGTAGAACTCCACGCCCCTCATGCGGCACCACTCCACAGCCTCGTCGAGCAGTTCGCCCTCGCGCACGCTCCATAGGATGAGCTTGTGATGGTCCTGTATGAGCATCTTCAGAGTCTGTATGGCAAAGGGAATCTCGTTGCCGATCTTCGGATAGCGGTGCTCTACTATCGTTCCGTCAAAATCTACTGCTATTGTCATCTTGTTCCTAAGCAAATTGTTTCACCTTGCAAAGGTAGTGGAAATTTCCTTCTCTTCATACACTTGTGTTCAAAAGGTGTGGGCGGGCTGCTTTCCCCGCCGTGAGGGAGGCTGCATCCGCACTTCTCTCTCCCTCTTGCTTGCCTGTGTGCAAACTTGTTTGTAACTTTACCCGCCGAAATGCCGCCCTTCGCCCAGAGCATGCCGCGGCACTGAAGACAAGCATGATGAAAAGAGAAGACTTTGAGATAATGGCTCCCGTGGGGTTGCCCGACTCCCTCTCCGCCGCGCTGCGTGCAGGAGCCGACAGCGTTTACTTTGGCATTGAAAACCTCAACATGCGGGCTCACTCGGCCTGCGCCTTCACCATCGACGACCTTCGGCGCATAGCCGCAGAGTGCCGCCGCTGCGGTGTAAAGAGTTATCTGACCGTCAACACCATTATCTATGGTGAGGATCTGCCACTCATGCGTCGCATTCTCGACGCGGCTCTCGAGGCAGAGATTACCGCTGTGATAGCCAGCGATGTGGCTGTGATGACCTATTGCAGACAGATAGGACTGGAGGTGCACCTAAGCACGCAGCTCAACATATCCAATATCGAGGCTCTGCGCTTCTATGCGCAATTCGCCGACGTGGCGGTGCTGGCGCGTGAGCTGAACATGAACCAGGTGGAGGAGATACACCGCGGCATCCTGGCCGACAATATCTGCGGACCCGGCGGACAGCCTGTGCGCATCGAGATGTTCTGCCACGGAGCCTTGTGCATGGCCATCAGCGGCAAGTGCTACCTCAGTCTGCAGAACACAGGGCACAGTGCCAACCGCGGTGCATGCCTGCAGCTCTGCCGCCGCGCCTATACGGTGCGCGACCGCGAGACGGGTACGGAGCTCGACATAGACAACAAGTATGTGATGTCGCCCAAGGACCTCAAGACCATACGCTTCGTTGACCGCATGATGACAGCGGGTGTGCGCGTGTTCAAGATAGAGGGACGCGCACGCGGGGCAGAGTATGTAGATACCGTGGTGCGCTGCTACGACGAGGCCATCAGGGCGGTGCTCGACGGCACCTTCACCGAAGAGCGCAAGGACGAATGGGACTCCCGCCTGGCACGCGTCTTCAACCGTGGCTTCTGGGACGGCTATTACCAGGGACAGACAATGGGTGAGTGGAACGACCGACCCGGGTCGCGTGCCACCGAGCGCAAGGTATATGTGGGGCGTGGAGTGCGCTACTACAGCAAGTTGCAGGTGGCGGAGTTCAAGATAGAGGCCGCCCCCCTGAGTGTGGGCGACCGCATCCTGGTCACCGGCCCCACCACCGGCGCGCTCGAGACAGAGGTGAGCGAGATACGCTTCGACCTGCAGCCTGTACCCACTGCAAAGCAGGGACAGCGCGTGAGCATTCCCATCGACCGCAAGGTGAGGGCCAGTGACAAGCTCTTCAAACTGGTGCCCGCCGATGAGGCAGAAGGGTAGAGCCTGCCCTCCCGACCCTGTGGAAACATGCACCCCGGGGCATCCATACACATTCATACAATCATGAGATGACAGACCGACGATACTCGATGATGGGGCTTGTGCTCCTGCTGCTCCTCCTGGTGCAGCCTGCCATGGGACATAAGGCGCGCCGCCTGGGACGTTACGGCATACCCCCCGGCGGCTACAGCGGCATAGCCCCCATGGGTGACGGCCGCTATGCTGTGGTCAACGACCGCGATGCGCAGGCCGGGTTCCATGTGTGGCACATACTGATCGACAGCGTGACAGGCAAGTTGCAGAGTGTCACCGACGAGGGTTTCCGCGCCCAGCCCGGCCACCGCGAGCGTGATGCCGAGGGCGTGGCATACTGCCCCTCGCGCCGCAGCGTCTTGGTGAGCGGTGAGGCTGACAATGCTGTACTGGAGCACCGAGTGGACGGCACGCTCACGGGCAGCCGGTTGGCTGTCCCACAGGATATAGTGGCGGCGATGGCTCCAAACCGCGGGCTGGAGTCGCTCACCTATGATACCCTGTCGCATCACTTCTGGACGATGAACGAGAGTCCGTTCCTCATCGAGAGCCACAGCAGGCGGCTCATGCTCATGCAGTTTGATGACGAGCTGCGCTTCACGGCTTCTTTTCCTTATTATATGGAGGAGTCCAGGGCCAAGAATGCCGGTCGCGACTATTACCATGGCGTGTCCGACATCACAGCCATGCCCGATGGCAGCCTGCTGGTGCTCGAACGCGAGGCCCGCATAGCACGCCATTACCAGGGTAGCCGCTGCTGGTGCAGCCTGTTCCGCTTCGTTCCTCACACGGGCGAGAAGCAGTTGGTGGGCCGCTGGAACACACGTTTCGGGGTCTTCAATACCCGTTTCTCCAACTACGAAGGCCTCTGTCTGGGCCCACGCTTGCAGGACGGTCGTCTCACGCTGCTCATGCTCACCGACTCGCAATGCGGCTACGGGCGTGGTCCATGGAGATTGCGTGACCGCCTGCGTGTGGTTGTGCTGGAGCCATGAGCGCTTTACCCTAAATGAGTGATTTTGCTTCCCGATGTGGCATGGAATGGTGCAAAATGCTGTCCATCTGTTGGCAGAACCGACAGAAACCTGTAATTTTGTCGCTGCAATCAAGATACAACAGACAAAGAGTAACGCTATGGAAAAGATTAGAGTGGCTATCGTGGGCTATGGCAACATAGGCCAATATGCCCTGCAGGCCCTTCAGGCAGCCCCCGACATGGAGGTGGCAGGTGTGGTGCGCCGCAATGGTGCCCAGAACAAACCCGCCAGCCTGGCCGACTATCAGGTGGTGAGTGACATCAAGGAGTTGGGTCAGGTGGATGTGGCAATACTGGCCACGCCCACACGCAGCGTGGAGCAGTATGCCTTGCAGATGCTCTCTATGGGTATCAATACCGTAGATAGTTTCGACATCCACACGCAGATAGTTGACCTCCGACGCTCCCTCGGCCTGGCTGCCAAGCAGCATGGAGTCGTGAGCATCATCAGTGCGGGCTGGGATCCAGGCTCCGACAGTGTGGTGCGCACCCTTATGCAGAGCCTGGCACCAGAGGGCATCACCTACACCAACTTCGGCCCGGGACGCAGCATGGGGCACAGTGTGGCTGTACGTGCCATTGCGGGAGTACGCGACGCGCTCTCCATCACCATCCCCCTGGGAACGGGCATCCATCGCCGCATGGTGTATGTGGAACTGGAGGAGGGCGCCGATTTTGCCACTGTGGAAAAGGCTATCCTCAGTGACCCCTACTTCGTCAATGATGAGACGCACGTCACTCAGGTACCCTGTGTGGCCGACATCAACGATGTGGGCCATGGCGTGAACCTGGTGCGCAAGGGCGTGAGCGGACAGACCCACAACCAGCACTTCGAGTTCAACATGAGCATCAACAATCCTGCCCTGACGGCGCAGGTGCTGGTCAACGCGGCGCGTGCCACCATGAAGCAGCAGCCTGGTGCCTACACGATGATAGAGATTCCCGTGATAGATTACCTGCCTGGTGACCGCGAGGAGATCATTCGCCATCTGGTCTGACCCCGTTTCTGTCCAATCAGGAAAGCGGTGTCCTGGCCAAAGGACTCTGGTTGGTCGGGGCGGATGACGTCCATGAATGAATAGCGGACTGCAATGCATGTCTTCTTGCATTGCAGTCCGCTTCTTTGTGTATCATGGCGGCAGTTGCATCAGGACGCTTTGGACTTGCGGCGGCAGGTTTGTACTGTGGGGTGTCTGCTGCATTCCCTTTTGCCGGGGCGTGGGTTTGCCTTCCTTGCCCATGGCGTTCCCTCACTTGGCCAGAGGCAGTGCCGGGATCCCCTTGATGGCTTGCTGACGGGCCTCCAGTGGGCAGGAAAGTGCGTGGGAGTACTGTAAGGCGTCTTTTTCGGGCCGATGTGTGGCTTGTTCCAGCCAATTTCGCTACATTTGCAAGAAAAGTGACAGACTATGGATATTACACCGCAAAAGATGAGATACCTCTATGTGCTGCTTTTCCTGACGGTCATGATGACGCTTCCCTGGCTGGGACTGACGGACTTTCATACCAAAGGAGAGCCACGCGAAGCGATAGTGGCGCAGACGATGCTGGCGCAAGACAACTGGGTGATGCCGCATAACAACGGCGGGGAGATTGCCTACAAGCCACCCTTCATGCACTGGTGTGTGGCGGCCTGCGGTGCGCTGGCGGGAGGGGTGAACGAGTATGTGGCGCGTTTCCCCAGTGCGCTGGCTGCCATTGTGCTGGCCTTTGGCGTGTATTTCTTCTACGCCCGCCGCAGGGACGGACGCACGGCGCTTATGACCGCCTTCGTCAGTTTCTCCAGCTTCGAGATGTTCCGCGCCGCCTATGCCTGCCGCGTGGATATGGTACTCACACTGTGCATAGTGGGGGCGATGCTGCTGCTGGAGCGATGGCAGGAGCATGGACGGCGCTTCGGGCTGCCGTGGATGGCCATCCTGCTCATGAGTGCGGGTACGCTCACCAAGGGGCCTGTGGCCATCGTGCTGCCCTGCATGGTGGCATGGGTGTGTGCCGTGGTGAGGCGCGAGGGCTGGCTTCGCGAGACTTTGCTGATGGCGCTCACGGCCGTCGTGTCGCTGCTCCTGCCCGCACTGTGGTACTATGCGGCCTACAAGCAACAGGGCGACGCCTTTTTCCAGCTCTTCCTGGAGGAGAACGTATATCGCTTCCTGGGACGCATGTCATACCGCAGCCACGAGAACGGCATCTGGTACTACTTCGTGATGCTGCCTGCCGGACTGCTCCCCTGGACGCTCATGCTCGTGCCTGCCATCTTCAGGCGTTGGGACAAGCAGGTCATTGTGGCGCGCCTCAAAGCCATGGACCGCACCGAGGTGTTCTCGCTTGTGGCGGCTGTGTGCGTCTTTGTCTTCTACTGCATACCGCACAGCAAGCGTGGGGTGTACATTATGCCCATGTATCCCTTTGTGGCTTTCTTCATCGCGCAACACCTGTGTGTCAACTATACCCAGCGCTTTGTGCGCCGCCTGTCATCGGCTGTGGCGGTGCTCTACACGCTGGCCTATGCTGCCGTGCTGCCCTTTGTGCTCAATCCCAAGAGCGACCTCGACACGGCACGCATCATCGAGCAGAAGGTGGGCGATGCTCCCCTCACCAGTTATGTGGCGGGCAGTGAGCCGGGCAATCCCCTGCATTTCTTCACCATCAACTTCTATCTGAACGACCGCGTGGGGGTGTGGACCGACAAGGGTCCTGCATCGCCTTATGGCTACCTCATCATTGGGGAGCGCGACGCAGAGAAGTTCATCCCACGTGACGGCTACGTGTTCCGCTCCGTGGAGCTGCCTGAGCACCGCAGTTGTGACACGCGTCAGGTGCTTCGCCTATACGAATACAATGTGGCTCCAGAGCGCTGCGGGCCAACTGGGAAATAAAGCATTCCGGATTGGGAACCGGTCTTGCGCGGGGCGCGGGCCGAGCTCCCGGGCTCGAGAGGCCGTGGTGTTCTGTGCTGAGCACCGCGGCCTCTCGTTGTCTGTATGGGGCAGCCGGGGGAGTGGGCAGAGGCTTCCCGGCCACACCCGAGGGCGGAAGCCGTGGCCAGAAAGTGGGGAGACAGGCAGAGGGCTGTGTCCTGCCCAGGAAAACGCAGTGCGGTGCGATGACCGATGCAGCGCGCTGCGATGGCTGATACAGTGCACTGCGATGGCACATGCAGCACGCTGCGATTTGATGGGGATAGCAGAACCGCAGGCAAGGGATGGCTGTGGTGTGGTGCCGCTGGCAAGTTGCGTCCTGGCTCGGACGGCGGAAAAGCAAGCCGGGCATAACGGCAGGCCGGGGTGCAAGGATGGGAGTGGGGCAGAGCGGAATGTGATGGCTTCTGACTGGAATTGAGGCGGGTAGGGGAAAGGTGGCCATAGCAGAAACCTACGCCCCGCGCTGCCATCTGTCGGGCAGTGCGGGGCGTAGGTCTTGTCTGTCCCTTTGGCAGGGATGGGTGAGGGCGTTTCGGGTCAGGCCTTGTCCTTCTCTCTTCCCACCTCGTCCATGATGAAGTAGCGTGGGCGGCGCTTCACCTCCTGATACACTTTGCCCACATACTCGCCCACCACGCAGATGGCCAGCAGCAGCATGCCGCCCAACAGCCACATCGAAACGAGCAGCGAGGTCCAACCCGCTATGACAAGTCCCATCTTGTGGCGTGTAAGGGCCCAGATGATGACCCCTATGGCCACCAGGATGGAGAAGCCTCCTGCCATGCCTATCCAGTGCAGGGGCTTGGCACTCAGGCTGGTGATGCCGTCGATGGCAAGCGCTATCATGCGCGACAGGGGGTACTTGGTCTCACCCGCCTGGCGCTCGAGGCGGTCGTAGTACTCCGTCTGCTCGTTGAACCCAAGCATGGGCACCATGCCGCGCAGGAAGAGGTTGCGCTCGGGGTACGACAGCAGGGCGAGCAGCGCGCGGCGGCTCAGCAGCCTGAAGTCGGCATGGTTGTACACGATGTGGCTGCCCAGCGCGTTCATCACACGATAGAAGGCCAGGGCGGTGAAGCGCTTGAAGGCAGAGTCGGTGGCACGCTCGTGGCGCACGCCATACACGATGTCGGCCCCCTGGCGGAAGTCTGCCACCATGCGCGGAATCACCTCGATGTCATCCTGCAGGTCGGCATCGATGCTGATGATGGCCTCTGCACGGCCGGCCGCAGCCTCCATGCCCGCCCACAGCGCATGCTGGTGTCCCTCGTTGTGGGCCAGTCGTATGCCCTCCACAAAGGGGTGGCGCTCGTGCATCTGGCATATGAGCTGCCATGTGGCATCGCGGCTCCCGTCGTCGGTGTAGAGCACTCTCACGTCCTCCTGGGGCATTCGGCCGATGAGGGCGGCCAGTTTCTCGGTGGTGTCAACGAGCACTTCTTGCTCATTGTAGCAGGGAATTACTAGGTATATCATTGCTCCTCCTTTGTATTCTTGAACACGTATCTTACCATCAGGAAGTTGATGGGTACTGCCACACAATAGACCGGTGCGGGCGCCCAACGCTCAGGTACGCCCAGCCACAGCATGAAGGCCAGCAGCACCATGTGCAGCAGATAGTTGACCACATGCGCCCCGGCCATGCCCCACAGGCGGGTCCAGGTGGGCCGCGAGCGGAATGTGACGTAGCTGGTAGCGAGGAAGTTGAACAGGAAACTCAGCAAGTAAGCCGCGCTGTAGGCCACATATACGTTGCACCAAGGCAGCATCGCCCAGTAGATGAGCCAGTGGAGCAGGGTGGCCAGGCCGCCCACGAGCGCAAAGCGAACCAGTTCGCCCAATGCTTCCTTCCTGTTGTCTCTGTCCTTGTTCATGCTTTCCTTGTTGTCCGTTTTCTGCTTCTTGGTCTGTTTCCTTGCGCTTCCCTGTCTCTTGGTCCTTGCTTCGGTGCCCCCTTATTCGTGCTTCTTGATTTCCTCTTGGGCAGTCTGCAGGGTGCTGAAGAGCGCCTCCTTCATCTGCAGGAATGTGCTGTCGGGCTGCTCTACAGGCTTTGAGACTCCGTCGGCATCCGTCCGGTAGAGCCACTCCGTATGGGTGGCAGGCTCATAGACATAGAGGTGGCCGTCGGTGCGCGCGCCTATCACATTGTCGGCTGTGTAGAGTGCCATGGAGCGTGGATGCTGCAGGACGTTCTGTCCGAAGTTCTCTTGATGGGCGGTGATGCCCAGCATGTTCAGCAGGGTTGGCTGCACGTCCATCTGCATGCACCACGACTGCACCTCCTCGGCAGCCAGTCCCGGGGCATGGATGATGAGGGGTATGTGGTTGAGGCACTGCGGCATCTCGTTCTCTGAAGTGCCCGTCAGCTTGCCATGGTCGCCCAAGAGGACAAACACGGTGTGCTCATACCAGGGCTGCGCTTCGGCCTGCTTGAAGAAGAGACGCAGGGCGTCATCGGCATACTCCACTATTTGCTCGTCCTCCTCATCGGCGTTGGGGTGGAACCACTCGGGTATGATGTAGGGCGGGTGGTTGCTTATGCTGAGCAGCGTGGCCATGAAGGGTTCCTTCTGCCGTGCCATCCGCCCCAGCGCGTAGCGGTATAGGTAGTGGTCGGGAACACCGAAACTGTTGACCACCTCCCGCTTGGGATAGTTCTCCTGAGCGTATATCTCATCGTATCCATTGGTGCGCAGGAAGGCATTCATATTGTCATACTGCGACTCGTGGGTCATAAAGAAGAGTGTGCGGTAGCCGTTGGCCTGCAGCACCGAAGGCAGTCCCTGGTAGTGCGGAATGTTGCTCCCCTTCATCAGATTGCGGAACATCAGGGCGGGGAAGGAGTATAGCGTGCTGAAGATACCGTGGTTGGTGTGGTTGCCCGCCGAATAGAAGCGGGGGAAGTAGAGGCTCTTGCGGGCCAGGCTATCGAGGAAGGGCGTGAGTCCCTTGCCCGTCAGATTGGCACTCATGCTCTCCATGAGGATGAGTACAACGTTCCGCCCCTTCAATTCAGAAGCGTGGCTGCCGCCGGGCACCAGCGTGTAGGACAGCGGGCGCTGCATCAGAGCCTGGCACTTGGCGCGTGCCTCATTGGCGGGCATGAGATTGAGCCGCCTGTTCTCGGGGCGTCGGTCGTCGAGCGTAGTGGTGAGCAGGTTGAATGCCGGGTTGATGCCCAGCTGGTTGAGGAAGGCATCGTGGCAGTAGTAGGCGGCGCTCACCTTGATGGGGTTGTAGCCCATGCGGCCTCTTATACCGAACAGGCAGAGCCCTATCAGCACGCTTCCCAGCACCAGGGTGCCTGCTGCGCCCATGACGGTGTAGGGGCACGAACGGTCATGCACGCCCTTCCTCGGGGTCTGCTGCCCCTTGGGGAAGATGCGGCGGCGCAGCCTCATGGTCAGCCAGATGAAGGCAGCGGCGGTCAGCAGGAAGCCTATCATGGGCGGGTAATAGTCGTCCTCGCCCACGAGCATGCCTATGGTGGTGGTGCCATACTCCGCCCAGTTCCATATGCTGGAGTTGATGTTCTTGAAGAAGTACAGGAAGTAAGGGATGTCGGATGCCGATACCCCTATCGTCACCAGCCACATGACACGCATCCAGAGCAGGCTTGGTGCCAGCGCCGCACGGCTCTTGCCCGCCAGATGGCACAGCACTGTGAAGGCCAGCGGAAGGATGAGGATGTAGCAGCCCACCACGTTGTCAAACCATACCCCACGCAGGAACGCCTGTGCCTGCAGGGCGATGCGGCCTGCCGATTCGGCTGCCAGGAAGTGGTGTCCGGCCACATACAGAGCCAGACGCATGATGCTGAGCATCAGCAGGCCTGCGGCATGGATGCCCAGCAGACAGGCCAGATGTCGGAGTAGGAGTCGTATCATCTGTGGTAGTGTCCTTTGTCCTTGACCAGTATCACCCTAAGGCGTTTGTCACGCAACATCACTTGCCCCAGGGGGTCAAATAGCATGCCGTACTGTGTGCGGTGGTGCATCCAGGTCAGGTAATCAATGTCTATGTCCTTGAACTGCCAGCGTAGAGTGTTATACCAATAGGCTGGGAACGAGAGGGCACGCACGCAGCCGCTCCTGGCCACTGTGCCCAAACGCGAAACCACGCTGTCGCGTTGCTCGCGGGAGAGGCTTGACGGGCGCGGAGCAGTCACATAGCACGAGGTGAAGTAGCTGTCGCGGGTGAGGAGGAAGAGCTGTTGCCACTGAGGCGATTCGATGATGAGTTGGCTCTTGCTCACGCCATAATCCATAAGCAAGCTGTCCAGCCTGAGCTTGAATGCCAGTTGGTTGTCCTCTGACAGGTTCTTGACATCCATCCACATGTGCCTTTCGGGATGCTCGCCCAGGTACTTCATGTAGGGTTCTATGCCCAAGTGGAAGGTGGTGTCCAGGTCGTGTGTCACGTCCATCACGCCGCCGGCGCGCAGACAGATGTTCACTTCGATGTTGGGGTAGCGGTGCTCCTTCTCGTGCAGCTTCTCGATGGAGTTGCACCGGTGGAGCCATATCTTGTAAGGATAATTGTCCACCAGCGTCCACACATATGCGGCATAGCATAGGATGGCACAGGCAAGGACGGCTGTGATAATCAGTGTTGCTTTCTTCATCTTTTATGGTGCGTGGCTCTGGCCATGCTATCTGCAAAGATAGGACTTTTGGGTGAGTTTGCTTGTGTCTGTGCGCTGGAATGTGTACTTTTGCACAAAATACTATCCAATGAAGCGGTCTCACACCACCATTCCACAGGCCAATGTCCTGTCGCGCATCCTGCACCCCACTTCCATGAAGCTCTATCCGGGCTACGAGGGACTGGCTGACTTCATGCGCTCGCTTCCTGCTGCCTTTGAGCGCGGAGAAGGCCAACTCATCCACGACGGGCGCAACCAGCTGCGCATCCTCTGCCATGAGGGAGTGGAGTATGTGGTGAAGTCCTACCAGGTACCCATTCTGCTCAACCGGCTGGTGTATGGTTTCCTGCGGCCGTCAAAGGCTGAGCGCTCCCTGCTCAATGCCCAGCGGCTCATCGACATGGGCGTGGGCTCGCCCCTGCCGGTGGGATTCATCAACATCCGCAACGGCCTCCTCTTCACCCACAGCTATATGGTGACGGTGCGCTCGCGCTGCCCCTACCGCTACGACATGCTCCTCAAGCAGCAGTTCGACTGTGCCGAGCAGCTCTGCCGCGAGGTAGGACGCTGCACTGCAGTGATGCACGAGCACGGGATGTACAATATGGACTACAATCCCAGCAACATTCTGTTCGACGTCACACCGCGTCCCCGTCTTGAGGGCACCCGCTATGTGAGTGACAGCCTGAAGGATGTGAAGGTGAACCTGGAGCTGGTGGATCTCAACCGCATCCGCATGGGGCATGTGGATATGCACAAAGGCTGCTTCAATCTGCGCTACCTGCCTGCCAATGCCGGCATGCACCGCTGCATGGCCGAGGAGTATGCCCGTGTACGGGGATTCGATCCCGAGGAGTGTTACAGGCTCATCCGCGACACCCGCTTGCAGCATCCCGAGGCCGTGGATTGGGAGAAGCAGCCATAGGGCAGTGCCGTGCATCGGCCATCGCAGCGCGCTGCATCCCGCATCGCAGCGCATTGCACAGGCCATCGCAGCGCGCTGTGTAATCTGTGCGGATAGTGTGCATGCATTCTTTCCTGCGACTGCGTGAATATGCGGAGAGCGGTGGAAGGCGTTCTCCGGCTCCATTCTTTCTCCTCGGACGGCTCTCTGGCCAATATCCTGACCTGCCCTTCCGATGAACATTCTCCTCTATGCGTAACCTCACCCGGCCTTTAGTAGAATCTTATCCAGTCTATAGCGAAGCCTTACCCGGCCTTTAGTAGAATCTCACCCAGCCTATAGCGAAACCTTATCCAGTTTATAGCGAAATCTTATCCGGCCTATAACGTAACCTTGCCTGGTCTATAGCGAATCTTCAGCCGACCTTTTGTGTGGCAGTCGCATGGCGGCGCCCCTTGGTCATTCTCTGCGCTTCTGGTCCTTGTCTGCATTTCTCCCTTTTTTCCAAGAAGCCGTGTCCCTGCTCCTGTGCGGTGGCTTCCATTTCATCAGGCAGCACGGGAAATCTCATTTGGCGGCACAAAGAGTCTCATCTGGCAGCACCAAAAAAGGGACCGCACACGATGGTGCAGTCCCCATATAAGGTGGTTTTGTAGCCGCGTTTTTCCCCGCATGGCCTGCCGTGCGAGCCATGTGTCGGTGACATAGGGGCGCGTAGGGCTTATTCCCAGTCGCTGTTCCAGTTGTCGGCTGGCTCTGCCAGAATCTGGCCTGTGTGGATGTAGCCGGCAGTGGTCTTCACACTGATGGTCAGTGTGCTGGTCACTTCGCCGATGTAGCAGGCGTAGTCCTTCCATGTGCCGAACGGGCGCCATATCTGGAGCTGGCCCTGCTCGTTGCGCAGTGTGAGCGATGCCAGGCCCTCGCTCTCGGCGAAGCTGATGTAGAGCCATCCGTCCTCGTAGGTGCAGTCAACGCTTCTCAGGTCGAGCAGCCAGGGGCGGTTGCTCTTCATGGCACTGGGGTTCAGTCTGATGTCCTGCTTCTGGGGAGCTGGAACGTCATCGGTTGCACCGGCGGCCATAACGGATACATGTCCGCACAGGAGTGTGATGCCAAGGATTGCGAAAAGGATCTTGTGTCTCATGTGATTGTGCTTGGTTACTATTGTTGCTTGCAAATGTACGATTTTCCGTTGTACTGTCCAAGCGTTTGAACCAATTTGCTTCTTCCCGTGCAATTTTGTTCCTTTATAACCGTAAAATGCAGTGCGGCAGCATGGTATGCTTGTCCCATGCTGCCGCAGTGTGTACCCTCGGGTGCGCGTGCCTACTCCTTTTCCTCTTCCTCGCGCTTCTGCACCGAGATGGGGTCTTTGTCCGTATCGTGCCAGAGCTTGCTGATGAAGAGCTCCTTGTTGGGTGCGTCGGTGCGGTTGATGCGCTCCACCAGTCGCATTCGCTTGGTGTAGTAATACTTGAGCTTGATTCCTGTGCACAGGCACACAGCGCGCGGTGCCAGTCCTGCATAGACGAGTGTGGCAAAGAGGACGTCCTCCTGCTTCAGCTCGGGGCACTGGGTGCGCAGTTTCGTCACGATGCCGTTCATCGAGTTGTTCACCAGGGTCTCTATCTCTTCCATGTGCTTGCGGCTACAGATGCGCTCCATCTCCTTGTCAACCTTGCTTATGATACCCGCCTTAAGCTTCTCGTTGTCGCCTTTCTCGAAGTATTCATTGCAAAGCATGTTCACCAGGTCCCATCGTCCACGCATGCTCTTCTCGGCTTGCATCTTCAAGTCCTGGTTCTCCTTATCGTCCTTCTTGAGGCGTTCCGACAGCAAGAGTATCTCGTTCATCTTGCTTTCGATGAGCGAGTCTTTGACGTGCACCCTGAACCGATGCGTGATGGCTGTCATCATGATGACTATCATGCACACGATGATAACGATGATGGTGAGCCGTTGCATGCGCTCCTTGGCGGTGCCCTCCTTCTGTGCCTGCCTGTCGTAATAGTCCCTCTGCACGGTGACCACCGCCTGGCGGAAGTCCTCGTTGGTGGCTTCGGTCTGGTATGCCAGCAGGGTGTCGGCATAGATGACAGCGTGGTCGTATCTGCCTTCGGCCTTGCACATCTCATATACCGCACGGGTGATATACACCTTGTCCATGGCATCCCTCACCTGTGCCCATGCGCTGCGCACTTCCTCTGTGGCGCCCTTTATGTCACCCTTCGAGTGCTTGATGATGGCGAGCCAGGTATGTTCCACGGGTCCTGGTTGGTAGTTGTCACGGCAGGACATGAGCTTCTGCATGCACTTCTCGGCCTTTTGGTAGTCGCGCTTGTCGATGAGGATGTACATGCGCTGTGCCATGCAGTCGGAGATGACGCCCGAATCGGTGGCCACTTCATCTATGCTGTCGATCAGAGCCAGTGCCTTGTCGTAGGTGGCGGAGTTCATCGTATAGGCATCCACCACATCGGTGAGGCAGAACCAGTGGTTCACTTCTCGGCCCGCCTTCTTGTAGTACTCTGCGGCATTGCGGCTGTGTAGCAGGCAGTCGTCATACTTCTGTGTCCGGCGGAACACGTGGGCAAGCACTTCCTCGCTTCGGGCCATCCACAGGTAGTCGCTGTCCTGGGCGGCCAGTTCCGACGCCTCGGTGGCTGCGAGCACGGCCTTTCCCAGGTCGTGGTTGACGAGGTTGATGCGTGCTTTCGCCTGCAGGCTCTTCATGAGCGACTGCTTTGGCCCATGCTCACGGAAGTAGCTGACGGCGGTGTTGATGAGCGAATCGCTGCGTATCTCATAGCCGTTGAGGTAACGTGCCTGTGTGTAGAGCAGGGCATAGCGTGCCTGCTGCTCGCGGGTGGGTATGTTCTGCCGGCCGATGCTGTCGAGCATGTCGAGCGCTCTGGCAGGGTCTGTCTTCATGGTCTCTTCGGTCTGACTCAGGTGGTCTTCCATCCTCTCTGCATCGGCGCATGCCGCCAGAAGGCATATTGCCGCGAGGAGCGTCAGCCGGATGATTGTGTAGGTTTTCTTCATGTCGGGCTCTGTGGGGAATGTTGGTTTGTGGTGGGTGCGCTTGCATGGGTGAATGGGGAAGCGGGCCGGGTGGCCTGCCCTTGTCCTGCCGTTGCGCTGCTGCGCAGGCACAAGGGCACCCCTTAGTCTCCCATGATGACCTGCCTGCTGCCGTCGGGCAGTTCGCTGATATCCACCCGCACGGCTTCTTGGGGCAAGATATCCTCGATGAGCTCGGGCCACTCCACGAAGCAAGGGTGCCCGCTATAGAAATACTCGTCGCATCCCATGTCGTAGGCTTCGCTCAGACGCTTGATGCGATAGAAGTCGAAGTGATATATGGGCTCTCCCTGGCCGTCCTCATATTCGTTGACGATGGCGAAGGTGGGTGAATTGACAGTGTCTGCCACGCCCAGCTCACGGCACAGGGCCTTGATGAACGTAGTCTTTCCCGCGCCCATCTTGCCGTAGAAGGCAAATACTGTGGCGCCATGCATGGCCTGCACAAACTGGGCGGCGGCCTGCTGGATGTTCTCTTCCTGGAATGTTATAGTCATGTGTCTTGTGTTTATGAACGTTTCTTCCCGTGCAGGGTGACCAGCGGGATGAGCATCTCCTCCATGCTGACTCCCCCGTGCTGGAAGGTGTCCTTGTAGTATTGAACGTAGTAATTGTAGTTGTTCGGGTAGGCGAAGAAGTCATCGCCGGCGGCAAAGATGTAGGCCGTACTGAGGTTCGGGCTCGGGAGCCCTGCCTTGTGCGGGTCGCGTATCTCCAGTACCTCCTTCGGGTTATAGCTTAGGCTCTTGCCCAGCTTGTAGCGTAGGTTGGTGTTGGTATTCTTGTCGCCCACCACCTTGATGGGGTTGTAGCAGCGTATGCTCCCGTGGTCGGTGGTCAGCACAACGGTATAGCCGGTGGCAGCCAGCGCCTTGAAAAGCTCGCCCACCGCCGAGTGCCTGAACCAGCTGAGCGTTATGCTGCGGTAGGCAGCCTCGTTGCTGGCCAGTTCCCTCACCATGCGGCTTTCGGTGCGGGCATGTGAGAGCATGTCGATAAAGTTGAGCACCACCACATTGAGGTCGTACTTCTGCAGCGCGGGGAGCTGTTGGAGAAGTTTCTCAGCGGCCACCGAGTCGTTTACCTTATGGTAGCTGAAGGTGTTGTGGCGCCTATATCGGTCAAACTGAGTCTTGATGAGCGGCGCCTCGTTGAGGTTCTTCCCCTCCTCGGAGTCCTCATCTACCCACAACTCAGGGAACATGCGTGCTATGATGTTAGGCATGAGTCCGCTGAAGATGGCGTTTCGAGCATACTGCGTGGCGGTGGGCAGGATGCTGCAATACAGGCTCTCGTCGCAGGTGAAGAGCTCTGAAAGCTCCGACTGAAGCACTTTCCACTGGTCGTACCTGAAGTTGTCTATCACGATGAGGAACACTTTCTCGCCCTGGTTGAGGGCGGGGAAGATGCGGCTCTTGAAGATGTCGGGGCTCATGAGGGGGCGTGTGTCGGCCTGTGCCATCCACTGCATGTAGTTGCGACGCACGAACTTCGAGAATTCGCGGTTGGCTTCACTCCTCTGCATAGCCAGCATCTCCTTCATGGCCGAGTCGGTCTCTGATAGCTGCAACTCCCAATACGTAAGCCTTTTATACACCTCCACCCACTCGTCGAAGGTCATGGAGTCATTGATCTGCATGCCCAGCTTGCCAAAGTCTTGCCGGTAGGCCGACTGGGTCTGCTCGGTGACTATCTCCTTCTGGTGGATATTCTTCTTCAGCGTAGAGAGAATCTGTATGGGGTTTACGGGCTTGATGAGGTAATCGGCAATCTTTGCCCCTATGGCCTGCTCCATTATGTTTTCCTCCTCGCTCTTGGTTACCATCACCACAGGAGTGGCGGGGCAGATCTCCTTGATGCGGGTGAGCGTCTCCAGTCCACTCAGTCCCGGCATGTTCTCATCCAGCAGAATCAGGTCGAAGGTGTGCTCTGCACAGCAGTCCAGAGCGTCGTGACCGTTGCTCACGGTGCACACTTCGTAGCCCTTCTTCTGCAGGAAGAGTATGTGTGCTCCCAGCAGTTCTATCTCGTCGTCAACCCATAGGAGTTTGTATGCAGCCATATTGTGTGTCCCTTTCTTTGTTATTGTCAACTCTTGGTCAGAAGCCATAGGGGAAATCGTCATCGCCTTCTCCGGCCTCGTCCTCTTCGCTCTCCTGCTCATCCACAGCGTCATCGGGGTCGATGATCTTGAGGTCTGTGGGTTCGTCTATCTGCAAGTCTTCGGGAACCTGCATGGGTGCGAAGTGTGAGTCATAGAACTTCTTGTAGTCATCGAAGCTGTATTCTGTGCCGATGAGCTTCATATTCTCCTCCGACACAAGCAGCGAGCGTATGCCCTTGAGCAGGGTGCCCATGTGCTTGTCGGCGTATAGCTTCTGTGCATAGGCGTGCACCTCGTCGTAGGAGAGGAAGCCCTTGACGGCCATGAGGCGCAGTCCGCGGTCCTCGGTAATCTCGATGTCGAAGTTGCGCACCATGTAGCTGGTGAAGTTGTAGCGTGCCATCTCAAAGAGCAGAAGGTCCTCGTCGAGGCTTGCGGTGGGGTAGGCCAGCAGGAATACGAAGTTGCTGTAGCGCTCGTCAGACAGTGGCTTGGCGGCACCGGTGCTGTCGGCACCTTCGGGTCGCGAGCGTCGTGACCAGATGCTGCTGGCATCGAAGCGCTCGTTCATCAGTTGCCGTCCCTCGTCGAGGCCCTTGACAATGGCTTTGGCCAGCTCTGTCACCTCCTCCTTGGGGTAGTTCTGCACCACGTCCTTCAGTGTGACCATGAAGGTGTCGCGCTCTCCGCCGTAGAGGTTGGCCATGGCCCTGACGAAGAGCATGCGGGCGCGGTGTGCTCCGTGGGGGAAATTCTCGGTGCTGAAGGCGTAGTTCTTCTCCACCTGCGCATAGTCGCCTTGCAGATATGACTGGTATGCCTGGGCATAGACAGAGTCCTCCATGTGCTTGCCCTGCCGTGCGATGGCCTCGTAGTAGGGGCTTCCTAGCAGTGCGGCAAGCTTGCCCTCGGGGTATTGTGCCAGCAGGCTGTCGCGGTAGCGCTGTGCTTCGTCGGGTTTGCCTGTGCGCCCGTAGAGCAGGAACAGGTGGTAGTAGATGTTGTCGAGGCCTTCCCTGTCGGGGAAGTCAGCCAGCAGCCTCAGCATGGTGCGCTCTGCCAGAGGGAAATCCTCGAGGCGCTCCTGTTCCAGGATGCCTGCGTTGTAGAGTGCCTCGGAGAGCAGTGAGTTCGACTCCTCCATCTGTTCCTCGGTGAAGGGAATCTGCTTCATGTAGTACTCGTGGTGGTGCGGGTCGTTGGCCAGAGAGTCCTTGCGTGCCTGTTCCTCGGCATCGGCGGCATCATCGCCGCCTGCTCCATACAGGCTGTCGGCCTTTGCCTCGTCCATCTGTCCGCTGCTGCTGTCATCGCCGCCAGGCAGTGACTGGCGGTTGCTGATGCGCCAGTAGTCCTCGTTGGGGCGCTGTCCCCAGCGCTTGTGGAACTCCTCCTCGCCCTTCTTTACCATAGAGGGGTTGTAGAAGTACCACGCACCCTTGGTCCCCCCGGCATTGCCGGCCGTGTTGCCCGGCTGTGTCCTTTGGGTGCCTGCGGTGCCCTTGTTTCCCTGGGTGTTGCCTGTGGCAGAGGCCGTTCCGTTGCGTGCTTCCTTCTTGGCTTCCTCCTTCTCCTTCTTCTTCAGGGCCGTTATCACGCGGTCGATGGCCGCTGTGCGGTCTGCTTCGCTCATCTGTGCCAGTGCCTGCAGGCTGTCCTGCAGTTTGATGGTGCTCAGATGAGGCTCCAGTTCAGCGAGTATCTCGCTTCTGCGCTCCGCCTCCTTGCGCTCGGGGTGCTCCTTGCTGAGGATGGCTACACACTCCTTGTAGGTGCGTGCCGCATTGATGTAATCCTCCTGCTCCCAGTACATCTGGCTCAGGCGAAGCAGCAGCATGGCCTTCGACGGCCCGCTCTTGGTGGCATCCTTGACGCCCTTCTCCCATGCCCCCAGGCAGCGGGCTGTGTCCTGCACGCCCAGATAGATGTTGCCCATGGCGTAATACACCTGGTCGAGGTAGTCCTTGTTCTTGTCGCTCTTTGCCATTCGCTTCAGTCGCGAAATCATCTGGCTGAACTTCCCCTTGGGCATCACCTCGGTCTGCAGGATGCTTGCGTTGAACGACATTTCGTATGGCGGACTGGCCTTGCGCACTTTGCTCAATGCCTTGTAGGCCATTGCGTTGTTGCCTGTCTCGCGGTAGAGCTGTCCCAGCAGGAAGTTGAGTCGTGCCCGTTCAATCTTCCCCTTGGTGTGCTTGATGGCACCGCGCAGGCATGGTATGGCCTCCTGATACTGCCGGGTGAGTATCTTGTAGGCTGCCTCGGTGTTCTCTTTCTCGATGGTTCCATGGCGTGTGATGCTGTCGTGCCGCATCTTTCCCAGTATGTCCTCGGCGTCGTAGGCCCATCCCAGCGCCACGTAGCAGCGTGCCAGTCGCGCCTTGGCCACGCATGTGATGTCGGGCTGCGTGCTGTAGAGCCGCAGGATATAGTTGTAGGTGCTGGCCGCTTCGATGAATTCGCCACGGCGGAACTGTGCCTCGGCCATGAGGAACCATGCGCGGTAGAGGTATGGGTTGAACTCCTTGCGAGCCAGGTAGGCTTTCTCCTTGGCCGTCTTGCGCTTGTTGGCATTGGTGGTCGGGCGCTTCTTGATGCTGTGCAGCTTGATGGCCTTCTCGCTCTTGGTGATGGCCGTCTCGTAGTTTCCCTTGCCCAGTTCGGCGGTCTTCTTGTTCGTGCAGATGTACATGGGCAGCATCTGGGTGTAGTCTTCCACGTGTCCCTTAAGCTGTGCCTCGCGCCCTTCCTTATAGGCCACTTGGCCGTTGTAGAGCGTGTTGAAGCGTGCCGTGGTGGCATGGAAGAATCGGGTGGCCGAGGTGTTCTTCTTGGTCGAGCAGGATGCAAGTGCAAACATTACAAGTATATACATGCACAGGCGGATGCCTCTGCGGCACCTGCCTCTGTGTCCTGTGTATGTATGCATTCTCATCCCTCGTGTCCTTTGCGGGCCTGCCGCAGCCCTTGCCTTGCCCTCTGCATGGTGGTGGCAGATGGCTGTCGGGTGCGGCGCAATGCCCCTATTATATAACGTTCGCGCGTACCTATATATTATGTGGCGGGCTTGGTTTGTGGTTCCTGCCTTCTCTCCTCCACGATGAGTATCACCTCGTCGCGTACCTCTTCGGGCAGTTCTATGCCGCGCAACTGCAAGCTGCGTGCCCATCCGGCCACTTCCTCCTCGCGCATGGTGTATAGCACGTCGCGAAACTCGTCGGTCTCCTCGTCGGTGTAGTCCTCTGGCGCACGTCCCCTGAAGCGGTCCAGGTCCTCGTCATCGTAGTATTCCACGCCCTTGCTCACCGCTGAGAGCAGACTCTCTTTCTCGCACACCTCGTGTTGTCCGCAGCATTCCGCGTCGGGGATGACGGGTGCTTCCACCTTCTCGGCTCCCTTGTTGTGGTACAGATACAGCATGGCTGCCACCGCGCCCAGCGCCAGCAGACTGATGACGGTGATTATGTATATCATCCTTGTGCTCCTCCTTCCTGTTCCTCTTCGATGTGGAAGCCCTTGAGCTCCTGCCAGAAGCGTGGGTAGGACTTGCTCACCACCTGCGGGTCATTCATCTCCAGGCGGCCGGTCACCATGCAGGCGGGTGCCAGCGACATGGCCATGCGGTGGTCCTCATAGGTGTCGGCCACCGGGCGCTCCTGTGCAGCGCAGCGCTCGCCGTCCCATGAGAGCACGCAGCCGTCCTGCTCCCTGAGCCTATAGCCCAGCTTGCCCAGCTCGGTGCAGAGTGCCGCCAGGCGGTCGGTCTCCTTAATCTTCAGGCTCTGCAAGCCTGTGAAGCGGAAGGTGACACCCAGCAGGGCGCAGGTCACCACCACCGTCTGTGCCAGGTCGGGCTGCCGCACGAAATCGTACTCATAGTGCTCGCAGGGTTTGCCACAGCGTGTGAGGCGGATGCCTTCGGTGCCGTCTCCATCGCGTACAAACTCAGTGGCGATGCCCAGCGGGCGGAATATCTCGCGTATGGCAGCATCGCCCTGCAGACTCTGGCTGAAGAGTCCGCTCAGAGTGACAGAGGGTTCGCTGTCGTGCGTGAGTGCCATCATCTCGTACCAGTAGCTGCTTGCGCTCCAGTCGTTCTCCACTGTGTAGGGTGTTGGCGCGTACTTCACCGGTTCCACCCTGAGCGTGCGCCCGTCCTGCCAACGGGCCTTGGCTCCGAAGGTACCCATGATGGCGAGCGTCATGTCGATATAGGGGCGGCTCACGATATTGCCTGTCAGGGTGAGCGTGAGCCCCTGTTCCATCATGGGGGCTATCATCAGCAATGCGCTGATATACTGACTGCTCACGCTCCCGGCCAACTCCAGCGCTCCGCCCTGCAGACTGCGGCCTGTGATGCGCAGCGGCGGGAACCCATCTTCGGCGGCATACTCGACTGCCGCACCCAGCCGGTGCAGGGCATCCACCAGAATGCCGATGGGGCGGTGGCGCATCCGCTCGGTGCCCGTGATGGTGTGCGTGCCAGGGGTGATGCTCAGATATGCGGTGAGAAATCGCATTGCGGTGCCTGCCGCCATGATGTCGATTACGTCGGGCATAGTGCTCAATGCACGCAGCATGACCTGTGTGTCGTCGCAGTCGGAGAGGTTTCTCACCTCGGGCACCTGCCCTGCGCAGTTTCGCGCAGCCAGTGCCTGGATGATGAGAGCACGGTTGCTAATACTCTTGCTTGCAGGTAGTTGTGCGTGCACGCGGAGCCTCTCTGGCGGGTATATAATGATACGCATAGATGTCTAATATGATGAATTTGCTTGCAAATACGTTACAAAGTTACGAAAATATTTGGAGGGAATGAAAAATCACCGTACCTTTGCAGTGCAAATAAAAGGTAACGGGATGTAGCGCAGTTGGTAGCGCACACGTCTGGGGGGCGCGAGGTCGCAAGTTCGAGTCTTGTCATCCCGACCTAAGAAAGGGCTGGATTCCATTTGGAACCCAGCCCTATTTCTTTTTTGGCGCGGCCGTAGGTGCCGGGCGCGGCGGCCTTTCGGGTGGCACAGGACTGTGGTGGAGTGAGAGCAGCTGGGCTCCCGGCTGCTGTGGTGGCATTGGCTGGAAAAATGCAGTGCGCTGCATGGGCCTTTGCACCGCGCTGCATCGGTCATCTCAGCGCGCTGCGTTTGCCTTTGCACCGCACTGCTTGGGATTCTTCATTTTGATGGAATGGAAATGCCGTGGCTCTTTGTCGTGGCTGCCAGCATGGAAAACGGAGCGGCCGGGTGCCCCTGCCTGCATAGTGCTGCCAGCATGGACACCCGGCCGTTCTCTGCCGTGTGGTCTTGTACATCCGTCCAAGCGGTCGGGCGAATGTGGTTGTATGGGCTTAGCGCCGCTTCTTCATCTCCCTCACCTCATCGATGGAGTATCTGTGGTCAAGGCATATGAAGTACTCGGGATGAGGCACGCGCTTGTCCTCGGGGGGCAACTGCATGTAGTCGCCATAGAGCAGGCGCAGGTAGGCATCGTAGTCGCGCGGCACGGTGACCGTGGTGGTCTCGAAAGGCAGCTCGATGACATCCCTGAACCACTGCGTCTGGAATATCCTTCCTTCCCACTGCGTCACGCACACACACTTCTTGCCCGAAGCCCCGGTGGCGTATGTGCGCTCGAAGTCGAGGAAGCGCTGCAGGTACTTCTTGGGGTTGCGCTTGCGCCAGAGGTTGAGTACGCGCACTCCTGCTCCGTGGATGTCGCCGTGCAGCAGGCAGGTGAAGATGGAGGAGAAGCGGAACTGGCACACCGAGTTGATGTACTTGTCAAAGAAGTGATGGCTGCGGAACTGGCGTGCGGCGATGGTTGCATCGTCCTCGTCAAACTCGTCCATGGGGAAGATATCCACATAGATGCCCATGATGAAGGGCATGTGCTCAAACTCCCAAATGGTGCTGCCACGGTGGGATATCTTGGCAAAGGGTGCGTAGTAGCCCTCGTCGGCCACCGAGATGATGTCGTAGCCCTCGGCGCGTATGGTATCGCCCATGGCCAGGAGACGGTTGTAGTCGGCCCGTGGCACGTAGATGTCTATGTCATCGTCCCAGGGTATGAAGCCCTGGTGACGCACTGCTCCGAGCACAGTGCCGCCGCATCCCACATATCGTATGCCGTTTCTCTGGAAAAAATCCTTGGTGAAGAGGAACGTCTCAAGCAGCTTTTCCTTCTGCAGGTCGCCTTTGATCATATCTGGTCAGTCGAATAGGTTGAGGAACAGTTCGGCGCACCACAGCTGCCACTTCTGGTTGCCTGTGAGCTTGTGCAGGGGTATGTCCTGGCGGAACTCCGCTCTCTTGGGACCCTCCCACTGGCTGAAGATGGCATCCACAGGGCGTGGCATGGGTATCTTGAAGGGAATCTCCAGGTCGGGGTACTTGATTGCATAGAGTCCGCGCACCAGGTACTTGGGCTCTCCGTTGCGCACGCGGTCCATGTCGAGGGGGTCTGCCATGACGAGGCGGGCGTAGGGGTCGTAGTAGGGCAGGCGCGCTACGGCGAAGGCGTTGAGGTATGAGCTGGAGCTCTCTATCGAGAACACTTCGTCCATGAAGCGCATATAGTCTATGCCACCATCGGCGGTGCGATAGCGCTCGTAGAGCTCCATCTGTGACACAGGATGCGTGAGTACAAGGTCGGGCTCAAGGAATGTGTAGCGCCGCGCAAAGGAGTCGAAGTCCCACAGTGGAGTGATGAGCTTGTCCATGCCACCGAATATGAGGTCGGCGCTCTCGCCCACGAGCATCATCTGCACGCCGTCTTTCTTGGCCATGATGGCGGCCTTGTATATCTGCGGCTCGATGGAGTGTACGGGCGCGTCCTTGGCTGCCATGACGATGGGAGCGTACTTGTGGTAGTCGTCGAAGTCGATGCTGACCAGGTGGTGCTGCAGTCCCAGGCGGCGGCAGTACTCTTTGGCCCTCTTCACATCGTCGTCGAAGACACCGGAGTCTGAGATGAAGGTATAGGCGTGGCTGCCTGGCTTGAGGTAGGCTGCCAGGTTGGCACTGTCCATGCCGCCCGATAGCAGGATGCCGATATTGTTGTACTTCTCGTAGAGGACGTCTATCTGCTTCTGTATCTCGCGGTCTATGTCGGCGCTTGTATGCACTGGTATGCGTTGGTCTGCGGGAATGGCCTGGTAACATGAATGGTGGAAGCCGGGGAAGAAGTCCGCGCCGTCCTTCCAGATGTATCGGAATGCGATGTATGAACTAAGGCAGAAATCCTTGTCTATCATATCTCTTTGTTCTTTTTTGCTCTGCCGAGCAGGTTTGTTATGTGTGTGCTTGCTTGATATGGCCTCTCTGGTGCAGGGGTGCGGCTCAGCGCTTGATGGCGGTTTCGGGATTGTCCCTCACCTGTCCCAGCGCCTTGTTGATGAGGGTGGATGAAACACCCTTGGTGTAGGGAAAATAGACTATCTTGATGCCGGCCTCTTTGAACTCCTGTTCGTAACGCTTCCATTTGTCCGTGTCGTACCAGTCGTCTCCTACAAAGAGGTAAGAGGCTCCCAGCTTCTTGCACATGGTGAGCTTGTCCATGTCGCTCTGCGGCACCACGGCATCCACGAAGCGTATGCTGCGCACTATCTCCAGCCTGTCCTCGAAGGGTATCATCGCATGCTTGCCCTTGTAAGTGACGAGGTCGTCGGTGGTGACGCCTACGACCAGCTTGTCGCACATGCCTTTGGCGTTCTTCAATAGGTTGAGGTGTCCCACATGAAAGAGGTCAAACACCCCGGCGGTATATCCTATGGTCATCGTATAAATATAGTATATAATCCTTCTTAGGGGCCAGGCAACCCGGCAGTAGCCCGTGAACGGGCGGTGCCGGGAGGGGTTGCTTGTCCCGGTGCAGCGCTGTGTGAGGCACAGCCCTGGCCGCTGGCATGGCAAAAATACGAAGATTATCCGAGAAAGTCACGCCCGAGGGAGTATTATTTTCAAATGCCGCGCCGTAGGGCTTTGTGCTCTCCTGCTCAGTCCGGACGTTGATGGAGAAGCCGGTGTGTGCCGGTTGACAAACTATATTCAGCCACTCCGTGCTGCGTATGTGCGGATTGCATCGGGTGTGCAAACAGATTGTTTCCGTCGAATTGCTGAAATGTGTGGACTTCTGCGGGGGTGTGCAACGATAAAATGTGCTAACTTTGTGCGTCAGTAAACGATGATGTATGAATAAATTGACTTTTGTGCCCGCTGGCGGACTGGCCAATCGCATGAGGGCCACAGCCGCTGCCTACACACTGGCCAGTAGGGTGGGCTCCCCGATGAGCGCCGTCTGGTTCTGTGACTGGGCACTCAATGCCCCCTTCCATGCCCTGTTTGAGCCTGTCAGGCTCGAGGGTATGACGCTACGCGATGCCTCCTGGACTGACCGTGTGATGCTCGACCGCCCGCGCCGCAAGAACTTCTTCATTCCCCGTCTGTTCCAGCGCATCATGTTCCGAAGCGCCCTTTATGAGGCACGCATAACGCCCTTGCGCCGGCAGAACTTCGACTTCGAACAGTGGGCACGGCAGGGCAACGTCTATCTGGCATCCTACACTGGATTCCTGCCCTACGACTTCGCCCTCCTGAGGCAGCTCTTCGTGCCGCTTCCCGAGGTGGAGCGCTCCATTGCCCGCTTCACGCGACAGTTTGGCAGCCACACCATTGGCGTGCACATCCGACGCACGGACAATGTGGATTCCATACGCCAGAGTCCCACCGAGCTCTTCATTGACGCCATCGACAGAGAGTTGCAGGCCAATCCTGCCACCACCATCTTCCTGGCCACCGACTCTGAGGCCATCAAGGACGAGATGCGCAGGCGCTACGGCGAAAGGGTGCTGACAGCCACCGAGGAGGCCGACCGTGACTCCATCGAGGGCATCAGAGGCGGCATCGTAGATATGTTCGCCCTCTCGCGCACCGATAAGATTTACGGTTCGTTCCAGAGCTCGTTCTCCGAGTTGGCCTCGCAGATAGGCGGTGTAGAACTGCAGATCTTGAGCAAGGACTAAAACTGGCTCAACCGTATAATCGCGGACTGGCGTGGGATAGAGACTCCCGCGCCGGTCCGCGCTTGTGTTTTCTTTGCCCGTTGCACCGCACTGCGCTTCGCGGTTGAAGGTCGCCTCTTGTCATCCCCACCCCACTTCGTTGCCATGTGCAATGTTTCAGCGCCACAGCGCCGTCCCGCTCCTTAATCCCTCGTCCTGCATTCTCAAGCATGGCGAAGCAAGCCTTTTGATGCCAGCCTCTGGGTTCCTGATTGTTCCGTGTCGTGCATGGGACAGATTCTTCTGCCCTTATCTGAAGTGAGGATGCGTTTTCCCGGTTGCTGTCCTCTGTCCTGTAGTTGTCAGAGGAGCATGGAGCAAAGAAAAAGGAAGCAAGGAGGATGTCCTTGCTTCCTTATATATATACGCGCGCGTGAGACATTGTCCTTGATTGCGCGTTGCGGTAGAGGTGCTGCGCGAATGGGTCATGGGAGACCTGCCCGCGCATAGCCTTGCCTGCAGTTATCTTCTGGCCTTACCCTTCTTGGCCTGCTTCTGGGCAGTGAGATCGAGCACGCGCACGTTGCGGAACTTCACTCCGGCACCATGTCCAAGGAAGCCAATGTGGCCGGTCTTATTGAACATACCGGGATGGTTGCGGTGATCTACGGTGTAGGGATTCTTGTCGCTTCCGTTGGGGTCCACGTTGTGACCCTGGCAGGCCTTGCGTACGTCGCCATCCACAATCACCTCGCCGTTCACAGTCACTGTGATGTGGTCGCCCACCACGCGTATTTCCTCGTAGCTCCATTCGCCCAGAGGCTTGTGCTTGATGCGCTTTGCGGGAATCACGCCATACACTGAACCGTGTACCTGATACTCGTGCAGACCAGCATAGATGGGGTCATCGTGATCCAGAATCTGCGATTCACACATACCATAGTATGCGGCATCCACACCCATGGGAGTGCGTATGCCCACGCCGTTGTTCACGCCGGGACGCACGAAGCAGAACTCAAAGCGGAACACGAAATCCTGATACTCCTTCACGGTGTAGAGGTTGCTCTCGTTGCCGTAGTTGGCTGTCACGTAGATGCAGCCGTTGATGGGCACATAGCCCACCTTGTTGCCGGTCCACTTGTCCAGGTTTGTGCCGTCGAAGAGAATCTCGTAACCCTCCTTCTTCTCCTCATCGGAGAGGGTGAAGATGGGTGATGGCTGCATCTCGGCCAGCATCTTCTTGATCTCATCCACTGCGTAACCGTCGTCGGCGCTGCCGTGTGCCTTGATGATGTCGGAAGCCTTGGCCATGTTGGCCTTCACGATGTCATATTCGATGTCCTCCTTTGTCTGCTTCAGGATACCCTTCTCGGCCAGTGCAGCCTGGTAGTTGATAGCCTTGTCGTCGAGGCACTTGCCCACGGCGATGAATGCGTTGCGGGTGGGGGTGTTGCCCAGTGCCTTCAGCACCAGAGTCTTGCTCTTGCTGCTCTTGGCGATGCCCAGTGCACCCACGAGGCGCTCGCTGCGCTTGTCGATATCGCCTTCCTTCTCGCTCACCAGGCTCACATACTTGGCCAGTGCGCCCTCATCTCCGGCCTGGGCAGCCTTGAGCAGAGGAGCAGTTGCCTTGTAGTTGGTGCTCTGCTTCAGCGCTTCCAGAGCCTCGGCACTCTTGCTCTTCTCCCATATGCCCTGCAGTTCGTCCACCGATGCATCGGTGCCTGTGGCTGCCAGCACGGGATAGAAGCGAGCCTGCTTGCTGGCCTTCTTCATCTCTGCACTGAGTGTCTTGTGCTGGGCATCAGCGTTCTGTGAAGCCACGCTTGCGCGCAGGGCGTTCTGCCAAGCCTTCACCTGAGCCTCGGGTGCCTTGTCGAGACGTGCTGCCACAGCTGCTGCGTTCTTTGCGCTAACCACGCTGGGCAGTGCCTTCAGTGCGGCTTCTGCCACGTCGGACTCCTTACTGTCGCACAGAGCAAGCGCCTGGTCGGCCACACTCTTGAGGTGGCGGTTGCCTGCCAACTGGAGCAAAGCCTCCTGGCGGTCGCTTGTCTTGGCAGCTGCAAGGGCCTTGCTCACCATGTCGTTGAGGTCACCCTTGAAGCACTTGAGTGCCTGCTGGGCCTCCTCATCGTTGTCGGTGCCTATCTGTGCCAGCAGCACTTCGGCAGCGTCATCGCCTCCGATGCGTCCCAGAGCCTCGATGGCAGCCTCGGCCACATCGCCGCCCTTCTTGACGGCCTTTATCAGCAGGGGCTTCTGACTGGCCAGTCCGTTCTCGCCCAGCCAGTTGATGATATCCACCTTGCCCTCTTCCTTGCATGAAGAAAACTTCTTGGCCACCTTCTGAGCCAGTTCGTCGTTGGCCAGCTTGTGGTCTGTGGCATAGTTGAGAGCCTGCATGCGCAGTGCGTGGTCCTTGCTCTTGAGGGTCTTCACCACCTGGTCGCCGGCCTGGTCACCCAGCTTCACCAGCTGGTCATAAGCCTCGGCATATACGGGTGCACCGGTGTGGGCGGTATAGGTCACGTCGTTCTTCTTGGAGAGCATGCGCAACTGAGCCTCGAGGAACTGCTTCGCGGTCTTGTCGGCAGCCTTGGGGATGGCGTTCTGCAGACCCTTGGCCACAGCCTCGCTGTACTTTGCGTTGGTCGATGCAAAGTTCACTGCACCGCTGATGGCATACTCTACCATGTTGTTGGTATGCTTCTCTGCGGGCTGCAGCATGGCTGCCAGCATCTCTATGGATACGGGTGCGGCCTGCACCAGAGGCTCCATCTCGCGGTTGTAATCGGCCTGTGACTGTATGGGCATCAGTGCAAGTACGTCCTGCACGATGGTCTCGGGTTTCCTCTGACGAGCGTCCTGCGCGCTCAGAGGTGCGGCTGCCAGCATCATGATGCAGGCTGCCGATATGATGGAAATGCTCTTTATCATGTTTCCTTATCTTGTTCGTTTGGGTTAGACATAGGGTTAGATCAGCTTGCCCCACTCGCCGCGCATGGGCTGGAATACCAGTCGGTTGGCTGCGTCATCGTTGATGAAGGTCTGAGTCTTGGGGTCGAAGTTGAGCGTGCGGTTGAGTCGCAGGGCGCACACACCCATGTTGACGATGGTGGCGCTGTGGTGTCCGTTGCTCTCGTTAAGGGCAAACTGGCGGCGTGAACGCACGCAGTCGAGGAAGTCGGTCTGGCGTGGTGCGGGGTCGGGAAGCTCGTTGATGATCTCCTGCACGTTGGGAATGGTGCACTCGAAGCCCTTATACACTTTGCCCTTGGGACCCTCGATGTAGGGAACCTTGCCCTTGCTCTCGAATCCTTCGCCCTCCAGGATGATCTGGCAACCGTCGGCGTAGGTGTAGGTGATGCTCCTCCATATGCCCACGGCATCGGGATGCTGCTGCGGTGCATCCACTTCCACCTTCACGGGGAACTCGTCGTCCTTGCCCAGGAAGTACTGTACGGGGTCGATGTAATGCTGTCCCATGTCACCCAGTCCGCCGCCGTCATAGTCCCAGTAGCCGCGGAAGGTCTGGTGCACACGGTGCTTGTTGTAGGGCTTGTAGGGTGCCGGGCCGAGCCAGAGGTCGTAGTCCAGCTCCTTGGGGATGGGCTGCACCTCCAGGTTCTCCTTGCCTGTCCAGAAGAACTTCCACGTAAAGCCGGTGGCTCCACTGATGCGCACCTTGAGGGGCCAGCCCAGCAGTCCGCTATCCACAAGCTTCTTCAGGGGCTTCACCTCAGTGCCCAGTCCGTAGAAGGTGTCCTTGAAGCGGAACCAGGTATCGAGTCGGAAGATGCGTCCGTTGCGCTTGATGGCCTCCTCCACACGGCGTCCTTCGCCGATGGTACGTGTCATGGGCTTCTCGCACAGGATGTCCTTGCCTGCGTTGGCAGCCTCTACGGCCATGATGCCATGCCAGTGTGATGGTGTGGCGATGTGCACGATATCCACGTTGGGGTCGTGTATGAGCTCACGGAAATCATGGTATGCCTTCACTGTCTCGCCGAAGCTCTTCTTGGCGGCAGCCACTGCCGAGTCGAGGTGATTCTGGTCCACATCGCACAGGGCCACCATGCGGCAGCGCTCGTCGCTCTGGAAGTGGAGCTCGCTACGGCCTATGCCACCCACACCTATGATGCCTCGTGTGAGTTGGTCACTCGGAGCCACATAGTTGTTGGCTCCCCCCATCTTGCCCAGCACTTGGCGGGGAAGGACGGTGAAGAGTGCAGACGCGGCTGCTGTTCTCTTCAGGAAACTTCTTCTGTTTACAGTCATGTTGTTTTAGGATTGTATATGTTACTGCTTTGTATTGCTTTTTGTGAGCCAGTGCGCTTGCTTTCTGCATGTCGTGCAGTTGGCTGTGGGGTTTGGGTCTTTGTATCGGTTGCCCTTCAGGACGCTTCTTGCGGCTGCATGTTACTCGCGTGCGCACATTCTTTCGTCAAAGTTACTCATTTAATGTGGAATGGTGGCCGTCCCAGGGTAAATTCTTTCGTTAAACCTTGCAAATTGTTGCTTTTGGCAGGCCAAATGTCTCCTTATTTATATATAAAGGGGTGTTTTTTCCATACGACCACGCTTGGGGAGGTGCAGAATGTGGGCTTTCTCCTGTTGGCACCGCTTTCCTTTCATAAAGCGCACTGCGGTGCGATGGCTGGCGCAGCGCGCTGCGTAGGGCGATGCAGTGCGCTCCGATGGCTGGTGCAGTGCGCTGCACTTTTTCTCCCGATAATCTCCGCCTGTCTGCCTGCTGCATTTCTGCTTTGGGGCAAATAAACCTCTGGATTTCTCTTTGTTGCCTGCTCTGGTGGATGAAAAAATGTGGATTGTAGAGGAAAAGTGCATGAGAAAGGCTTGGGGATGGGGATGGTTGGGGGAATATTTGTACCTTTGTCCCCGAAGGACTTCGGTGGCCGAGGGCTGCCGGTGTACCTTGCAGGCGGGATGAGGCATTCGGAAGAGGCCTGAATCCGCCCTTGGACAGTCTCAACGTACTAGTAAATATGGAAAAAAAGCAGAAAGCGAGAAACCACGCATTCGACATCCTGTGCGGCATCTGTATTGTGCGCATGGTCACCCTGCACATCATGACGCTCACAGGACAGCGTGACCAGGTGTGGTGGCAGGAGGTTATGCAGTGGACCTATTACTTCATGAGCTTCTTCTTCTTCAAGGCTGGTTACTTCTGCCGCAGCGTTGGCGGTCGCAACAGAGCCTATCTCATCGACCGCAGCCAGCGGTTGCTTGCCCCCTACTTGTCGAGTGCCTTCATCGGCCTGCTCGTCTATTTCTCCTTCTACTACCCGCTCAAGAACAAGTACGGGCATTTTGTGGAGGACATCTCATGGAGCCAGCTCTACAAGACGAGCGGTGTGTATGGCAATACCCCTATATGGTTCCTCTTCTCCTTCTTCTGTATGTATGTGGTGGCGCATTTCACCGAGAAGGTGCGCTATCTGCGCTGGGTGTGGGCGCTGGGGCCGCTGATGAGCTGGTGGCTGTGGACTCAGGGCAACCCCTTATACATGAGCGTCAACAATGTCTTCATGGGTCTCTTCTTCTTCTACCTTGGTCACATGTGGCACTGGGCTATGGAGAAGTTCGGCGACAGGCGCATGCTTCTCTTTTCGACAGTCCTTGTGGTGGCTGCCGCAGTGGGCAATGTGCTTCTGCCGGGGCAGTATGCCATGAGTTCCAATACCTTCACGGGCCATTCCCTCATGGCGGTGGTCAATGCCACTCTGGCGCTCTGCGGTCTGTCGGGCATCCTGCTCGCTACCCACGTCAGACGCGTCCCCTGGCTCTGCTATATAGGCGAGCACAGCATGGTATATTTCCTTCTGCATTACCCCATGCTGTATTTCTACAAGTTCACACACCTCTGCTTCGGTAGGGGTATCTATCGTCATCCCGATGATGCAATCATCCTCATCCCGGTCATCTTCTGCATCTGTTCGTGGCTGGTGCCCTATGTGGAGCAGTTGCCATGGTTGAGCGGGCGATGGGGCAAGCCTAATCCTGCCCGGGTGGCAGCGGCAAGTGCACCACAGCCCTCGGCAGAGCCTGCTAGGGAAAAAATGCCTGCCCAAGACGAGGCAGTGCCAAATAAATAAGGTATATTTGCAGTGCGATGAAAGATTCACTGGTGGACGTATCCGTCCTTATGCTGTTCTTCAACCGCCCCGAGCCTCTCAAGAAGGTCTTCGAGCAAGTGCAAAGGGCGAGGCCTGCACGGCTGTTCCTCTATCAGGACGGCCCCAGGAACGAGGCTGATATGCCCGGCATCATGGCGTGTAGGCAGGTGGTGAGTGCGATAGACTGGGATTGCGAGGTGCACCAATGCTACCAGCCTACCAATTACGGTTGCGATCCGTCGGGCTTCATGTCGCAGCAGTGGGCCTTCTCGATGACCGACAAGTGCATTGTGCTCGAGGATGATGTGGTGCCCTCACCCACCTTCTTCACCTTCTGCAAGGAGATGCTCGACCGCTACGAGCACGATGAGCGGGTGGGCATGATAGCCGGCTTCAACACCGACGAGCGTACGCCCGATGTGAGCGACGACTATTTCTTCACCACCAACTTCAGTATCTGGGGTTGGGCATCGTGGAGCCGTGTCATAGGCAAGCGCTCTGCCGACTACGCTTTCCTGGATGACGCCGAGGCGGTAAGCCGCCTGCAGGCACTCGCCGAGGAGCGTAAGTTGAGGCGTGATTTCCTGCCCATGTGCCAGGCACACAGGCTGTCGGGCAAGGCTTATTTTGAAACCATCTTCCAGTCACAGCTATTGCTCCAGTCGCAGATGACCATCGTTCCGCGTGTGAATATGATTAACAATGTGGGCGTAACCGATGATTCCACCCATTTCGCAGGCAGCATCAGCACCCTGCCGCACGGCTACAGGCGCATCTTCACCATGGGCCGTTACGACCTGGAGTTCCCTCTGAAGCATCCACGATATGTGGTGGAACACGTGGAATACCGTCATCGTGTGTATCGCACGATGGGTTGGCGCAGCCCTTGGATAAAGGTGGGCCGCTCCTTGGAGGAGCTTTACCTCAATGTGAAACACGGCAACTGGGCCTTCATCGCCCAGTCTGTCAGGAACCGCATCCGCAAATGGATGGGAAAGACAGCATACAGATGAGAATACTGACCATAAGTACCAGCGAGCGCACAGGCGGCGGAGCCATTGCTGCCAGCCGTCTCAACGATGCCCTTTGCCGTAATGGCATGAAGGCCCGCATGCTGGTGCGTGACAAACAGACCGATGCTGTGACGGTGGCTCAAGTGGGCAGCAAGTGGCCCAAGATAGCCGAAAGGCTGGATGTGCTGCTGCACAACGGACTCGACCGCAAGGGCATGTGGCTGGCCGACACGGCTTCCTGGGGGGTGGATGTACTGAATACCCAGGAGTATCGCGAGGCGGATGTGGTGCACCTGCACTGGGTCAACCAAGGGATGCTTTCGCTTTCCGCCTTGGAGAAGATGGCACGTGAGGGCAAGCCTATGGTGTGGACACTGCACGATGAATGGCCCTTCCTGGGCGTGTGCCACTATCGTGGAGCATGTCAGGAGACCGACTGCCGCCACTGTCCCATCATGCGGGGTGGATTGCCGCATCGTATCCTGGAGCGCAAGAGGGCATTGCTCAGGCAGGCACACATCACACTGGTGGGCTGCAGCCAATGGATGACCGACCGCGCACGCAAGGCATTGCCCGGAGTGCGTGTAGAGCATGTCAACAACTGCATCCCGCACTCCATTTATCATCCCATCCCGCAGCAGCTTGCTCGCCAGCACTGGCACCTCCCCCAGGAAGCACGCATCGTGCTCTTCTGCAGCCAGAAGGTGACCGATGAGCGCAAGGGTATGCGCTATCTGGCAGAGGCTCTCGGACAGATGGACAGCAGCCGTCTGCATCTGGTGGTGGTGGGCAGGGATGCCCGGTCAGTGGCCTCGCTCTGCCCGGGCATAGCGTTCACCGCACTCGGTTCGGTGACTCCCGACGAGATGCCGATGGTCTATGCAGCCGCCGATGTCTTTGTGACTCCCAGTCTGGAGGACAATCTGCCCAACACGATAGCCGAAGCGATGAGCGTGGGAACACCCTGCGTGGGGTTCCGCACCGGGGGTATTCCCGAGATGATTACGCATCTCACCTCGGGTTATGTGGCCGAGCAGTGCAATGCAGCCGACCTGGCCAGTGGCATCGGTTATGTGCTCTGCCATCCGCTGCGTGAAGCCGCTGCCCGGCAGGCTGCCCGTGACTACAACGAAGGCCGTGTGGCAGAGCGGTACATCAGTATTTACGAGTCGCTATGAATGCCTCTTTCCCGCTTGGGGCAGAGGCCAAAGCTGCCAGGCATGACCGTTTGCCCGTCTTGCGGCAGAAGCATCGGGCACTTGTGACGACAGACAGAACCATTCTTTTAATAATATAAACAGAACTATAGAACAACAGAGAAAAGGAGAAGATACAGGATATATGAATCAAGAGAACAACCTACCTTCGTCGGAACCGACCGACAGCGCGGTGCCTCCGTCTGAACCTCAGGGGCCGCTGATAACCATTGCTACAGTCACTTACAATGCTGCGCAAACGCTGGAGAGAACACTGCAGAGCGTAGCGCGGCAGGATTACCCCCGCATAGAGCACCTCATCGTGGACGGGTGCTCCACCGATTCCACACTGAGTGTAGTGCAGAGCTATGTGGCCGAGAACACGCGCACTTCGCATCCCCATCATATTCGTCTGATATGCGAATATGATTCCGGGCTTTATGATGCCATGAACAAAGCCATCACCAATGCCAGTGGAGTGTATCTGGTATTCCTCAATGCGGGCGACTGTCTGCATGCCGACTCCACCATCTCACAGGCTGTGGCGAAGGCCCAATGGCGCAAGGGTGATGCACGCAATCCGGCTGTGCTCTACGGGGAGACCGACCTGGTGGATGAGGCTGGGCGGTTTCTGCGTCATCGTCGCCTGAGTGCCCCCAGGCAGTTGGCTTCCCGTTCCTTCCTGAGCGGTATGCTGGTTTGCCATCAGTCGTTCTATGCACGCACCGACTTGGCCCGTTGCACTCCCTATGATTTGCGTTATCGTTTCTCGGCCGATTACGACTGGTGCATCCGCCTCATGCGGTTGGCCGAGCGACGCGGACTGCAATTGGTCAACACCGAGGCCGTTCTCACCGACTATCTCAGCGAGGGAATGACCACCCGCCACCATAAGGCATCGCTCCTGGAACGCCTTCGCATCATGGCCCGTCATTATGGTTGGTTACGTGCTTTGGCAGCCCATGTCTGGTTTGTCATCAGGGCGGTATTGAGGAAATAGCAGGGTGGATATTCAAGGCAATCAGTGGAGAAAGGCATCTTGTGTCCTTTCTCCACTGATTGTCATTTGGCTACCCGTTTCTTCCCTCCTGATATATATATACCGCGCGAGGGTTTTCCCGCAGTCTTGCGTCCTTGTAGATCGTATGTGATATTTTGGTTCTGGACGTTCTCTGTTGTGCTGTGGATGCTGGTTGTCAGTTCTCCCTTTTCATTTGGCCACATATCATAGAGGACTTTGCCGCCCTGCTCGAAGTGGACGATGATGGAGCGGTAGTCGTTCGTCACGTTGCTGTTGCACATCCACTCCATATACCAGGCTTCTGTAGGCCCGAAGATACAGTCACGCCCCTGCCATGATGTCACACCTATCCCCTTTATGATGGTGTGGTTGTTTAGCTCCACATATTCCAGAGGGAGGTTGGTTCCAAAGGTTCCGGTCTTTATCTCTTCTATGCTACCATATATATAAGGGTTCCTGGCGCTGGTGCTTTGGGAGTTTGGCAGCCTGAAACTGCGTAGCTCCTTGCCTGCTTCCCATTGGAAATTGTATGCGAAGCAGGAAGCGGATATGTTTCCGTAGGACAGGAAATACGGTGAACTGAGCATGATGTGCGGTCTGTCCAGTTTCTCTATGAAGTATGCGACGGAGTCGGGAATCCCTTCTATATGTCTCCAGACTTTCATTCGCGTTGAATTCAATTTCGTTGTGTCGCCCTTGATATAGAAGTCTGTGCGCTCGTAATTGGGGATGTACTTGGTTGTTCCGCCGTCATTCACTTCGGTAAACCACGATTCATATCTCAGTGTATCCAGCTTCAATTCAGTCCAGCGCGTTCCTTCTTCGTAATAGCCTTGGGCGTGAGAAGGGAATGTAAGTATGGTAAAACAGATGATGCAAGCGATTATCCTCATGTCCGTTCCGTTTTTGTGGTTGTATGCGATATTGTCTTTGACAAATGTACAGAGAAATATTCATAACTGAGGAAGAAGTTGCCTTTTTCCCCCTTAATGCATCAGATTCTTGCGATTTTGCAATGTCAGGATGGCAAAAAGCCCACTCCTCCTGTGCTCTGGAGTCAGTTGCACGAGTTGTGCTGGCATACTTCGATGTGCATGGGGGGTGCCTCTTCTGCGCTTGTGGGTGGGGCTGTAAGATGGTTTAAGGTCTGGTTAAGCTGTCGCAGAAGCCCTCTCGTCATCTCATTCCACCAGTATGCGCAGAGCCGTTTCGCGGTCTGCTCCCAGCGAGATGGCTGTGTGGCAGTCCTGTTTGGCCAGCTTCTTCCGCTTCATCGACATGTAGAGGGCAGCACGGGAGAGGTATGCGTCGGGGTTCTTGGGGTTGAGCTCCAGCGCACGGTTCATATCATGCAGGGCTGTTTCATACTGCTTGCGGTCCTGTTCCATGCCTCCTCGAGCCAGATAAAGGTCGGCTCTGTTGGGGTAAAGTTCTATCAGCGAAGTGATTTGCTCCATGGCTTCACGGGGGCGGTTGTCGCGGTCGTTGAGCAGCGCCAGTGCCATTCGGGCTTCCACGTGGTCGGGTCGGAGTCTGATGAGATGCTCGTAGTCGGTGCGTGCCTGCTTGTAGAGTCGCTGGCGGGTGTAGATATAGGCACGGAAGAAGAGCGCTTCCTGATGGTCGGCACTCAGGTTGAGTACGTCGTTGTAATCTACCAGCGCGTGCTTCTCGTCGCCCCTGCGCAGGTAGAGTGATGCACGGTCGAGCAGCAGTCCAAGGGTGGTGGGCGAGAGGTTCAGTCCCATGGAGTAGGATTCGAGCGCCTCTGCCTGCTGTCCTCTGCGCTCCTGTATGCGTCCCAGATGCTGGAATAGGATGGCGTTTGACTTCAGTGCCGGCTCCTGTGTGAGTGCTTTGCGCAACAGTCCCTCGGCCAGTGTGAGGCTGTCCTGAGCCAGTGCGTCGAGTGCTGCACGCACGTTCTGCTGGTAGGTTTGTGCCTGTGTCTGTGCCGACAGAGCCAGCAACATGAGGCCGAAAAGTATTCTGTTCATGTGGCAAAATTACGTAAAATCTCTCTCCCAAGCACCTTTTCTACAATATTTAAGGTAGCATTGCCTTTCCGCTTGGCCTCTTGCAACTGATGGTCCTGTGCGCCTCCACACTGCTTGGGAAGGATTCCCAGAGCCTGTGCAACATTCTGCGTCGGTGATTGGAATTTTCTATTTTATTTTGCAAAAAGTACTGAAAAGGCTTTTGGAGTCAAATAAAAAAAATGTAACTTTGCATTAAAGAACGTTAAGCTACGCGTTAAAGTGAACCAAATCTTATCTATTATCTACTTCTATGTATGTGTTTTATGCGGGTACGAGGATGTGTCTGCCTGGCCGTAATGCGGTCTGGAAGTAAGCGAGGAAACTACACAAACCAATAAACATACTTAATAACTCTAAACTTTCTATTCTGATGAGAAAGAAACTTATCTCTTTGCTGGCTTTTGCAATGTCGGCAATGGTCGGCTCTTTACCGGTGATGGCGCAGTTTGATGCTGCTGCCAATGGTCTGGATCCCGACAGCAAACTGATTTTAGACGCTTCTCAGCTGAGCAGCCCTGCCAGTGACGATGACGAAGGAAAGCACATCGAATGGCTTGTAGATGACAATGTGACCACCTTCTGGCACAGTGACTGGCACGGCAAGGTGAGTGGCCCGCATTACATACAAGTGGAACTGCCGTGCGAGATTACTGGTTACTACCAGCTCGTATTCGGCCGCCGAAACAGCAGCAACACGTGTCAGCCCATCGAGATGCTGGTTCAGCAGACTGCGGATGGAACAAGCTGGACCGATGTGAAGAAGGTGGAACTGGAATGGAAGGGCGATGATGACCAGGGTAAGTACGTCATCTCTACGTTCTTCCGCCTCAGAGGTGCCAAGGCTCTGCGCTTCACTTGCACAAAGACCAACACCAACTTGAACGACGGACGCCCCTGGCACTGTGCCGAATTGCAGGTTTACAAGGCCAATGAGCAGGCTGCACTCGCGGGTGCTATCAATGAGCTGCTCATGGCCTATGACCGCTATCTGCCCTATAATCCCAATGAACTGAGCATCGGTACAGGCTTTGGCCAGTACTCCGACACCGAGGCATGGGCAGCCTTCCAGCAGGACATGGCTGTGGCACAGAAGTATGCCGAGACCCTGGACGAGGGTGGCACGGTGTCCAAGGAGGACATTGATGCCATCGTGGACAAGGTGGAGGCCGACTACAAGGCCATCATGGCCAGCCTGGTGACCTTCAGCATGCCCGATGGCTACTACCGTATCGTGGGCGGCATGAAGTACTACACCGAGCAGGAGAGCGGCGAGACCGACCTGGAGGGCAATCCTGTGATGGAGCGGTCTTACTACGACATTGCCATGTTTGGTAGCCTGGACGGCTGGTGCTGGTGGGGCGCGCGTGACGAGAAGGACGCACGCCAGCTGTGGAAGCTCAGCATGGTGGGCAAGGATGTCAAGATGGTCAATGCCGCCACAGGCATGCAGTGTGCCGGCCCCAGTGGTGATGCCATCAGCATGAGTGCCGAGGTGGACACCCTCATGGGCTTCGATTATGTGGGCACCGAGGACAACCACGACATCTTCTACATCCGCTATGCTTCCTCGCACACAGACTATGAGGCCAACGGAAACACCTACTTCCACCAGTGGGGGCATGGCAAGGGAGCAGGCCAGGCTCCCCACAAGCTGTGCATGTGGCAGGCCACCTGGAACAAGGGTGAGGCATACGTCGGCGACAAGGGCACCTCGGAGTGGTACCTGGAGCCTGTGGGTGACGATGAGGCCCAGGCACTGCTGGATGCCTTTGACCTGGTGAAGAACCACGACAAGATGGTGCTCAACTATCAGGAGTACATCAGCAAAGCCCAGGCTGGGCTGGATATGGCCAAGGACATCCGCAACGTATATGTTCCCGACATGGAGAACCCTGCCATCAAGGCCACCAGCCAATTCCACTCCCTGTGGACCGAGGTTAAGGAGGGTTCGCTCGACAATCTGCTTGATGGTGATCCCAACACCTTCTGGCACAGCGCATGGAGTTCGGGCGTAGCCACAGGCCCTCACCAGGCCAGCCTGGATGTGACTGTGGACGAGCCCCTGATAGGCATGTATGAGGTGTATGTGGTGCGCCGCAACACCGATAACAACCACATTACCCGCACCAGCCTCTATGGCTCCAACGACGAGACAGCCCTGCAGGAGACTGCCGACACTAAGTGGACACTCATCTGCGACAACGTGTCCATGCCCTGGTACAGCGGCCAGAAGGATGTGTACTCACAGCCCTTCGCCATCAGCGAGCCCTACAAGTACCTGCGCTTCTATGAGGAAGACGGGCGCGGCAAGGACCAGGACTCTTACCGCTGCGTCGGCCACTATGCCACCTTCCAGATATATCCCGCCAACAAGCAGAAGCCCTCGCAGTATGAGACGCTGGGCGATGTGGCCAGCACGCTCAATGCTCTGGTGGATGCCTATCCCTCGCTGGACATGGCCGCTCTGACCATTGAGCAGTACAACACGCTGGTGCAGGCTTATGATGCCTTTGCGGCCAAACTGGTTGACCCGGCTCCCTTGCGCAATGCCATCAGCAACAACCGCAAGTATCCCGACTATGTGATGGTGGGCGATGCTCCTGGCTTCTGGACTTCAGAAGAGACAGGAACAGCCCTGGCCAAGGTGATTGCTGATGCCGCGCGCTACGACAGCCTGTCGGTACTCACGCAGCAGCAGAGCGACCAGTACATAGCCGACATCAAGGCTGCCAAGGACGCTCTCTTCGCTGCAGCCCTGCCTGTTGACACCACCAAGTGGTACCACTTGAAGTTTGATACCGAAGAGAACTTCAACCTGCACAACTGGAGCAAGGACAACATCAAGCACGGCACTCTCTATGGCCAGAGACTGGCTGTAGGTGTGCGTCCCGACGAGAACGAAGTGGGCAGTGTGCTCGATGATGCCGACATCCAGCCAGGTTCTGAGATCTACTATTTCAGCGATGATCAGGTGACCAATGAGGCTGCATCCCAGTTCCGCTTCGTGGCTCTCACCGACACCACATTCGCTATCCAGAACCGCGCAAGCGGCTTGTTCATCCATCGTGATATGTACAAGGACGGCGGCGGCATCAGTCTGCAGTGGATTCCTGCTGCCTTCACGGTGACTCCCATCGGATATGGTCAGAACATCCTGTATATGACCGGTATCGACGGCACTGTAGTGAACAGAGCCCACTTGAATGCATGGGAGCAGACCACCAGCTTCCTGGGCACATGGGACGACAGTCATCCCGGCTGTAACTCACACTTCCTCATCGAGGCTGCCGAGGATATCGATTTCGAGAACTATTCCGCTCAGAGAACCATCAAGCGCCTCTGCGGCGACATCTCTCCCCTGTGCTATCCCTACGGCATGAGCACTGACTGCGGTTCGGCTTACATGCCCATGGGCTGCTTCAGCAAGGACGGTGAGTCATTCCTGGCTCTGAAGAATGTGGATGTAAACATCCAGCCCGGCACTCCCTTCTTTGTGATTCCCGAGGGTGAGTATAATGGCGAGACCACCGAGGACGTTCAGTTCACTCTGGGCAACTCACTCACCTCTGAGCCCAAGAGCGCTGCCGGCCTCTACGGTACGTTCATGGACAAGTGGCTGGGCACTGGCAATGTGGTGTTCACAGACAATATGGCCAAGGGTGTTGAGGGTATTGACAATGGCCGCAACTTCTGTGTGCCTGCCGGTTCTGCCTACCTCGTGTATGGCGAGACCACAATGCCCGAGGGTGCCGAGTACGATATTGCCATCAAGATCAACGGCAAGTTCGACGACATGACCTCTATCAGCAGCACCGTGAACAATGTTGCCAAGCGTGGCAATGTATATAGCCTGGACGGACAGATGCTTCGTCAGAACGCAACCCTGAGCGACGTGAAGGCAATGGGAAGCGGCCTCTACATCATCAATGGTGTGAAGGTTCTGGTTAAATAACTTTCAAGCCCCTTCCCCGCAGCATGATAGGGAAGGGGCTTTTTGCCTTTTCGGGCAACCCGGCAGGGGATTGCTACTGTGTGCCCATTATAGCGGCACATCCAATGTAAATGATTTCCAAGTGAAAACTAATATGAACAAACTCCATTTCCTGCTGCTTGCAGCACTTGCCATACTGCCTGGAGCCGCCCGGGCCGATGAGTTCCGGGTGTCTTCGCCTGATGGTAAGATAACCGCCACAGTGACCCTCGACGAGGGACAACTCTCCTATACGGTGCACAAGGATGGCCGCCTGCTGGTGGCTCCATCGCCGCTGGGTCTCAAGACTACAAACGTTGACCTCACCCAGGGATTGAACCTCGTGTCGTCTGACACCGCAGTGATAGACGCCCCCTACACTCTGCCTGTGGGCAAGCAGTCGCAGTACCGCGACCATTGCCACATGCTCTCGGTGGTGACAGAGAGGTCTTCCCTGAGACAGACAGTGCAGTTCCGCCTCTACGATGACGGTTTTGCCTTCCGCTACGTGATACCCAAGAGCCGTTCGTTCTCCAGAGTGGTACTCACCGAGGAGGCATCCCGCATACGCATGGCAAACTTCTCCAACAGCCTTGCATGCAAGTTCATCGGCAATATCCAGAGTCCCAACTATCCCTACGAGGGACATTATGAACTCTATACCACCTGGTCAGCTCTGCTCCAGGCAGGCGACCGCCGCTTCAATGCTCCCACGCTGGCTTCCGACGGTCAGGACTATCTGCTGCTCTCCGAGGCCGACAATCGCGGCATCTTCTGCTCCTCGTTTGTCAAGGCCGAGAACCGCAAGGGCGAGTTCTCATTTGCCTGGACGGGAGAGGTCAAGGACTATGCCGAGGACAAGAAGCAGAGCGTAATCTGCGCGTTGCCGGCCTACACCCCCTGGCGCATGGTGGTGGCTGGCGACCTGGCAACAGTCTTCGAGACCACTATGACCGAGAATCTTTGCCCGCCCACTGTGATAGACGATATGTCGTGGATAAAGCCAGGCGTATCGGCATGGTACTGGGGCGGCTCTGATGGCAACAAGACCGACATCCAGAAGGTGTATGGAGGCATCAGGGAGGGCGAGTATGACCATGCCGACTTCGCTGCCGAGATGGGCTGGCCCTATACGCTCATCGATGGCGGATGGAGTGCCGAGTGGGTGCCCTCGCTGGTGAAGCATGCCCAGGAAAAGGGAGTGGATTGCTTCCTGTGGCAGACTGCCAAGCTCTCCGACTGCCAGGACTTCTCGAATGGCAATATGGAGAAGACCCTCAAGCAGTGGGCCGACTGGGGCATCAAGGGCATCAAGATAGACTTCTGGGAGGACGATTCGCACGAGACCATGATACGCATGGAGAACCTTCTGAAGCTGTGTGGCAAGTACCAGATGCTGGTCAACCTGCACGGATGCACGCGCCCCTCGGGACTGCGACGCACCTATCCCTACCTCATGACACAGGAAGGCATCTGCGGAGGAGAAACCAACTTCTGGTGGCCAAGCAATATTACGGGCGCCCACCATATCAACATGATGTTCACCCGCAACGTGGTGGGAGCTGCCGACTATACGCCCGGCGACTTCGCCTCATACTTTGGCAGTATCATCACCCAGGTGAGTATGGGCCAGCACATGGCGCTGATGACGGCCTTCGAGAGCGGCATCACCCACATAGCCGAGTGTCCTGAGAACCTCAGGCATTTCCTTGGAAAGGACATCATGAAGCGCCTGCCCACGGCATGGGACGAGAGTCGCCTGCTGGAGGGAAAGCTGCTCAAGTATGCCACCATAGCACGTCGCAGCGGCGAGGACTGGTGGGTGTCGGGCCTGTGCACCGATGCGCGCAACTGCAAACTCACCTTTGACTTCCTTGAGGAAGGCCGCACCTACACCGCCTATATCTATAGGGACGGCAACTGCCGCAGCGATTTGAAGTTCAACAAAGTGCAGGTCAAGAAGGGCAGCAGCCTCAATATCAAGGAACTTTCCGAGGGTGGATTCCTCGTGCAAGTGTCTCCCCGTGCCGACTTGGACACTCCTGTGGAGCGCGTCACATACGAGGCCGAGGCCACTGCAAATACACTCACCGGCGATGCACGGTGTGCTACCTACAGCCCGCTGCATGCTTCGGCAGGCGGGTATGTCACTTATGTGGGCATAGGCAGCATGCTTCAGTTCAACAATGTAGTGGCCGACCACGATGGGGATTATATGCTCACCATCTACTACATCACACAAGACAAGCGCAATGCCAAGCTGCTGGTCAATGGCGAGGTGCTGTGTGACCCGTTGGTGTTCAACGGCAATGACGACATGACCCACACCTACAGCCCCGAGGGTATGGGCTGGAAGATGGTGCCCGTCAGGCTGAAGGCTGGCCGCAATACCATCACTCTGCAGAGCTATGCCGATGGTTGGGCGCCCAACTTCGACCGCATCACCCTGCATCCCCTCACGGCTCCTACGCCCGATGGAGTAGGCTCTGTGGCTCCTGCCGTCAAGGTGGAGTCTGGTGCCATCTACGACCTCACGGGCATGCGACTCAACTCAGTGCCCGACAGCGGCATATATGTGCGCGGCGGCAAGAAGTATTGCGCCAAGGGCAGAGGGTAATGCACATTCCCGGTGAAAATGCTTGTCCGGTGAGGCTTTAGCCCTTACCTTTGCAGGCAGATACAGTTCACCCCGGCAGTCCAGAATGGTCTGGGTTGCTGGGGTGAAGTCTTTTAACTACCTACGATATGGCATTCTTACACAATCAACTGCTGAGCGGGGAGATGAAGAGTGCGCTCCTCCGTCTTGCCCCATTGCTTCATGAGGCCGACCCCATGTGGTGTGTCTATGGATCATGTGCACTGGCTCTCAACGGTGTGCCGGGTGTAGATGTACACGATGTGGATATACTCCTGTCATCTGGTGGAGTGCAGCGCCTCATGCAGCAGTTTCCTCAGGCTCGTCTGCTCACCGACGACCGTCCGGGAAGCCGCTTCCGCTCCCTTCACGCGCGTGTATATATAAGAGATGTAGAGATAGACCTGAGCGGCGACTTGCAGTTGCTCACCCAAGGAAAGTGGAGTCCTGTGCAGGTGGAGCACGTGTGTCTGACCGATGGCATCCGCTTTGCCTCCCTGCCCGACTGTGTACGCCTGCTCCGTCAGTTTGGCCGTCCCAAGGATTTCATGCGGCTGGAGCTTGTGGATGCAGCCTGCAGCCAAGGCTTGTGTGCCTGGCCTGCATCGCATCCGGGCAAGCCATAGGGAATGGCAGTGAGCATGTTGGTGCGGCATCTTACTTGTCTCCCTCTGTGCTCCCTTTGGTCAGAAGCGTGTGAAGGTCTTGGCTGCACAGTTCTTGCCGCCCTTCTGCACCAGTGCCTTCTGCCTCTCTGTCCTCAGCATGGGCAGTGCAATGCTGGCGGAGTCTGATTCCTTGGTATAGACGTGTCGGCTAAGCATGTTGGTTCGGTCATTGGGGAACATCCTTTCGGGGGACACCCTTCCCTGCGCCTGCATGACGGATGTGGTGCAGGTGACATCCTCGCATGTACACCAGGTGAGCATACTCTCCACTTCGGTGTGCCCGTTTCTGTTGGTATAGTTGATGTGTACGCGGGCTGTCATCGGACTGTTGCGCCATCCTGTGTGACTGTGTAGTCTCATCTCCAGTCCCTCGGTTTCTCCGTCGAAGCATACGGGCTGTGTGCTCTGGGCATCCACCCAGAGTGTTCCATACAGGAAACGCAGAGCGGGAGTGCGCGGGTTATGGATCAGTCGTATGCGGTACAGGCGCTGGCTACCATCTGCCGATGTCATCAGGTGACATTCCGTATGATAGTCTGTTTCATACCGGAAGTGCTTGCTTTTGGGACTCTTGGTCATCAAGGGCAGGCACAGATTGTTCCACAGGTCACCCCATCTGGCCACTGGTCCCAGTGAGAGGGTATAGTGAAGGTTTGAGTATTTGAGTGGCTGGCAACCCTGCTCGCCGCAGTAATGGATTCCCGACAGCATCTTCGTCTTGGCCAGACACACTGCGCTCCTGGCAGAGAACACACCCTCTATCAGATGGCTGCTGCCGTTAAGTTCATTGTCCTGGCGTATGAAGTATTCCGATGTCAACTTCCTGTTTTGCTTCAGTTCGGCCTGCATCTGGCTGGCTACCTTGTGCAGGATTTCCGCTGTGGCCTCCTCGGTGATGGCCGTACTCTCGTGCAGGGGAGTAAGTGCCACTTCTTGGGCAATCTCGCCAGCCTTGAGCATACGCCTCTCATAGCCGGCACACGACAGTTGCACCGTCTCGTCTGTTGGTAGCCTGCACATTCCCTCCTCATTCGTCCATGCGTGCCAGCCATTGCTGGATGACACCCTCGCGAGCGACAGTGCCTTGCCTGTGACAGCATTGGTGATGCGGCATGTGGCGTAATTCTGTACAGGGAGACTCTTGCTCTGCACCTTCCCTATACCGGTGAGCGCACATGAGAGAACCAGCAGGCAGCATGCCCACCTCTTGCTTGTGCCCCTGGGGCAGTGTGTCTTGTTTGTCATGTATCTGATGTTTTATGTCCAGTGTTCTTCGTTAGCCGTATAGATGTAATCGTTAAACCGATGATAAGTGAACTCGTGCTTTTGGGGCATGATAGTACTTGCATGAAGAACTACAACTTAGTGCCTAAGGCATCAAGGTTGTATTCTGCGTGCGGTCAGCCAGAATCCTTTTGTGTAGGGTTAGCTCTCCTACGTCAAAGACAATGTGTTGTTTTCATGTGATCTTCTTGTTTTAGTTGGCTCTGCTGCAAATGTAGATGTTTCTTTTTGCTCCGCCAAACAAAAAAGGTCATTTTTGTTGTAGAGTCAACTTACTGTATAGTCTATGGGTGTGCTTGCGGATGGCCGGGGGAGGGGGCTGTGGTGCTCAGTTCCCCCTCTCGTATCTTGTGTCCTTGTTATGTCCTGTCTGGCGCAGAACGCCCCGTGCTACAAGTTCCTTTATGCGTGTGTGGGCAGTGCTCCGCTTCAGGCTGAACAGCCGGGCAAACTCGGCACTGGTGATGCTGCTGTGGTTCTGGAAGTAGGCATCCAGATAGGAAACCATCTCGGCAGACGTGCCTGCCACGAGTGCGGCATTGCGGGGTACCTCGCGGAAGTGCGGCTTGCCCACGGCTGTGCGCAGTTCTTCACTGGGCTGGAAGGCTATGTCGCGCACCGCCACCGAGCGTATGCTTCCCTTCGTGTTGCGGTGTACGGTCGCGTCTGTGCCAACCGTCAGCCTGAAGGTGCCGAGCGATGGCAGGCGCACCTCGTTGCCTTCGCGCAGCAGCCTGGCCAGCACGTCGGCAAAGTCCTGTAACACTTGTTTGGCCGTTCCACGGCTTTCTCCTCCGTAGGCCGCTATCATCTCGGCCAGTTTTTCCTCCTCCACGACGGGGCTGTTGACTATGCGTGGGAAGAGCCGAGGCTCACTGTCATTGTTGTTTCTCTGTGGTGGCATCTGCTGCCATTCTATGTCTATGGGCATTGTCAGATAGTTTTTGTGTGGTTTGTAATCAGTTCCTTTCCCGTCCGCTGCAGAGTGCTTCACCGTCCAACCCGAGGCTGGACGGTGCGAGCAACTATATTGCATTGCCGTATGAAGCAAGCTTCTCTGACCGTCCAGCCTTGGGTTGGACGGTGAAGGAATGTTCTTCGTGCACAGACGGACAGTACAAAGGTAGGGATAAAAATGGACTTCTGCGAAGTAATGAGGATGTTTTCCTCGGATTAAATCCAAATGGCACGTCCGAGAAAACAGACGTTGGGATAGTTGGTCATGTGACTTTGTGCTTCCCGACGGGCGTAAGGCATCATGGAGGCGGGATGGAGGAGGCGGCGTCTGGTGTGGGTCGTATTGTGATCTGTCGGCTAATGAAGACGCTGTGTGAACGCAAAAAGATGACGAAACGAGAATAGGTCATCCTTTCGTTGATTAATTCATGTAATTTTGAGTAGCTGATAAAATGGATGTCCTCCCTCCTGTGTATGTGTCTCCATACAGGGGAAGCCTTATCCCCAATGGTAATTTTCCATCACAGCAAGTGCCTCCGTGATGGAGCTCACCCCAAGTTTCTTGAATGCTCTTGCCCTGTAAGTCTTGACAGTTGCTATGCTGACGTTCATCCAGAGTGCGATAAGCTTTATTGGCCAGCCACCCTTTGCAAGTACCAAAACAGACATCTCCGTAGGTGTAATCCTGATGTTTTCTTTCAGGCAGTACTTGTCCTTCTTGAGGTTATGCTCCCATATTTTCCCGGATGATGTGACCAGAAGGCTTTTCTGTTGCTTGCATGTTGATGGCTGGATGATAATCAAACCGATTTGTCTGTCCTGCAGCTTTATTGGGGTGAACTGCAGGTTGATACAGAAAACACGTCCATTGACTTCTATGGGGTAATCTTCAATACATATATGCTCATCCCATTCTTCGTCTGCATGGTGCAAGGGGCTTTTTTCCTGTGATGACTTCAAACGCCCCAATGCCTCCTTGAAGATTTGAGGCCATAGGGCATTGCAGGAATGCCATGGTAGGTCTGCTTTCTATGTTAATATCCAAATGTTTTGACCATTATTTTCAATTTATGCTGAGATTTTATATTCAGGGGTGAATGT